>NZ_SIRE01000030.1 GCF_004307995.1 Paenibacillus thalictri | reverse complement strand
CTATCGGGCTCAAACTTTATTGAAAATAAAACCTGGTTTATTTCGATCTTAACCTGTCAACAAAGATAAGAGCAGGACAGGAAAAGTCGATAAGCTCAATGTGGTACGACCGCGACTCCTAAACTGAAATACATCGCCTTGAGATCAAACTATTGTGCGCTATGAGCCACACCCATCAAATTACAGGCTTTAGTCGGGCGATTGTAGCCCTGCGGAAAGGATGCCTAGATATGGATGCAATTCGAAATTGTTGTGCAGGCTTGGATGTTCATCAGGCCAACGTTGTTGTTTGTTTACTGAAAGGACCTTTGGATCGTAAACCGGATAAGCAAATTCGTGAATTTTCAACGGTGTTATCCGGGCTTTTAGCTTTGGCTTGAAGAAGAGGGCTGCACCGATATTGCTATGGAAAGTACAGGCATCTTTTGGCGACCCGTTTATAACGTTCTGGAAGCCTCTTGTACAATCACACTGGGTAACGCGGCTCACATCAAAAATATCAAGGGCAAGAAAACAGATGTCAAGGATGCTGAATGGATTGCTCAATTACACCGGTGCGATTTAATCCGGGGCAGCTTTATCCCGCCACAAGAGATCAGACAACTTCGCGACCTTACCCGTTATCGAAAAAAACTGAAAGGGTACGAAAGTGCAGAACGCAACCGTATTCTCAAGACCCTCGAAGATGCTAACATCAAGATATCTACGTTCATCTCCGATGTATTTGGTGTTTCTGGCCGCTTAATGCTGGATGCCTTGATCCATGGAGAGACGATTGAACCTGCACATATTGCCGACCTAGCCAAAGGAAGCATGCGTTCCAAGATACCAGACCTCATCAAAGCGTTAAATGGACGTGTAACCAAGCATCATCGCAGTATGATCAAGCGTTCCCTTGCTCACCTCAACCATCTTGAACAGTCGATTGCTGATCTTGAAAACGATATGATCCCTTACTTTGAACCCTATCAAGAACAACTGGCTAATTTGGATACCATTCCCGGCGTCGCTCTGAAAACCGCCCAAGTGATCGTCGCTGAAATCGGAGTGGATATGTCTATCTTCCCCACAGAGGCTCATCTTTCATCGTGGGCCGGTTTAAGTCCGGGCAATAATGAGAGTGCCGGTAAAAAAAAAGTTCACACATCTTAAAAGGTAATGCCGCTTTGAAAGCTGCGCTAGTCGAAGCTGCGTGGTCAGCCAGTAAAACTCGAAGCTTTTTAGGTGCAACGTTCTGGTCTATTGCCTCAAGGCGCGGGAAAAATAAAGCTGTTGTCGCGATTGCTCATAAAATGCTCGTGATTGCCTACCACATCTTAAAGACTTGTGAAACCTACAAAGAACTTGGTGCCGATTTCCAAGCCAAACGCAGATCAGTTACTCATGAAGAACTTATGATCAAACGACTTCAGAAACTCGGGTACTCGATACAGAAGTCGGAAGAACCGTCATCAGCTTAAAGTGAGAACTTAAAACTCTTCATTCCGTAAGCTTGATTTTTAGCTTGCCGGGTATGTCTTTGTCTTTTTTCTACCTGGTACTTTGTTACGACCATGCTACCAAATAAAACCACGTTAATGTAACTGTCGTGCATCGCGTTATTTTCCCATCAAGAGTTTTGCGAAGCAAAACTTGCTTCGTAAGCATATGCTAGGCTTTGCGCAACAAAGCCTGCTTCGTAAAATATATGTGCCGTATATTCATTCGTTTGCTGTTTGCAATTTCAGCCCATGAATGCATTAAATGGAAAAGAGCCGCAAAAAAGCTCTGCGGCTCCAATTGTTACGCAATGAGGCGATGCTTAAGACTACTCGCGGAACTCGCTTGGCACGCGGCGGGCTACGCCGGTGCGCAAAGCCGCTTTGACAACCTCGCGGCGAACGGTCTCAACCACATGGGCGTTAAACACGCTCGGGATAATGTATTGTTCGTTCAGTTCTTCATCCGTAACGACAGATGCAATCGCATGAGCGGTTGCCAGCTTCATTTCGGTATTGATGTCGCGGGCGCGGCAGTGCAATGCACCGCTGAAAATACCCGGGAACGCCAGCACGTTGTTGATTTGGTTCGGGTAATCGCTGCGGCCTGTAGCCAAGATACGCACGTAAGGCTCAGCAAGTTCGGGATCGATTTCCGGTTCCGGGTTCGCCATAGCGAATACGATCGGATCGGACGCCATCGATTTCAGATGCTCCACAGTAAGCAGACCTGCGCGTGATACGCCGATGAACACATCGGCACCGACAAGCGCTTCGGACAACGTGCAGCCGCCGTTTTGCAGCTGAGGTTGTTCGGCCAGCCATTGCCATTGCTTGTTTTCGTATTCTTCGCCCGGTTTGATGGCGCCGAAGCGGTCTACTGCCGTAAGATGCGATACACCTGCGGCAAGCAGCATTT
This sequence comes from Paenibacillus thalictri, assembly GCF_004307995.1. Taxonomy (GTDB): domain Bacteria; phylum Bacillota; class Bacilli; order Paenibacillales; family NBRC-103111; genus Paenibacillus_AF; species Paenibacillus_AF thalictri. Next base: position 122,636 of record NZ_SIRE01000030.1, on the reverse strand, counting down.
TGCAGATCGCTACGCCGGCTGCGCCGATTCCGTTGACGACAACACGAACGCTGCCGATCGGTTTTTTCACGACTTTCAGCGAGTTGATCAGACCTGCCAGCACAACGATAGCAGTACCGTGCTGGTCATCATGCATTACCGGAATATCGAGTTCCTTCGTCAGCCGTTCTTCAATTTCGAAGCAGCGCGGGGAGCTGATGTCTTCCAGGTTGATGCCGCCGAAGACGGGAGCGATTGCTTTGATGGTGCGGATAATTTCTTCCGTATCCTGAGTGTCCAAGCAAATGGGGAAGGCGTCAACGCCGGCAAACTGCTTAAACAACATCGCTTTGCCTTCCATTACCGGGATGGACGCTTCGGGACCGATATCGCCAAGACCAAGCACGGCGGAACCGTCGGAAACAACGGCTACCATATTGCGTTTAATGGTCAGCGAATAAGCTTTGCTTTTATTTTCATGAATAGCCGAGCACACTCTAGCTACGCCCGGCGTATATACTTTCGACAAATCGTCGCGGTTTTTGATCGGAAGTTTGGGCTGTACCTCGATTTTGCCGCCCAAGTGAACGAGGAACGTGCGGTCGGAGGTGTTGACTACTTTAACGCCGGGCATAAATTGCAGGGCGTTCACGACTTTTTGGCTTTCAATATCGGATACGTTGACGGTGATATCCCGGATCGTAGTAAGCTGGCCGGCGCGAATAACGTCGACAGCGATCACATCGCCGCCCGCATTATTGATCGCCGTAGCGACTTCTCCGAAGTTAACTGCCGTTTTGTCGAGCTCGACCCGGATGATAATACTAGTTCCTACTGCCATAGTTTGCTCTCCCCTTATTTCGCCACATGATTTTGTAAAACACCGATGCCTTCAATGGCGCATTCAATCGTATCTCCCTGTTCCATCATCACCGCACCTGCCGGAGAACCGGTTAAAATCACATCTCCAGGCTGCAAGGTCATGTAACGGGATAAATAAGAAATTAAGTACCTAACAGACACGATAATCAGATCAATCGGGCTGTTTTGTTTTAAAATGCCGTTATGAGTCGCTTGGATAACGACCTGATCCGGGTTAAGTTCGGTTTCAATAACAGGACCCAGAGGTGTAAACGTATCCGCCGATTTACCGACCAGCCAATGCCCTTCCGGATGAAACAGCTGCGGAGCGGTAACATCGTTGCCCACCGTATATCCAAACACATAGTCAAGCGCTTCTTCCTCGGACACATTGCGGGCTGCGCGTCCGATGACAACCGCCAGCTCGGACTCGAACTTGACTTCATCCAAGCCGTTTGGGATGATGATCGCTTCCCCTGGCCCGATGACCGATGAGACCGGTTTATAAAACAACACCGGAATATCGGGCAGCTTCTCCGGCTTCTGTTCGCCGGGAGCAATGTAATTTTTGCCGATACCTATGATGGAGGTCGGCACGAGCGGAGCAAGCAGCTTGGCCTCGGACAACGGTACAATCTCTCCTGACCTCTGCCATTGATCGAACATACAACCTTCGATCACATGCAGCTCGTCCCCTTGCACGATAGCCGTAACTGGCGTATCGTGACCTTTCGCAACAAACCTGGCAAATTTCACAGTGAAGGCCTCCCTAGTCCGAATTTTAGTTCATTATATTGAACTTAGTTCAGACGAAAAATAAAATTCAAAGACTGGCGACTGCGAGATGAGCGAACTCGACATTTCGATAAACTTTTCTTTTCATCTTGATAAAAAATGATATAAATTGTTTATTTGTCGAAAGGTTCACCTACCTATTCTAACACTCTATCGAACAAACGGTCAATCCATTACATTTCGGCCCTATTTGGCAGTTTGATGACAAATTGGCTGCCTTGCCCTTCTTTGCTGTATACTTCGACGATTCCCTCATGAATATCGACGATTTTCTTCACAATCGCCAACCCCAGGCCGTTACCTGCCGCTTCCTCTTCGCCATTGACGTCGGCTTTATAAAATCTTTCGAATATATGAGTTTTGTCGATCTCGCGGATTCCAATCCCCGTATCTTGGACGGATACCGACACCCCGTCCGCATCTTTGTGAATAGCCACAGCAACGCTGCCGCCTCGCGGCGTAAATTTGATGCTGTTACGCAGCAGGTTCACCCATACTTGATAGAGCTGGTCCTCATCGGCAAAAATTTTGACCCCAGGCAGGTCGACATCCCATTCCACGCCTTTCTGTTCAAACAGCGGGTCCAGCGACAACATCACCTTGCGCAATTGCTCTCCCAAGTCATAAACTGCCGGCGTAAACGGGTGGTGCTCCGATTCCAGCGAGGCAAGGCGCAGCAGATTGTCCACCAGCCTGGATAAGCGCTCGCTTTCCGTTTGAATGATATCCAAATAACGGCCGCGGTCTTCATCGGCAATTACATTTTCTTTAAGCGCTTTGGAGAATCCGCGGATCGACGTCAGCGGCGTTTGAATTTCATGTGATACGTTTGCCACAAAATCTTGCCTCATCCGCTCGATTTGACCCAGTTCCTTGGACATCCTGTTAAAACTGTCCGCCAGCAAGCCAATCTCGTCTTTACTGCGGACATTGACCTGCACCCCGAAATCGCCCTTGGCCAGCCGGCTTGTCGCTTCGGTCAGCTTGAGCAGCGGCTTGACGACATAACGCGAAGCAATCAGCGCCGTTAAGCTGCCGATAGCCAGCACAAGCAGCAGCGTCATTGCCGCCGTTTTCTCCAAATCCGCCGAGCGGGCCGATACATTAAGCTGCACAAACAAAGCGTAAGGTTTACCGTTGACCTGAAAAGGGAGGCCGATCAGCTCGTCCAGCGGTTTTTTTTGCGGAGCACGGTTTTGATAATTGTCGCCGTCCAGCACATATTTAATGACCGATTTGTCGATCGGGCGGTTTTCTTCAGGAGGCAGCGGCGATACGGGGTACGTTTTGACCTCGCCCGTTTCGTCGTACAGCAGAAAAATAAAATGCTGCAGCAAAGCAAGCCGTGTGATGTAAGAGTCGGGATTTTTGACCCCGGTTTCCTTGAACATCTGAATTGTGTAATGTCCCGCAGTCAGCATGTCGTCTTGCATTTGCGCCTCGCCTTTATTCCGAAACAGCAGGGAAGATACATAATAAGACAAGGTTACGCTGAAAATAACAACCAGTACAAATACCAGCACCGTGCGAAAATACAGCGATCTACTCATCGCACATCTCCAGCCGGTATCCGATGCCCCGGACGGTCGTAATTTTGACAGTGTTTGTTTTGCCGGCCAGCCGTTCGCGCAAGCGCTTGATGTGCACGTCGACCGTGCGCTCGTCGCCTTCGTAGTCGCTGCCCCATATTTGCTCGATCAGCTGCTCCCTCGTAAAAATATGCCCAACCGTTCCGGTCAGCTTAAACAAAAGCTCGAATTCTTTAAGCGGAAGCAGCATCCGTTCGCTGCCCACCATGACGTCATAGGTGCTCCGGTTCATATGCAGATCCCCGACGGAAACCGATTGGGATATGGAAATCCGGTACCGCTTCAGCAGCGCTCTGACGCGCAGCACCAGCTCTTGCGGATCAAAAGGTTTAACTATGTAATCGTCGGTGCCCAGCTGGAAACCTTTAATTTTATGCGCCGCTTCCCCTTTGGCCGTTACCATCAGCACCGGCAAATCGCTGGTCCGCTTGATTTCGCGGCACAGCTCCCAGCCGTCCATCTGCGGCATCATAATATCCAGCACAACCAGATCAACACGCTCCTTCTCCAACAAGGCCAGCGCGGCGACTCCGTTGCCTGCTTCAAAAACCATATAGCTCTCTTTAATCAAATAAACCTTGATCAGTTCCCGTATATTCCGGTCGTCATCCACTATCAAAATGGAAGCCAATTGTATTCCTCCTCAGGGTGTTACCGGCGATGGGCAGCCATCGCAGACCGCCGCTACAACCGGCCGCCGCGCTGTGTCGATATGCGCTTAAAGTTATTGCTGCGCGCATAGGGAGCGCATGAAACGCCGAAAGCCGGCCGGCTTTTTATCCAGCAAATATCATCTTAAACATGTAATGTGAAAGGAGTATGAATTGAAACTGAAGAATCTGTAACCGATAAGGAACGCGCGCCTTGTACAAAAAAATGAGCGATCCCACTCAAGTAAATTATCGGTTGCAGAGACGATAATTTCAACTTTAGCGTCATGGAAATATAATCCCGGCCGGCAACATTATCTCCGAGGAGTAACGGCAAACGCAAAAAAACGCCCCAGTCCGCATAACCCGGACTGAGGCGGTGTGACAATGAATGCAGCGCCAGACGCGCTTTAAAGTTTCAGCTTGGCACGATGATTAAGGCGCGATCGAGCTGGCGGCCTGAATATCGCCAAACGCCCAATGCGCTGCCGGCACATCCGACCAAAGCGGCGCCCCGCTGTTTGGTGCGGAACGCTCAATCAAACGGTTGATCAGCGTCACCGCCTCCGCGCGGCTAAGCTTGCGGTCCGGAACGAAGCTGCCGTCCTCGTAGCCTGTCAGCAGCCCCGCCCGGGCGGCTGTGTCAATCGCCCCGACAGCCCAGTGGCCGCGTGTATCCGTAAAGCTGGCCGCTTGGCCGACATTGCCCGGCTTCGCCAATCTGGCAACAATCGCAGCGGCTTCGGCGCGGGTAACAGCGCGATCGGCCTGGAAGGTGCCGTCATCATAGCCGTCCATCAGACCAAGCGCGGACACCTGTCCAATGGCCCCTGCAGCCCATTCCGGAAACTGCGCTTTATCTTCATAAGAAGGGGCTGCTGCTTTTGCGGCTGCGCCGCCCAACAATCGGGACAGGATAGCGGCCATTTGGCCGCGTGTAACAACTTGCTCGGGACGGAAGGTGCCGTCTTCATAACCGAACATGTACGCTTGTCTCGATACGGACGATGCCGTGTCGATGATTGTGAACGTACTGAATTTTGTTACGGTGAAACGAATCGCGGCGGCTCCCGAATCGTCCACGGCCGGCTCGCCTTTCAGCCATTCCGTCGTACCGTCGCTGTGCTCAATATAAATCCGCAAACGGCCGATTTGATCTACCGAAAAGCTGCCAAGCGGCAGCGTCAGTGTGACCGGCTGTGCTTGCAGATTCGTCTCGATAGTCATCGGCCGGCCGACAACAACCGCATCCTGCAAGGCTACGGAACCGCTGTTGATTATGGCGCGCTCGCCTGCTTCCTTTTGCAGTGCCGCGTCTTTGATCGGCACGACATGGAAATACAGGTCGCCGCTTGACGCCGCAAGCGAAGCTGCCGGGATATTTATCGTTGCGCCGCTTGTTTCAATGACCAGCCCGATGCCTGCACCGGTCAGCTGCTCCAGCGCTTGGCGCGGCAGTGACACCTGAACGGCCGATACTTCGTCCTGTGCGTCCGGAATAACAATGACGGCCTGCGCCGCGCCGGAAGATTTCATCATTTCGACGGCACGGGCTGCCAACTCGGCTGTGAAGCTGACCTCGTCGGTTTTACGGCCTTTTTCATCCGTTGTACGTACGATTTCAACCTGCGAGACGACGTCGCCTGTGCGCGAACCGCCCAGCACGTCAACCTTGATGACTTCCCTGTTGGAACTTGTTCCTGTACTAGCCGAACCCGGCGAAGAAGAAGAGGAACTGCTCCAGTATTGTTTTACAGTTTGGATAACCGATGCGTCAGGATATCCGGCCGCTTGGACGACAAGGTTCACATCACCTACAGGGAGATAACCTGCTGTGAACACCAACTGGCCTGCGGACAGCCGGTACTTGCTGCTGTCGGCCGTGCTGCCGTTATAGACAACACTTGTCAAGGACTCGCGCCATTTCACATTATCCGCAAACGTGACGGTGATTTCATGTATCGTGTCATTATTGCTCGTGTCGGCAACAAGCACCGGAGCGGTAATCAGCACGGTTTGCTGAACGGTCGCTTTTTTGTAACCGGCCGCGGTAACTTCAATCGTATAAGAGCCTGCCGGCAAAGCCTGCGGGAACTTTAACGCGCCTGCAACCAGCTGATAATCCGCAGATACTACCGTATCGTCTTTCTTGACGGTGACGTTTGTGACATTCGAGCGCCAGTCGGCGTTATCGTCAAATGCCAGCTCCAGCGGGTGAACATCGTCATTATTCGTCGTATCCGGAGTCAACACCGGCGGCGTCAGCCCTGTTGAGAAATTCGGATTAGTAGTGCGAATCGTTTTGCCGTCCGCGTCCAAAATGTAATAATAGCCGTTGCCATAAGCCATTCCGTTACGTGCTTGGCCGAGACTGTCCAGCGTCGCTTCGTCCGTGAAGCCGGTATCGTCGACGCGGTACATATACGCTCTCGGCGTCTCGCCGTTCATGACGTTGAACGTAGCCGCATGGATGACATTGTCCGAATCGGTATACAATTGCATCGATGCGCTTGGGCTGTCGGCGATCTCGGCCCATTGCGGACCGGCTTCGTTATATTTATACAGCTTGGCCGTATTGTTCAGCGGCTGCAGCGGATTGTACTTGCGAATGCTGGCATACAGCACATTCGAGCCGTTCACGGCTATACCCGTATAAGCGAAGCTGGAGCCCCCCGCATCGGCAGGCACCGGAATCCGCGACCAGGCGCGATCCGCACCCAGCTTGAATATGTTTTTGCCGTCATTCATGTACACTGCACCGTCGGCACCGACGGCCAGCGGATTCAGCGCGCCTACGAAGGTATAAGTCGAAGGCAGTTCGTATGTGGACCATGTAGCCCCTTGATCGGAGCTAATATGTACCTTGATCACGCTTGGAGTCATCATGCCGGTCGACGTACTATCCGCCACGTACCACTTGCCGCTGCGGGCTATAAAGGAGAATACCGCGCCAAAATCGCTTTGAGGCCAAGAAACAAACTTCCACTCTATATCGCTGACATTGCGGTAATAGACACCTGTTGTAGCAAACTGCGCCGCATAAACCGCCTGATTCACCGACAATCCGATGAATGTCGCATCGAGATCGCTCGTAATATTGTACCAAGTGGATGGCGTCAGATTAACCTGCTGGTTGATCACAGCGTCATGGTAACCACTCGCTTTGACCTTCACCTCATAAGTACCCGGGATATTTAATCCGGTCAACGTAAGCGTTCCCTGCCCCACGTTGTACACGGCATTTGCCACTGTGCCGCCCTTGGTGACGGTCACATCGGTAATTGCGGCGCGCCAAGCCGCGTCGTCGGCAAACGTCAGCTCCAGCGCATGTGCCGTATCGTTATCGGTTGCATCGGCCGTCAACACCGGTGGCGTCAGTCCCGTAGAGAAATTCGGATTTGTTGTGCGAATCGTTTTGGTGTCCGCATCCAAAATGTAATAATAACCGTTGCCGTAAGCCATGCCGTAACGAGCCTGGCTCAGGCTGTCCAACGTCGCTTCGTCCGAAAAGCCGGTATCGTCGATGCGATACATATACGCTCTTGGCGTCTCGCCGTTCATGACTATGGATGTGGCGGCGTGCATGCCATTGTCCGAATCGGTATACAGCTGCATGGATGCGCTTGGGCTGTCGGCGATCGCGCCCCATTGCAAAGTGGCTTCGTTATATTTGTACAGCTTGGCCGTATTGTTCAGCGGCTGCAGCGGGCTATATTTGCGAATGTTCGCGTACAGTTCATTCGAGCCGTTTACGGCTACGCCCGTATAAGCGAAGCTGAACCCCCCCGCATCGGCAGGCACCGAAATTTGCGACCAGGTGCGATCCGCACCCAGCTTAAATATGTTTTTGCCGTCATTCATGTACACCGCGCCGTTAGCGCCAACGACCAGCGGATTCAGTGCGCCTGCGATCGTATAAGACGAGGGCAACTCGTAAGTGGCCCATGTAACTCCATGGTCGGCGCTGGTCCGTATTTTAATCACGCTTGGAGACATCATGCCGGTCGTTGTAATATCCGCCGCGTACCAGTTGCCGCTGCGGGCCACAAAGGAGAATACCGTGCCAAAATCGCTTTGAGGCCAAGAAGCGAACTTCCATTCGGTGTCCGTGACATTCCGGTAATAGACGCCTTTCGTACCGAGCTGACCCGCATAAACCGCTTGATCCACCGACAACATCGGGTTCATTACATCAAGATTGCTTGTAATATTGTACCAAGTTGCCGGCGGAGTTAGGGCGGCTGGCCAGAAGTTCGGGTTGCTGGTACGGATTTTATCGGCGCTTGCAATATAAAAATAGCTGCCGTCAAAAACAATACCTTTCGACGTCCAAGCCGCATCGTCGGTCAGAAGTTCCAAGTTGTACGAGGAACCGTCATACGAATAAATATCTTTGACAGGAGTCATATTCCCGTTGTTCGGGCTATCGGCGTGAGCAATATAAATGCGGCCGTTCGAGCCGCCGGTAAATTGCATTGTCTTCCAGGCAAGAGGGCCGGTTACCGGACTCCATGTACTCCCGTTTAAACTATAAAAGAGATTCGTCTTGTCATTTATGTTCGTTTTATTCGTTTTGAGAACTGATGCGTATACTTTTCCGTTGATGTCCGCAGCGGCGCTTGTGAACAAATACGAATAATTGCTGTCTTCAGGAACAACACCAACTTGACTCCAGCTGTTATTTGTACCGAATTTGGAAAGGTACATGGAGCTGAGTGCATAAAAATTTCCCGTCGTATCAAAAAACATCGATTGCAGCACATCAGCTCCGGCGTTTAGTGCGACATAACCGCCCGGCGGCCCGTTGATCTCGGCCCAATTCTGACCATTATCGGAGCTTTTGAAAATTTTGGAGTTGCTGGATGAGGAATCCGCCACACCTTCATCAATGACGTACATGTCACTGCCCTTGACCAACAGTTTGGCCGGTACGCTAATCTGGTTAGGCAACGTTACAAGCTCGCTCCAGCTCGAATCGTTTTTTTCTCTGACAACAATTTTTTTCGATGCTTTGTACAACAAGTACAGCTTATCGTTTGCGATGGCAATGCTGGTTACCCCTGCGGCAGCATTGCCGGTGATATCACGCCAGACATCGCTCGCAGCTTCCGCTTGTCCTAGTCCCGCGACGAGGCCGGGAAGTGCGATCATCAGTGCCAGCAGCAGACGTATCGCTTTTGGTATCAAGTTTCTCACCTTCATAATAAGCGTTCATTCCTCCTGTCGATATTTGTCATACCAAAAAATCAACATCTAATTATAACAACAGACTCTCAACAAACTCTAAACATAATGGTGTTTTGATGCTGCGATGCAATAATTCATCGAAAAAGCAAAAACCTCTTGCCCGCTTTTCAGAGCGGACAAGAGGTTCGGCTGCATAAGGATTTGTGATGCCTGCTAAAACTTTATGCGATTGCGGCAGTACGTAAACCCCGCAATGTTATTGCTTAAGCGTCTTAACCAGACGATCGGCTTCGCCATTCGGCGTGTCGATCGATTCATAGATGTTAATCGTCAGCGGATATTCCAACTGATCGGTCTTCAGATTGGTGAACTGAACGATCTGTTCGCCGCTTATCAGTTTGTTAGTGCCTGTAAACGGTACGGATTGGGAACCGATCGTGCGGCCCAGCCCGTCGACGAGCTCCATCTTGAACTTGGAGAAGTTCTGGTCGACAACGACGTTATCCTCGCGGTTTACCGTCAAGTCAAGCTTCATCTTGTACGTATAAGACAAGGTCTGGCCCGTAACGCCGCTTGTTTGTGCGTTCAGCTGCCAATCGTTTAACTTAACCGTAAACGGATAAAACGACATCGTATCGCTGTCCGTTTCCAGCGGTACGGCTGTTTGCAGCGCGGCCAGCGTTGTGTTATACGGCGCGGCGGTCACATTATCCAGCAGCCGGATGGAAAGCTGATCTCCTTTTTCCGTATCCGGGACCATAAACGAATAACTGACTACGTAACTCAAGTTTGGCATTAAGTTCGTTAACGTCATGTTTTGCCGCGTTCCCGTATAAACGGCGCCGCCGCTGCCGGCAATTTCAGTTTGGAAGGCGGGATAAGCGACGGTCATGCCGCTTTTGTTATTCAATTTAAATTTGGCGACAACGGTTTTGTACCCGTCATCGTCGGTTCCGTGCATGGTCAACTCGACCAAAGAAACCTCCGTATTCGCATCGATCAGCTTGCTCAGCGGATCTACGGAAATCGGCGTCCCCATCGTATAGTCGGCTGCCGGCATCGAGGACACCGAACCCGTGCCTTCAGCCGGAACGGCGATCTTAAGCCGGCCTACGTCAAACGATGCCGCTTGCGGCTGAGCTCCTGCCGCCGCGGGAGCGGTATACATCTCGCTTGTCATCAGGAACATGCTTTTCAGCACCGTGCCGTTGTCTACCGGGATAGCGACATGCACATATTTTTTCTCGCCGGGAGCCAGCTGTACGGCTTGTTCTTCCACCAGTTTGCCGGGGAATACTTTATCGTCGGTTTTTCCGTCCAGCCGGAAACCGCCCATCGTTTCTTGTCCGGTTCCGGTATTTTCAACAAGTAAAGTTACGACGAAAGCACGTCCTTTATCGTTGTTTTGCTCGGAATATCCGACGGTCGCATATCGGAGCGGCGAAACCGAACCGGGAATCGCAAACGATTCGCCCCAGCCTTTATTGGCGTAAGGATCGGTAATATCCGCCTTAGATGCGTTCCACACATTTGTAACGGGAATGGTCAAAAGCGTATTTTCCAGCTTCGGATAAACATATTCGTCCACATAAACGAAAGATACCGAAGTAACGGTAAAATCGTCCTGCCGGTCAACTTTGACCATATATGTCATATCGGCGTTTTCTTTGGCCAGCATCGATTTTTGATTGGTCGCGCTGGACGGCAGTGTATATACGCTGCCGTCAGAGGTTGTCACGCGCAGCTCATAGTCCGGCACGCGGTTCATCTGCGTCAGCTGATTGCGCAAGCGGACAGCGGCGCCGATCGTTGTGCCGGTTGTCGATTTGCTGAGCGACAAGCTTTTTACCTCGGCCTGCACCGTGCCGTTCAGCGGATACACCGCAGGAGCAGGAGCTACCACGGGGGCAGCTGCCGTTGCTGCAACCGTTGGCGCAGGAGCTTCTGTCGCCGCCGCTGGCGCTGCTGCATCCGTGGCTGTTGGCGCGGGCGTTTCCGTTGTCGCTGGCGCTGCTGCATCCGCAGCGGTTGGCGCTTCCGTCGCCACTGGCGCTGCTGCATCCGCGGCCGTTGGCGCGGGCGTTTCCGTCGTCGCTGGCGCTGCTGCATCCGAGGCCGAAGCTTCCGGCTCCGCGGCTGCTGTCGAAACCGCCGCGTTATCGGAGGCGGCTTGCGCCGTCTCCACCGCTCCGGTTTCCGGTTCCGCCAACGCCGGAACAACGGCTGAAAACGCCAAAGAGGCAATCATCAGCGTGGCAAGCGTCGCTTTCCAATTCATTTTCATATGCGTTTCCTCCTGTTGACTTATTTATGATTTTGCTACTTCCACTTTCTGGCCGTCCTTCAGCTGATGCTGACCGGATACGATGAGCTGTTCGCCCGGCTTCAAGCCTTCAAGTACCTCTTGATTCGCATCTTTCACCCGGCCCAGCGTAATTTTCCGTTTTTCCGCATGGTCGCCATTTAAAATAAACACAAATGTTTCGTTGCCTTCCCTTACTACACTTAAGCTTGGCACAACGACCGATTGCTCTTCTTCTTCGGTTGTCAGCTGCAGCATCACCCGCGAGCCGGGCTTTAAAGCCGCGTCCGTATTGGACGCTTCAAGCTCCAGTGCAAACAACTTCGTTTGGCTGTTCATCGTATTGGACAGGAACGTGATTTTCGCTTTCCGCTTCTGATCCGGACGGTCGGCAGGATAATAAACAAGTTCCTGCTTGCCTTTGACCAGCGCGGCGGCATTTTCCGTCAAATCGACCTTCAGCTTAACCGGATCCGTCTGCTGGATTTGCCCGGCTTTGCCTGCGCTGGACACCGTCGTTCCGACATCCACGGTCAAATCCGCCAACACGCCGGAAATCGGCGCGGTCACATTATAATTGTCCAAAGCGCTGGCGGCGTCCTGAACGCTCAGCTGCGAGGAAGCGACCTGCGCTTGAAGCGAGGCCAAACTGTCTGTATTGTCCAATGCCGCCAGCTTGTTTTGCGCCGAGGCGAGGTCCATCGAAGCATTGTTCACCAGCTTCTCTTGCTGGTCAACTTGCTGCTTTGTGGCAAGTCCGGCGTCATAATCGTTGCGTATTTTGTTGAAGTCTCTTTGTACCGTATCGAGCTGCTGCTGCGCCTTGGCGACGGAATTTTGCAAATCGACCCGGTTGTTAACCAGATCCTCTTGCGATTTCCGCAAGGAAGCTTCCGCACTTTGCAGGGCAACGTCGCTTTTCTCCTTGGCCCGTATGGCATCTTTCGAATCGATCCGGAAAATCACTTCGCCCTGCTGAACCGGTTCTCCCTTTTTCTTCAGCACCTCGACGACTTGTCCGCCGGCTTTAGGAATCAGATCAACCTGATTCACCGCAGCGACATCGGCCACTTGCTCTCGGGGAGAGCCCATGCTTTGCTTCGCTACAGCCGCTACTTTTACCGGCTTGTTTTGTGCCGCCGCAGCGGCGGCGTCCGGCTTCGTACCTGCCGTACCGCAGCCCGCAGCGAGCAAACCGACCATCGCGAGGAGCGCGGTGGTTTGCAGCATTTTGCTAGAAGATTTCATTATTGGTCACGCTCCTTAGATTACATTTTGATTTGCTTCACCGGTTTGCCGGGCTTGCGGTGAAACCAGCCGCCCATGCGTGTTTTCATAGCCTCGACCAGCTCATAAATGACCGGCACAACGACAAGCGTCAAAATGGTCGATGTCGTCAGACCGCCGATAACGACTACCGCGAGACCTTTGGAAATCAGCGTGCCCTTGGACAAGCCAAGCGCCAGTGGAATCAGCGCGACAATTGTAGCGCCGGCCGTCATGATGATCGGACGCAAGCGAACCAGACCGGCCTCAATCAAGGCGTGGCGTACCGTATAACCTTCCTCGCGCAACTGCTGCGCGCGGTCGATCAACACAATCGCATTGGTCACGACAATCCCGATCAGCATCATAAATCCGATAAGCGACGTAATATTTAACGACTCTCCGGTTAAAAATAATCCTAACAATCCGCCAATCGCAGCCAGCGGCAGCGAGAATAGAATCGCAAACGGCGCACTGGCGTTGCCGAACGCAAGCACCATAACCAGGTACACAACGCCGACGGCGACCGCCATAGCGGCAAACAGCTGCGTAAAGCTTTCCTGAATATCGGCGCTGACCCCTTTTACTTCGCGGGACACGCCGTCCGGCAGATCGACTGCGGCAAGCGCCGCGGATACTTTGTTGCTGACGCCGGATTTGTTCTCCGAATCGATTTTTGCCGTAATTTTAACCAATTGTTCCTTGCTCTCCCGCTGCAATGCGGCCGGAGCTTGAACTTCGTTGATTTTTGCCACCTCGTTTAAATAAACGGTCGTTCCGTTCGCCGTTTTGAGGGGCATTTTGCCAAGCTGTTCCAATGAATTTTTATCTGCTTTGGACAGCTGGATCGTTGTCTCGTACGTAATATTGTCGAATTTCATATCTCCTAAATTCTCTTTCTGTATCCAGCCGCGCGTCGTATCGCGTATCGTCTGGGCGCTTAATCCGAATGCTCTGGCTTTGCTTTGATCGACTTGAATCTCTACCTGCGTTGTCGCATCACTCAGAGAATCCTCGACCTCGCTCAGCTCAGGGAATTCCTTCAGCTTATCTTTAATTAACACGGAGGCCTGCTCAAGCAGTTGCTGGTCGTCTCCTTTCAGCGAATAGGAAAAATCGGTTGTAGACGTTCCGCCTCCGCCGCCGGCGAGCGTTTTGGGCTCTACCTCGGAACCTTTGGGCAGCTCGTACAAAATCAAATCCTGATATTCCTTCTTCACTTTATCGGGGTCCGCCGTTTTGTTTACTTCCGTGAACACTTCCGCGGCGTAAGGCACTTGGTCTTCCTTGCCGTTATAACCGACAAGAGACTCCACAAACGTAAACAGCGGCTGGCCCTTATCGTCTTTGGCCCCTTGAAGCATCGCTTCGATTTCTTTTACCTTCTGGTCGGTGCCGTCAATCGACGTTTCATAAGGCAGCTTGATCTGATAATACATCTGCCGCTCGGGGTCGCTGGAAGGCATAAAGCTTACCGCCAAATTCGGCACGATCGCCGCCATCGAAACGACAAACAGCAGACCGGATATTATCAGTGTTTTGCCGCGGTGAACAAGCGACCAATTGAGCACTTTCTCATAAAACGATTTGATGCGGCTTTTTTTCGTCTCGTCGTCGTGATGCGTGATTTTGCCGCTCTTTAGCACCAGCAGTTTGGCCATCATCGGAATGACGGTGAGCGCAACAAGCAGCGAAGAAAGCAGCGCACATCCGATCGTAATCGCAAACGGCCGGAAAAATTCGCCGACGATGCCGCTGACGAAACCGATTGGCGCAAACACGCCCACCGTGGCGATCGTAGATGAGGTAATCGCTCTAGCCACTTGCTGAGTCGCCATTACGATGACCGACTCGCCGCGCTCCTGCGCTTTCTGCAGGGACGCGTAAATATTCTCGATGACGACGATACTGTCGTCGACGACCCGCCCGACGGCGATGAACATGCCGCCAAGCGTCATGATGTTTAAAGTGATGTTCATCTGCGAAAGCATTAGCAGCGTCATCAGAATCGACAACGGGATGGACACGAGTACGATCAGCGTCATGCGCACGTTGCGCAGGAACAGCAGGATCATCAGCGACGCGAGCAGCGCCCCGACAATGCCTTCGCGCATCATGCCGTTAATCGATTCTTTTACCTCATCGGCGCTGTTGTAAATCGCCTTAAACGTCACATTAGGCATCGTTTTTTGCCATTCGGCGATTTGCTTGTCGGCTGCGTCGGAAAATTCGACGGCATTGGCTTCTTTCGTTTTGTACAAATGAATGCCGATTGCCGGTTTATTGTCCAGACGAGCGATAAAGTCGGAATCCGTGACGGCTTTGATTTCGGCGACTTGCTTGAGCAAAATCGTATCGCCCCGGCCTGTCGTCAGTTCCATGTTTTCCAAGTTATATAAGCTGTCCAAATCACCCGTGATCCGGGCCATCTTCGTATTGCCGTTGAATTCGACCGAACCTACCGGCCCGTTCGACAGTGCCGCCTTTATAGCGGAAGACACTTGGGTTGGGGTCATCCCCAAACTGGTCAGCGCGTCCGCGTTCATTTGAATGTCCAGCGATGTGGTGCGGCTGCCGATGGAATCGATGTGGTCGATTCCGTTCAAACCTTCGAAACCGGGCTTGATCGTATCTTTGTACAACTGGTCGAGTTCGGCTTGGCTCATGCCGTTATCGGCGTATACCGCCAAATAATAGGCCGGTATGGAAGCAAAACCAAAGGTCGCCACCTTCGGTTTACCCGCCGAAGTCGGCAGGCTGACATCCTGCATCAAACTTTCAATGTCCTGCTTTTTCTTGTCCGTATCCACATTTTGCTCAAATTGAACGATAATGGTGGACATATTGTCACTGGACGTGGATGACATCGTATCGATTCCCGCCACATTCCCTATCTTATCTTCTATAGGCTTCGTGACCTCATCCATCACGTCTTTAGGTGTACCGGGATACGATGTTGTCACCAGAACGACGGGAAATGAAACGTCAGGCATATTTTCCGCCTTCATGGTTGTCGCCGCGTAAATACCTCCTCCGAACAACAACGCGATGATGATAATGACCGCGGCCACGTTTTTCATGGAAAAGCCGGTCAGCTTGTTCAATTCGGTTCCCTCCCAACCTCTTTCATGCTGTCTCTATCTCTTGCGTTTCAAGCTGGTTCGCCCGACATGTCATCAACATACAAACTGAATATGAACTGAATGTGAACCGCAGCGCGGCGCAATACAGGGAATGAAAGGGATTTTGGCAGAAAAAAGCACACCGGGTCCGGTGTGCTTACGAATGTTTTTTGGCTGGTTCCGGTTTGAAAGTGGAGTAGCCGGGCAATGTAACCGTAAACATCGTGCCGGTCCCCGGCGAGCTGTTTACTTCGATCCGCCCATGATGAAGCGCTACGATTTTATGAACAATGGCAAGCCCTAATCCGCTGCCGCCCGTCTTGGAGCTGCGCGAACGATCCGCTTTAAAGAAACGTTCGAAAATCCGCTCGCGGTCCGCTTCCGTTATGCCGATCCCGTTATCGCTTATCGAAACGCGGATTTCACTCATCGCCGGCTCGAGCTGAATCCGGATGCCGCCGCCCGGCGGCGTGAATTTGATGCTGTTGCCAAGCAAATTCATCCATACTTGATTCAGTTGGTCTTTATCCGCGTGGATTTTCACATTGGGCAAACTCAAGTCAAGCGTAAGCCGTTTGCCCGACCATTGCGGCTCGCAAGCAACGACGACGTGCCGCAGCTGCTCGTCCAAAGCATAGGTGGAGGGCTGGAACGGATGCTGCTCCGATTCGAGGGAAGCCAGCTTCAGCAAATTTTCGCTGAGCCGGGACAATCTCTCGCTTTCCGTCTGGATGATTTCCAGATAACGGATGCGTTCCTGTTCGGGCATCGTATTATTTTGCAGCGCCTTGGAAAATCCCGAGATGGAGGTCAGCGGCGTCTGGATTTCATGTGATACGTTGGAAACGAAGTCCTGCCGCATCTGCTCCATCTTAGTCAGCCCTTCGCCCATTTCCTCGAAGCTGCGCGCCAGCTCGCCAATCTCATCCTTGCGGCTGCGCCATTCCAGGTCCACTTCGAAATCACCTCTGGCCATGCGCCGCGTCGCCGCCGTCATCGCCCTGAGCGGTTTGACCAAATATCTGGCAGCGATAAAAATAAACAGGCTGCCCGCAGCCAGCGCCGTAATCAGCGTCGTATACATTAGCGGCTGCAATCCCGAGTTCCACCGGTGCTGCGAAGGCTGCATAAATAAGGCAAGCATTCCGCCGCTGGATTGCAGCGGAATGCCGACAAGCACACGATCGATTTTGGAGCCGCTGCTGCGGTATACGCTGCCTGCCAGCACTTTATCGATCATATCGGAGGTAATACCGGAAATGCCAGCTTCTTTGTCGGCTTTAGCTGCGGCAAAGCTGCGGAACGATGTTTGGGAGTCATACAGCACCACATCGTATTCCTGTAAGGCATTGATCGCCGAGAAATACCCCGCCGCGTCCCTCACGCCAAGCTCCGTATACATCCGGCTCATCTGAAGTCCCGCTTGAACCAGCTCGTTTTGCATATCTTCATTTAACCTGTCGCGAAAAAAAGCCGTGCCCACGACTCCCGCTGCCGTGAGACCAAACATAACGGCAGCCAAAAACGTGGCGACTACGCGGAGGTACAACGTCTGCCTCATTTATGCCTTCACCTCGATGCGATATCCGAGCCCGCGGATCGTTACGATGGCAAACGGACTCGACGCTTCGGGGAACCGTTCGCGCAGCCGTTTGATATGCACGTCGACCGTACGGTCGTCCCCTTCGTAATCGATGCCCCATATTTTTTCGATCAGCTGGTTTCGCGTGAAAATTTGCCCTGGATAACTGGCAAGGCAGAACAGCAGTTCAAATTCCTTCAGCGGCAGCGTCTGGCTTTCTCCTCTGCCCGTTACTTCGAGACGCCCCCGGTCGAGCTCATAACTGCCGATGGACAACTTCTGCGACGACTCAATACGATACCGTTTCAGCAGCGCCTTCACCCTCACGATCAGTTCGGGCGGATCAAAAGGCTTGACCAGGTAATCGTCGGCTCCCAGCTCAAAACCTTTCACCTTCTGATTTGTTTCTCCTTTGGCCGTCAGCATCAGCAACGGCAGATCGGGATACCCGGCGCGAAGCTCGCGGCATAGGTCCCAACCGTCCATCTCCGGCATCATGACGTCGAGAATTACCAAATCAGCCCCGGCCGATTTTATAGTCGCCAGCGCTTCTTTGCCATCCTCGGCTTCAACAACGTCAAACCCTTCCTGGCGCATATAATAAGCGATCAACTCGCGGATATGGGCGTCGTCGTCGACCACAACTATGTTAACCATACATCGTTTTCACCGCCCTTAAATGACATCCCGGCAGGCCGTTTTATTGCTTCAGTCCTCTTATTGTTTGCCAAAACGGGAAGTTCCATGAGCGATGTTAAATAAGCTTCACGTATGTTTTTGACGGCCCGTTCCATTCCGAAAGAATTGTCCTTAAGCAGGGCTTGTAGCTGGAACGCATATTGCTGGACCTGGAACCGGCTGGTGTATAATGGAGTTACTATCCAATGAAAGCACAAATGAACAGGACCGCTTCTATCGTTTTTGATACGATGCCATTATAAGGAGGCAATGCGATGGAATGGCTGACCCGAATGACGGCTGCGATTGATTATATGGAGGAGCGGATGACCGAAAAGCTCGATATCGCCGAAATATCGAAAACGGCCTACTCATCTCCGTTTCATTTCCAGCGCATGTTCCATATGTTAACCGGCTTCACCGTGGCCGAATACATCAGGAACCGCCGGTTGACGCTTGCCGCGCAGGAACTCGCCGTGTCGAAAGATAAGGTCGTGGACGTCGCGCTTAAATACGGTTACGACTCGCCGGAATCGTTCTCCAAGGCGTTTCGCAAAGCGCACGGAATCACTCCTTCGGATGCGCGCGATTCGGGAGCGGGGCTTAAAGCGTTCCCACGTATCGCCTTCCAATTAACTTTGAAGGGAGATAAAGAAATGGATTACAAGATTGTGGACAAACCCGCTTTTACCATTGTCGGAAAGTCGATCGAGGTCTCAATGAAAGAGGGGGAAAATTTCCGGGAAATCCCCCGTTTCTGGCAGCAGTCAAATAGTGATGGTACCGTAGCCAAATTATGCGCTCTTGCCCCGGATAAGGATGTGCTGGGCGTTTGCCTCAGCTCAGGGCACCATAAGGAAACGTTCTATTACGCTATTGCGATAGAAAGCAGCGCGGACGCAGCAGGAGGAGAGTTCACGGCAACGCCGATACCCGCACTCAGTTGGGCTGTGTTTACTTCGGTCGGCCCGATGCCGGGCGCTATTCAAAACGTGTGGAAGCGCATATTTGGGGAATGGTTCCCGGCCACCGGCTACGAGCACGCCGACGGTCCGGAGCTTGAGGTGTATCCGCCGGGCGACACCCAAGCGGAAAATTACCGCTGCGAAATATGGGTGCCCATCATCAAAAAACCTTAATAGAAGTCAGTTTGCCCGGAAAATTCGCGGGACAGTCCCTTATTGCGGTAAGTTACTTTGGTGCGTTGAGGCGGGGTTAAGCCGCGGGTTCCGGCCGCCCATTAAAATCGAGCCCTTATGTGAACAATTTGGAGTGACCGGGGCCTCGATTTTAAAAGACGGACGCTAGCGCTTCTCCGCCCCGTGCCATCCCTTGCCGCCGGTCCTGCTAACCTTTTAAACCTGTCCGGTTTCATCCGGAATACAAAAGAACACCTTTGTCCCTTCTCCCGGTTTGCTTTCGATTGTAAGTCCCTTTCCATACATTTGCGCCAGCCGGCGGTGGGTGTTGGACAACCCGATACCGCCGCTGTCTTTGACCTTATAATCGAGCAGGTGGCTGATCGTATCCTGCCTTATCCCGATCCCGTTATCCGCCACTTCAAAAAGCACTGCGCCATCCTGCCGAACAATCCGGATAAGTAAGCGGCCTCCTTTCGATTTGCTTAGCAACCCGTGATTAACCGCATTTTCTACGAGCGGCTGAAGCGTCAGCGGAGGTATCGCCAAACTCACGTCCGGATCAACCTCCCACTCGACGGAAACCCTTTGCCCGAACCTTTCTTGTTCAATATATAAGTAAGAACGGACAAGTTCCAATTCATAAGAAAGCGGCACTCGCTCGCCGGAATTGAGCATATCAAAGCTAACTTGCAGATAGGAGATAAACGCTTCGCCCAACTGCTGCATCTTTTCCGTGTCGATGTCGCTCAACGCCATGATGGAATTCAGCGTATTAAACAGAAAATGCGGATGTATTTGCGCTTGAAGATACGCCGCTTCCATACGCAATCTTTCATTGACGGATTGCTTCAGTGCCGTCAACGACCATACGCGGTATTTCAACTCCAATGCGTCGGCCGGTTTGGTCACATAATCGTTGGCTCCGGATAAAAAACCGGCATAAATGTCGGCAGGTTCGCCGCGCGCGGTCAACAGCAAAATAGGCAGCTCCGATGTGGAGAACAATTCCCTTACCTTCCGTGTCAATTCATAACCCGACATATGCGGCATCATAACATCGACAATGAGCAAATCCCAACTTGCGGTTCGCAGCAGCTCAAGCGCCTCCAATGCGGAAGCCGCGGGCTGGATGTAGTATTCATCCGTCGACAAGATGCTTTCCAGCACTTTCAGATTGACCGGATCGTCATCAACCGCCAAAATGTTAGGTTTTTGGCCGTGCAGAGACAGCAGCACCGGCTGCAAAGCAGGCCAGCGATTGTCCAATTTATAAGGAGCAAACAAACCCTCCGCAGTTCCCTCATCATTTTCCTCCGCTGTGCGGGCTGCAGCGATCTGCTGCTGAGGATGCTCGCCGGCAAGCGGAAGCGCAAAGCTGAACACCGTTCCTTTGTCCGGTTCGGAGTTAACGGTAAGCTCACTGCCGTGAAGTTCGACAAGCTGCTTGCAAATACTCAAGCCAAGACCGATTCCGCCGCTTTCGCCCGCTCCGCGTGGCCCTTGCTCATAAGGCATAAAGATGCGCGCTTGCGTAGGTTCGTCCATGCCGATTCCCGTATCTTTTACATGAATGACAGCCGCTTCGCCAATGACCTCGGCAGTTACGGCCACCGTACCTTCGTCCGTATATTTCAACGCGTTATGCACCAAATTAAACAAAATTTGCACAAGTCTTTTTTCGTCGGCCCAAACGGGCGGCACCTGTTCGGCGATCTCCATCTGCAGACGCACCGGTTTGCGCTCCGTCATATATTCGAGCATGCCCATCACGCCGGATACGACCGATTGAAGCCGCAGCGGCTCCGGCTTTAATAAGATACGCTTGTCTTGAAGCCGCGCAATGTCAAGCAGGTCGTCCAGCATATGGGACATACGGCGGCTGATCGTCAGCAGAAGCTCCGTATCTTTGGACCGTTTGCCGTCCAGCTCGTCTTTTTCCCGAATCAGCATCGTCTGCGCAATATTCATAATCCCGTGCAGCGGTGTCCTCAGCTCATGCGACGTATTGGCGAGAAACTGATCCTTCAGCTTGTCCGCTCGCTTAAGCTGCGCGGTCAGCTTAAAGTTTTCCTCCGAATGGCGAAAATACTTCTTGAACCAAAACGATGAGAAACCGATGATGGCCGCAATCACATCAATGGGATAATACATTCTGGTGACTTCCGCATTATAGTTCACCACACCCCAGATAACGCTGGATAAAACACTGGTAGCCGCAAACAGTATAAAATGAGCGTCGCGTTGATTTTGAAACGTCATCCTGCCAATCATGTAAACAAACCATACCAGCGGAGCCAAGTATAAGAAACTAAAAACTTTATACCCCACCGAATAAAATACAAGCTGGATCGGAGCTGCCGCGATGAACACCGAATAAAGAAAAAGAACACCTGAATACGCCTGGAACCATCTCGTACCGGGCCTGTATGCAGCAAGGATTCGCGCCATCAGCAGCATAAAGAAGGACAACCACATATAAGACAGCAGCCGTATCTTGGCAGCCCAGGCATAGTCAAACGGGATCCAGCGCAGCAGCAGATTGTCATGGTCGGATATAACCGAAATACCGGCGCTCAACATCAGCAGCACAAATACAAGAAAGGATTTTTCTCTGACATTAAATATGTACAAGATTCCCGCATACAACGCATGCAAAAGCAGAATAAGGAAAGTGACCAGTTGGAACCCGATGGAGTACCAGCGCCGCGTATCGATCGCGGCATCCGAACCGAAATAGACGGATTTGATCAACCCGCCCTCATTCGGGCGTTCGAAATTGGCCGCTCTGACAATCAATTCGATTTCTTTGGCGTCCGTTTCATAATACACGGTGTACGCGGTGACGTAGGGCGTATGCAATTCCGCCCGCTCCGCCGGCTGACCGAACTCCGCCATCACACGCCCATTGATTTCCACGGCCGATGAAGTTTCAATTTTCTGCACCCAGAAAGCATAAGGCTGTTGCAGCGGCTGATCGACCAGAATACGCAGCCGGTAAGTCCCGTAGCCGTAGGAATCATTTTTCGCATCAGCGAAGCCGCCCCTCCAATCTCCAGGCACCTGCATGTATCCCCACGGAGCGGCAGATCGCTGCGCAAAGTCGTCGTGAGAAAGCAGCCGTTCCGGATAAAACTCCCACTCCCCATCCAAGGTGATAGGACGAGATAGCTCGAAGCCCCGGAGATCCAGCACGCCTTGTATGGCACGGGGATGCTCCGGTATCACAAAGAAGGAGAACCAGAACCACCGGAGCCCAAGAAGGATAACAAGAAACAACATAATGAGCGCAACATGTTTAATCATCTGGCTATAATTAGTTTTCATCATAACTTGTCAATTCGTTATCGTCTCCGGTTTCTCCTGTCAATCCATGGTTAAAATATAGGGGCCAACCGATCCCGTTCATCATTCAACTATTCTCTAACCAGCGCAGCTTGATGGATGTAGTCCGCCAGCGGCGGACCCAGCTTCACCATTTCCTTGGCGGCTAATCCGGCAATACACCTTGCCCCGTACTCGTTAAAATGCGTATTGTCCTCCAAACCTTCCGGATAATTCGGATGCTCCCCCGGCTTCAGCCATACGAACAGCTCTTTGGAGTTTTCCGGTCCCATTTCCCGGTACAGTCTTTCGGTGAGCGGCAGCAGATCGATCACAGGCACTGCCATTTCAGCGGCAAGCTCACGGATGGCGCCGGGATAATCACCGTGCGTTTGCTGAAGCTGCCCTTCCTGGTTAAAATGACGCCGCTGCACCGGAGTCACAAGCACCGGATACGCTCCTCTCTGCTTCGCTCCCTCCACATAACGGGTCAAGTACACCCGGTATGTTGTTTGCGGCTCCGTAAACCGCTCGTCTTGTTTTTGGTCGTTATGGGCAAAACCGACGATCAGCACATCCCCAGGCGCCAACTGCCCCAGCAGCGGATCCAGCCAGCCTTCCGCGATAAAACTTCGCGAGCTTCTGCCGCACCGAGCGGCATTAACCACGGTCACTTCGCCTTGTAAAAATAAAGGCAGCATCTGCCCCCATCCGGCCATCGGCGCCTGATCGTCAGGGTAATCCGCCATTGTCGAATCGCCCGCCATACATATACGCATCATCTTTCCCCCTCGGTAAGCTCTATTTCCAGCCGAAATAACATGCCAAAAAGCGCCTGCAAACCGGGCAGGCGCCTTCTACAGATAATCCCATTATATATAAAAACGTCTATCGAAGTCATTCATGGGATGTGCAATCGTACTTCAGCCGCATAATCCGGAAGCCGATCCAGATCCTCGGGAATATCAAGCAAATACAGATTCGCATAACCGCTGCGGTCGCTTGTGAACAGCAGTTTGCTCCCGTCCGGGCTAAACCGCGGATGGGCATGCACCTTCTGCACATGAAAGCTGCAGCGGTGTTCAGCGAGCAGCTTGGCTTGAGCGAATCCGTCAACGCCGCGCCGCCAATAAATAAGATCCTGAACCGGGGCGCGTCCGTCTACGATGACCTGCCTATCTCCATCCCCATGCGCATGCCAATTGACAAAAGCAAATTCAGTTTCCTCCATATCCGTATTGTCGAGCGAAATCGAACCGAAAAAGCCGGTCCCGTTCGCACGGAAGCCATGGTAGCCGATGCGGCCGCCGCTCTGCTCATCGGACTCGAGCCAATATTCGTGGCCGACCATCTCCAGCTCTTCCCTCCGGGGCCGGATCGGCCAAGTTCGTCCGGTCGCCGCGTCACAGCCCCATATGCGCTGATCGACCAGTTGCCAAGGCCCTTCATGGCAGTAAGTCAGCAGATGGGGATGCACCGGGGAAGGATTGACGTGGCCGATCCAGTCCCGCTCTTCCACAACGGTTCGGGCCTCGCCGCCGCTCACCGGTATTTGTACGATGCGGCTGAGCGGCCTCGCTTCCATGATTTCGCGGTGGCCGACGTAACCGCTGTGCAGATCGGTGCGGATACGGTGTGACAAATCTTCCACGAGATTGGTCAACACATACGCGCCGTCCGCCGATACGCTGATTTGCCCGGCTTGAAAACCGGCCGGCCCTTCATACAGCTGCTTTTCCGCTAAAGTCGCAAGATCGACCTCGGTAATCGTGTTGCGGTGCTTGTAATAAGCCTTTGTCCCTTGGGGATTAAGACAGGCGCTCAAAAAATCGCAGCCTTCAGTCAAGCCGGTAAGCTGCGTGATCCGTCCCATATCCAGCTCTATGCTGAACAGATTGGTGCAATTGCTGCGGTCCGACACGAACAGCAGCCGTTTGCCGCCGTCATACCAGCCGTTTTCGGTAAAATACAGGTGATAGTTATGCGCCTGATAGTCGGTCAACTGCCGCACCGAAACCCCGGACTTCGCATCTTGAAACGTCCGCCCCTCCGCCGGCCAAACTTCGCCTTTAAGCCCCTTGTTCATATAGGTTCCTCCCCGTCTCAAGCCATGATCTCGCTGCACCATTTTTGCAGTGCGCCGCTCCTTGTGCCAATCCGCAAATAAAGCCAATGCCACTTCGCGTTGTTAAACCAACTGCATCGCACCCGGCAAAAAAGACGGCATCTCGTTAGGCAGGTTCGCCCTTAAAATGCCGCCTCAGCGATTCGTTATTTGCCCGCCCGTTTATTGTAGGCATCGGTCATTTCCTGGCTCATCTTCACCACGTTCGGGTCGTTTTTCATCTTGGCGACGTATTCGTCCCATGCGGTCATCGGCACAGTTCCCAGCAGCACCTTTGTTTTCAAGTCCTGCACATTTTTCTGGAATTCCGGCAGGAACTGCTGCGCCGTCGGTGAGAATAAACCGATGCTGGTGTCAGCTACGCTGTTTTTCGTGCGGTCGTCCTGAACCTTTTTGTACAAATCGTTGGTTTCTTTCTGGAAAAAGATTTTCGTCGAGCTGGCATACGGGTCGGCAACGTAAACGATTTGGTTAAAGTCGGGACCGTTGTCGTCCTGCAGTTTCTTGGAATCAACGACTTTAACGCCGTCCTTCACGGTATGATGCGTGCCTTCAAAGCCGTAAGTTTGGATGTTAAACACATCGTCGTTCATCCAGGTGTCGACCAATTTCAAGATACGCTTCATCTTGGCTTCCGGCACTTTCTTCGGAATGGCCAGTGTACCGGCAAAACCGGGACCTTTCGGATTATAATTGTTTAATGAAGTGATCGGGTAAAAATCCGTTTCCTTGAAAGCCGGAACCGCCTTCTTAATATCGTTGTAATAATCCATCAGCGTGCCCGCTTTATCATTGATCATGCCGGCTTTGCCGGATTTGAACAGATCTTTTACCTGCGTCCCCTTCATGGACGCGAAGTCTTCGGGAATCAGCTTCTCCTGCACCGCTTTTCGCAAAAACTCCAGCGCCTGCTTTTCTTCCGGCAGGAAAGCGGTAAACACCATTTTGCCGTCAACCAGCTTCCAGCTGCCGTTGGCGCCGGTAAAGGCGTTTTCAATTTGGGCAAGCGATCCCATATCGGTCGGGTTGACGTTTGCGGCAAAAGGCATCGTATCCTTCTGGCCGTTTTTATCCGGATCGTTCTCGGCGAACGCCTTCAGCGCTTGATACAGCTCGTCGGTTGTGGTCGGCACCTTCAGATTCAGCGCGTCCAGCCAATCCTTGCGGATCATAAAAAAGCTGTCGGCTTCAGAAGGGCGGGGACGGGGGATCGAGTAGTTTTTGCCGTCCTCCATTTTCGTGAGATCCCAGGCGGTTTTGGAAATTTTGCCCGATAAATTCGGGTAGTCCTTAATATAATTCGTAATGTCCCAGAATGCCCCCTGCTGCACCATCGAGCGGAATACGGGTGAAAATGGATCGTTAATGTAAGTCAGATCCGGGATGTCGCCGGAGGCCAGCGTCACGTTCAGCTTGTCGGGGTAGCTGTTCGAGGAAACCCACTGAATGTTCATTTTGGAATTGGTCGCTTTTTCGATCGCCCGTTTGATCGGATTGTCGTCGGCTGCCGGCGTAGGGGTCAGCAAAATTGTCATAATGGTTAGCTGGAGCGGATCCTCCGGCTTGCTTGCCGTTCCCGCAGGTGCGGCCGAAGAGGACGGGGTGCTGGCATTGCCGGCCGGTGCAGCGCTTTCATTTGTACCGCCGCCGCAGCCCGCCAGCATCGACAGCGCCATTACGGCGGCGAGACTGAACGGTATGTTTTTTCTTATGCTCACGATGACTCCTCCTAAAAGTTTTTGCGCCAGCAAAAACTGGCTTCGTAAACCTCTACATCTCGTTCTTCGATCATCAGCCTTCGCTGACGTTAAGTCAACTGTAATGTAAGCCGTATCTTCAGACAATCGCACTTTCTTGCAGTCGCGATTTTTGCCGGTATAGACTTTGTTGCACGACCAGTACATAGTTGCGCCGCGCCGATTTGCGTTATTTCACCTGTTTGTTAGCAATTTCAGGAAATTTTCAATTTACATTCAGAGTGGTTTAAGCAAGCGCCTTTACAATAGGCTTCGTTACAGGTCAACAGACGATAACGAAAGTCAAGAAACGCAAAAGGCGGGGTGCTGGAAGATGATCAAATTTACGGTAGGAAAAAAGCTGGGGCTGAGTTTTTTGTCTGTCCTCTTATGTGTAGGCACAATCGGGGCGGTATCCACTACAAAAATGATGAACATGGGTGCGGATGCCGAGCAGGTGCAAACCTCTTATATGCCGAGCATGAAACTGCTTGGCGATATGAAGGCCGATTTTATTAACGTTGAACGGCTGACCTTAAGATGGGTCATGGAAACGGATGCCGGAGCGAAAGAAAAGCTCAGATCGCAGATTGACACCGCTGCAGCCGATATACAGAATACGGAAAATACATACAAACCTCTTGTGGATTCCGAGCAGGAACGGGTCATCTGGGAGGGCTTTCTCCAAGACCGTCAGACCATGTCGGAGATTCTTCCCAAGGTGCTCAAAGCCGGGGAACAAAATGACAGTGCAACCGCCGATAAGCTGATCAGCGAATCAAGAAGCTCCTTTAATAGCGCGCTGGAGCGGCTTGAGCAATTAATCGATCTTAATGAACAACAATCCGCGGAAGCGATGGAAGCTTCCGCCAACCAGTACAAAACAGGAAAACGTCTGGTCGATATGATCAGCATAGCGGCGTTAGTGCTGACAGCAGCTTTATCTTGGTTTGTTCCGAGAATCATTTCCAGGCCCATTGTCACTATGGCCCGATCCGCCAAGCGCATCGCGGCCGGAGACCTTACCGCAGAGCGGATCGATGTGAAAAACCGCGACGAAATCGGCGACCTGGCCGTTTCGTTTAACGAAATGACGGCGCAGCTCCGCAGCTTGATCCGAGAGGTCCAGACCGGGGCGAAGCACGTTGCCGCTTCTTCGGAGGAATTAAATGCCGGTACGGAGCAAATCAGCAAAGCGACCGAGCAAATCACGTTTACGATGGAGGAGGTTGCCGCCGGTACGGAGAGACAAGCCCGCAATGTGGATGAAAGTGCCAAGTCGATCGGCGAAATGTCTTCCGGCATCCGTCAAATCGCCAGAAACGCGGAAAGCGCAAATTCCGCCGCTATGGACGCCTCGGAGCTGGCTGCGGAAGGAAATCAAACGATCCGGATGAACGTTAAGCAGATGAATTCCATTCAAGATACGGTGGAGAGACTTGCCGAAGCGGTAGAAGGCCTGAGCCGGCGTTCCCAGGAGATCGGCCGCATTGTGGACACAATTACCGGTATCGCTCAGACGACCAATTTGCTCGCCTTAAACGCATCCATCGAAGCGGCGAGAGTCGGCGAACATGGGAGCGGGTTCGCCGTCGTAGCCAGGGAAGTGCGGAAGCTGGCGGAGCAAACTGCCGATTCGGCTAAGGAGATTGCGCTGATCATAACGGATATCCAGGCGGAAACCGGCCATGCCGTACAATATATGAAAGCGGGAACGAAGGAAGTGGCGGAAGGCATCGTTGCCGTTCGTATTGCAGGAGAAGCGTTCGACCGGATCCAACGGTCGGTTAACGAAGTCGCCGGCCAAATTCAGGAAGTATCCGCTGCCTCCCAGCAACTGTCGGCAAGCTCGGAGCAGGTCGTTCATTCGATAGGCGTCATTGCCGACGTTGCGGAAACAACCTCCGCCGGCACGCAGCATGTATCGACAGCGGTGGAAGAGCAGCTAGCCTCAATGCAGGAAATCACCAACTCAGCCGCCACCCTTTCCGTTTTGTCGGAGCAATTGCAGACAATGATCGTCAGGTTCAGGGTGTAGAACGTAAAGCAGGGCTCAAACGCAAGGTCCGCTCCAGCGTGCTGTTTTCTCACGCTTCGCGGACCATGTCCCGGAACTGACTGGGAGTAACGCCCTCATACTTTTTGAAAATCCGGTTGAAATAGCTTTGCTGGTAGCCGACCTTCTCAGCCACTTCGGTAATTTTCAGCTCGCTTTCCTTCAGCAGCTGCTTGGCTGTCACAAGCCGGATGTTGGTCAAATAGTCGATGAAATTGATTCCCGTGATCTGCTTGAAGGCACGGCTGAGCGTATAAGGGCTCGTTCCGTAATAATCGGCGCACGATTCCAGCGACAGGTCGGTCATATACCGCTCATTTAAATATAAAATCACCTGCTCGACCATCTGCTTCAGATGAAAATCCTGCTTGCTGATCAGCTCCTGAATAAAAGCGCGCACAATCCGGTGCTTGAACCACCTCAGGTTGTCCTCGGGCCCGTTCTGTTGGCTTAGCTCATCAAACAAATTCGCTCCTGCAAACATATACACCGGATTCATTCCCGAATGCACCATCGCATTCAAAATGCTGCCAAGCAGCTGCAGCATGCCTTGCCGCACGATCAGCTCGGTGGCCCCGTCCTGCGACAGCTCGCTTAAAAACTGCCCGATCAGCTCGGCCGCAGCATCCTCGGAGCCCATCCGGATGGAATGAATGATTTCTTTTTCCAGCGAAAACGGATAGCTGAATTTGCGCTGCATATCGGTTTTGTCGACCAGCTCCAGATCAATAACCTGGCTGCCCTCCGGCAAGGTACGGTAGCTGAGCGCACGCCGGGCTTCCTCGAATATATAAGGAATCTGCTTGCCGCTGGGCGTCGCTTTGCTGATCGAAATCGTCATTTGCAGCTTCAAAATCCGGCCGATCACACGGATCAGCTCCTGCCCCCAGTCGCGCAGCTCTTTCTGCCACCCGCTTCCCGGCGTGTCCTCCGACACGTGAATCAATACGCCGATGCACATGTCATGGAAGTTGATGATCTCTGCGCCGGAAAGCAGATTTTGCGCCAATTCTTCAATAATATTGGCCGCGGCAAACGAAACAAGCTCCTCGTCACCCGAGGAAAACCGGCCCTCCAAGCTGGACAGTCCGCGCAGCTGGATCATCACGGCGACAAACGAATGGCCGTCCGCATCGCGCCCGTACGTTTTCAGTTTCTCGCGAATATCCCGCTCCGAGTAGGAAAACAGGTAGCCCTGCACAAGCTGCAGCATAAACCCTTCCCGGACCAGCGGGAGCTGCTGCTCCAGCTTGCCTTGCAGCGATTCGCTTTCGCGCGAAAGCTCGTTCCACTGCTTTTCGATCAGCTCGAATTCGTCCTTGTTTTCGTACCGCTGCATCGTTCGCCGGTCCCTGGACAGCAAGCGCACCACCCGGTCAATCGGCGTATACAGCCGGTTGGATGCCAGCCAGGAGAACAGCAGCGCAAGCAGTAGTCCTACCAGGCTGATAAACACGATCAGCTTGGAAATAAACACAACCGGGGAAGTAATCGCCGTCACCGGAGCCGCTGACAAATACACCCATGCCGTGCCAAGCCTCGTGAGCGTGCCTGAAGAAACGGAATAGGTGACATTTTTATAGTTCATCAGAAACGATTCCGCTTTGCCCTGCCGTTTGCGGTATTCGGCTTGCAGCTCCTTATCCAGCTCGGTCATTTTGTCTCCGCCGGAAATGACCCAGCCGCCGTCTCCCGACATCAGCAGCGTGGAACCCTCGTTGTAAGGAGTCAGCGTACGCAGCAGCTTGCTCAGCTTCGTCTTATCCAGCGTAGCGACAAGTACGCCGAACGGCTCCGTGCTGCCGCCGGGCAGCTTCGTCACCAGCGTAAGCGCCGATTTTCCGTCCGCCCCCGGCTGATCCTTCATCTCGTCGGTCCAGAATATCGTTTTGTTCTGCTTCATAAACGCATTGTACTTGTCGATCTGCGCCGGATCCGTGAGAAACGTATATTTTTCCTTATTCATCGTAAGCAGCCGTGGTTTGTTTAGATAAAGCTCCACATTTTCAATCAGCGGATGCGAACCCTCGATCACGATCATCGTCCGGTACAATTCCTGCACCTGATCGTATTTATATTTAAAGTCCAAGTCCTTAAGCCTCTGGTCGAATTTCGGATCAAACGTCCAGTGTGAAAAAGTAAGCTCCAAATAAACCAGCTGGTCGTCGATATTTTCCGCGCGCTGTTTGATCTGGCTTTGGTGCAGCCGCTGCAGCTCGTTTTCGATCTGCTTGGTGGCGGCGAAATAAATGCCGGCTCCCACGATAAGTCCCGGAATGCAGGCGATTAACGCGATCATTAACAAGCTTTTGCGGTAAAAGCTGCGCTTGTAGCCGCGGGAGTCCTGTTCCGCCCTGAACCATTTCGCAATCGGCCCCGTCATCAGCGTCCCCCCGTCATCAATAAAAATCGTCTATGAGTGCGTGTTCAACCTCTATAGAGAACAGTTCAACAACGAGCCGCCAAAATCCTTTTACCCTTTGACGGAACCGACCATAGCTCCCTTGGCAAAATGTTTCTGCAGAAACGGATACACAACCAGGATCGGCAAGGTGGCGATGATGACGGCAGCCATACGCAGCGTCTCCGACGGCGGCGCAGTCGAAGTCGTCGTGGAAACGGCCAAGTCGCTGTTGCTTGCATTCAGCAGGATATTTTGCAGCAGCACCTGAATCGGCCACTTCGAGGCGTCGTTTAAATACAGCAGCCCGGTAAAATACTGGTTCCAGTAACCGACCGCGTAAAACAGTCCAAACGCGGCAAGCGACGGCAGCGATAACGGAAGAATGACGCGAATCCAGATGCCGATGTCGTTGCAGCCGTCAATGGCGGCCGACTCCTCCAGCTCGGCGGGAATGCTGTCGAAAAAGCTTTTCATCAAAATGACGTTCCAGCCGCTCGCCAGAGCCGGAATAATGAGCGACCAGATGCTATTGATCAGGTGCAGCTGGCGCACGACCATATAGTTCGGAATAATGCCGGGGCTGAACAAAATCGTCAGCACGATCAGCAGCAGAATCGTCTTGCGTCCGCGCAGCCGCTTGCGGGACAATGCGTAAGCAAGCGCTGCGGTCACAACGAGACTGCAGGCGGTGCCGACAGTCGCCAGAAAACCGCTGTTGCCAAGCGAGCGCAGAAACGCTTTCGACGACAGCATGTATTTATACGAGTCCAGGGACCAATTGTGCGGGAACAACACGAACTTCTTTTGCAAATATTCCGTCGGATCGGTAAACGAAACGACAAACACATAATATAGCGGAAAAAAAGTCGCCACCGCGACGATCCCCAACAGGATCGAGTTGACAGAGTTAAACATCCTGTCGCTTAAAGCTTGTTTCATAGGGGGAACCTCCTAAGATTTTTTTGCGTGAGCAAAAAAATCGCATCGTAAGCATCTACTGGGCTTTGCCTATGCAAAGCCTGCTTCGTAAACATCGTGGCCACTGAAAAAGTGAACGCTGCATGAGCGAATCATGCTTACGATCGCCAATTGTCCCCGAATTTCTTGAATTTACCTGCTTTCCGCTGGTGAAATTCGGGAACAAAAGCGAACGCTGTCGCTTCTCCAGCATGATTTCGATCACTCCGCTACTTTTTCAGTAGCCTCATAAGCATGTCATCACCACATTAAAATACGCCTTCTTCGCCCCACTTTTTGGCGATCCAGTTGGCGACCAGGACCAGGGCCAGCCCAACCACCGACTTGAACAGGCCGGCGGCCGTACTGTAGCTGAACTGCGCCTGCTGAATGCCGACCCGGTACACGTAGGTATCGAACACCTCCGCCACTTTGGAGACGGCCCCATTGTACATCAGGAAAATTTGCTCGAAACCTACATCCATAATATGGCCGAGCCGTAAAATCAATAGCACGACGATCACGCTGCGGATAGCGGGGAGCGTAACATGCCACATTTGGCGGAATCTTCCCGCCCCGTCCATTCGCGCCGCTTCATAGATTTGCGGGTCGACGCTGGCGATCGCCGCGAGGAAGATGATTGTGCCCCAGCCCGCTTCCTTCCAGATCGACTGCAGTGTCACCATCAGCCAAAACAAGTCCGGACTCGTCAGAAACGGAATACGCTCCATGCCGGACGCTTCCAATATTTTGTTGACGACGCCTTCCCCTTTGGCGAACATCAGGAACGTCAGCCCCGCGATGATCACCCATGACAAGAAATGCGGCATATACACGATGGATTGCACCAGCTTTTTATAAATCGCGCTCCGCAGCTCATTAAGCATCAGTGAAAGAACAATCGGCAGCGGGAAGAAAAAGACAAGATTCAGCGCATTAATCGCCATCGTATTGCGGAACAGCAAATAAAAATCCGGGTTGGCGAAAAACTTTTCAAAATGCTGCAAGCCAACCCACGGACTGTGCATAATGCCCGTAAAAGGCGAGTAATTCTGAAACGCGATGACAACTTCCCACATCGGCACATATTTAAACACAAGGAAAAACAACAATCCCGGAAATGCCAGCAAATATAAATACTTATCCCGATTCAGGTCGTTCCACAGCCGGGATTTGGCCGCAGACCGGCTTGCGGCCGCCGCTGTTCTGGAGATTTCCGCCATCTGCGCATACAGCTCCTTTCATCATTTCCTTGTTGAGGTCGCGCTGTACTTACACATAGTGCGTTTAACGGCCGTTGCCGCCAAACTGCTGTACAGGAAGCAGCGAATGTGAAGCGTCGTCGAAATAACGGCCCTCGAGTAGTCCCGCAAGTGAATAGGTCACACGTACCTCCAGCTCATTGCTCTCTTCGGTCAACCACTGCGACGAACCAAACCAGCGGTAAGGCGACCACGGGCGCACTCCGAGTGAACGGCCGTTAAGCAGCACCTCCACGGTATCGTGGACCGTCCAACCTTCCAGCTGCAATTCAAATTCCGCGCCTTCCGGCAGCTCCCGCTTATCCAATGTACGCGTGTAGCCGATAGTGCCCGCGTAATACGGATAACCGGGGCAAAATACTTCCGGCAGCCCGCTTACGCGTTCCGGCTGAGCCGTCATCACCGGATGGCCTTGCTCGTCAAAGCGGACTCCAAACGGACCGGTTACATACAGCGGATCAACAACTCCGTCCCAGTCATGCTCCACCTGCAGCGCGACTGTCAGCTCATTAAGCCCCGGACGCAAGTAACCGACGACGTCGCAGGCGATATTTTTATGGTCATATAACTCCTGATATGAAAAATGCTCCCGTGTTAGTGGATGTCCGTTCACATACAGCATCCATTCGCCGGAAATCGCCGCTTCGTCCATAAGCAGGCGGCAGCTCTTAGGCATGGTCTCGATCGTAAATTCGGTTTGGTACGTACAAGCCACCGGATAACCGACACTTAAACGGAACGGAGTGCCAAACGTTTGCCTGAACGCAACCGGCAACTGCAACTGAGCCGACAAATCGTCGCATTGGTCAATGAACGTTTTGGCTTTGACCGGCAGTTTTTGGAGATTGCCCATGTCAGTTCCCGCCCCAATGGTCAAGCCAAACGATTCGAAGCGGATGGCATTGCCGGCCAGCGGTTTCACCTGCCACTCACCTTGACGCTGAAGTGTCCATAAAACTGCATTCGCAGCTACAGGGTTAGGTTCCGGAGCAGGCTGCTCCTCCAACAGAGACATTGCAGGCACGGACCATTCGATCAAGTGCGATTGGTATGGAGCAAAAGAAAGCGGGATACGCCAGATTCCATTGTCGCCCTTGGATGCAGCCACCGGCTGCGAGTCGCCGGTCTCCAAATCGTACAAGCTAAATTCAAATCCGGAATGGCCGACCGGAAAGCTGAAGCCAAGCCGCTGCGAATCGATGCACAGCGTCGTTTCCAGTGTCCCATCCTCCTGATGGCTTACAAATACCGCTCCGGCACGATCCGAAAAACGCCGTGTTTGCATTAAAAATGATTGTTCTGCCCCGCCGCTTTCCAGTTTGACCGCAGCAGGGGACACCCGTTCAAGCAGCTCCACCAGAGCATGCATCGCCGCATCCTGACCCTCGCGGCCATGTTGACGAATAAAATAAACGTTGCCTTGCCCTTTTTCCCATGGCTGCGGCTCTGGCTTCCCGCTTGCAGCCGATTCCTGACGATTATCCGCTTGCTCCGCAAGTTCCTGCCCCCAATACCATTCACCCGACTGACGCGAATCGGTCCCGAAAAAGTCGGCTGAATCTTGCCCATCCGGGCTGCCTTCTTCGATCCGGTCGCTGGGCAGCAGTCCTATTGCAATCACGGTCCCGCCCTGCTCGGCGAACTGCCTCAGCTTCACCCATGCCCCCGCTTCCATATTGGTCAGCGGCGGCACGATCAGCACCTCGTAGCGGGCATCGCCGATGTGCATGGCTCCGGCGGACAACTCCGCCGTCTGCAGCAGCTCCGGATCCAGATGATCGTAGTCCCGGCGATTTTGCAGCAGCCGGATTCCGATCGTCTCCCAATCGTTTTGCAGCCGCTCCAGACGGGCCTTTTCCCCAGCTTCGCTGCCTCCGTATTGAAATCCGTGAAACGGATTGCCCATATGCGCCCATAATGTAGTCGTCGGATCAAGCACGGCGATTCGAATATCCGCCTGTCCCGCGCTCATCAGACTGCTGATGCGCCCCGTATAATCGCCAAGCTTGCGAAAATGCGGCCAATACGGATTTTGCAAAAATTGCGAAGGCGGCGCGTCATGTTTCACCATCCCGTTTAACGTGTAAAAAAACGCATGGAAGTTATACATATTTGTGCCAAGCGCCGCCATCCGGTCTATCATCCATTTAGCATCCTGCAGCGTCATCGACCAGCCGACGCTGTGAAAACATTCGATCAGATTGCGTTTGCGTCCAAGCTGCCGGGCCAAAGAGCTGACCATTTTCGGGTTGGCGCGCAAGCTTCCCGCATATTTATTCAAAATCCATTCCAGCGGCCTGCCCAGCTTTTCGTGAGCGGAATCTCCCCCTGGAACATGGCTGAACAGCTGCGTTGTCATGCGCACTGCCGGCACTTCGGCCACGTATTGCAAGCCGTGCCGCTCGCACCAGTCATGCACTTGCTTGTGATAGGACTCCCGCAGCAACAGATGCACCGTTTGAAAAAAGTCGTAGCGGATTTTTGCCCGGTTGGGGTGATCGGAGCAATAAAGCGCAGGCAACTGCTCTTGCAGCTCATATCCGCACCGCTCGCGGAAATAAGCGGGCAGCTGAGGCGACCACGGAATATGTCCCAGTAAACCGATCTCGTCGGTAAACATGCCTTTAATGGTCTTGCCGAAATGATCGCCGAGATGTTCGGCGTATTTGTCGTGAGTAAGACGGATAAATTCAGCCATAGCTTCGCGATGGCACGGATCTACAAAGGTGCCGTAATATTTGAAGTCCTCGATTTCTTTTTCCTGAAATACAACAACTTCCCAGTCCCCGGGAGGGGCGTCCCAAATCATTTTATAAATCGTGCGATAGGTGAAAAAACGCTTTTGATTGTATGCCGTGAGACCTGCTTTTTGAAAAACCGGATCCGCTTGAAAATTGCCGATGGTATGGCGCACATCAACCGCTTGTTCCCATAGTCTTGCGCCTTCCTTGCTCACCGGCACGGCCTTTGCGTACAAAATGCGCGCCCACGGCAGCTCCAGCGTAAGCTGAGATCCCCCTGCGACCCGCTCTGACCGTTGAACAAGCGTATAATGTTTGGCTTCGGGCAGCGTCAGCGTCACTTCTCCGCCCGCAATGCCGCTCGGATACGGGTATTCGTCGTACAGCC
Organism: Paenibacillus thalictri; assembly: GCF_004307995.1. Lineage (GTDB taxonomy): Bacteria > Bacillota > Bacilli > Paenibacillales > NBRC-103111 > Paenibacillus_AF > Paenibacillus_AF thalictri. Next base: position 86,493 of record NZ_SIRE01000030.1, on the reverse strand, counting down.
ACACATGCAAGCCATGCTTCTCGGCACTCTCCACCGCCGTACGCACCTTAGCAAACCAAGCCTGCGACAAATACGGGATCGTCATGCCTTGTCTGGCGCATAAGAAAAATCCGCCTACCCCTTTATCCGCCATTTCGGCAATTTGTCTCTCCAATTGATCGTCCGCCATCTCTCCGTTCCAAAACCAAAACGGGTGAATTCGGTATTCGGATGAAGGCTGCTTATTTTGTTTCCAGTCCATAGTGTGGAACCCTCCTAAACGTTTTGGAAAAACGGCTGAATACTTATGCGTCACCCAGCCTGTCATTAATCGTTGGCGTAAGCGCTATCAACGGATAAAATCAAATGTTACTTTTTTCGCTCATGAGGGGAGGTTCCGCTTCACCACAGATTCTATGAACCTGACCAAATTCACAGGCAGCGATTGCGGAGGATCCGGCTCTCAACAGCTTTCCACTACTTCTTTCACTATAGCCTTGCCGCCGCCAAGCGGCAATCATACTTTCTTGAACTTTGCGCCGTATAGGGTGTGCACTTTTTTGCACGACTTTCACTTCGTTGCAGTTCAACCGCATAGCGCCCGTTGCATGCCTCAAAGTTAGGCGGCAGCCCAGTCCGCTGACGCCTAACCCGCATATAGTGGGCATATAGGCATTTGTAACCCCAAGCGCATTCCACGCCAGTTTTTGCTGGCGCAAAAACTTTTAGTTTATGCTTTCGATGCCAGTTTTTGCTGGCGCAAAAACTTTTAGGAGTTGACCGTCATGTATCCAGTTTATTATTACGCGTCCCCGTACCGCAGCTTTTCGGGCGTACCTGGCGCATGGCAAGGCACGCTGCCGGGTACCATCTCCGGGCCGGACTCGCAAATGGGGACTTTCCCACCGGGCCAACAGGGGGCATCGCCTTCCGCTGCACCGATGGCGCCTCCATGGTCTTATCCTCCGGGTCCGTTTCCCGGAGGCGGGGGACCCGCACCGGGTGGATTTCCGCCTCCACCACCTCCTGCCGGGGGACCCGCACCGGGCGGATTTCCGCCTCCACCGCCTCCCGGAGGACCAGCCGGAGGGCCGCCGCAAGGACCGCCCCCCAGCTTTACGCCGACTCAAGCGACATACGGCGCCGGGCCGGGAGCGCTGGCGATCAGCCCGGGCAGCATCCAAGGCTGCTTGTACCGCTACGTCTACATTTGGCAAAATAACGGCCAAAGCTACTGGGTATATTTGACCAACGTAAGCCGCCATTCGATATCCGGCTACCGCTGGCTTGGATTTGGACCGGTTGGTTCCTGGGTATACTTCGGAATCGATTTAAATCAAATCAGCCAATTTTACTGCTACGGCTGACCAAACCATGCAAAGCACGCTTTTGCTGCTATATAAGTTGAACACATGTTTTGGAAGCCCGTTCCATTCCGAAAGGGATTGCCTTGCCGGCTCAAACAACTTGTTTTGAATTCCTTTTATTAAATGGGCCTGCGGATGGTAGGAATTCAAAGCCAAAACTCGCCTGCAAGGCAATTCCCTTTCTCCACTGCACTCCGGTTTTTCCCTGATGTTCTTTTGTTCAACTTATATAGTATGAAACCGCAAAAAATCAGTTTGATACTTTCGGCACCTCGCGCAGCTCCCAGCGCGAGGTGCAACGGCGCATGATGGCTGCAACCTCAGCCGAAGCATCCGTGGCGTCCGTACGCTATATAAGCAAAAAAAAGAGACTGAACCGGGCAATGCCGCACCGGCCAGTCTCCTTTTTTTAAATAACGATTTAACTTCCTTACACCACAATTTACGTAATCCGAGCTATGTAAGTTGAACGAAAACACGCTGGAGATGAACTCGCATTCAGATGAGTTGGAGCCGGTTCAACTTACATAAATCAAAGCTTATTGAACAAATCCTTAAACACGCTGTCTCTGTTGATGTTCCACACATAACGGATGAAATGCCGGGATGAGTCGAAGCTCCATCTGAAATCCTCGGAAAGCAGCGGACTGTGCATAAGCGAGCTTGGCGTCCAACGCTCGTCGTTCAAATACGCGATGGTGGAAATATCCCAAATGACGCGTGAATAACCATAGTGGTCTTCGCTGCAGCCTTTATAAGTCTCGTATAAATAATGACCCATTTCGCCCTTGTCCTTCACATGGGCCTCCACTTCCGCCAATGTGGTGATCAGATGCGAGGAGACCCCCTTACACGGAATAAGCACAAGTGGTACGCCGCTGTCCAACACGATGCGGGATGCATGAAGATCCTGGTACAAATTAAACTCCTTCGTATTCGGCCAATGGAGCGCATGACCTCCGAGCCAGACGACAACGATCTTTTCGATAATTTTCGGCTCCAGCAAAATAGCTGAAGCTACATTGGTGATCGCTCCGATTGCAACAACGTACAGCGGGTCGTCGTCAGGCGACGCCATCGCCCGCTTCACCAAATCGCGTGCAGCCTCGCTGTCCACCGGCGTATGGGGACCCGGCAAATACGCTTCCGAACCGCGATATATCGGATAAGCCCCGTCCTTGCCCATCACCTTCATAATTTTCAGAAGCTCATCGTAACTCTTCTCCATGCCGTCTTTTGGACCCGAAGATAAGTGATTGTAGAAAGGAGCGGCATAAAAAGCTTCGATCTCCATCTTGTCCTTGGACTGCATAGCGTAAATGACCGCAAATTGGTCGTCGATTTCGTTAAAAGTGTCCGTATCGAGCACCATACGCACTTTGCCTTTCGGAGGTTCGAGCCTTTGCAGTAATTGTTCCGGCGATAACGCAGGATAGTTCATATCAATTCGCTCCTTGTCAGGGACTCTGTTTTCGCGAGCAACCATTCGCCCCACAGACTCCGTTTTTTATTCTTTAATGCCCGTACCCGTAACCCCTTGAATAAAATAGCGCTGAAGAGGCAGCAGCAGCAGAACGGGAATGATGACGGCGATAATGGAACCCGCATACAACTCGTTCCAGATCGTGGCGAATTCGGTCGTAAAATCGCTCAGCGCTACTTGAATCACCTTGTAATCTTTGGAACGGGTCGTGATTAGCGGCCACATAAACGATTCCCATTGGGAGATGAACAGCATCAACCCGGCGCTGACGGTAACGGGCCTGCACAACGGCATGATGACGGAGGCGTATATTTTCCACCATGACCCTCCATCCACCCTTGCAGATTCAATCAAAGCGTCCGGCAAATCGAGAAAAAACTGCCTGTATAAAAAGATCACAAGCCCATTGGCGACCGCCGGCACAATCAGCCCGTAATAGGTGTCGATCCAGCCAAGCTGGTTGACCAGCCCGTAAAGCGGGATGGCGATTACCTCGAACGGAATCATAAAGGTCAGCAGCACCAGAACAAACAGCGCATGCTGCCCTCTGAAACGGAACTTCGCAAAAGCAAAAGCGGCCATCGAGCCAAACCATATGCCGAACCCTACCGTAACCATAGCAACAAAAAACGTGTTATACAGCACTTTGCCAAAGTTCCTTTTGACAAACAGATTGACGTAAGCCTCCAACGTAAAATGAGTCGGCCAAAACGTTTGCCAAGTGACCGGAGATACGTATTTATAAATGTCGTGCAAAGGCCGCAAGGAAGACACGACGGCAAAAAACAAAGGAAAAATTATCAGAAAGACGACGACAATTTGTGTCACGTACATAGCCGATTTGGCTGCTGGTTTTGTTGTCACTCGGTTCGCCCCTTTCTAAACCGACGACCGCAGCAAGCGGAACTGGATGCCGATGATGCATAAAATGAGAATCAGCAGCAAGATCACGATAGCCGAAGCTCTGCCGGGGTCGGAGTATACAAACGCGCTGCTAAAGCTTTCCTGCATCAGCACGTTGGTGCTGTTCTCCGGCCCCCCCTTGGTCAAAATGTACATTGGCGCAAACAGCAGGAAGTTCGTCACCGTATCCGCCACCGTCACAAAAGTCAGCGGCCGCTTCATCAGCGGAAACGTGATGTTGCGGAATTGCTGCCATTTCCCGGCCCCGTCGATATCGGCCGCCTCATATAAGCTGGCGGGCACCTCCTGCAGCCCGGCCAGCAGGAACACCGCCCAATAACCGACGCCTTTCCAAGTGGCAATCGCCATAATCACCCACATCGCCTGATCTTTACTGGTCAGAAAAGGCTGCTGCGACTGGCCAAGCGCGACCAATAGCGAGTTGACGACGCCCTGCTCAGGGTTCAGCATAATGCTCCACAACACGCAGGCGATCGGGAGAGAAACGGCGATTGGCACCAGATTCAGGCTCCTGAACAGGTTGACGCCTTTGATCTTGGAATTCAGCAGAAGCGCAAGCAGGAAAGCGAGCACGATCTGCAGCGGGTTGACGAACACATTAAAAAACAAAGTCGCATATACCGATTTCCAGAACACGCTATCGGAAAACAGATACGTATAATTGTCGATGCCGACGAAAGTCGGCTGATCGGCGATAAACCCCGGTGCAAACAGGCTGTTTTTCAGCCCTAAAGCGATCGGATACACCTTAAAAATGATGAGCAGGGCCACTGCGGGCAATAAAAACAAGTAGGGCGCGTATTTGGCTCTGATCATAAGCGCTCCCCTTCCGATGTCGAATTTACTTCACTACGCTTTCATATTTCTTCAGCTGACGGTCCATTTGCGAAGCCGCTTCGTCAAGCGCCTTCTTGGGATCGGTGCCGTTTTTAATATCCTCAAACGCTTTATTGTACAGCGTTTCCCAATCCAAATATCCGGGAGTTAGCGGTCTTGGAACGGCCGTTTTCTGAGCTTCGTAGGTAGCGATACGGTACACGTTGTTCGGGAATTCGTCGAATTTTTTATCGGTATCGATCATTTTCAGAATATCGACGTTGGACGGCAGATCGTGATTGCCGTTAAACCAGATTTTCGCGCCTTCGCCGACCGTCAAATAGCGGATAAACTTGGCCGCAGCCTCTTTTTTCTCCGAATATTTGTTGATGCCCAGATGCCAGCTTCCCGTAGGTGTCACGATATTTTGCCCGCTGAAGTACGGATGGGGGGCGATCCCGTAATTCACCTTCGCGTCCGTAAACTGCACCGTATTCCACGTTCCGCCGACAAACATCGCGATTTTACCGGATTTGAAATATTCCTTGGATTCGTCCGGGGAAATCTTCGGGCTGATTTTCCAGGTGTTGAACATATCGTAATAAAATTTTGCAGCCTGAACCGATTTGTCGGAATTGATGAAACCCGTCGTTTTTAAACCTTTTTCGTCGATTGTCTTGGCCCCTAAACTTTCCGATAAAGCCAGCGTCTGGTAAGCACGGCTGATTTGGTCGAAGCTGAAGCCAAACACGTCGTTTTGCCCGTCGCCGTTTGTATCGTACGTCAGCTTCTTAGCGGCATCGACCACCTGCTCCCAAGTCCATCGCTTCTGAATATCGAAGTCGGGAGGCGTGACTCCTTTTTGCGCAAAAATGTCTTTGTTGTAAAACAGCACCTGCGTTGATGTGTTCATAGGCGCGGCCATCAGCTTGCCGTTGACCGATCCCGCATTAATCGAAGATTCAATCCATTTGGTCTTCCATTCGCTGGCCGGAAAATAATTCTCAAGCGGCTCCAAGTAGCCTTTGACCGTATAATTGGCGACCAGCGGACCGTCTACCGCAAACACATCGTAATCTTTTGATTTCGATCCAAGCTTGACTTCGATTGTCTCAAACAGCTGGCGGAACGGGTAACTCTCCAGCTTGACCTTAATTCCCGGATTTTCCTTCTCGAAACCGGCAACCACGTCCTGCAGCCCGTTTTTGTCCCATGAGCCCTGAGACATCATCGTAATTTCCGTTACTTTCGCATCCCCCGGCTTGGCGTCCTTGCTTACCGCAGGGGCCGCCCCCTTGTCGCTTGCGCTTGAACAGCCGATGACCGACACGGCAAGAACACCTGCCGTCAAACCCGACCATATTCTTCTCATTATGCTTCCTCCCTTGTTATATCCGGCGCCACTTATCAGTGTATAGGAGACGGCATCGGCGGAATACGGATGATTTCTTTAGAAAGTAGTGGAACTTTTTAATGTCCCGGGAGTCCGTCCCGGTCAGTCCAATGTTGTCATGGTTAATGATGCGAGTAGATTCAGGATGACAACCGTTGGACGCGGGCCCGAGGCAGTCAGTCGCGCCGTAGTAAGCGCTGGTGCGACAATGCCAAGCGCAGCGATGGCAGGCGCTCCGAAGGCGCGAAGCCCGAGGCACATCCCCCCCTCCACCGATGGCTGGTCCAGGGCGCAGCGCCTGGGGTCCCCCCGTGGGGGATTTAGGGGGCTATACACTCGCGATATTCCTGCGGCGTCATGCCGAAATGGCTTTTGAACAGCTTCGTAAAATAAGGGGTGTACTGGTAGCCGAGCTGCGCGGCGATTTCATATACTTTCGCTTTGCTGTTTTTCAATAAATACCGTGCTTTTTCCATCCGGTAGCGGTATATGTACTCGCTCACATTTTCACCCGTTTCCTGCTTATACATCGCTGAAATATAGGCCGGATGCAGCTGCATATGCCCGCCGAGCGCCTGCAGCGAAACGTCCTCGGACAAATGCCGCTCAATATACCGGTGCACCTGCTGCACAAACGTGCCGTGCGTTTGCTTCATCTCACTCACGAGGCGCGCTTCGATCCGGCGCAGCATACGCGAAGACCACCCATGGAGCTGATTCGCCGATCGCAGCATCGGACGGTTCATGCCCGCGTACTCCTCCGAGACCGAGACATCCGCCAACTGCAGGCCGTTCATATGAACAATGCAGGAGAACGCATTCGACAAGGCAAAAAACACCTCCGTCAAATGCTCGGACGTATCCAGTCCTTGCTCGCTTAGCTCGGCGAATACGTAAGCCAGCCTGTCGTCCGCTTCCTGCCAGCGGCCCGCCTCCATCAGCTGCAGCACTGTCGGCGGTTCATACAGCCGCTGAAGCGACCGGACCGGCGTCTGCGGCGGCTGGTCCCACAACCGGATCAGGTGCTCCTGCTCGCTGACGGGAAGTCTGCGCAGCAGCTGCAGCGATTTCTGATACAACTCCGCCAGCCGCTCCGGAAAAGGTTCGAAGTCGCAGACCAGTGCCGACACCTTGCCGCCCAAATACGTCGAGACGTGAATTTGCAGCTGGCATGCCAGCCGCTCCAGCAGCTTTTTGCCGGAAACCGGTTCCGGGACAGCAGGTTTCATTTTCATTAAAAACGTCAAATACTGAAATTCATCTTTGCAGGTCCATATGTCAAAATATTCGCCGAACACTTCTTCAGCGATATTAATGACGGCGAATTCAAACAACAAGATGCTCTGCTCGTCATATTCGAGGAAACGGTTCTCCACCCGAAGCAGCATCATCGCCGTCTGCCCGCCTATGGTAAAGGGAAGCTCGAATTTGTCCAGCTCTTCAATCAGCTTCTCGCGGGCCATCCGTTCTCCGCGCAGCAGTTCCCGCAAAAAGTTGGCTCTAAGCAGTGATAGATGGGAGCGCAGCGTCTGCTCCGTTTTTCGCCGTGAGCCGATGTCCCGCCATTTCCCTTGCACCGTCTCCGCTACTTGCACAATGGTATCCAGCAGCTCGTCTTTTTTGACGGGCTTGAGCAGGTAGGCGGCAGCCTTGGTTTGGAGCGCCTTCTGGGCGTATTCGAATTCGGCATAGCCGGATAGCAAAATGCACTCGGTCATCTTCCAGTTCTCTCTTGTGTACTCGCACAACTCGAGGCCGGACATGCCGGGCATGCGGATATCGGTTACGATAATATCAAACGGATGCTGCTCGATTTTCTCCACGGCCTCCAGACCGGAACCCGCCGTATGGATGTTCTCGATCCCCGGCATGTCGCCCAGAAACGCAGCAAGATCCTCCAAAATCACAGGTTCATCGTCAACCAGCAATAAACGTACCATTTGCGTAATCTCCTCTCCAATACATGACGATGCGCAATCCCGATGACGCCTGCGGCACCGTAAATTCCAAACCGGCGGTATCGCCGAACCAATGCTTCAACCGTTGGTTGACGTTCCACATGCCGCAGCCGATCTCCCCGTCCATCGGCCGGTTCAACCGCTCTTGCAGCTGGCGGAGCTGATCGCCGGACATTCCTACTCCGTTGTCCTCAATCGTGAGCCAAGCGCCGTCCCCGTTCAACTGTCCTCGGATGGCGATCCGTCCGCCTCCCATTTTGGGCTCGATGCCGTGGACGACGGCATTCTCTACAATCGGCTGGATCAAAAGGCGCGGCAGCGCAATGTCCAGCATCTCTTCGGGCACCTCGATATCGAATTCAATCCGCTGCAGCCTCAGCTTGTGAATGTCCAAATAATTGCGCACAATGCGCAGCTCGTCGCGAAGGCGGACTGTTTGATCCTCCAGCCTTGTCATATACCGGTAATAATCGCTTAAATTATAAGCCATGGCGATAACCGGCTCATGCCGGCCGAGGTTGGCCGAGCTGATAATAAAGTTGAGACAATTGTACAGAAAATGCGGATTGATTTGGGCTTGCAGCATCTTTAAAGTCGCAAGCCGGGAGCGGTTCTGCTCTTCGTATACGTTTTCAAAAAGATGCTGGATCTGCTCCGCCATATCGTTAAAACGGACAACAACAAAGTCGAATTCGTTATGAAACCACCTGTGAAGCCGTACGCCAAAATCGCCGTTCTGAAACCTTTTGAGCACGCCGATTAACGCTTGCAGCGGCAGCTGCACATGTTTGTACAGCAGATAGGAGGCCGTAAACCCGACGACGAGCAGCAAAGCGATACAACCGTAGAACAAATTGCGGCTTGTTGTGATCGGCAGCAATATTTGCTGCATCGGCGTGTAATCGACAATAGTAAACCCCAGCGGCTGGGAATATACGAAGTTAATCAAATACGGCTTGCCGTCAATTTTTGTTTGAATCGTCCCGCTTTCCCCCCGCATCTCGGGGCTGATCGCTTTCACAACTTCGCCGGTTCTTCCCGGATCGGACGTTCGGTTGTAGATGATCTGGAGGTCCGAACCCACCATAAACGGATCGCCCTTGCCGCCCGACTTCAGCTGGTCCAGCATCGAAGCCAGACTTTTCTCGTAAAAAGCCGTCTCCACAATAACGATGCTTTCGTCAATTTGCCCTTTTTCATTAAACGGTCCTCCTGCGTAATATACGAATTTGGAAGAGCCGATCCGGCCGGGGTCGGCCATATATACCCATCCGGCACCACGCGAATGATGGTCGAGCTGCTGATAGTCGTATTCACTTGGCGTGACGCCCGTAGACAGCTTTCTTTGCACGGACGGAAAATTCAAGCTGATCTCGTTGTACCAGCTGCTGGCCGAGCTTTGCAAATTCAGCTTCTCCTGCACGGTAGCGCTGAGCTGGGTCACCTTTTGCTCGTCATAGATGTACATCATTTTTTCCATCTCCATGACGGTCGGATCACGCGATAATGTAACCGTATTCATCGCTAGACTGTAGGCCATCGTATCCATCTGTGTGCGGAAAAACTCCAGCTGATTGCTGTTTTCCTTCTGCAGAAGCGACTCGACCACATGAACGCTGGCCTGGTTGGATATGCCGTACAGCAATAAAATCGGAATAAGAAAAATGAAAATCACCGCATTCATTTTCGTAAATATGTTTTTCTTGAACCTCATCGGCCCCCGCCCTCCATTCCCATTCGGAGAAAAATGTATCGTCTTAAAACACGGCTACAACACGTATGCGCTGACTTTCATTTTCCCAAACGGGTGTGTGTCTCGCTTACGCTTATCCATTATATTACATCGGATATTTGTATCCCGGCTATAACTGCAAAATCAACTGCGGGCACACCTTTGTCCCTGCCGCGGGAAAAGCAAGAACCACAACGATAAGAACCATAAACTGTCACGGCAATCGTATAAAGGTGAAATGAAAAGGCATGAGCCCGATACAATACCGGATCCATGCCCTTAAGGTAGCTTAATTGCGGAAAATGCGCTTCGCTACGACGGAAATTGTTCTCCGTAAAGCAAGCACAATTCGCTTCAGCCGTTTATTAATCCTTGCTTCACCGATCTAAAAATCACGAGAGTGGTAACGTCGATCCTATCCGGCACTCCGATCCGTATACGTCTTTGCAGCATCAGCGAATCATGAATTTAAAAAATCGTCGCGACACGCCCTAACGTTTGTTTCCGTTCCGGCCCAATGCGTGATCCCGGCTTCGCCGCCCAGCGCTTTCACCGGGCGGGCGCCAGCGGTCATCATCCTCGTCGTCTTCGATTTCGTCCAGCGCAGTATCCGTAATCGGTTCCTTTTCCTCTTGCGGTTCCATAACAGATTTCCTCCTTTATCTCCGGCAGTATATCGTCAGTCGCCTTATGCATCATTCAAACTTTGCCATCCGGCACGCTCCATTCCAGCAAGCACCAAGCGATTTCGCATTGGCGGCAATCGGAGACCACCGACGGCCCTTATATCAACAGCATACTGCCTTAAAGGCGGTTTGGTCCATCCCGATTGTTCGGCTGCACAAAAATAGCCCTGCCCCGGAATCATCCGCGGCAAGGCCCTCACCTAAACGTGATTTTGTTATTTTACAATCAGAACCGGCATGGACGCATGCTGAGCGACATAGTGGCTCACGCTGCCAAGCACCAATTCTTTAATACCGCTCAGTCCGCGGCTGCCGATAACAATAAGATCGCACCCGTGTTCGTTTGCATATTCTACGATTGTTTCGCCGATAATACCTTCCTCTACGTGGGTAATCACTTCAGCATGACTTTGCAGCGCTTCGGCTGCCTCGGCTACTGCCTTCTCGCCTTGCTGAACGCGAAATGAGCGTTCCTCGTCGGCAATTGCGTAATAAGATGAAGCCACCGTCGTCGTGGGGAAAGGAGCTGCATACAGCACATGCACCTTAAGTCCGGAAATCAGACCGCCCAGCTCCTTGACGTTTTGCAGCGCTTGTTTGGCGTGCTCCGAGCCGTCGTAGGCTAACAGCAAGTTTTTGCAGAACATGATCATCATCTTCCCTTCCTGTGGTCTCCCTCCATTATAGCACGTCCGGGGCATATAAATGTAATCTTAATCACACCGGCGTGGTTCATAACTAAAAAACAAGCAGCTCTATATTTCGTCTCACTAAATACTTGCGGATCCTGCCATCCTCTACTATACTTAAGTCGGCATAAAACCTTATCTATCGTTAGGCTGGTGAAAACCTTGAATGTACTCGGTGCGGGCGAACGTCTTATCCAAAATCACTTTCACGCTTTGACGCATAAAAACTACCGTTACTTCTGGCTGGGACAATGTGTATCTCTGGTCGGCACGTGGATGCAAAATATCGGTCAATCATGGCTTGTTCTGACCATGACCGGATCGCCTTTTTTGCTGGGGCTTGTCGGAACTGTGCAGTTTTTGCCGGTTACGTGTTTTTCCTTATTTGCCGGAACGATCATTGACAAATTCCCCAAAAAGACGGTGCTGCTCATTACGCAGACCGCTTTTATGCTGCTGGCGTTCATTTTGTCCGCGCTTGTCTTTACCGGTACGGTGCAGTACGGCTACATTCTCGTGATGGCTTTCCTGCTGGGCACGATTAATGCCTTTGACCTGCCTACGCGGCAATCGTTTAATATCGAAGTCGTCGGTAAGGAAGACCTGCTTAACGCGGTTGCCCTAAATTCGATGACCTTCAATCTGGCCCGCATTGTCGGTCCGGCGATCGGGGCGGGCATGATGGCTTATTTTGGAGCGGCGTGGTGTTTTCTACTGAACGGGCTGAGCTTTATCGCTGTGATATATGGTCTGCTGCAAATTAAACCTGTCGCTTATGTCCGCAAGAAAAAAGCAAATACCGGCGTATTTAAGGAAATCAAAGACGGTTTCCTGTATATCGCGCGGGATCCGCTGCTGGCCAAAACCATTTTGCTTGTCGCGGTGATCGGCACCTTCGGCTTTAATTTTGCCGTGCTGATCCCGGTGTTCACGAAATCCGTGCTGCACATGCAGGAGAAGACGTACGGCGTGCTGATGTCCTGTCTTGGCGTAGGTTCATTAATCGGAGCGCTCGCCATGTCGGTCAGAAGCAAGCAGGGGCCAAAGCTGGCGCTTATCGTATCCGGCGCTTACCTTATCTCCGTGTTTTTGATCGGCAACGGACTCAACAACGTGCTGTGGCTGACCGGCTTGCTGCTGGCCTTAAACGGACTTTGCAACATTTTATTCTCGACCAACTGCAACTCGACTTTGCAGCTCAACACGAAGGACGAATACAGGTCGCGGGTCATGAGCATCTACACCCTGGTATTTGCCGGATCGACCCCGCTTGGCAATCTGTTCGCCGGCATCGCCGCAGACCGGTTTGGGGCGGATGGCGCTTTTGTCGCATGCGGAAGTCTGTGCCTTATCCTGATTTCGGTGATTTTGCTGGTTTACCGCCATAAAGACCGGGATATGAACAAGCAGGACGCTTTGGCAACATGAGCTGCTGCCGCATACGGCATCATTTAAAAAGACCGAGACGCCTCGTAGAGAGGCCACTGAAAAAGAAGCGGAGTGAGCGAAATCATGCTGGAGAAGCGCCAGCGTTCGCTTTTGTCCCCGAATTTCACCTGCCGCAAGCAGGCACATTCAAGAATTTCGGGGACAATTGGCGATCGGAAGCATGATTCGCTCATGCAGCTTTCACTTTTTCAGTGGCCACCGATAGAGCGATCGGTCTTTTTTGCGAAACATCAAACATTCACGCTGCCGCTTGCAGGTTGAGCTTTCCTGGCGGAAAAGATGTAGACCAGCAAAGCGATGGCTCCGGAAATGGCCCCCGCAGCAAACAACGCCGTGAACCCAAACATCTGCGAAATCCAGCCAAGTACGATCGATCCGATGCCGATGCCCAGATCAAATGCCGTGGCAAACGAAGCATTGGCCATACCGCGCTGATCGGGACCTACCAAACGCAGCATCATCGCCTGCAGCGCCGGCTGCGCCGAGCCGAATCCGAGCCCAAACAGCACGGCGGCCAATACGATGCCTGCCACCGATTGAATGAATGCCAACGCAACCATGGCCGCAATCGTCAGTACAATGCCCGGAAGGATCGTATACACCTCACCGTAACGGTCGGACAGTCTTCCGGACAACATGCGGGCCACAGCAAGCGAAATCGCGTACACCAGGAAGAAGGTGCCCGAATTGACTTTGATCGACTCGGCGAACAGCGGCAGGAACGAAGCGACCCCACCGTATATAAACGCCATAAAAAAGATGGCCCCAGCCACCGGCAGCAGCACTTTATTAAATAAGACCATTCGTCCCCTCTTTGCCGGCTGGTACGGCATCTTCATTAGTGCCGCCCCCAACAATGCGATCACTGCGAGTGCAGCGGCAAGCGTGAATAACGAAGAAAACGAATATTGGCCCAGCATCCATACGCCAAGCAGCGGACCGATCGCCATCGCCGCCGTATTGGATAAACCGAACCAGCCCATGCCTTCCCCGCGCCGATGGGCCGGTATATGATCCGTCACGGCCGTGCTGATGGCTGTCGTGGAGACGGCCCAACTGGCCCCATGCACGATACGCAGCACAAACAGCAATACGATGCCGCTCACCCAGGTATAGGGGTACATCAGCAGCGCAAACAAGATAAGCCCCCAGACGACAAATACTTTTCGTCCGACCTGATCCAGCAAGCCTCCGATAAACGGCCTGACGACCACGGCGGCGATCGTAAACAAACCCATAACCAGCCCAACCTGCGATTCACTTCCGCCAAGCTGCTTGATGTACAATGGCATCGCGGGAATCAGAAAATAGAACCCGGTAAATAGAAAAAACGTCGATAAGGTCAATACGACAAACGGCACGGTCCATAAAGGCTTCACTGCTCCTCACACTCCTTCATTCAATTCGTCACACGAAATAAACTCATAAAGGAATAGTAAGGTTCATCAGTATACTTTGTCAACATTATTATATAATAAATATGTAAAGATAAGAAACTTTATAATATAAAAAAAGCGAAGCCCCCACGGAACGCTCCATGCAGGCTTCACTTTTTAACCTATATATGCAATTTGCGCCAGGTGCCTTAATCTTTAATTTCGACGATCAGCTCAATCTCCACCGGCGTATGAAAAGGCAGCTCGCTGGTGCCAATCGCAGAACGCGCATGCCGCCCGTTTTCTCCGAAAACTTCGATCAACAAGTTGGAAGCGCCGTTGATCACATAAGGCTGATCAGCGAAACCCGGCGCGCTGTTGACAAAAGCGAGCATTTTTACAATTTTCACCACGCGGTCAAGGTCCCCGAGATAACTTTTCATCACAGCCAAACAGTTGACAATCACTTGACGCGCCGCTTCCTGCCCCTGCTCGATCGTGAGATCGCTGCCCACTTTTCCTTCGTACATCAGGATACCGTCCACACGGCAGTCCTGCCCTGACAAATAAAGCAGATTGCCTGTCCGATTGCATGGAATATAGGAAAACCGCGGCTCTCCCACCGGGGGCAACTCAATCCCCAGTTCACTCAGTCGTGCTTCGAAATTCGACATCGGATACACACCCCGTTTTTTAAAATGATCTTAAGGCTTATGAACACCCGTCCCCTAGCAGCAATGGCAAGCGCGAATCAACGTTCCTTCCCGCGCATGAGTGTGCTCGCCACCCGCCAGCGTTATCTTGCCGCCAACCACTACGTGCGAAATGCCTTCGGGGTATTGGCGCGGATCTTGATACGTCGCGGTATCGCAAATCGTCGCCGGATCAAAGATAACCAGATCGGCGGCATAATGGGGCACAATCAAGCCGCGCCGGCCCAGCTTAAAACGCTGCACGGGGAACGACGTCACCTTGCGGACGGCCTGCTCGAGCGACAACGTCCGTTTCTCCCGCACATAACGGGCGAACAGCCGCGGGAACGAACCGTACAACCGCGGATGCGGCTTGCCTGTCTCACAATGCAGGCTGTCCGAGGCAATCAGCGACTTCTCCCAGCCGACCACCTGCTCCACATCACTGTCAGCCATGTGAAAAAACACGATCGACACTTGTCCGTCCTGCTCCAGCAGCAGGTCCATCACACAATCGGCGGGATGGCGCCCGCGCATGTCGCTGATTTCCGCAATCGATTTCCCTTCCAGCGAGGCATGCTCCGGATGGCTAACCGAAGAGATAATGACGGCGTCCCAGCCGGTGGAGCAGACCAGGTTGTCCCATTCCGTCTGTTCCTCGGCAAGCTCCTCTTTCACACGCCGGCGCAGCTCGGGGCTGCGGAACCGTTCCAGCGTCGCGGCGATGCCGCCCTCCAGTGTCCAAGGGGGGAGCACGGTCGTGAGCATCGTCGAACCGGCCGAATACGGGTACACGTCGCAGGTCACGTCAAGCCCCCGCGCCCGAGCGTCCTCGATCAGCTCCAGCGCCTCCAGCGCCTTGCCCCAGTTGCTTTTTCCCGCCGCTTTCAAGTGGCTGACATGCAGCGAAACGCCGCTCTGCTCCGCGATCCAGATCACTTCCTTGACGGAGGCGATCAGATTGTTGCCTTCCCCGCGAATATGAGTCGAGAACAAGCCGTTGTATTTGGGCAGCACGCGGCACAACTCGACAAGCTCTTCCTTCGACGTATAACTTCCCGGGGCGTACAGCAGACCGATGGAAAAACCGATCGCCCCCGCCTGCATCCCTTCATCCAGCAGCCGCTTCATATGGTCAAGCTCGGCAGCCGTTGCCTGCCTGTTTGCAAAGCCCATTGCGGCGATCCGCAGCGCGCCGTGCGCTACATAAGTCGCCACATGCTCGGACGGGCGGGAAGCGGCGACATGCGCCATATATTCGCCGACCGTTTCCCATGGCCACTTCCAAGACGTCGAGCCGATCACGGGTTGAATATAGGTTTTCAACATCTCGGCCCGCTCGGGCACTAACGGCGCCGGAGCCAGGCCGCAGTTGCCGATTACCTCGGCCGTCACCCCTTGGCGCAGCTTGATTTCGCTATGCGGATAATCCAGGATCATCAGATCGGAATGGCAATGTCCGTCGATAAACCCCGGAGAAATCACCTTCCGCTGCGCGTCAATAACTTGATGCGCTTCCATATCAAGACGCCCGACTGCGGCGATTTTACCGTCCGTTACGCCGACATCGCCATAAAACCACGGATTTCCGGTTCCGTCAACAATCTTCCCATTTTTAATAATCAAATCCAGCATGATGGGCAGCCTCCCTTATTTTCGGCTATCTCATATCGCACAAGAATCGTTGGTAGCGCTGCCATACTTCCGCCTTCGGCAATCATTGCCTGCTTTCTCGGGTATGGGTGCATGATCTGCGCGGGCAGCATACACGATAGAAGCATTCCCGGCCGCTGCTACTCCAGCATGCCCCGCGCTTGAACGGCCACCTTCTCAATGCTCGGACCGTCGACAAGATATACATAATTGTGCAAATTTAACGTGCTGCATACGTGATTGGGGATAATGTGAACGATGTCCCCCACCGCCAATGTATGATGAGGCTCCAAGCGGATAATGCCGTGTTCTTCCGAGAAGCGTTCCAAGACAGCGTCCGGCGCTTCGAGGATATGCCCAAAACCAACTAAATTCAGCGGGCTTGTATGGGGCTGGACATCGGTGGCGAACGTCTTGCTGCCGCCGTCGATCACCGCATGGCGCTCCGATGGCCGGCTGACGACCGTTGCCTGAATGACGGCTGCGCAGTCGTCCAAAGAGCAAACGCCAAATTTCGCCTGCATCCGGTCGTTAAACACAAACGTGCCGGGACGGATTTCCGTAACGCCTTTGACTTCGGCGGCGTATGCCCCCGTCGGGGTGGACCCGACGCTGACATCGGCGATCGGTATGCCTTCCGCCCGCATGGCTTCGGCGAGCCTTACCATCAGCTCCCCTTCTTCTTTGCCGGCTTTCTCCAGATCAAGTGTCGGTTTGCCGTCCAGCATCGCGCCGCGGAACGTAAAAATACCCGACAACCGCACGTTAGGGAGTCCGTGTATCAGCAGCGCCAGCTCAACCGCCTTGTCGTATTCGACGCCGGTTCGCTTCATTCCCGTGTCGATCTCCAGCCGCACCTGCAGCACATGATCGTGTCTTCCCGCCGTTTCCGACAAACGCCGGGCTCCTTCAAAGCTGTCCGTTCCGACAATCAGCCTGATTCGCTGACTGAGCCGAACCGCCCTTTCGATTTTGGCTTCAACAACAAGCGGATACGCTACAAATATATCCTCGATGCCGTGCTCCGCCATCACTTCCGCCTCGGAAATTTTGGCGACGGTAATGCCCGACGCACCCGCCATAAGCTGCGCTTTGGCGATGTCCGGGATTTTGTGCGTTTTGGCGTGAGGCCTCCAAGCGACGCGGTTGCGCTTGGCTACTTCAGCCATAGCGCTGATATTCGCATTCATCGTAGGAACGTCAATTAACAAACACGGTGTTTCCGGCATAGATCGATTCTCCTTTCTTGGATAGGGAAAACTTCATCTTTCGCCTTCTGCTTGAGTCATGTTTGCCGATAAAAGATGGCCTTTAAAACATAAATACGATTCTAGCGTCCGTTTTCCTTCCGGTTGGTAAAATTTCAAGTGAATAAAGCATATTTCTTGCCGGATAGAATGGAACGGATTGACTTCTAGTAAGATACCACTTATGATGAAATTAACAGATCTCGCCGAGCCTCTGCTTGAAAAAGCAAGCGTAATACGGGCGAGCCATTTTTTTATTCAGGGGTCTTTTTCATGAATGACAACCTTATTCAACCTTTGTCTGGCATGGAATTAAAACACCCGAAGACATATCAGGAACAACTTGATATTCTTCGCCTTCGCGGGCTTGTGGTTTTTGATGAAAGAAAAGCAATCGAGGCTTTAAAACGGCTTAATTATTTTCGGCTTACCGCGTATGCCCTAACATTTAAAAAAGACGGTATCTTCCAAGAAGGGACCACATTTGAAACGTTATATCGGCATTATGAATTTGACAGCAAGTTGCGGAATTTGCTCTCCGAAGTAATTGAGTATGTTGAGATCGCTTTTCGGTCTCATATCAGTTATGAGCTTGGACACAAGTATGGAGCCCTCGGTTATCGAGATTCTGCAAACTTCAGAGATCACGAGTACCACAACTCGTTCCTAAGCAAACTCGACTATTCATTGCAGGAATCTAAAGACTCCTTCGTAATACACTATCGCGAAAAATATAACAATCAATTTCCAATTTGGGTTGCATTTGAGGTGCTTACTTTTTCTAACCTATCTATGCTTTTTAGGAATTTACTTCAAGTTGACCAGAAACACATAACCAGGACCTACTATAGTAACCTTGATTATCTTGAAGTATCCAATTGGCTTCATGGAATGACCATCATAAGAAATCGCTGTGCACACTACAGCCGACTGTTTAATTATAAATTGCCTGTTCGTATAGGCTTTCGAGTTATCGATCGAAAAAAGGATATTAGCAGCAATGAGATTTTTGCCATCATTTTTAATACCAAATACTTAATGACAAATAAAATTATATGGCAGAGTTGGGTTACACGTTTGGAAGCGTTGGTCTCGGAATACCGGGAAGTGGATTTGGGGTATTTAGGATTTAAAGAGGATTGGCACGCTCTTCTAACAACATAATAAAACAGAGCAAGCACTCCCTCTTTGGAGTGCTTTTTTCATTTCGTGCAGGATGAGCTTAACTTTTTGATAGTCTAGCCCTATGTCCGAACGGTTTTAGCGTGTGATTTATATTTTACTCGAAGCTATTGCTTCACCGGATTAAGCAAAGTATCGAAGCCGCTGATCCGGCATTCCGCCACATCCCCATCCCGCAGCAGCGCCGATCCCGGCGTGCCGGTCATGATGATGTCCCCGGGCAGCAGCGTCATCATCTGCGAGAAATACGAGACGATGTACCACGGCCGGTAAATCATGTTGGCCACCGTATTGCGGTGGGTCACTTCGCCGTTGAGTCCGGTTTCCACCACCAGCGCATCCAGCGGGCCGACCTCGTCGAGTGTGACCAGATAGGGACCAAAGCTGAAAAACGTGTCGAAGCATTTGGAGCGCCCGAGAAAACGCGGGTTTTTGGCGTGAATATCCTGAGCCGTCATGTCCAAAGTAGGCGTTAGGCCGGCAACATACAATGGAGCCTCAGCTTCGCTGATCTCCTTGCATGTTTTGCCGATGATGATGCCAATCTCCGCTTCGGCCGTCACTCTTTCGGAAATGGCGGGCAGCACAATCGCATCTCCCGGGCCGATCAAACTCGTATCCGGCTTCAAGAAACAAATCGGCTCCATGTCGGGAGGCGTGGATGCCAACTCGACGGCTTTTTCCACGTAATTCATGCCGATTCCCCATATTTTACGCGGATTCCGGTACAGCGGAGCGATCACAGCTTCGGCGTACGGGATCGCTTCTACACCCGCTAACTGCTCTTTCCCTCCGCCGTCAAACCATGCTTGCAGCCCGGCAAGTTGATCCCGCTTCAGCAGTTCCAACAGTTCCACGGCCCAATTCGAACCGGTTAACCGGTTGACCGTATCCAAGGGGATCAGCCCCGTACCCACGGCAACGGCTGCCAGCTCGCTCCCCCCGATTTGAATGGTTGTCAGCTTCACTGCACAATCCCCCCTTCACGTTTTGCCGCCGCTCCCGCCAAAATGCCGGGATGGTTTTCCGCCCAGCTTAACGCGAATTCAAGCAGCCGCATATCTTGTCCGGGCCCGGCGATCAGCGATAATCCGACCGGCGCTCCATCGACAAATCCGGCCGGCAGCGTCAGCTGCGGCAAACCGCAAAGCCCGGCAATGCAGGTGAGCTGCAGCGTTTGCGCGCGGCGCAGCTCCAGCTTCGCGCCATCCAACCCGCGGATCGGAGCCGGTCCGGGTGCGGTAGGGATAACGAGCAGCGTATCGTCCTTAAGCCGCTCGGCCAGCTTGCTGGAGATCGCATGGCGTTTTGCGGTCGGAGGGTGGGGATTCGTTTCATAAAGCGACTTGGCCCATGCAAACCGTTCGGCGATTCCCGGACCAAAAGCGGGCTGAACGGATTGGATCCACTCTCCATGATGGCTCCATATTTCCAAAGCTTGAATGGTTCTGAACACATCCACCCATTCGGCCAGCCCTTCTGCGGCGACCGTTTCTTGTGCTGTAAAACATAACGCCTCGGATAACGATGCGCACGCTTCGTCCAACTGGCGTTGGCATTCTTCGTCGGCCAGCCCCCAAGCATCCGCGCCTAACAGGAGCTTTTTGAACGAGGGAGCAGCCGCTGCCGTCGGCATGCTTGACGTACCACTTAACGCCTCCGCCGAACTCCGGTTCCAGATCAGCAGCGGCCGCGCCACATCCACCACAAGCCGCAAATCACGCGACATCCAGCCCACTGTATCGAAGCTTGGAGCAAGCGGAATCACTCCGGATATGTCGACCGCGCCATGAGTCGGACGGAATCCGAACAATCCGCAATAAGAGGACGGGATCCGCACCGATCCGCCGGTATCCGTGCCCAGCGCAAAATCGACAAGCCCCGCCGCGGCCGCAACGGCCGAGCCGCTTGACGAACCTCCCGGAATGCGGTCCGGAGCGGCAGGATTGACCGGCGTGCCGTAATGATGATTTTCACCGTTTAAGCTGTACATCAATTCGTCCGTATGAGTGATTCCGGTCAAACAAGCGCCAGCGCGCAGCACTCTTTCCACGCTTTCTGCGTTCCGCTGCGAAGGCTCATGGGTCCGCAGCCAATCCGGACTGCCCGCCCCCGATATATGACCGGCGATGGCATACACGTCTTTGACCGCAAACGACTTCCCTTCAAGCGGACCTTTGCCAAGCGGCTCCACCTTTTGTTCAACGACAAACGCTCCCCATGAATCGGCCATGCTTCTCACTCCTTGCTTTGTGCTGCTGTGTTATTTTAATGCCAAACCCCGCAATACCGCCAAATCGTCTTCATCCAAAGCAGCTTCCGGCCCGTTTTTGATCAAATCGGAAAATGTCTCGTCCGGCACCATCGTTGTCAGCACGTAAAGTCTGCCCGTGCCCGTGTTATGCACCTCGTGATTGTTGCCCGGCGGCACGATAAAATAGGAACCCGGCGCGATGCTCACCTTCGTGTCGCCAACAACCGCTTCGCCGACACCTGCCAGCACGTAAAAATATTCATAGGCTTCCGAATGCTCATTCGGCGGCGTTTTCCCGCCTTCATCGAAAATCTCCACAACGGAAACAAACGGAACCTGCGTACCGTCGCATAACAGCACGAATTTATTGGAATCGTTGCTTGAAATTTTACGCACCGGACAATCGGTAAAGCTGCCTACCACCAAACCTGGAATACTCATTATAATTCTCCCTTTCGTTAGTGAAGTCCTTTTTTTAAAAATTTCCCGAGAGTCTGCCCGACCGCAAGGTAAATTCAAGAAAAACACGGTTTTCATTGGCGGTGGAGTGCTATCCGCTTTCCGCAATAACTGCGGGTAGAAATAAAAATTCATCATGTCATTTCACCGGTCAGACTCCTACCCCTGCCCCATACCCGCCAGCAATCCAACCGAGTCAGCGACAAAACCGTAGCACTGCTTAATATTGTAGATGGCCGCTTCCGCACAGTAGGGCGGTGAGTTCGTCGCACAGCAGTCGGCCAGTAGCACGCTGTCATAGCCGCAATTCACGGCGTCCTGCAGTGTCGCCATCACGCATTGATCAAGATTTACCCCGGCAAAAAGCACCGTTTCGACTCGTAAATTTCGTAAAATACTGTCCAGCGGCGTATCCCAAAAACCGCTCATCCGGTATTTATCGACGCGAATATCCTGCGGGTCGACCGCCAAGCCCTTGATGATATCGGCGCCCCAGCTGCCCTTCTCCAGCACCCGTGAGCCGTTATCCGGCAATGGTTCGCCGATGCCTACGCCTTCGCCGTCGCCGTTGTACACATGCAGCACCGACGGGCTGATATTCAGCCGGTCTTCGCGGTTGCCCCAATTCAGCCAAACGACGGGGACGCCGGCGTCCCGCAGCGCAGGCAGCAGCCGGTTGAGCGGATCCACCGGACTTTGCAGCACCTCGTAATCTCCGCCGATATAATCGACCCATCCGCCTTTGGAGCAAAAATCGTTCTGCATATCGACAACGACGATCGCCGTCCTGCTCAGATCCAGCTTGATCCGCTGCGGAGCCGCCTTCAGTTCGACCGGCTTGGCTCCGGGATATGCCCTGCAAAGATCGGCGGCTTCCTTGGATACAGTCCAGTAATTACTGCGGTGCCCCAATTTGTACATGCGCCGCTCCCCTCCTTGTTCATCCGCAGCCGAACTCCGGTTTTTTTAGTTTCTAATTTCCGAATCGTGCCACGAGCTGAGCATCCGTTTGGAGATCGCGTTGACGATCAGGAAAAAGCCGATACCAAGTAAAGAAGCGGACAATCCGCAAGCGAACAAATACGGAGTTTGCAGCCTGACCGCGGCAACGGTGATCGCATAACCGAGGCCGCCCTTGCCGCCGCCGATACCGGCGATGTATTCGCCGACAATGGCGCCGACGATCGACAGCGAGCAGGAAATTTTAACGCCGGCCAAAATATAAGGAAGCGCGGCGGGTATCCGCAGTTTCCACATCGTTTGCCATTTCGTCGCATTGTAGAGGTAAAACAAATTTTTCATATTTTGCTCGGTGGAATTCAGTCCGATCAGCGTATTCGACAAAATCGGGAAAAAGCTGATCAGGAATGCGATAATGACGATCGCGTTAAGACCGGCTCCAAACCAGATGACAATAATCGGAGCGACCGCGACAATCGGAATCGTCTGCATAATGATCGCGTAAGGGTATACGCTGCGTTCCACCAGCTTGGACAAGGCCAGCAGAATGGCAAATGTAATCCCCAACACGATACTTACGGCAAGACCGATAATGGCTTCCATAATCGTGGTGCTGACCGAAACCAACAGATTGTGCCCGTTTTCCAACGCCCCCGATAAAATATCGCTAGGTTTCGGGAGCAGGTAAGGCGGTATCGCGAATAACCGGACCAACCCCTCCCATAATCCGACAAATAACACCAATACGATAAATGGAGGACCTACCGCATTAAGCAGCTTCCAGATCGGAAGCTTGCTGATCGGTTTAACGGCAGGCGCCTCCGTACTTATCGTTTGCGGCCCAGTAAGATACGTTTCTTCCGTCGCCATATTCATTCTCCTCTCCGGCCTTCAATTTAAGTAGATGGTCAATCCGTTCGTTAATGCTTCAAGCAGCCCGATACCAAGCCGACATATTCTCCAAAATCATTGCTCGAACGAAATGCATCGCCGCGCGGAAATGGAGCTTCGATCGGAATTACGTCCGAGATTTTGCCGGGTCTTGGCGTCATCACAACCACACGGGTCGATAAAAATACGGCTTCGAACACGTTATGCGTAATAAACAGCACGGTCATCGTTTTTTCTTTGCTCCAGATGTTTAACAATTCGTCCTGCAGCGTTTGCCGGGTAATTTCATCCAAAGCGCCAAAGGGCTCATCCATCAGCAGCAGCTTCGGTCTGGATATAAGCGCCCGCGCAATCGATACACGCATCTTCATGCCGCCGGAAAGCTGGCGGGGCAAAGATTTGATATAATCCTTCAGGCCAACGAGCTCCAGCACCCGCTCCCCTTCTGCGTAACGCTGTTTCTTCGAAACTCCTCTGAGGCTGAGCGGCAACGTGACGTTTTCGATCAGATTGGTCCACGGAAGAAGCGTATGCTCTTGAAACACAAAAGCCGTTTCGTTATGTTTGCGCGCTTGCTTCGGCGTTGTGCCAAGCACGGACATTTGCCCGTGGGTCGGTCCCGTAAGTCCGGTAATCATGTTAAAAATAGTCGACTTGCCGCATCCGGACGGACCAACAAAGCTGAGAAACTCGCCTTCGCCGGCTTTCAGATTGGCGTTCTGCACCGCCACGGTTCCGTTCGGATATACCTTTCCGACATTGTTCAGTTCAACCAGCAATTGCGTTCCGGTCATATCATGGCTTGTTATCTCCTCTACACGCATGGCCATGCGCTTCACCTCCGATTGAATTGGGAATTGCGGCGCTGGGAATCAATACGACGAAAGTGATATGTGAATATTTATTCATTGCTGAGGTTATTGCGGGAAAAGGATGGCATTCCACCGCCAATGAAAACCGTGTTTTTCTTGAATTTAGCTTATGGTAAAAACACGGTTTTCAAAGCGGGCATAGACTTTCCATGCCATTCCCTTTCCCTCCACGCCCTGTATGAATAAATACTCACAACAGGCAAATCGTCGGACCGGCTCCAAGCGGACTTACTTCTTAGGGATAAACTCGGTCGTAAATGCCTTGCTGACGTCTTGCGGAGCTTTCAGCAGCCCCAGGTCGACGAGTTGTTTGTTCATCTCTTCCCAACGTTCCTTGGTCATATAACCGACGCCGTTTTTCTCGGCATCCGAACCGAAGACAAGCGGCTGGAGCGTTTTGGCGCTGTATTCCATCACATCTTCCGGATTGTCCGGGTTCTCCTTTTTAATAATCGGATTGATTTCTTGCCAGTGATCCTTGTAGTAGTTCCAGCCCTTGATGGTAGCTTCGACAAACGCCTTCACTTGATCCGGGTGCTCCTTCAGGAACGTTTCCGTCGTATACATCAGGTTTGCGTATGGTGCAAACCCGAAATCGGCGTTCAGCAGGGATTCGGTTTCGACGCCTTTCTTCTGAAGCACGTAAGGCTCGGAAGTAATGTAGCTTTGTACGGCGGAAGCAGGGTCGCTTAAGAACATGCTCAAATCGCCGGTATATTTTAACTCGGTCGCTTTATCGAGTTTGTAGGCCTTTTTAAAATATTCCCAGAACGAGACGCCGCTGCCGACAATCACTTTATGTCCGTTCAGATCGGCGATGCTTTTGATGTTTTGCCCCTTGTGAACCAGCATCGCTTGTGGGCTTTTTTGGAAGACGGTCATGACGGCTACAATCGGAATGCCCCGCTCGCGGGCGAGCAGCACCTCGTCCGACGAGCCCATGCCGAACTGCGCTTTGCCGGAGCCGACGATTTGCGTAGCGGAGACTCCGGGACCGCCGGGTTGGATCGTCATGTCCAGGCCCGCCTCCTTGTAAAAACCTTTAGCCAGCGCCGTATAATTGCCGCCATGCTCCGGTTGGGCGAACCAGTTGGTCACTTGCGTTACTTTGACAAGCGGCTTCTCCGCGGGCGCGGGCGATGCGCCGCCTGCTCCTGCCGGGGCCGGGGCAGGCGCGGATGCGGACGGCGTGCTGGATGAGCAGCCCGAGAGCAAAGCGGCACCTGCTATAACGGCGGCAAGCACGCAGCTTGCGGTTTTGAAAGAAACAGACTTTTTAAGGTTGAACGTGTTCAGCATAAGGTTTCCTCCACCCTTTAATTTGTCTCTATATGATTTCAAACTGCCTAACTTCAACGCGATCTTGTCTATAAGCCTTTTCCTTGATCTTAAGCTTCCGGAGCGTTCCATCGGTGTAATGCCGAAACGCTCACCCAGCGGCCATGCACGGCTACCCAGCGGGAAGGGGATTCTTGAATAAACAGTTGGGCCGCATGTTGCGCATCCACGATGACAAAGTTGGCCTTAGCCCCTTCTTCGGTGCCATATTGCGCAAGTCCCATCAGCGCGGCGGGGATTTCGGTAATCATCCGCAGCAGTGTGTGCATATCGTCCGCTGCGCCCATATGGGCCGCGTACGCCGTCAGCAAGCCGATCTGCACCAAGTCCCCGCGCCCGAACGGGTGAAACGGGTCCTGAATATTGTCGGAGGCTGCCGCAACCGGAACCCCTGCGGCCAGCAACTCCTTCACCCTCGTTACGCCCCTGCGGAAAGGACCGGTATCGTCCCTGCCCTGGAGATACATGTTGGCCGCCGGTAAAGTGACCGCTCCGACGCCGGCTTCCGCCATCATTCCGATAATCTCCGCCGCTTCGCCCGGCGGCATCGCAGCCAGCGAGCACAAGTGGCCGGCGGTCACCTTGCCGCCGAAGCCGTATTCCGCCGTCAGCTTCGCCATCGTGACGACCGTGCGGCGAGCCGGATCGTCGCTTTCGTCGGCATGCAGGTCGATCGGCTTGCCGTACCGGCCCGCCAGCTCGAACACTTGAGCAATCTGCCGCTCCGGCGTTTCGCCAAGATGCGGCGCCCCACCCAAGCCATCCATGCCCAGCTTCATCAGCTCCGCCGCCGCCGCAAGCTCCTGATCTCCCATCTGTCCCCGCGGCAGCATCGGGAACAACTGCACCTGCACCTTGCCTTTCAGCTCCTCACGGGCTTCCAGCGCCGCTTCCATCGTGCGAAAAGCAATTTCTTTACCGTAGGCGAGATGAAAATCGAGATGCGTCCGGATATACGTCGTCCCGTGGGACAACGCGGCAAGCGCGGTGGTCTTGATTCTTTCCTTGATCTCCGCTTTCGTGAACTGCGGCGCCATCCCCCCGTAGTTCTGAATCGCCTCCAGCAGCGTGCCCGAGCGGTTTCCTACCTTGGCGATGGAATGCGCCTTATCCAGATGCATATGCATATCGGCAAAACCCGGCAGCAGCATTCTGCCCTCCAAATCGATGACCACCGGTTCCGCTCCGCCGGTAAAATCCGCTTCCGTCAGCTTCACCGTACGTTTCGGCGCCGGCTCGGCGGCCGCTTCCGCTTGTTCGCCGATATACGTCCAGACGCCTTTTGACGCTTTCAGCTCATACCGCTTGGTCGGGCTCTTCAGCGGCAGCGCCGCGTTGATGAAATGCAGCTCCATCGGGGCGTCCTCCTTTGTTCCAACCATACACGCATAGTTTGTATTTTACTTGTGCCTGTTTATTGCGCTTGAAGCCTGATTTTACCGGGATTCAGCAGGTTCCGCGGGTCGTTGCTCATCTTGCTGAGCCGCATCGCATCCGCCCGCCCTTTCCCGCCGTCATCCAGCAGCCATGTATGTGGATTTGAAACCGGCACGCCGGTCGCTTCGAAAAATTGAATGATTTCGTTCAGTCTCTCTTCAGTCGTGAACCGGATAATCGGGATCGATCCCGGCGCAATGCGCCCGCGAGCTTTCATCCATTCCAGATGAATGATCACTTCATCGCCGAATTTCTCCTTGATCGTGTTGATTTGTTCCATATATTCCGTCCCGGAAAAGCTGGCTTGAATATAAGTGATGGTCGGATCGCTTTTCAGTCCCCATAAGGTCGTGTGATTCCACGTAAAGTCGGAGAGACTGACGCCCTTCTTATACGAAGCGGCTTCGATCGTGTGACCGAGACGGCCTCCGAAAGGTTCGGCCAAACCGTTCAGCGCCGGGATCGTACCGTCGACGGTTTCCAGCAGCACCGCCGCCGCATCCTTCTCCAGCACTTTTTTCAGCGGAGTAAAATAAGCGGGAATCGGCCATTCCATCACACTGACAAGACGCTTGAGCACCGAGTCATCCTTGGAGACCGCTTCGGCAAATCGCGCCGCCTGCTCCAGCGTATCGAAGTGATATACCGTCTGCAGCCAGTCTTGACGGGGAGCCAGCGGTATTTTCAGCTCGGTGACGACCCCGGTCGTGCCGTAATTATGAATGTAGCGGGCCAATTCCTCGCCGGATATGACAAGCTTCCGCGGCTGATCTTCCAATGTGTACACCGTCGCTTCGAGCACATTGCCGTCCCACAAGGTGCCCCACGTAATCGAACCGATGCCCCCCGAGCCGCCGCAGACAAACCCTCCGGCAGTAGCTACCATATAGGTGCTCGGATAAATCCGCAGCTCCTGGCCTTGCGCCCGCGCCGTCTTTTCGATCGTCCCCAGCTTGACTCCGGCTTGCACGCGGGCGTAGCCGTCGCCGATTTCAAGTATCGTGTCGAGTCCGCTTAAATCAAGCACAATGCCCTTCTCCAGCGGAACCGCCTGCCCGTAATTCCCGGTCCCCGCCCCACGCGCCGTGACCGGCACATTATTTTTATAGGCAAAAGCAAGCACGGCTCTGACATCCTCTTCGCTTTTGACAGCCGCTATGCCGTCGGCCACCTTGTCCTTGAGCTTGCGGTCAAGCACCGGAGAGTACCAGAAATAATCTTTGGACAGCTTTTCCCTCTCGGCTTCCGATGTAATAAAACGCTCACCGATCAACGATTCCATTTCCCCAAGCCATGTGCTCATCCGGGCCACTCTCCTTTTATCCGATTGAACTTACGCCTAAAATGCCGTTTATTTATATGCCTTTTCCAGTTCTTGTCTGATGCTGCGAAGATCAAAGCCGGCGATTTCCATCAGCCCTTGGGCGATCAGCTTGCCTCCGGCCTCCAGCATGCCTTTGCCTTTTTCCTCCGACGCCAGCTTGGCGTTGCCCGACGTGCCGGATGCGGACAAATCATCAATCACCCAGGCGAATGCTTTCTTTTTAAGATCCAGATATGGCGAGGCCGGAAAATGCGGAATTTCATCCGATGCAACGTCCAGGTGCACCCAATGCTTCACAGCCGCAAGCACCAGCGACGTTTCCACCGCCCCGCCATGAATGTCGGTGCGAATTTCCTCCGGATCAAAAAACGCCTGCGCCTGACCCAAACCGCCGGGATCAAGCCGGTATACCTCAAGCCCGGTTTCGACGCGAATTTCGCGTCCCATCATATTCAGCAGATCGGCGTTGCCGCCGTGCGTGTTGGTCAGCACCAGCTTGCGGAACCCGCTTATCTTCAAGCTGCGCGCTATATCGAGCAGTACGCTCATCAATGTCGTCGCAGACAGCGATACTGTGCCGAAGTGCCCGAGATGCTCATTGCTTTTGCCGTACGGCAGCGGCGGCAGCAGCCAGATCGGCGCATCATCCGGCAAATATTCAAACGCATAAGTCATATAGCTTTCGCCGATCAGCGTATCGGTGAACACCGGCAAATGCGGACCATGCTGCTCCATCGCCCCGACCGGAAGCACGACGACCGCCTGATCTTTGGGAATCGCCTCAACTTCCTTTTTGCTCAACCGCGGTAAAAAATGCCGGTCCCACGCTTTTCCTTGATATCGTCCCATCATGATATATCACTCTTCCCTTTTCATTTTTCATATTGCTATGTGCAAACCATCATTGACCGGTGCATAAAATCGGAAGTTCCAGAACCGAAGGCATCTCCGGCATACTTTTCACAGCGACTGTCGCAATATTCAGACTTTTGTTTCCGACCTTGTGAATGTCCGCTGACGATATCCCATTCGGATGCCGCACAAAAAGCGGAAATGCACTGCCGGTTAGCTCCAATCGAAGGGCGCTGCCCGGTTGAATCTGCACGCCCAGCGACAGCAGCTCCATCTCGATCGTCGCCCAGCCCTCCGTTTCGTCGGTCTCGTGTACTTCCGCTCTGCCGATCGAAAGCATCCGCGAGGATCCGTCCGGCCCGACTTCGCTTAGAATCGCGACGAGATCAGTGGCACCCGATACCGTCTGAACTTGAACCCGCAGCTTGGGGCTGCCAAACATGCTGACCGGCTGCTCGAAGATTTCGCTTGTATAATGGAGGATTTCATATCTGTCCTGAACCCCTCTGCGATCAAATGGCAAATACGATTCGAGCGGCATCGGCAATCTGGCGTCGTAGACGAACACATCCACGATGTCGTCGGGTTCGCTTACGCCTTCCGGCCGCAAGCGCCCGCCGCCTGAAGCTCCGTTGGCCGGCACCCCCGTGCCGCCGAGCACATATCGGCAGGCCGCATCGCCCGCTCCTTGGAAGGGGGAACCTTCTTCCAGCTTGTTCCAACGGCGGCTTCCGAGCTCAAAGTAAGTGATTTTCGGTTCAGCCAGCCATTCGGTCTCACGTTTGCCCTTAAGCCAATAGTCGAACCATTGAATGTGCAGCCGATGAACGTTTCCGTCGCTCTCCGGCCCGTGGTCGACGCCTCCGGTGTGACGTCCCCATGGAATGTGGCTCCAAGGGCCGATCATCAGCCGGTCATACCGGCCGGGAATCTGGCGCAGCGTCTCGTAGCTTTGCAGCGTCCCTTGGACGAAACAATCGTACCACCCGCCGAGATGCAGCGCGGGAACTTTGCTATGCGTAAGCTCCGGCAGCAGGTTTCGTTCCTTCCAATATCCGTCGTATTCGGTATGGCTGCACCATTCGTAAAACTCCGGGAAATAAGAGGTCAATATCGGATGTTCATCGCCTACCGGCATTCTGAAGATCAGCTCGTCGGGCGTTTTGTTTCTGACCAGCGTACAGAAAGCTTCGGCCGCTTCGTCCCCTTTTCTCCTCGCAGTATCACGCGCTAATTGAAATGCCCAAGGCAGGTGCTCCGCAAGAGCCAAGCGGCCATGGGGGTAAAACATCCCCTGGTACAAATCCGCTCCGCACATAGCCGGAATGATCGCCTTCAAGTGCGGGGGAGCCGCTGCAGCTGCCGCCCATTGGGTAAATCCTTGGTAGGAGAATCCGTACATTCCCACCTGACCGTCCGAGCAGCTGAGGCCTGCCGCCCATTCAACCGTATCAAACCCGTCTTCTTTTTCCCGAATAAACGGCTCGAATTCCCCCTCCGATACGCCTCTGCCGCGAACATCCTGAATGATGACGACATAATCTTGCCGGGCATACCATAACGGATGAGCGTAAGTAATCGTAGAGGCGATTTTTTTGCCGTAAGGCTGGCGCATCAGCAGCACCGGATAACGTCCGGGTTTATCGGGCCGATATATATCTGCATATAAGGTAATTCCATCCCTCATGACACAAGGTTGATTTTCTTCCAGCAGCACATCTCCAAATCGTCGTACAGCGGTCAACACAGGCACCCCCTAGCATGGCAAACATCATCTGTCGATTTAAAATTAAGTCTAAAGTTTTATTTATGTTATATAAACTAACATTAAATTAGTTCTTTAAAACGATCTTATCATGCTTCCGGCAGACAACAACCGGGACATCCTAATCAATTTTCGCTGAAAACCTATCATTTCGACTGTTTTCAACTTCATCTCCACGTCAATACGAATGATTTTCTCTTTTATTTCATTCATTTCGTCCGTTAGGTTAATGTCATTATATATACCAAAAACATCGATGTCAATACATATATGTTAGATTATATAACATAAATGAAACTTTTTTCATAGCAGCGCTTTCATTAGATTTCAACAAAAAAAGAACCCTCCCGCACTAAACAGCGGACGAGCTCTTCTATTCGAATCTTCCCGGTTTACCAGCCTATTGCAGCGCCGTCGCTGCGCGGATCGGCCCCGCCTTGGAGATTGCCGTCCTCCGTCATCTTGATCGCATGCGCATGCCCCATAACACCGTCGAAGTCACCTACGACACGTACCGTATGGCCCGCTTCGGCAAGCCATTTGGCCGTACTTTCGGCAATACGCGATTCCAGCTTCAGTTCTTGAGTAGGCTCTCCCCACGTTCTCCCCCATACAAAACGCGGCTCATCAACAGCCTGCTGCGGATCCATGCCATAATCAAACATGCGGGTAAAAATCGCCGTCTGCGTCTGGGGTTGCCCTTCCCCGCCTTGTGTTCCGTATAATAAAAACGGCTTCCCCTCCCGGCAGGCCATTGCAGGCATTAGCGTATGAAACGTACGTTTGCGCGGCTTCAACGTATTGACATGATTCGGATCAAGCGAAAAAAACGAGCCGCGGTTTTGCAGCAATATTCCCGTTTCACCGGCAGCGACCCCCGAGCCGAATTCAAAATATAAACTTTGGATAAACGAGACGGCATTGCCATCCTTATCCGTTACCGCAGCGTAAGCGGTATCGCTGCCCATCGCCTGCCCCGCCGGTTCCCCTGCGGTCCGCCCGGGTTGGATCGTTTGCGCCAGTTCCGCCGCATAACGTTTGCTCAGCAGACGATCCAACGGAATCTGCGAAAATTCAGGATCGGTCAGCACTTCGTTGCGGTCGGAGAAACCCAACTTCAACGCTTCGATCAGCAGATGATAATATTCCTTGGATCCGTGCTCCACCGCGCTGAAGTCAAACCGTTCCAAGATATTAAGCGCCATCAACCCGACAAAACCTTGCGAGTTGGGCGGCATCTGAAACACGTCGCAGCCGCGGTACCCGGAAGACAGTGGGGTCACCCAATCCCCCCGATGGTCCGCAAAATCGTCGGCAGTCAGCAGTCCCCCTTGTTGCCGGAGAAAACCGGTGATCTCAGCGGCCAGCGCCCCTTTATAGAAAGCGTCCCGTCCATTCGCCGCAATTTCCCGCAGCGAGCCGGCGAGCTCCCGCTGCACAAACCGGCTGCCGGCCTTGGGCACGGCGCCTTGAGGCAGATATACGCGGGAAGTGACGGGCGATCGGCTTAACATCTCGGCATGAAGCCGCGTATTCTCATATTGATCGCAGGATAACGGAAATCCGCCGGCGGCGTAATCAATTGCAGGCTGCAGCACATCGCCAAACGGCAATCTGCCGTATTCGCCAAGAACGGCCGCCCAAGCATCCACCATCCCCGGAACCGTAACCGCGCTAAGCGGGCCGCGGGTTGGAATCGACGCCAGTCCGGCGAAAGCCTGCAAGTCGGCTTTATATCCCGAGCGGCCGCTGCCGTTGTAACCCCGGATCTCCTTTTCATCGGTGTGGTATGTCATCCAGAAGGAATCGCCGCCCATCCCCGTCATATGCGGATACACAACAGCCAGACAACTGCTGACGGCAACCGCCGCATCAAACGCATTTCCCCCTCTTTCCAATATTCGGGCGCCTGCCGCCGTAGCAAGCCGGTGCGGGCTGACAACCATTGCTTGAGTCCCTATTGCAGAACGATTTTTTTGCGCCATAGTTCCCCTTCTCTCCCCAATTAATTGTCAACTAACATAACACACATTTTCAGTATGTTTCAACTTAAAAAAATATGGTTTCGCAGCATTTTTTTATAGTTTTTTGTTGAAAAAGCATGAAAATCGCTCTATATTTATACATAAGGTTAATTTTTACCCTCGTTTATAAATCAATTGACTCTATCTCTTGATATGAAGACCCTTTGAGGAAGGTGAAATTATGAAAGAAAATATGACATTTGAGCTACCCGATACGTATATCGATGGGATGGATCGCAAAATCCTCGCCGTACTCCTTTCCAATGGCCGGATTTCCTATACTGACCTGGCGAAAGAAATCGGACTTTCGAGGGTTGCCGTACAGGCGAGAATCAATGCTTTGATCGAAGAAGGAGTTATTGAGCGGTTTACCGCTGTCATCAATCCTGACAAAATTGGCATTACCGTTTCCGCTTTTTTTAACGTTGAAGTGGAGCCTCAATATTTGCAGCAGGTGGCCGGCGCCTTATCGGACCAACCCGGCATTACAAGCTTGTATCATATGACCGGGCCCAGCAAACTGCACATGCACGGCTTATTTCAGAACAACCAGGAGATGGAGTTATTTTTGAAGGAGAAGCTGTATACGTTGCAAGGGATTATGAGCGTAGATTGCCAAGTGCTGATTACACGCTACAAGAGCCGGATGGGGATGAGACTGTAATTACTGCCCAATGGTTGCACGCGAACGATGACTGACCGCTGCGGTCCATCCTGCGGCGGTCAGAACATTGCTTTCACCCTCATTCGGCAAGCCGCTTTGCCGCAAGAAAAAGAGCCCTCCGTATTCCGGAAGGCCCCGCTTTGTCTTACGCCAAACTTAAACTATTAATAAAAACCTCTGAATAAGTTGCCGAACCAGTCATAATCATTACCGGAACCTGCTTGGTTGCCGTTATCATCACCTTGGCCCCATGTGCTGTCTCCCCAGCCGAACCCGTTTCCACCGTTATTTCCGTTGCCACTGTCATTGCTGTTTCCATTGCCATTCCCGTTGCCGGAGGAACCGTTATCGTTGCCCGATTGGCCGCTGCCGGATCCATTGTTCGAGCTACCGTTATCCGCTTGTCCATTGCTTGGGATTACACGGCGGGCCGTTACGAACGTATCGTCCCAGGTGCTTCCTTTAAAATTGGAAATCGTGACGCCAACTCCCACTTTATAAGTGTGAAGCAGCTTATCGTTGCCCATATAAATCGAGACGTGATTGATTTTGCCGTCACGGTCCGTATCGGTGAAGATCAGATCGCCAGGTTTCAATTGACTTTTGCTGACTTTGGTGCCGACTTTCGCTTGTTCGCGTGAAGATCTCGGAAGATCAATACCAAATTTGCCGTATATATATTGAGTAAATGAAGAACAATCAAATGAACGGGTTTGTCCCGATTCAGCGCCGAACTCATAACGAACGCCCAGATACTGCTTGCCTTTGGCAATAATTTTACTTGCCGTGGACGAAGTTGATGAATCCGAAACTGCTGCAGCTGCATGCACCGAGCCAGGCGCCACCAGCATGCTGCCCGAAAAAGCGATCGAAAGACTTAAAGTCACACCTACGATAGTTTTCCCTATACGATTTCTTTTTACACTGTTCATGACGTCCTCCTTGTTTTGCGTGGTTGTTTTGTTCGTCTGTAAACACCATACCACATTCAAAACATCCACGATTTACCTGAAAAGAGGCAAAGCTGGTCTCCGTCCGGCATCAGCCGCATTTATTAGAAAACGATGAGAAGTGCATAGGCAAAAAAAGCTTGACAGCAAAGAAAGCGCATTGAAAGTAAAAAAACGCGCCGCCCCCGGCTTGAAACAATCGGTGACGACACGTTGTATACATCGTTTCTATTATTTCTTCTGTGTTTTATTATAAGCTGCAGAGTATTCCTCGATCACTTTGTCTCCGCCTTTAGTTTTCCAATCGCTTACCAGCTTGTTGTAGCCGGCTTCGTCAATTTGACCCATCACGAATTTCACGCGGGCGTCCTGAGCGATTTTATCAAGCTCGGTGCCTTTTTCCGAATAAGTTTGGGAAATGAGCGGATCGGTTACGTTAGCGACAAGGAATTTTTCATTTTCTTCAAAACGCTGCTTGTACAGCTTAGTCAAAGGCGCATCGTTCGGATTGGCTACCCATGCCGGCTGGATCGCCATATACTGCAGCGGCGATACTTCATCGGCAAACGCTTTGGCGTCGGTAATCATCGGGCTGCCATTTTCCATCTTCATATGTTTGCCTTCGATACCGAACATTTGCAGCTGCACCATTTGCGGGTCAAGCATTTTGTCGAAGTAAGCGAGAATTTTCTTCAGCTCGGCTTCCGACGTTACACTGGATTTCGGGAACATGAACACGCCTTGATGACCCGGCGTCGAGTTCGTTTTTTGACCGCTTGGCCCTGTGAAGGTAGGAGCGATGTTCAGCTTGGCCGACGGCGTCAGCTTAAGCAAATCGTTGTATTTGAGCGTAATGTTATCGATCGACGTAAACATCATGCCGGCTTTGCCTTGGTTAAACGCATCATACTTTTGGGAACCTTTGACGATGGCAAAATCCTGGTTAAGCAGTTTTTCCTGGTACATCTTGCCGAACAGTTTCATAACGTCCATGTATTGCGGCGTAATGAAGTCAGGAGTCACTTTGCCGTCTTTTACGCCCCAGCCGTTAAAGCCGCCGTTAGCCGTAACCAACGTATTGATACCCGCATAAAACGGATCGTCCGCATAAGCGAAGCCGTAGGTATCGTCTTTGCCGTTTTTGTCCGGGTCCTGTGTTGTGAACGCTTTAGCGACGTTGTAGAAATCGTCCATCGTTTTCGGCATTTGCAGACCCAGGTTATCCAGCCAGTCCTGGCGGATTATCAGTCCGATCCGGCCCAACGGACGCGCTCTGTACAGTCCGTACACTTTACCGTCAAACGAAGTATTGGCAATTGCCACATCGTTAACGTATGTTTTCAAATTCGGGAAGTCTTTCAAATAAGAACCGATTTCCCAGAACGCTCCCGCTTGTGCGGCATTAACGATAAACGGTTTTTTCATGCTTTCCGCAGGTACGACAATCGCTTTCGGCAAGCTGCCGGAAGCCAAGGTCACACTGAGCTTGTCCGCATAGCTGGCGTCCGGAGACCAGATGACTTTAATGTTGGTGTTAGTGTACTCCTGAATTTTCTTGAATACGTCGTTTGTATCGGTTGCCGGCGGTTGGGCATTATAGAAAGGAACCATCATCGATATTTCCGTAGGGCCGGACGGCGCATTGCCTGCTGCGGAAGAACTGTTGTTTCCTTGGGATGCGGAACCGCAGCCTTGAATAACGACTAAAGTGGTGGCGGCCAGACATGTCAATGCGATGCCTTTGCGTAAATTGGTTTTCACTGTTACCCCTCCAAGATGTTAAGAAGAACTCGAGTCCTTCAAGGATGTACGACCGCGGTCAAGCGGAAGATGAGCTATAAAATATTTAAATATATAGTGAAGGTTAAAAGGACGCTATTGCGATTATAGCTTATCCTTTTACCGATCCTAACATAACGCCTTTGGCAAAATGCTTTTGCAGGAACGGATATACAATCATAACAGGAATCGTAGCGACAACGATAATCGCGTATTTGATCGTTCCCGGCGGGATTACCGCTTCAGAGGAAGCTGCCGAATCGGAGAAACCCCCGTTGGACAAAATGACGATTTGCCGCAGCCATACTTGAATTGGCCATTTGTCGGCATCGTTAATATAAAGCAAGGCGTGAAAGTAATTATTCCAGTGCCCTACAGCATAAAACAAGGAGAACGTAGCGATCGCCGGCATCGACAGCGGCATGATGATTTTGAGCAAAGTTTGCAGTTCGTTGCACCCGTCGATTTTGGCCGCTTCTTCAATACCGTCAGGCATTTGCTGAAAGAAGCTTTTGAGCAAAATCAGATTAAATGCGCTGATCGCCGTCGGCAGCCATAATGACCAGTATGTGTTGAGAAGTCCCAAGCTTTTGACGATCAAATAAGTCGGGATCATGCCTCCGCTGAACAACATCGTAAAGACGACAAGAAGCATCAGCTGCTTGCGGTAAAGCAGCGTTGGCCTTGAGAGCGGATACGCCATCAATGCGGTCAGCAGCACGTTGATAAACGTTCCGACAACCGTAATGAGAATACTGATCAGCAAGCTGTGGTAAATCGTTTTTGAAGCAAAAATAAACTGGTATGCCTCAAATGAAAAATGATGCGGGATGATCACAAACTTGCGCACGAGAAGTTCTTCGGACGAAACAAACGAGCCGGATAATATGAAGATAAACGGCAGCAGCATCAAAAATGAGCAGATGGATAATACAGCGATGATGACCCCATCCGCCATACGGTGAGACAATGTCTTGCTTTCCAACATATTAGTAGACCCCCTCTTCGCCGAACTTTTTGGCCAGCCAGTTGGACGAAAGCACCAGCGCCAACGCAACAACCGATTTGAACAAACCTACGGCCGCACTGTAGCTGAACTGGCCGTTCTGCATGCCCGCTGTATATACATACGTATCGAACACTTCCCCGACATCGCGGTTCCCCGGATTCAGCATCAAGAATATTTGCTCAAAGCCGGTATCCAGGAACGTGCCTAAACGCAAGATCAGCAATACGATAATGGTCGAGCGGATTGCCGGCAGCGTAATATGCCAAAGCTGTCTCCACCGTCCGGCGCCGTCCATCCGTGCGGCTTCATATAACTGCGTATCGACACCCGCCAGCGCGGCAAGAAAAATAATCGTGCCCCAACCGGTCTCTTTCCACATTACTTGTCCGGTTATCATCGTTCTGAGCCATTCGGGACTCTGCAGCACGTTTAATGTCGGCAGATGAACCGATTTGAGCATTTCATTAAATATGCCGCCTTCCGTTGTAAACAGCATATAGCTGAGGCCAACAACGACAACCCAAGAAATAAAATGCGGGATATAAATGATCGTTTGTACCGCGCGTTTGAAAAACTCGTTTTTGACCTCGTTTAAAAGAAGCGCTATCACAATGGGCAGCGGAAAGAAAAAGACCAGGTTATAGACGGCCAATACGACGGTATTGAGCAGCAGCATCCGGAAATCCGAATCAAAGAAGAAACGCGAGAAATGTTTCAGCCCTACCCACTTGCTGTGCGTAATGCCAAGAAAAGGCTGGTAGTCCTGAAATGCGATAATTGCCCCGGGCATCGGCAAATATTTGAATAAGATAAAAAAGATCAGCCCCGGAAGCAGCATAATGTAAAGCCATCGGTCTCGAACCAATTTGGCCATTTTCGATTCTGATTTAGACTTGCTTTTTATTTTTTTATGGTTTGAAACCGTGTGCAGTTTCTGCGTTGCCGTCAAACTTTCCGACATGAGCTTTACCTCCCTTTCCTCAACTTGCTCGTAGCTAAAATGTAAATCCGTACAGCCGTTGCGTCTATATCCATATTCCGACTGCATGGCCGATATAAAGTGAGAAACCCTGATGTGGCGCGGGTTTTCGTGACTTGCATACATCTTCCGAGGTCGAGATATACATAAACCGATCCCAGAATCGCGCAGTAAAAATCCCGTATGAGCCGCAAAATTCGCATGCTCGCTACGGGATCATGTTTGAGAAAAGGTTTTATTCTTCTTTGCCGAGCTGCTGCCGGAATTGCCCGGGAGTCACGCCCTCCATCTTGCGGAAATAGCGGATGAAACTTGCCGAGCTGTTGTACCTCAGCCGTTCGGCAATCTCGGCTATTTTCATATCGGTTTCGGTCAGCCATTTCTTAGCCACTTGCAGCCGGAACCCTAACAAATATTCGGTAAAGGTAATACCCATTTCTTTGCGGAACACTCTGCCAACATAATCGGCATTTAAGCCAAGCCGGTCGGCACACATCTCCAAAGTCAAATCGTTCTCCAGTTCGGTTTCAATCATATGAACGACTTTGCCGGAGATCGTCGAATATTGGTCCCGCATATGTTCCTGCAGCAGCCCAATCGCAGGTTCGACCAGCACCCCGTAGAACCAGTTATCCATATCCGCGGCGCTTGGCAGCGAAAATAATTGGCTCAGCAGCACTTGCTGGTCGGGCAAATTCATCTGCTCGTACAAGCCGTTTTCGCGGATCATATCCATCAGCTCAAGGAACAGCCGCAGCAGCGACAGCCGATATGCTTCCGGCATGACCACCTCGGAAATCACCTGCTGCACAATCAGTCTTAGCTGATGCCGCGCTTCCTCCGCGTTAAGCTTGCGAATCGCTTCCAGCAGCTCAGTTTCCGCTTGTTTCGGATACTCCAGACGCACGCGGTCCGGTTTCACATCTTCGAAGAACAAAATCGCCTTGCCTCCGAGCTGTATCCGGTATTCCAGCGCCTCCAAGCCTTCTTTGTATGCTTTGGATGCATCCTTCAGTTCACTGTACGGAGAGCTGACGCCAATGCTGACTTTCATTCTGAGGAAATGTTCAATAGCTTCCTGCAGCTTGGCGCTGAGTTCATAGACCTCGCGCTTCAACTCTTCAAGATCGGAGGATGCGCCGCTAATCAGCGTAACCTGAGAGCTGCCAAGCAGCACCGGAATCAAAGTCCGTTCCGGCGGAAACAGTTCAAAGGTGATGTTGCCGACACCATACATCAGCAGCTCAAAATCGTGATGCTCATACCCAGTGCCTTCCAGCGTATCGATTTGCAATACCAGCACATGATAAGGATGGATAATACGTTCCATTCTTAAGTACTCCATGCGATCCTCGATATCTTTGGCTTTGTATTCGCCTTGAAACAGCTTGATGGCAAACAAGTCGCGCAGCTGAAAGTGGCTTTTTTTCAAATCCAGCTCCATCTGCCTCTGGGTGACAATCATCGTCTGCACCCGGTCCCCGATGACGGACAACTCGTTCATCTTGCCGTTCTCCGGCAGCAGCGATTCGGAGACGGTGCTGTATAATGCGCGAATCGGCGAATACATTTTGCGGGAACCAAACACCGAGAAGGCGAATGCAGCCAGAACCAGCGCAAGACCGATCCAAAACGTCAGCCAGCCGATGGCGCGGGACTGTTTAGTAATCTCGCTGACGGAAATGACGGTAAGATAAGTCCATCGGTTATAATCCGATTTGGAGTAGAGGATCGTCATTTTTTTGCCGTCGATCGAATAAG
Source organism: Paenibacillus thalictri (assembly GCF_004307995.1). GTDB lineage: Bacteria > Bacillota > Bacilli > Paenibacillales > NBRC-103111 > Paenibacillus_AF > Paenibacillus_AF thalictri. The sequence goes on along the minus strand of NZ_SIRE01000030.1, from coordinate 46,549 downwards.
GAATCAGTCCTTCTCCTTGGTTCATGCCGCTGACCAGGCTCGGGAAGGTCGACTCCAGCCAAGCGCCGGTCTCCGGATCGCCACTTGTGATCAGCTTGCCCGACTGATCCATAATGGCATGAACGCCAGTATGGCTTTTGGAAATGAATGCGCTCAGTTGAGAAAGCGGAATCTTCACCACAATCATGCCGGCCGGTTCGGGCGTGTTGATCGGTCGCTTTTTGGCCAAATAAATGTTTGCGCTGTCATGCGTCCACGCGGAGCCTGCAAGCGATTGTTTGATCGTCTGCACGACCTCATCTTCGGCAAAACCGTTCGAAGATCTCGTCAACCGGCCCGAATCGGCGAGCTGCCAACCATATTTTAAATTATAGAAGGAAACTTCACGAAATAAATCCGTTGCCTGAATATGCGTTAATCCCGAAGATAACTCGCTAGTCATGCGAAAATCGTTGGGGGTCACATTCGTCTGCAAAGCGTCCGTAACCAGCGAGCTGTCGATAAACTGGATCGCCGTACTGTCCGTCAGTTCGAATATTTGCTCGATACTATTCTGCATTTGCCGGAGCACCTGCAGATTGGCGGTATTGACTTGGCTTTGAATCGCCTGCGACGATACCGCATAAGAGGCAATCCCGAGAAAAAGGACCGGACCGACCCCAAGGATAAGAGAAAAGGCGAGCAAACGAATAAAGTAAGTAGAGCGGAATAAGCCCACGATTTCCTTCCTTCCTGCATCGATAAAAGTGCGTGTTCAAAAAGTCCGCTTTTTGAACTGCCAAAATAAACTACCCGTTCTATTGTACCCATGTTTGCCGCAACATTGAATCGCCAAACGCAAACTGTTTGAACTTGTTCACAATTTTAAGTTAACATTAAGCTCCCTTTAAGGTTGCGATCATCCTTTTTTCATAATTAATTGAAATAATGGATGTATATCTAGTTTCGGAATGAAGGAAGAAGGTTGAACGGCTTGAACACGAAACCTGCGATTTTTTACATACAGGCGGCACGAGGGGTAGCCGTCCTGCTTGTCATGCTTTTCCACGCCTCGCGGATCGGACAAAAATATTTTAATTACAATTTTATGGGGCTTGCAGAATACGGACGATCGGGAGCGTACACGTTCTTTTTTGTGCTGACCGGATATTTAATGTATACCTTGTACCACAAGCATTTTGGCGATTCAAGTATGCTGAAAAGCTTCCTGTACAAACGATTTGCCCGTATATATCCCGTGTATTGGCTGATAACGCTTGTTGTTATTCCCATTTATTTTCTTGTGCCATCCTTTGGTGAAGGGTTCGAGCGCAAGCCGTCCGTGATCGTTGAATCTCTGCTACTGCTGCCTCAAGCTACCGGCCCGATTCTTAGTGTTGCCTGGTCAGTCACCTATATCGTCTGGTTTTATTTAATGTTTTCTTTGCTATTCCTCATCTCGGAAAAAGCGGTAGCCGCCGTGTATTCGTCATGGATCACCGTCATCGTACTCCATATGCTGGGTTGGCTGCATATACGGGACGGCGTCTGGGGACAGTTTCTGGTCAGCGAATTTCATCTTGAATTTTTTGCAGGGATAGCTGTCGGTTATATTGTCCGCAAACGGAAGTCGCTGGGCAATAATATGGCGTGGATTTTGAGCGGGGGCGCGGCGTATGTCGTATTATGGCTGATAAGATACAGAAATGCGGTCATCCCGTATGTCGATTTGCTGCATATGGTCGGTTCAGTATTAATTCTTGTCGGCATCGTCACTTGGAGAGGTAAAATCCACGAATGGCTGACGCCGTTAAAACATTGCGGTGACGCATCATATTCCATTTTGTTAGCCAGTTTGCCGGCAATGTCGGTTATATACAAGCTGGAACGAGGGCTTCATATTCCCGATCACTTGGGACTGCCGCTTACCGTCACCATATGCTTTCTCACCGGACTAGGCGTATGCCTGTTGTTTTATCGGTGGATTGAACAGCCTATCAATACGTTCCTGAAAAAACGCGAGCCGGCTCGAGCCCGCCGCATCGAAACGCGTATTGCGTAACGGCAGCTTGCCTTTTCACCGCATATAAGGGTTCCGCCTGCGCCTGCCTGCATCGCCGTGTTTCTGCTTATGTGCAGAACGCGGCTTTTTTGCGTCTCATTATTTCGTGATCGAAATTTTCACTGCGACTTTTTGCGACCCCACTAAACGAAAAAAAGCCGACGAAACATATCAGTGAGAAAATTAAATTCGATTTTTAAAGGAGAATCAAGCGATGCCATATCCTTATTCCAAACAAATGATCGCATTGGGCTTATCCCTAGTGATGGCCATGGGAGTCGGAACTTCAGCTTTTGCGAAAGGCAATGACAAATTCGACAACCGCTCTAACAACCGCTTTGATAACCGATCCGATAACCGCTTTGACAGCCGGAATTTCTTCAACGGCAAGAAGACCACAACGCAATATAAAGTCAACATCAATTTTAAAGATATGCAAAATGGCCAAGGCTGGGATTGGGCGCTTCGCTACATTGCCGACTTGGCGTCGCGGAATGTTTTTAACGGATATGAAGACGGCACTTTCCGCCCGCAGGCTACGGTGACAAGAATCGAAGCGATTACCGCTGCGATTCGGCTGATGGGACTGGAAAGCCAAGCGCAATCCAGCTCGGAGATGAGCGCCAGCCTGAATTTTGCGGATGCCAAGCAAGTTCCTTCTTGGGCGGTGGGATACGTCTCCGTCGCTCTCAAAAACGATCTGTTCGGCGAAAACGACAACAACGTCAATCCGAATCAGCCGGCCGACCGCCTCTGGGCTACGACATTGCTGGTTAAAGCGCTGAAGCTGACAAGCCAAGCCGAAGCCAAAATGAACCAAAAACTCAGCTTTGCCGACGCCAATAAAATTCCGGCCGGATCCGTCGGTTTTGTCGCGGTTGCCGTAGAGCAAGGCCTTGTCAACGGCTTCGAAGATAATACATTCCGCCCAAATCAATCCGTAACCCGCGCACAAATCGCGGCATTGCTCGACCGTGCCGGCGACAAATTGTCCGACAGCGAAGACGGCTTGCTTGTCGGCACCGTGAATAGCCCGGTTAGCGGCAATGTGCTGACCATCACAACCACTTCCGGCCAAACGGCAAATCTGGCGCTGGATCCGAATGCATTTATTTACCGCAACAATACGCGTATCACCGCCTCTCAACTTCAGACAGGCGATATCATCAAAAGCCGTACCGTTAACGGCAGCACCATTTTTGTCGAGGTTACGCAATTAAGCGGCGGCTCCACACCAACTACAACGCCGATCACTTCCTATAACGGACTGCTTTCCGGAACGCTGTCTTCCGTAGTTAACGGTTATACGGTCACACTGACCAGCGGCAACCAGACCTACAGCTTGCCATTGAACAGTAGCGCTCTCATCTACCGCTATGGCACTAACGTAGGCGCGTCCTCCCTGCAGGCAGGCGACATCATTAACCTGCGCGCATACAACAACACCGTGGTGTTTATCGATGTGACCCAGCCGTACGGCGCCGGCACGCAGCCGAATTATGAAGCAAGCTTCACCGGCAAGTTGGCCTCCCCGGTTAGCAACAATGTGATGGTACTGAATACCGGCAGCGAGACCAAAACATTCGCTTATAATACCGGCGCATTTATATACCGCAACGGGGTTCAAGTGAACGCATCCTCCTTGCAGGCAGGCGACTCGATCACCGTCTATACGGTGAACAATACGATCGCCGTCGCTGAAGTCACTGCGAATGCTTCGGGTCCGGTAACGACCGCTACCAACGGCAGCGATATCATCGTTAATGCAACGCTTGCTTCTACGGTTAACGGCAACACCGTGACCATCCAGAACGGCAGCTCGACCCAAAGTTATCCGCTGCAAGCCAACGCCTTTATCTACCGCTCGGGAGCTCTCACAAATGCAGCTTCTCTGCTGGCCGGGGATGCGGTCGTTCTGCACGTAAAAGATAACATCGTTTGGAGCGTGGAAGCGGCAACCGTATCCGGTCAGCTCACGGTGACAAGCGGCTCGGGAACCATTGCTTCCGCCATTTCGAACAATGTGCTGGTGCTTAATAATAACGGCCAGACAACAACCTACACCGTGGACGCCAACGCAGTGATATACCGCAACGGGGTTCAAACAAACCTTTCGACACTGCAAGCCGGTGATATCGTTGTAGTCCGCTCCTATGCAAACAACGTGCTTTATATCGAGGTGACTCAAGCCTCCAGCTCCAATAACACAAGCGCCTACACCATAAACGGTACGCTCAGCGGCGTGAACTTGAACAACCAAGGCGTATTGTCGACGGTATCCGTAACGCAAACGAATTCGGACGGCACGATCTCGACCAATGTGTACAACGTATCGCCAAGCGTGACGATTAACGGATCACTTGTTGTCGGACATTCGGTCGTGCTGGTGAATGTCAACTCGCTGATCACCTCCATTACGATAAATTAATCCGCGTCTCAACACAAAAGGCAAAAGCCCGATCCGGTCTCTTACAGACTGGGCGGGCTTTTTTTGCGTGCAATCCGGCACACCGTGATGATTTGTGGCCGGTTTGAAATGGCTTAAATAAGCGCCGGAAGAAACCCGATTCATTCGAGTCGACATGCACAAATGCACTTTTTCATCCAAAACGAATATAATAATTTCAATTTTTGTTGAAATCGTCAGAATATCGGTTTATATTAATACATAAAGTAGATTTGCAGCGCGGTTATTTTTCGTTTTGGAATATACAAAGCAATTCTGACGCCACTGTGACGTGCAAATGAAAGAAGGAGTGAGTAATAAAAATGAATTCCAAATTCATTTTGGAAGGCGCATCCTCTCCGCTTGATGAGATCGATCGTAAAATCATTGCGATTTTGCTGCAAAACGGCAGATCGTCCTATACCGATATCGCTAAGGAAGTCGGCTTGTCGCGTGTAGGGGTGCAGACGCGGATCAACGCGCTGATGGAGGACGGAACACTCGAGGGCATCTCGGCTATCGTGAATCCGGAAAAGCTGGGCATCACCGTATCGGCTTTTTTTAACGTTGAGGTGGAACCTAAGCATCTAATGGAAGTGGCCGACAAGCTGGCCGATGAACCCGAGGTGACCAGCCTGTACCACATGACCGGACCCAGCAAGCTGCATATGCACGGGCTGTTTGCCGACAACCGGCAAATGGAGCTTTTCTTGCAGGAGAAGCTGTACGCGCTGCCCGGCATTACCAGCGTAGATTGCCAGGTGCTTATTAAAAGATATAAAAGCCGCACAGGAATGAAGCTGTAGCCGCTAATCTTTCCACTACAGGAGTGTGACCCTCAATGAACCGTTACACAGAACTTATCATCGCCATGTTTAGAACGGGTATATTGGGTTACGGCGGAGGCCCATCGATCATCCCGTTAATCCGCTACGAAGCCGTCACCCGGTACCGCTGGATCTCCAACGAGGAGTTCGGAGAGGTGCTGGCCGTCGCCAATGCGCTGCCGGGACCGATCGCCACCAAGCTGGCGGCATATGTCGGCTACCGTCAAAAAGGTGTCCTGGGCGCCGTTGTCGCATTGATAGCCCATATTTTGCCGACATCTCTGGCTATGGTCTTATTGCTGTCCGTAATTACCCTGCTCAGTTCGTCCAAAGTTATAGCCGGTATGATCGGCGCGGTGACTCCGGTCGTCGCGGTCATGCTCGGGATGATGGCCTATGAATTTGCCGAAAAAGCGGTGAAAGGGCTGGGTAAAGTGGTCGGTATCGCCTTATTTGCCGTATCTTTTTTGCTGCTGCAGGTAGTCAGTGTGCATTCCGCGATTGTGATCGTGTTGTTCCTGCTGTACGGAGCGTTTCATTTCCGTGTGCTCGCCCATCTCCAAAAAAATAAGAAAAGCGCCCGAGGGGAGAGTGCCTGATCATGGAATGGATTTATCTTCTTCTCGGCTTCCTCATTCCCAACATACTTGGATATGGCGGAGGCCCGTCCACCATACCGCTGATGTATCAAGAAATCGTTCATCACTACCAATGGATCGATAATACGGAGTTTTCCAACATGCTGGCGCTGGGCAATATGCTGCCGGGGCCAATCGCCACGAAAATCGCCGCCTATGTCGGATACGAGGTCGGAGGCTGGGCAGGATTTATTCTCACCTCGCTGGCTACGGTCGTACCTTCGGCAGCAGCTCTTATCATACTTATTAATATTTTGCAGCGTTACCGCCAGTCGCCTGTCGTGAAAGGGATGACGCTGCTTGTCCAACCGGTAATTGCTGTGATGATGGCCGTGATGACATGGCAGATGTTCTCGGGTTCGGTTCATTCCATCGGCGTATGGCAGTCTCTTGGCATAGCAGCCGTCGCCTTTTGGCTGATGAGCATGAGGAAGATCCACCCGGCTTTGGTCATCTTATGCGCGTTCGTATACGGTGGCGTATTCTTAAGCTGACAACAAGCACATTAAGGGCAGGACGGTGAAACCGGATCGCTTGTGGACCGGAGAGATAATATGTATTATCGGGGTTTCGATCATGCCTTGGGCTCCCCGCTCGTAATAAAACCGTCCAAGTGACGCGAAATGCACCGAAATGCACCCCCAAAGGTCAAACACAACTGACGATTGGGGGTGCATTTTCATCACCGGACGGTTTTTATGTCATTAAATAATGCGGCGTTAGAGTCTTGCTCAAATCAAATTGTACGTCCGTCCTGAGACGTTTCTTTATCCCTGCGCAGCAGACCGTCCAAGGAGAGGGTGTAGCTGCCGCTCAAGGCAAGATGCAGCGCCATCACCAGAAGCGCCAGGTCCAGCTCGTACCCGGCCATTTTACCGTCTCCCAGAAATCCGACCGCCAGCTTGACTTTAAAGATCGCTCCAGCCATCAGCAAAATGATAACAACGGAAATCAAGCGGGTGCCGAATCCCAATATGAGGCCGATACCTCCCAATATTTCGACACCGGTCACCAGATACGGCATAAAACTCGGCAGCCCGATGCTGACGAACCAACCCGCGATCCCGTCAAATGTTTCAAACTTGGCAAACCCGTGAACCAAAAAAGTAATGCCCAGCACAATTCTTAATATTGACGTCCCCACACTTCTGTCCATAAATATTCCCTCCATATCGCAAATAACTAATAATTAATAAGTTACTTATTTTATGTATTGATTATATGTTGATCGTTTCCCTTTTGTCAAGCCTCGTGGTTTTCCTGCCGCCCTTGTCATTTTCTCATTCCATAGAAATAACGCCGATACTTGTCCGGCGGTTTTATTTTTTTCCGTCACGATTTGATTTTCTTTATATATGTAAACAAATTCTCATGCACCACATCAAAATCCGATTGCATGTTGGGTGGATGTAAACGTTAGCCGAGTCAGAGCGCCAAGCTCCGATATACAGCTGCCGTCCTGCCGGACTATGCTGAGCTTAATCGGCATAAGGGGGTGAATCATATAACAAAAGCGTGGGTCCGCAATTGGGAATTATATGCGCTTATTTTACCTGTGGTCGCATATGTCGCCGTCTTTGAGTATTTTCCGATGTACGGCGTGCAGATCGCCTTTAAAGATTTCTTGGCGACCAAGGGCGTCTGGGGCAGTCCGTGGGTCGGCTTCAAGCATTTCGAGCGGTTTTTCGAAGGGTATTATTTCGGGAGGCTTGTGGTCAACACTTTTCTGATCAGCGTGTATTATTTGCTCGTCAGCTTTCCGTTAGCCATTGCGCTGGCGCTAATGATGAACGAGCTGCGATCGGCGGCGTTTAAAAAGACAGTGCAAACCGTCACCTACGCGCCTCATTTTATATCGACCGTCGTGCTGGTCGGGATGCTGGCGATATTTTTAGCGCCGAAGAGCGGTTTGATCAACCAGGCCGCGGTGGCGTTGGGAGGCACAGCCGTCGATTATTTGGGCGAGCCTAGCTGGTTCAAAACATTGTACGTGCTCTCGGGGGTATGGCAAAATACCGGCTGGAATTCGATCATTTTCATCGCTGCGCTCGCCGGCGTCGATCCGCAGCAGCATGAGTCGGCGATGCTCGACGGGGCAAGCAAATGGCAGCGCATATGGCACATCAACATTCCGGGAATTTTGCCGACGATCATAATCGTATTTATTTTGGAATGCGGGCGCATTATGGCTGTCGGATTCGAGAAGGTATTTCTCATGCAGAACGATCTCAACATCAACGCCTCCGACGTGATTTCCACCTACGTCTACCGAAGCGGCATCCTGGGCGCCCAATACAGCTTCTCCTCCGCGGTCGGCTTGTTTAATTCGGCGATCAACCTGATCCTGCTGCTGACGGTCAACCGCTTGTCCCGTAAATTAACGAACACCGGCTTATGGTAACCGGGAAGGAGTAAAATATGGGCCATTTGCAATCCCGCGGCGACCGCCTGTTTGATGGGGCGAACATCCTGCTGCTCGGGCTGATTACCTTGATCGTGTTGTACCCGCTCATTTTTGTGCTCAGCGCGTCGTTCAGCAATCCCGCTTATATCTTGGAAGGACGCTTGTGGCTGTGGCCCAAAGGATTAACTCTTACCTCTTATGAAAGAGTGTTCCAGAATCCGTTTGTCATCACCGGATATCTCAATACGCTCCGGTATACGCTGATCGGCACAACGCTTAACGTCGTCTTAACCATATGCGCAGCGTATCCTTTATCACGCAAAGATTTTGCCGGGCGCGGGGCATTTACCGTCTATTTTACGGTTACGATGTTTTTCAGCGGCGGGCTGATTCCGACCTATCTGCTTATCAAAAGCTTGGGGCTGATCAACTCGTTTTGGGCGGTGATTTTGCCGGGCGCCGTCTCGATGTGGAACATTATCATCATGCGCACCTTTTTCCAGAACATCCCGGTCGAAATTCAGGAGTCGGCCCATATGGACGGCTGCTCCAATCTGCGGCTGCTTGTCCGCATCGTGCTGCCGCTTTCGCTGCCTGTCGTTGCCGTGATGGTGTTGTTCTACGGTGTTGGCCACTGGAACGCGTTTTTTAACGCCTTGATGTATGTGTCCGAAGCCGGAAAACATCCGCTGCAGCTGGTCATGAGAGGCATTTTGCTGCAAAATCAAATGGGAGCCATGGTTGGCGCTTCCGAAGGTTCGGTCGAGCAAATCGTCGCTGGCGAAGGCGTCAAATACGCCATCATCGTTGTGGCCAGCGCTCCTATCCTCGTTTTGTATCCGCTGCTTCAGCGGTATTTTGTCAAAGGTGTCATGATTGGAGCGATCAAAGGGTAATACGGACTTAAGCAAAACCATTCGAGGAGGTTCTTATGGGACAAAGATCAATATCCGCCGGCCACTGGGCCGCGATCACATTATTTGCCTGCGCCGCCATTCTGCCGGCCTGCACCTCGGCCCCTGCGGGAAGCGGTTCGGGTATTGCCGGCGATACGGGGAAATCCGCAGACACGGCCAAAAACCTCAACATAACCGGTCTGCCGATCGTCAAAGAACGGATCTCGCTGAAGATGGTCGCCGCTCAATCTCCGCTGCACGGCGAATGGAAAGATAAGCTGCTGTGGACCGAAGCCGAGAAACGGACCGGCGTTCATATCGACTGGGAGCTGATCCCGCAAGCCAACCTGGAGGAGAAAAAAAACTTGCTGCTGGCGAGCGGCACGTATCCGGACGCCTTTTACGGAGGCGGCATTTCCACACAGGATTTGATCAACTACGGTGAGCAAGGCGTGTTTATTCCGCTCAACGATCTGATCGACAAATACGCGCCGAATTTTAAAAAGGTAGCGCAAGCGCATCCGGAAATCATCAAAGGGCTCACCGCACCCGACGGCAAAATATACTCGCTGCCCAAAATTTCGATTAATCCGACGCATCTGCTAGGCACCAAGTTGTATATCAACCAGAAATGGCTTGATGCGCTCGGTTTGCAGATGCCTAAGACAACGGATGAGCTGTACCAGGTTTTGAAAGCGTTTAAAGAAAAGGACCCGAATAAAAACGGCCAAGCCGATGAAATTCCGATCAGCAACGATATTACCGGCGTCTACCGCTCGATTGCCGGCGCTTACGGTTTAAACAACCGCGGGCAGTCTCATCCTTACGTCGATTATGATGAAAATGCGAAAAAGCTGCGGTTTATCCCGATGGATCCGAAGTACAAGGAAGTGATGGAATATTTGCGCAAGCTTTATGCCGAAGGATTGATCGATCCGGAAATATTCACCAACACCGTACCGATTTTGACGGCCAAAATCACCAAAGACCAGGTCGGCGCGTTCCCCAGCATCAACACGGTACCGGCCGGGCAAAAACGGGTCGACTTCAAAGGCATCCCGCAGGCGCTCAAGGGTCCTCACGGCGACCAGCTGTGGGTAGGGATCGCCCCTTCCTTGCAGTTCCACGGCGCATTTGTCATTACTAAAGCAAATAAGAATCCCGAAGCAACGATGCGCTGGGCCGACTATTTCATCGACGGGGACGGCGCCGTGCTGTATTGGATGGGCGTCGAAGGCAAGACCTATGAAATGAAAGACGGCAAATACCGTTTCGTACAGGATATTGTCAACAATCCGAACGGTTTAACGCTGGACCAGGCAATTTCCCGCGATTTGGTCGCTCCTTTTACCAATCATCCGATTGTCCGTGAGGAACGGTTTGCCTGGGATACCGGCGAAGGACTTCCGGAGGTGATCGAAGCCGGCAAAAACCTCCAGCCTTACGTGCCGAAAGAAGTATGGCCGGCTTTCCTTTATACGCAAAAAGAAAATGAGCGGATGCTCGCCCTCTCCAACGACATCGACAAATACGTGAAGGAAATGCAAACCCAATTCATCACCGGCAAAGCGCCAATCTCCAAGTGGGACGACTATGTCGCCACCTTAAAAAAGATGGGGCTCGACGAATATATGAGCATTTACCTGGCTGCATATGAACGTTATTCGAAGAACAAGTAGAAAGGCGGAACATGTATGAGCCAAGCAGATAAGGATTTATCCCTGATCCCCGCGCCGGTTAATGAGGCGCACGGGGAAGCCAAATATACGGAACGGAGATGGCAAGGCATCCCCGGTATTGAATGTGCGGCGAACGGACGCCTGTGGGCGGCGTTTTACAGCGGGGGCGACAATGAAGGACCGGATAACTTCGTGGCGCTGGTCACAAGTATGGACGACGGGCGGACATGGTCGGATATTCGTTATGTCGTTGATCCGCCGGGCGAAGTGCGCGCTTACGATCCTTGCTTGTGGCACGACCCTTCGGGCAAGCTTTGGCTCTTTTGGGCGCAATGTTACACATGGTATGATGGGAGATGCGGAGTGTGGGCGGCGGTCTGCTCCGATTCCGGATCGGCTAACCCGGTCTGGTCCGAGCCGCGCAGAATCGCCGACGGTATCATGATGAACAAACCGACCGTGCTGGCCGGCGGCCAGTGGCTATTGCCTACGGCGGTGTGGGCTTGCAACGATTCGGAGCTGAACCGTCTGCCTGACGAGCGGTTCTCGAATGTGCTCTTGTCTGCCGACAATGGAGCGAGCTTTGAGAAAATCGGCTGCGCCGACATTCCGAACCGCCACTTCGACGAGCATATGCTCATTGAACGCAACGACGGCAGCTTATGGATGCTTGTGCGCGCCTTCTACGGAATCGGAGAAAGCGAGTCGTTTGACGGCGGCCGGACCTGGTCGGCTGGTAAACAATCGTCTCTCGGCGGTCCAAGCTCACGTTTTTTTATCCGGCGTTTGCAATCGGAGCGGCTGCTGCTCGTTAATCACTATCAGTTCCGCGGACGCAGCCACCTGACGGCGATGCTTTCGGACGATGACGGGCGAAGCTGGCACGGCAAGCTGGTGCTGGACCCCCGTTCGGACGTCTCTTATCCGGATGGCGCGCAGAGCGCAGACGGACGCATATATATCATTTATGACCGGGAACGAACCCAAGCAAAAGAAATTTTAATGGCTGTTTTTACAGAGGAAGATGTGCTGGCCGGAGGTTGTGTAACCGAACACGCCCGCTTGCAAGTCATCGTAAACAAAGCCTGACCAAGTCCGAGAGGAGCGTTTGAACAATGGCAATCGGGAAAACACGCATCGCGCGAAACGTGCTGCCGTCGCGGCTTTGGAGTTACTTTTTCTCGTACGTCCTGCTTGTCGCGCTCCTCTTGTCGGTGCTTGGCGGGATTGTATATACCAGCTTCTTCGACACGCTGCAGCGCGTCGTCGAGCATTCCAACGTCGCTTCGCTGACGCAAATCCGCGATCAGGTCGACCAGCGGTTCGCCGACATCATGAAAATTTCGGTGCAAATTTCCCGCAACTCCAAGCTGATTCCGCATCTGATCACCGAAAACGAATATGAGGCGATTCAAGCCGTCAACGAGCTGCGTTCTTACAGCTCTACGAGCTCTTTCCTGCTCGACATCGGGCTGCTGCTTAATGACGCCGACCCGAAACGGGTGTATGCGGCCAGCGGCATTTACCAAAGCGGTGATTTTTTCCGCAGCGCTTATCCGTTCCCGGATTGGAGCAAACCGGCGTTTATACAGGAGCTCCAAGAGCTCAGAGCGCCCCGGATCGGAGCAATTGAGCCGATCTCAGTCAACAATACGCTGCCTGCGCCCGCAGGGTATTACCTGTATCCGATTCCGACGGGCGGCAAGCCGTATCAGACGATTTTTTACATTTTGAACGGCGTTGAATTGCGGAATATGATTGCCGGCATGCTCCAAGGGTATGACGGGTACGCATTCGTAACGGATAAAAGCGGCAGAACGATCCTCTCCGTCGGCAAAGGCATTTATGCGGACAGCCCCAATCAAGAGCAGCTGCAGCGCAGCATCGCCGGGCTGGTGACGGATGTCCCGATCCAATCGATCCGGCTGCCTCAAGGGGAATTTTCCACCGTGCGACTCGAATCCGCCCATACGGACTGGTTGTATTATGTCGTCATGCCAACGGCTCAATTTATCGAGAGAGTGGAACGGACACGGACGCTGTTTTATGCGGCGATTGCCGTTGTGTTTGCGCTTGGCGTTGCCGCCTCTTATGTGCTGGCTTCGCGAAATTATCGGCCGATCCGCGCACTGATGGAAATCATCCATCGTAAAAGTCCCGGCGGCAGGACGGCAGTCCAGGACGAGCTGGCATGGATCTCCAAATCTTTTGAAGAGGTGACGCTGGAGAACAGCGGTCTGCGCTCCCAACTAAAGACGAAAGTCGGCATGATTAAAGATCAAGTGCTGCTCCATGTGTTCCAAGGCAACATTCCGCAAGGACGGGAGTGGGAAGATGATCTGAGGACAACCGGTTTGATGCTGGAGGGCGGCAGTTATGCGGTCATGCTGGTACAGATCGATCATTACGAACGTTTCGTTTCGGAAAATCCCGTTCCCATGCAAAATCTGCTTAAATACAGCATTACGAACGTCGCCGAAGAAATAGCGCTGGAATATGGATCCGGCTACGGGATTACGCTGGCCGATGACAAAGGTGTCGCGGTGCTGCTTCATTTGCAGCATGCTACGGACATTCAGGAGGATGCGGTGCGGATTTCGGAAAAAATCCGCGAATTTTTCGAGCTTTGTTTTCCGTTTACGGTCACTATCGGACTCAGCGGCATTTTTCATGAGCTGGAGCGGACGCCGCTTTATTGGAATGAGGCGTACGAGGCGGCGGCCTACCGGTTTATCCGAGGCGGCAATCGGGTGATTTACTACAGGGACATTGCTTCCGGCAAGTACAATCCGGCCTTGTATCATGCGCTGAGCGACTCGCAGCTGATGAAAGAAATCATGCAAGGAAATACGGCTGAAGCAGGCGCGGAAGCGCAAGCGTTGCTGGAGAAGCTCCACGACAGCGACATGCCCCCGGACGCAGCCAAAAGCATCTGTCTCAATCTGACCGGGTCACTGATTCAGGTTACCCATGAATTCGAAATATCCGGCGACAGCGGGCTGAAAGCGACAAGCGCCGCGCTGCTTGCCAACCGCTTCGAAACTTTGCGGCAGTTTGCCGAAGCTTACTGCCGCCTCGTCGGCATGGTTACCGAACATATCGTCAAGAAGAAGGAAAGCAAAAACTTCGAGCTGCGGGATAAACTGCTGCATTATGCAGAGGAAAACTTCACTGACGAATCGATGAATCTGCAAAAAATTGCCGACGCTTTCGGGATGTCTCCCTCTTATGTATCGCGGTATTTCAAAAATCAAACCGGAACAGCGCTCAGCGAGCATATTGACGAGCTGCGCATGAACTCGGCCAAAGAGCTGCTCAAGGCTGGCATCTTGAACGTCAAAGACGTCGTCAAGCAGGTCGGATATGGCGATCAAACCCATTTCATCCGCAAGTTCAAAAAAAAGTACGGGCTGACCCCCCAGCAGTACAAGATGTTGTACATGGCCGGGGGAACATCCCGCAACACTTCGGACGAGGAGCCGCACGAGCCTATCGGGCATAAAACGTAAACCGTATGAGGGCGTGGCTCGTCGCCTTGCATTTATATTTGGAAAATGCGTATGGTTAGTGAACTGAATAATGCAATGCGGCAGAACTCCTATTATCAGCGCCTGCCCCTCTAACGGACATGGACGACGCAATGTAAACAAATTCAGAGGTTTGCCAAATGTAATGGACACCGGAATCCTTATTTTTCCTGTCACCTGTGGTTTCCCTGACTTTTTGAGAGAATAAGGACGGTCCTGACCGTTAAAAAGGCAAACCTCGACTTTTTAGCCGAATAAGCGCGCTCCTGACCGTTACGCCCAGCCGCGACAATCGGCGGCCACCTCATATAAATAAAATCGCATAAGCACAGTACAGACGTTAAGCCCTTTCCGTTAGCCAGCCTCACTGAAATTCCTGATCAAACTACTAATAAGATCCCTTACTATAATCCGATCATTGCCTGGCCGGTTAAAAAAACTTGTAACGGATTTGCAGTAGCGTATTTTTTGCCACATCTTCGGCTTTGCCGAGCAGCGTCGTTTCTTTTTCGATTTTGCTGACGAGCTGTTCGCCGGTTAAAGTCGGAACACCTGCGGTAATTCTTTTGATCAGCTTGTCCTTGCTGGAATTAAGCCCGTAATCGCCGGTGAAGATGTAGTTGATGCCGGCTTGCCCGGCCAAATCGATCAGCTCGCGATGATATCTGCCATGAGGCAAGCAGAGCAGCCCCAGTTTGTTGCCAAGCTGGCCGCGCAGCTGCTTCTCCGCTTCGGATAAATCGGCCAGCACGCGCTGCCGGTACTCCTCGTCCGTCTCGACCCGGTTGGAATCAGGCAGCAGCAGACGGCTGGTCAGGGAATTGGCCGATTTTCCTTTATCCCCCGGTCTGAAATCATGGGAGTCAAACGTATGGGAATAAAAGTCGATGCCGGATTGGCGCATTTCTTTAATTTCATCCCAACTTAAAAAAGGCGGCTGCTCGTCTTTTTTGCCGACACTGCTGACGATCAAAAACTGCGTGGCCGACATGCCTTGCTTTTTTAGTTCGGGATACGCATATTGGTAGAACGATTCATAGCCGTCGTCGAACGTAATGACTACCGCATTGTCCGGTACCGGCTTTGCGTCCTTCAGGAAGCCGATAAACTCGTCCATGGTGATTACGTGAAAGCCATGCTCTTTTAGTGCCGCAAGATGATCGCGGAATCGCTCCGCGGAAATCGTAAACTCGGATTCTTCGGGATCGACATGATGGTAGGTCAGCACGGCGACTTGATTTTTATAGCTGTGGGAACGTAAGGAATCGACTCCGATGACAATCGCCAATACGGCGATAAGCAGTAGCAAAACAACAACCGTTTTTTTCAACATAACTTCTCCTCTGGCGGATCTATACGCTGCCCAAAGCAAACGCATTATGATTATACCCCAAGAGGGGCCCCGCAAGCGAGGAGGCCACTGAAAAAGTGAACGCTGCATGAACGAATCATTCTTACGATCGCCAATTGTCCCCGAATTTCTTGAATTGTACCTGCTTTTGGCAGGTGAAATTCGGGAACAAAAGCGAACGCTGGCGCTTCTCCAGAATGATTTCGCTCACTACGCTACTTTTTCGGTGGCCTCGCACGCGAGAAGTGGCCTCTTCTTGACGCCGCGTTCCGGAGCGACCTAGCCCTTGAAGCCGGCCGCTTAGCGAAATCCGCAAAACGCTGCAACTCCCGTCACACGAAAAAACGTCCGGCGATTTTGCCGGACGATCGTATCCGTCTCATTCCCGACCGCGGCTTCAGCCGCCGGTCCGATCCCATAGGAGGGGTCGGCTTATCCTCCTGATCGGAGGTGATGCCAGTGATCGAAGTAAAAGACGCACTCACCCTCATGTTTATGTTTGGGATGTTCGTTTTGGCGCTTCTCACGTACTTAAAGAAAAAGTAGACCGCCCCGTGACAAGGTTCAGGTCTACTTTTCTCCGTAGTTCCAAGCTTTGAAAGCCGACCCGCACATAAGGCGGATATCGTGCCACCCCGAACACGCCCCCTTCAGGGCATTCCGCTATCCATCTAAAGTGACGTTAGCGGCACGATTTGCAATTCGTCCTGTTTGCGAAGCTTTTCTTTGTAGCAAGTGATGCACAGTACAACCAGATATTCGTTTCATTCTTCCTCGGGACGTGCAAGTTACGGCTGCAAGCGGATTGTCCAAAAAGCGATCCGTTCTCTTTTCCACGTATAAGTGATATACAATTCGTTGTTGTCGGCAATGACCGCGGGATAAGAATATTCGCCCGGCTCATCTTCGAGAACAACCTCGTCCTGCCAGGTGAGGCCGTTATCGCGGGAAAAAGCGACGACAAGCGGAGTGCGCGGGGCGCGTGTCGAGTAACCGCTGACCGGATTGTACACCAACGCCAGCAGACCGCCGTCCATTAGGACGGCGTCGATGCCGCTGTTGTTGTTAGGCAGCGGCGTCGCATACGCGGCGCTCCAGGTGCAGCCGCCGTCCGCAGAATCGCTGCGGTAAATCGCTCCTTCCGTGCTGCGCAGCAGCATATGCACCGCTTTGCCGTCCGGGCTCCATAAGGTCGGCTGGATGAAGCCTTTTGCATTGGAATGCCGGGAACCGACGAGCAACTCAGCTTGCATCGGCACGATGCCGCTTGAGGACCAAGTCCGGCCGCCGTCAGCGGATATGTCGATAAATGCTTCCCAGATTTGCTTGCCTTCCTCCTCCGGATTCGGCCGTTCAATGGATGCAGGCGCAAGCAGGGTACCGCCCGCCAAGCGAATCGGTTTGTTGCGGACCGGCCCTCTGCCCCCAATATCTCCCGGAACTAACTCGGCCGGCTCCGACCAGGTAACCCCACCGTCCGCCGAGCGGATTACCCGTGTAAACCAGTCGGTAATTTCATGGCCGACCTTGTAGAACAACGTGACCACGTCGCCGTCTGCGTAAAACACCGGATTCCAGTGGGCGATTCCCTCCTCGTCGGCAATTTTGACCGGGAGACACCACACATCGCCTTGGCGGCGCGACAGCCAGATCGCCACATCGCTGGCCTTCTCGTGTCGGCCGCCGAACCAAGCGGCCAGCACGTCGCCGCCGGGCACACGGATGAGCGTAGAAGCATGGCAGCTTGGAAACGGCCGGTCGTCTTCGAAAATATATTGTTTTACCGTCGATTGTATCGGCATTGCATACATCCCCTTATCAATAAACAAGCTCGCGGAAATTTCTGACCGTATGGAAGGAAGCAAAATACACATCGTGCGGATTGGCCGACCGCTCATCGCCGGAGCGGCTTAAAATATGCAAATCGTCGCCGTCGATCGTCATAGAAGCGTATTGGCGGGAATGCTGGGTTCCCGCTCCCGCAGAGATCAACCCGGCAAAACACCAGTCGATGCAATTTTTCGAGAAGTGCAGCTGCAGCCGGTCCCTTTCATTGTTTGGCAAACCGTACCGGTCTGCAGGCAGCCGGTCGGCCCTTGTCATGCTGTCTCTGGCTTGCGAGCTGACCAACCAATACAGCTTGGTGACCTGATCGTACACAATATGAAATTTCATCTGCCCGCCCGGACACGGGACAAACAGCATCGTTTTCCCGGACGGCGCGGATTCCAGCATCGTGGTCATTGTACCGTCGTCATTTTCGACTACCTTGGCAATAGCCGCATAGCCGGTTCCCCCGGTATGGCTGCGCATCCATAAGTGAAATGTCCGGCCCGCAGCATCGTACCAATAATGATCAGGATCGACAAATTGCACTACATTGCTTTCCAGCCAGCCGATAGGTGCGCTGGTACGTCCGGGCGCAACCTGCTCTTTCTTCTTAGGTGTCGTGTTGAAGAACGGCACGCCGAAATAATCGAGCTTGCTGTCATCAACGGTTTCGCTGAATACAAGCTCGGAAGCAAACGTCCAGTTTTCGCGCCGGGTCAGATCGTCTCCGATTCTGCCTCGCATCAGAACAGGCGCAAGCGACGCCACACCCCAGCCTTCAAAATCGGTGTAGCCCATTTTCTCCATCACCAGATACACATTACCGTTCGCATAATGGACATTACACGGAGCTTGATGCCATTTCTCCCCTTCCGTCAGCTTGACGGGCTCAGACCAAGTCTCGCCATGATCGTCGGATCGGATGATCATCAAGTCCTGACGGTGTCCGAGCACGTAAAGCGACTGCCCTGCGGCAAACGGACGCGCATGAAAAAAAGGATATTCGCCTGTTTGGCGGAATGTGCCGCCATGATCGTCGGATACAAAAACTTTGCCCAGCTTGTTCAAATTGGCTACCTGCGTATATTTCCAATCTTTCCACTGATTCCCGTTATCCATCGTTGTTACAATCCGCCCGTTGTCCAGCCGGGTGATGCCGGGACTGCCGCAAAACAGCGTTGCGGGCTCGGGCGATTCATACACACGAATATATTCGTCGGCTAGCAGCCGTATTCGAGTCAAATCCTCCACCTCCACGTCGTTTAGGTATCGCTGCGTGATTTCAGTTCACGTTGCTTTCAACCTCACATTGTTTTCAATTCACGCTGTTCCTAGTTCACATTGCGCTCAATTTACGCCGATCTCAGTTCGCTTTATCCCACGGGCTGCCGTAATCGGGTTCCCCGTCAATGTATCCCAGCCGGCCGCGCAGCCAAGCCGCGTCCACGTCGCCAACCGCCATCCCGGCTGCCGCCGCGCGTGCGCCAGCGACACCAGCCGCCTGCCCGATGGCGGTCATCGTGGCCATCACCCGCACCGCTGCGGCCGCCGCGTGGCTGGCCGACAGCGCCCGGCACGGGACAAGCAAATTGTCCATCCCGGCCGCAACCAACGACCGGTACGGAATCTCGTAATAGTCTCCTTCCGGCACGCCGTACGCCTTTTCGACCGCGCCGTAGCCGTTTTTCACCTCATGGTCGAACCCGGAGCCCGTCGGAGAATGAATGTCGATAAAGTAGCGGCTGCGTGCAATGCCGTCGGGGAATTTGCGCGCTTCGGCAATATCCTCGTGCGTCATCGTATAAAGGCCCTTCACATGCCTTGTCTCCCTAACGCCTACTTGGCAGGCGACCTTCTCAAGGTACGAATCCTTGAAATACGGGACATCCTTGCGCAGCCAGTCCGCCATCAGAAACGCCTGCCTGCGGCCTTCCATCTCGGAAAACGTCAAGTCTTTGGCCAGCAAGCCGTTAACTTTGTTAATTCTCGTCATATTGAAGTGGAGCACGCCCGGATGCGGATAATCGTAAAAATGCACCCATTCCCGGTACGGATAATACAGCCGGCCTTCCTGAATCGCCTTCTGAAAATACGGTTCAACGAGCAGCCTCGCTTGCTTCAGACCTTGTACATTCCTCGCCTCCAGGTCGCGCCGCATCGCCGCCTTATCTACATTGCCTATGCGGAAGCTGACCGTCATCGCTTGCGTCAGGTTGTCGGAAGGACGGCCCAAGCTCCATTCGCAGCCTGCCAAATAAGCCAGATCGCCGTCTCCGGTCGCGTCGATAAAGACGTTCCCGCGGTATTCTTCCGGCCCGCTTTTGGAATTCGTCTGCACTGCCGTAATCCGGCCTTCTTCGCGGACTGCAGCTGTCAGCGCCGTATGGTAAATGATGTCCACCCCGGCCTCCTGCAGCATCGTATCGTATATATATTTCAGACGCTCCTCGTCAAAAGCGGATTTCGACAAAGCCGACCCGTATCCCCCGGCCTCTTGCAGCCGTGTCGCAATTTCTTTAAAAATACCGCCGATGATGGAGCCGCTTTGTTTTGTTTCTGGATGAACAAATTCGTGTCCCGCCCACGGATTAACCAAAGCGCTTGTAGCCATCCCCCCGGCAAAGCCGTATTTCTCAATTAGCAGCACCTTGGCTCCCTCCCTGCCTGCGGCAATAGCCGCAGCCGTGCCCGAAGGACCTGCACCACAAACGATAACGTCGTAAACCATTGATCTCTCTCCTTTTGTATTCAGCTTGCGCAGCCGTTATTTTTTGCTGGATTGGTACCAATTGTTAACCGCCTTGATCATCTCGGCTCCGCCTTCGCTGTTCCACTGGGAAATAAATGCCGCATAGCCGTCCAGCTTCTCTTCGCCCATCAGCAGCTTGATGAAATAGTCCTGCTCCAGCTTCTTCAGCGCTTGAATATTTTTCGAAACCTCGTCGATTGGCGGCATCAGCGAAGTCGGATCGGTTTTGAACACCGCCGTGTTTTTGTTCATCTCTTCAAAGGCGGCGAACAGATTCGGGTCGCGCCGCAGACGGGCCAGCCACATATCGGGGTAGCGGTGCTCGTCGATGCCGTTTAAATACCAGTAGCCGTTATTCCGCCGGTCGGTAAACGCAGGCATAATCGGTATATATTTGCCGTTCTCCAGATTAAAGGTTTCGCCTTTCGGACCGATAGCCAAAAACTCGAAATTATTTTCCTCCAGCTTCGTATCGAGGTATTTGACCGCATCTTCGGGATGTTTGGCGGACTTCGGAACGGCGCTGACATAGTTCAGCTTGTAGTCCGCCTGAATGCCTGCCGCCCCGCTTGCATCCTTAAGCGGCTGAATATAAGCGAGCTTCGCTCCGGCATTATTTTTCATGACCGCAGGGACGATCCGCGTCGCCGGCGTATAACCGACGTTCATCATGAGCGCTTTGCCGCTCACGTATTTCTCTTCGGCGGACGTCGTTTTATTGATCGCCCAATCCGGGTCAATCAATCCTTCCTTGTACAGCTTGGTCATATAAGCGAAGTAATCTTTGATTTGCGGCATTTGAATACGCGGCACCAGCTTCCCGTTGATGTCGGTCCACTCGTTGTACAGTTGAAATGCGCTGCCGATGGTCGGGTTGACATAACTGTCGCTGGAGCTGCCGGTAAACGGAATTTTGTCCGGATATTTGGCTTTCAGCTGCTTTAAAGCGTTGTACAGTTCATCCGCCGTTTCCGGCGTCTTCAGCCCCAGCCCGTCGAGCAAATCTTGGCGTATTTGCAGCAATGCGCCGACTTGCGGACGTTCGTTTTTTTGCGGAATGCCGTAAGTTTTCCCGCCGAGCTTGGCCAAATCCCAGCTTTCCGGGAGCAGCGCCTTTTTCATATTGGCTCCGTACCGGTTGATCAGCTCGTCAAGCGGCAGCAGCGCGCCTTGTGCGGCCAACGTGTAAAACTGCGTTGGCGTCAGCTTGATAATATCGTAATCGGCGCCGGAGGCGATTTCGATGTTAAGCTTTTCCTCCGGTTTTTGCTGCGGCAGCATAAAAAATTCCGCTTTATACCCTGTCGCTTTCTCCAGATCCGCCACCATCACATCTTTATTCGGGTCCAAATTTGCCGCGTAATTGGCCAAAATTTTTAAACTGGGCTTCGCTCCGCCGTTATCCGGCTTTGCGGCGGAGGCCGGCTCCTTAGCCGGTTCCTTGGCCGGTTCCGGGGAGCAGCCCACCAACATCGTTACAGCGGAAACAGCAGCCGTGACGGCCGTCATCCATTTTTTCATAAGTTTCCCTCTTTCCACAGGTTTTATAAAGCGCTTTCTTTAAATCGCCCCTTACCCTTTCACGGAACCGATAGTCAGCCCTTTGACAAAATATTTTTGCAAAAACGGATAAACAAGCAGGATCGGTATCGTCGATACCACAATGGTCGCAGACCGCACGCCTTCCGTAGACAAATTAAACGCTTCGTCTGCGGACAACGTGCCCGTCGCGCTTTCGGTGCTTGTAATCATGTCGTACAGAAATACCTGCAGGGGTTTCATCTCAGGTTTGCTAATAAACAACACCGGATAAAAAAAGCTGTTCCAATAATGAACCGCATAAAACAACCCCAGCGTCGCCAGCATTGGCAAGGAGACCGGCAGTACAATAGATACGAGAATCCGCATATAACCCGCCCCGTCCATCTCCGCAGATTCCTCCAAACCGTCGGGCAGCCCTTCAAAAAACGTTTTAGCCACAAGCATATTAAACGGAATGATCAGCGTTGGCACAATAATCGACCACAACGTATTCAGCAGTCCCAAACCTTTGATCAACATATAGGTCGGGATAATCCCGCCGTGAAATAACATGCAAAATACGTACAGCCACAAAATGAGCCGTTTCCCCTTCAAGGTTCCTTTGGATAAAGGGTACGCCGCGAGCACCGTGAAGGCAAGGCTGAGCAAGGTACCGAGCACTGTAATAAAAACCGAATTCAGAAACGATTGAAAAAAGGAAGACTGCATCATCACAAACTGCAGCGACTTCAGACTGAAACCGATCGGCCAAAAACTGACATCCCCGCTTAACACGGCCGTCTCTCCGCTTACCGATTTGGCGGCGACATGGATAAATGGAACGACCGAAAGCGCGCCGAGCAAGCCAAGCAGCACAACGTTGACAACATCAAAAGGTTCGACCCTACGCTTCCGTTTCATATACATCACCTACCATATGCTTCTTCCGAGCGTTTTTTTGCAAATCGTATTGCAGGTAGCGATTAGGATCAAAGCGATCACCGATTCGAACAAACCCAGCGTGGTCGCGATGCTGTAATCCATCCTCCCGAGTCCGATTCGGTAAATATATGTTTGGATAATATCGCCGACGCTGTAGACGGACGGGTTGTACATGGCCAGCACCTGCTCAAAGCCGGCGTTCAGAATATGGCCTACACGCAAAATCAGCATCAACGCAATAATCGGCATCATGCCGGGCAATGTAATATGCAGCATCTTCTGCCAGCGGTTGGCTCCGTCGATCATCGCTGCCTCATACTGCTGCGGATCAATGGAGGTAATGGCCGCCAGAAAGACGATCGCGCTCCACCCCATCTCCTTCCAGCCGTCTGACACGACAAGCAGCCCTCGGAACAAATCCGGATTTGTGAAAAATTTGATCGGCTCAAACCCAAGGCCCGCTACAAGCTGGTTGACAATGCCGTAAGTGCCAAGCATCGAATAAAACAAGCCGAATACGACGACCCACGAAAGGAAATGCGGCAAATAAACAAGCGTCTGCACCGTTCTTTTAAACCCGTTGCTTTTCACTTCGCCAAGCAAAACGGCCAGGATAATCGGCAGCGGGAACAGCAGCACCAGCTTGTAAATACTAATAATGAGCGTATTGCTGATAACGCGCAGAAAATCCGGCTTCGTAAAAATCGCCTGAAAATGCTTCATGCCTACCCAGGGGCTTTTGACAATCGAATCCAGCACCCCGTTGCCGACAAAAATGTTGAAATCTTTAAACGCCAGCGTCAGCCCGTATAGCGGTACAAACTTGATAATCAGCAGAAATACGATTCCCGGCAGCGACATGAGATACAAGCTGTAATGTTTTCTCCAGTATCTTGACTGCCATAATCTTCTCCCCTTCAGCCTCCCTTTGACAATAACCTCCGATTCTAACATGCTGTCATGTGCTCCTTCCGTACGGATTGAGTAAGTAAAACACAGTCGCTTTGCTTCGGTTAACCGCCGACTTGTGATTTTTATTGTACGGAAGCGGACTGGTTACCGCCATTAGACAAATGTATGATTTTCGGTAGTTTTCTATAGTGTTCCGATCGGCCGCATTCTCCGAAAGCGCTTCTATGCTATATTGATATCAGGGAAAACCGTGACAGAAGGAGCCGATAACATGTATAAGCTGTTGATTGCAGATGACGAATCCTTAACGCGGAAAGGGCTCAGGGATTACGTGAATTGGAGCCGGTTCGGCATAACGGTATGCGGCGTGGCCGACGACGGAACAACCGCCCTGCAGCTGGCCGAAGAGCTGAAGCCGGATATCGTGCTGACCGACGTAAAAATGCCTACGATGGACGGGATCAGGTTGTCCATGGAACTGCGCGCGAGGCTGAAGCACGTTAAAATTTTGTTTATCAGCGGTCACAACGACATCGAATATGTAAAATCGGCGCTTCAGCTAAACGCCGTCGATTATATTTTAAAGCCGCTTAATTTTGCCGAATTGGACAAAGTGATGGAGAGAGTCGTCGAACTGATCCGCGAAGACGAAAGACAGCGGGATATGATGGACCGCATGAACACCAAGCTGCTGCAAAGCATGCCGTTATTAAAAGAAAAATTTCTGATGACGCTCATTCGCGACGGGGGCGGCGAGGCGGCTGCGCTGGACGAGAAGCTGAAGTTGCTCGACATCACACTCCCTGCGGAAGGCCGATATATCGTTGCCGTCGTCCGCATCGACGACAGCGCCGACAAGCTTTCGCCGATGCCGGAGCGGGAGAAGCAGCTGCTTGCTTTTGCCGTGATCAACATTTGCCAGGAAGTCATTGATTCCAATATGGAAGGATACGTATTCGAAAACCGCTCGGGAGAATATGTATGTTTGCTTCGCTTGGCTTCTTCGGAAGCGGACGACCGGCTGTACGGCATGTTCAGCGACATGAAATTAACGCTCGGCAAGCTGCTCAAAATCAGCGTTACCATCGGCATCGGACACACCGCCGAAGTGCTGGGCGAACTGCCGGAATCGTATTATGCAGCTTCGCAGGCGGCCAATCATAAGCTCTTCTTGGGCAAAAATCAAATTATTACCTTGGATAGTTTGCAAGCGCATTCAGGGACAACCTTCCGGCTCACCGGGCAAGATTTGGAACTATGCGCTTCGCTGCTGAAGGCAGGCGATCATGAGAAGACGGCGGCGCTCATCAGCGGATTGTTCGCCCAGTTAAGCGAATACCGCAACGCCAGCTTGCGTTACTGCCAAAACACCGCCATGCAGCTGATGCTGACCGGCTCGGGGCTGTTGTTCGAATTAAAGCTGCATGACGACAGCTGGTCCGCGCGCGAACTGGATTTTTCCGACCGGCTGTTTCGGCTGGAAACCGTCGATGATATGAAGCGGCTGCTGCTTGATTATTTCAAGCTGATTTGCAATCTAATTCATACGAAACGGGACAATCACTCGGGCCTGGTTGTAGAGCAGGTCAAGCAATATGTAGGAAAACATTTTCACAGCGATCTGACGATCAACGATATTGCCGCCCACATATATTTGACCTCCACTTACGTATGTTTGCTGTTTAAGCAGGAGACCGGCGAAACGATCAACGAATATGTAACCAAAGTGCGGATGGAAAAAGCGATCGGCATGCTGGCCGACCTGAAATACAAGCTGTACGACATCAGCAGCGCCGTCGGATACAGCGATTCCAGTTACTTCAGCAAAATATTCAAGAAGCATACCGGGCTGACCCCTTCCGAATTCAGGGGCAAATATCAATGACAACGCTGCAGCGTTATTGGCATCTGCTCAGCGCCGTCACCGTCCGCAGACGTATTTTTACGTTGTATTTACTGTTGATCCTAATGCCCAGCAGCTCGCTGCTTTACGTGTATTATTTAAAATCGTCGGATATCGCCAAGCAGGAATTTATCCAATCCATGCAGCAAACGCTGAAGCAAGTTGAAATCAACATCAGCTATAAGCTCGACAGCGTGGCCAACGTTTCGGATATGCTAATCTCCAATCCGAATTTGTTCAGCTATTTAAGCATGGAAGCCGACGGCTTTGCGAGTTTTCGCCAGGTTCAAGCGATGAATGAGCTGAAAACGATCATCAACAGCGCACAGAACAACCGCGAGGTGTATTACGTCAGGCTGTTTATCCGGCCCACTCTGCAATATTCCCGCGAAGGCATCCAGTTTTTCCCGCTGGACGATATGAAAAAGCGGAGCTGGTACGAAGCGGTATTGGCCCGCAACGGGGCGATTTATTGGTCGGCGCCGTATGTCGAGCATTTTGCGGAAAATCAGGAGGATGTGCCCGTTATTTCTTCGACCCGTATGCTTCGCAATCCGAAAAACTACGATGATCCGCTTGGCGTGCTGATGATCGACATCAAGGAGCAGGAAGCGTTTAAGATGTTTTATTCCGTCATATTCGCAGCGGGTCAAACCGTCGGCATCGCCGACCGATCAGGCCAAGTCATTTCCCGGGCCGACCGGAACCCCGTGTTAACCGCGGAGCAAAAAGCTGCAATCGCCGGCCAAGATGAAGGTTATTTTACGGCAAGCGGTCAAGATCCCGGCTATTTGACGGTGTTTCATACGATTCCGGCCACCGGCTGGAAGATGATCGTGCAGGTGCCTTTAACGGATATTTCCGCCAAAAGCACCTCCTTAAACCGCGTATCGGGCATCATTGCGATTTTGTTTACATTTGTGCTGTTTGTAATCACGCTGTCGTTTGTATTTGCTTTTATTGCGGAAAGCATGGCACGCCGGATTAAAAAACTGATCGATACGATGCGCAAAGAAGGAATCGAAGATACGGAAACCCGGTTCGCCCAAGGTCAGGGAAATATGCTGATGCTGGAAAAAAGCATCTCCCACATGATCGGAACGGTCAGAATGCTGACCGAGCAATCGCTGCAAGCGCAAATTCATGAGAAGGAAGCGCTGCTGAAGGCACTGCAAGCGCAGATCAATCCCCATTTCCTCTACAATACGCTGGAAGCGGTCAATTGGATGGCGGTTCGCCGCGGGGCGACGGATATCAGCCTGATGATGGACGCTTTATCCAAATATTTCAGATTGACGCTGAACCAAGGCCAAGACCTGGTGCGCGCCGAAGATGAAATCAAGCTGGCGGAAACTTATTTATATATTCAATCCGTCCGTTTTGAAGATGAATTTACGGCAGAGATGGACATTGCTCCGGAGGTGCTGGATTATATCGTTCCCAAGCTTACGCTGCAGCCGGTCATCGAAAATGCGCTGCTTCACGGCATTCACAAAAACCGCGGCACACATGGCCTGCTCACAATCACCGGACGTCAAGACCACGGTTTCCTCCTGTTTACCGTAACCGACAACGGTACCGGCATTGCACCGGACAAGATGACGAAGCTGCTGAAGCCGCCCGCGCCTGGGGAGCAGACCGGGGGATACGGCTTGTACAACATGCATGAACGCGTGAGGTTATTCTCGGGAAGCGGAGGATATGTTCACATCACATCGGAGCCGGGCCAAGGCACAACCGTGACAATCCGGATCGCGGCCGTACAACCGAATCCGGTCAAGTAACTATAAGTTAAAAAAATAAAACAAAAAGGCGCAGCTCCGGTTGTCCTCCGTGACTGCGCGCTCATCTGGCTGTATATGACTTGATCCGTTCGTTATCTTTTTCGGCCGATCAGAAATTTCTTTTTGCCCTTTTTCGGCGTTTCCGGCAGATGTTTGTAGCTGCGAATCATCTGGCCTTTGCATAGAGGGCAGCTGGGATTCTCCTCAGTAACGAACTCTTCGCGAACCCATGCCTTGCATTCGGGTTCTTTGCATTTCCAAATTTGCACGTGCTTCATTTCATGTGACTGTTCTTCCGTAGTAATGGTAGCCATGACCAATCCAAATCCTCCCAATGAAGGTATGTATAAATACCTATTTTCCTGCGCCGAAATCCTCACCACAGACTATTTATTATAGTCTAAAATCGCTCAAGAGTCTCGCTTAAATTATGACAAAATAAAGACCGGCCTATGGGCTGGAAGAACTGGGCATATCTTGCCTATAAAACCACGGAATTTTACAGTTAAATTTCCACATAAAATGATAAATCATATCCGGTATCCAAACACTTTAGCAAGATGAGCTAAGCCGCCCAGCACCACTTTCTGTACGACAGCCGGAGGACTGGCAAGATATCCATCCCCGTATTTCCAAATGACGCCAAGCCAAAGCGGATTATACGGTACACCGCTTGGGTTCAGCTTCCCTTCGCACTCCAACTTGTGGTGCAGCGCAAACATTTCCCAGTGGAGCCCAGGCGGACGGATTTCATGCACTCCAATCAACGGCACTTCGCCGACATTCGAAAAGTGATGGACCTGCTTAGGATAAATGGTTATACGTTCGCCAGAACCCAGCACATTCTCGACTCCGTCTACATGAAATTGCATCAAACCTTGCTTCACCTCAAATGATTCCGTGAGCACCGGATGCCAATGGGGGGCATTCATCACCCCTTGCCGGGGCACCTGATGTTCGATTCGCAAAAAAGGTCCCGATTCATCATTTCCCCGCTCCAATAAGGTAACGGATCTTCCATCAGGATGACGTAAAATTTTTACGCCACCGTATTCTCCAAAGCTCCTATTCTCTTCGTCACGAGTATGCATGAAATCACCCTACTTCGTCGGGATAAACACAACCCGCTGTTCGTGGGAAATAGGCGCATCCCACATCTCCTCAACTTTAGAAAGGGAGAACGATACTGCGTTCACATTAAGTTTTCCGGACGCAATAGCGTCGATCAACGCGGGAAGTTCGGCAACATACCCGGCAGTAGAAACGGCACCTTGACCGCTGCCGATCACTTGAAAGTTAGCAGATCGAAGTGCAACGGACGGTATTGCAGCCGTTGGACCTGCAACCGAACCAATCTGAACCCAAGACAACTTGCGGCTTCGGTCCGATCTCCTCTTCAGCAAAGGAACCATCGCGGATTCAGCAGGTTTCCCCCACAGATAGTCAATGACGATATCGACTTCAGATGCTGCTTCGCCCAGTCGATCGGCAACCTCTTCCGGTTCCCCGACAAGTGAGACGATTGCGTCGGCGCCCAGCGCAGGAAGTGAATGAAGACGCTCTTGATCTCGCCCGGCTCCGATTACTTGACTTGCGCCAAGCAGTTTAGCGATTTGCACAGCCATTTGTCCGGAATTACCAGTGGCTCCAAGGATAAGAATCTTTTGTCCCTGCTGAAATTCAACTCGGCGACAAAGAGCCACCCAAGACGACATCGCCGGATTCATTGCTGCAGCAATTTGAACAGGGTCAGCACCCTCAGGAAGTGGGACACTACGCCGCAGATCGACAACCGATTTTTCTGCAAAGGTCCCAAAGGAAGTGTCGGGAGCTACGAAATAGACCAACTGACCATCCTCCAGCCGACCAACACCGTCAATACCTGGAATCAGCGGCAGCTCTTCTTTGCTTGTGTAATGGGAGCCATTTGCCTGCGATCGTACCCGAGGATGTAAACCCGCAGCAACGACGTCGACAAGAATCTCATGTTTTCCGTCAGGATTTGGCGTTTCGAACATTTCGTATTTTGCTGCAGAATCGAAAGAACGCACAACTGCTGCATACATATAAAAACCTCCTTTTGACTTTGCCAAAAATAGTTTGTTATACAAACAATATAGTTTGTTACACGTACAATGTCAATGTCTTTTGTGATACAATGTAACTATATACAGCTGGAATGCAGGGCTAATGCAGCGCTTGTTTAGAAACAGCTAGTCTGGAGTGAATTACTGATGAACGACGACAACTCTACGTTGCAAAGAAACCTATCGATGTTGGATAGCTTAGTACAACTATCATTCCTTGTCCAAGCTATACTTAACCGTGTAGGAGCCGATCATGATGTCTCGAACATACAAATTCGGCTGTTCGGAATTTTGCGGGATCGAGAATTGAGCATGTTACAATTGGCACAGTATCTCAACCTCGACAAATCCAGCATTACCGGTCTGATCGATCGCGCGGAACGCCGCGGGCTAGTCGAACGCATAAATGTTAAACACGATCGACGTGTAATCCATGTAAGAATGACACCCGCAGGGCAGCAACTTGTGCAATTAGCCGTTCGTGAGATCCAACAACAAATTAACACGGTAACCGAAGTCCTTAGTGAGAATGAACGCTCCCAATTTATTGCTCTCGCCTCAAAAATCCTGGGGGATTTTCCAAAATAAGAAAGAGAAGCATCGGGGAAAAGATACAAGATATGAGTGGGTAAAGAAAAGCGTCGGGACGATTGCCCGACGCCGCTTTTAGGGTTGGAGGTTTTTGAGACCGTTTATCAGCGATTCACTATTTCCGGATTTACAAATGTGAGCCGCCACTGGCATCGATCAATTGCCCGGTTATCCAGCGGCTGTCGGAGGAAGCCAGAAAAGCGGCTATATCCGCGACATCCTCCGGTTGCCCCCACCTTCCAAAGATAGAAAAATCAGCGCCATATTTTTGCGAGACAGGATCTTGCAGCATTGCGGCGTTCATATCCGTGGCGACGAATCCAGGTTGGATGGCATTAATCGTAATTCCGCGAGAGCCGAGTTGGCTGGATAAAGCGAGTGTCAGCGTGTTGATGGCCCCCTTGGTCATGCTGTATGCCGGAATGGCAGGCAGGGAAATTCTTGTTATAGAGGACGACAAGTTAATAATTCGGGCTTCGTCTCGTAAGCGCGGCAAAGCTTGTTGAGTCAGGAAAAATGGCATTTTTACGTTTATATTCATAATTTCATCGTATGCTTCTTCCGTAGTATCCTCGATTGGGGCTACTAAGGCGATCCCTGCGTTGTTCACTAGTATATCGAAGTAGCGTCGCCTGTACGCTCTTTCAACAATACATCCAATGTCTGATAAAGTGTCTGGATGCTTTCTAAAGAACCGAGTTTCGCACCAATCGCGAAAGCAGCCCCTCCACTCTGCTCAATGTTGTGTACCACTTCTTCCGCAGCGGCTCGGTTCGTGCCGTAATGAACGGCTACCAATGCTCCTTCTTGCGCTAAACGTGTCGCGACGGCACGTCCAATTCCCCGGCTTGCGCCCGTAACCAAAGCAACTTTACCTGCTAATCCAGTCATGATTTTAATCTCCTCTTGTGTCAAATAAGTACACGACAGTGATAACACAAGGTGAATGATGAAATGTTGCGCTTATATTCGAAAAACGCCTGACCCGCCGGCAAACCAGCGAATCAGGCGTTATTACATCCCGCTTATGGCAAAACAGCGCAAACGGCTAGAGCAGCGGCGGGCACGACGGCTGTCATACCAGCCGGAATACATGATCGGATTTACGCATGGGACGCGCAAGCTCAATACGGCCTAGCCGGCTCTCCTTCGCGCTGTGCGTTGCGGACGGCTTGGTCCGCTTTAGCGGAACCGGTATGCTCGCCGCTTTCGCGCTGCGCATCCGCCAATCCGTCGGTCACACGGCGTCCGTAATCCGGATCGGCTTTGGTGAAATAGTCGATCATTTGGCGACGGATTTCAGGGCGGCATATTTTCAAATTGTTGACCAGATTTTCAATCAGCTCATCCCGCTCCCACGCTTCAAACGACCGGTACGTCTCGCCCGCCTGGGCAAAATCGTTCGCCCGCTCGATCTTGCGCTGCATCAGGTCCGCATCATAATGCGGCTGGTGTTCCTTGCCGCTGCGCTGCATTTCCTTGAGGCCGCCGATCACGGAGGGCTCGTAATTGACATGCGGATTTTGCCCCGGTCCCGCATCGACAAAATAGGCCATCTGCCCGTCGCGCTGATTGGTCGCCACATGTTTCTTCGGCGCGTTGACCGGCAGCTGCAAATAATTCGTCCCGACCCTGTGCCGCTGCGTATCGGAATAAGAGAACGTGCGGCCCTGCAGCAGCTTATCGTCGGAGAAATCCAGCCCGTCAACGAGCACGCCGGTGCCAAACGCGGCCTGTTCCACCTCGGCGAAATAATTTTCCGGATTGCGGTTAAGCACCATTTTTCCCACCGGCAAAAACGGGAATTTGTCGGTTGGCCACAGCTTGGTCGGGTCCAGCGGATCGAAATCCAGCTCCGGATGCTCGCCGTCGCTCATGATCTGCACGCACAGCTCCCACTCGGGATATTCGCCGCGTTCAATCGCCTCGTATAAGTCCTGTGTCGCATGGCTGTAATTCATCGCTTGAATCCGGTCGGCATCTTGTTGGCGCAAGTTTTTGATTTCCGTGCGCATCGGCTCCCAATGATATTTCACCAGCACGCCTTGCCCCGCCTGATTGACCCATTTGTATGTATTGACGCCGGAACCCTGCATCTGCCGGTAGTTGGCCGGAATACCCCAAGGCGAGAACAGGAAGGTGACCATATGCGTCGCCTCCGGAGACTGCGAGAGGAAATCAAACATCCGCTCGGGATCATTCACATTCGTGACCGGATCGGGCTTAAAGGCATGCACCATATCGGGGAATTTGAGCGGATCGCGGATAAAGAAAATTTTTAGATTATTGCCGACCAGATCCCAGTTGCCGTCCTCCGTGTAAAACTTCACGGCAAACCCGCGCGGATCGCGCAGCGTTTCCGGCGAATGTCCACCATGCACAACGGTGGAGAACCGCACAAACACCGGCGTCCGTTTGCCTGCCTCTTGGAACAGCTTGGCCCTCGTAAACGTCGAGACCGGTCCGTCGCCGACCTTCCCGTAAGCTTCGAAGTAGCCGTGTGCTCCCGCACCGCGGGCATGCACGACACGTTCCGGTATGCGTTCCCGGTCGAAGTGAGATATTTTCTCGATAAAATGGTAGTTTTCCAGCGTCATCGGCCCCCGGCTGCCGACGGTGCGCACATTCTGATTATCGCGGATCGGATGGCCCTGCCGATTGGTCAGCGTCATCTCCGTTTCGCCATCGGCTAGCCGGGAATCACCCGGCCCTCCGGCACCCGTCACCGCTGTTCCCGGGACAGCCTGATCTACAGCGTTATGTTGTGTCGTATCGCTCATTGTCTTGACCTCGCCCTTTCGGATGAAAGTAAAATCTATGCGGTATTTTTATCCACAAAGCGTATATTTATACTGAAATGCCGGGTAAAAGAAAAAAGAGCCTGCAGGCTCCTCAATGCTTGGCGATTTAATATAAGCTGTACACATTGGCGCATTCTTCGGCGGTCGGTTCGTAGAAGCAGTGCTTCTTGAAGCGGCCGACCAGCGGCTGGTTATACCACGTGTCCGCTATAAAATTTTCAAAATCAGACAAGTTCCGCAACATAATATTACAATATTTTTACAATTGCCATGATATAATAAAGTTACGCTTAGGGAAGCTAAGCGATAATGGAGGGGATTGTCAATGAGCGAAATTGAAAAAGAAGCAGTACAAGCAGAAGAAGCTGCAGAGGCCGTAAGCGAAGCGGCCGAAGAAACGGCAGCAGCCGTTGAAGAAGAGACGGCCGAAGCGGCCGGAGAACCCGAAGCTAGCGAAGAAGCCGCAGAAGAAGCCGATGCCGTAGAGGCCATCGAAGCTTCAGACGAAGCGGCAGCTGAAGAAGAATTGGCAGAAGCCGCGGAGGAAGCCGCCGCTGCAGAAGAAGAATCGTCCGAAGCATCTGAACCATCTGATTCAGCCGAATAATTTCGTCTCAAATCCCTCTCTCCCAAGTGTAACATTCGAATTGTTCAGTAAAATTTAGCAACTATTGAAGAAGGAGTTAGGCGCTCTGAATGGGCCTAACTCCTTTAATATTTTAGAGATGTCAGCGGTCATGCAGCTGCACATAAAACGTCGTGGTTCCGTTCGGCATGCTTTTGACGGCAATTTTGCCGCGGTGCTGGGAGACGATTGATTTGGCGATAGCTAACCCTAAGCCGTAACCTCCGTTTTGCCGCGAGCGTGAAGCGTCGACCCGGTAAAATCGGTCAAAAATTTTGTCTACATGCTCGGCCGGAATACCCGCCCCGGTATTGGTCACGGTCAGTTGAACCTGGTGCTGGTGTTTTTTGAGCGTCAGCTTGATCGCTCCTTGCGGATTGGAATATTTGATGGCATTATCGAGCAAAATCATGGTGACCTGCTTGATTTGCTCGCTGCTGCCCTTAACGGTCAAGTCCGGTTCAATGTCGTAGTCTAACGAGAGGCCGCTCTCGTAAACGACCGCCTCCATAGTAAGGATGACGCTTTCGACGGCTTCGCTCATATTAAACGGAACTTGCATCATCTCCATTCTGGCGTCGTCCATCTCCGTCAAATAAAGAAGATCGTTCGTCAGCACCTTCATACGCTCCGTCTCCGACTTGATATGGTGCAGCCATTTGGCCTGCTCGTCAATCGTATCCTCGCCGTTGGCCAGCAGGACATCGGCGTTTGTATTGATCACCGCAAGGGGGGTCTTCAGTTCGTGCGAGGCGTCGGCGATAAAACGCTTCTGCTTCTCGAAAGCTTCCTTGACCGGCGCGATGGAGCGATTGGCAAAGTAGCGGCTGGCCAAATAAATAATGCCAAGCATAACCAGCGCGACTACAGCAAACGTATAGATCAGATTCGTCAATATGGTCTGTTCGGCGGTAACGTCCATATACACCACAAGATAACCTTCGGGATTCGGCTTCACCGTATAAGCCCAACGTGTGCCGGAAAGCGTAAACTGGTTTAAAGGCACAGGCTGCTCAGACGCTTTCTTCACAGCCGCGATATAAAAGTCGGCGGTCAGATCAAGCTGGGAGAACTTCTCCGTCACGTTCCACTTGCCGTCGGTTTGCAAAGCAAAGGAGAAAGCGCGCGCCCGGTCGCGTTCCATTCCCGGCCCATCCATGCCCTTGCGGCCTTGCGGACCGCCGCCCTTCTTCCCGCCGGCTCCCTCGGGTTTCAGATAGGAATCCGATACGTGATCAAGCTCCATCCCGATATCTTTGCGCACGTTCTGATACGTAAACGTATAGATGCTGGCGAAAGCCCCAAGCATAATCACCGATATGATGACCATGTTCATCAGAAGTAGACGGCTGCGCAGCTTGTCGAACATCACGAAGTCACCTCCAGCACGTAACCGACGCCCCGGATAGTATTAATCTTGACGGAGGAACTTAAGAAGACAAGCTTCTTCCGCAGAAACGAAATGTACACTTCCACGTTATTATGCTCCGCTTCCGAATCGAATCCCCACAGCTTCTCGATGATTTGCTCCTTGGACGTCACCGCCTGCTTTCTTGTCATCAACAATTCCAGCAGCTCGCTCTCCTTCAGAATGAGCTTCAGCTCCTTCTCCTTGCAAGTCAGCTTCAGCGTCGAGGTGTTCAGCTCCAAATCCTCGAATCTCAGTCCGTCCTCCGGCACTACTTCGCCTTTGCGGCGCAGGGCCGCCCGTATACGCGCAAGCAGCTCCCCTGTCGAAAACGGCTTGGCGACATAATCGTCGGCGCCATGATCCAGTCCGGCTATTCTGTCAGGAATCTCGCCTTTTGCAGTCAGCATAATCACCGGCGTATGGATGCTTTGCCCGCGAATCGTCTTTAATATGGAGATCCCGTCCATGCCCGGCAGCATGATGTCGAGAAGGAGCAAGTCGTAAATACCGCTCAAGGCGTTATCCAGCCCGGTTTGCCCATCGTGAGCGACATCGACGGAATAGTTTTGTTTTTTTAATATTTGCGATAGCGCCTCCGCCAGGTTCACTTCATCCTCTACAATTAATATTCTCATTCCTGCATCCCCTTTATGTTGGCATACCTTTATTGTGAGTATGGAACCTTTAATCAACCTTAAGCCGATCGAACCTCCCCCGCCCTCGCCGCGGCTCCGAACCAGCCGCCAGTTCCCGGTACGCAGGTCTTTCCACCCCACTCTATCATACTATTTCGGACAAGTTTGCAAAAAAATATTCGCTCTCCGGCCATTTAAGTTTCGTTAAAGGTTCGCGCCCTAATATACAGCTATGGAAGCGACGCACCGAATTCGGATAACAAGCGCAGAGGAGAGATGGAGCATGGCCATTGAAGTGTTCAACCGATACGAAAACAAATATTTGATGGATACGCAAGCTTTTCACCGTATATATGAGCGGCTGATGGACTATATGGAGCTCGACGATTACAACAAAAACAACAAAGTGTACTCCATCAGCAATATATACTACGACACCGAGCATCATACGCTCATTCGAAGCAGCCTCTCGAAGCCAAAGTACAGGGAAAAGCTGCGCATCAGGGCCTACGGTATACCCGAGCCCGGCGCCAAAGTATATCTCGAGCTCAAGAAGAAAGTATTCGGTCTCGTGAACAAACGGCGTACCGCGCTGAAGCTGGACGAAGCTTACGAGTTCGTGCGAACCGGGAAAGCTCCGGCGTACAGAAACGGAATGAACAAGCAGGTTATGCAAGAAATCGAATATTTTCTGTCGCGGTACGAATTGAAGCCGATGGTGTATTTGGCCTATGACCGGATCGCCATGTTTTGCAAAGGAAACCGGGATTTGCGAATTACGTTTGACGCCAATATCCGCTCGCGACGTTATGACCTCCGGCTGGAGCAAGGCGATTACGGCGAGCAGTTGATGGAAGAAGGCCAGTGGCTGATGGAGGTTAAGGCGGAGAAAACCGTGCCGGTGTGGTTGTCGAAGCTGCTGTCGGAGCTCCACATGTATCGGACCGGCTTTTCCAAATACGGCAACGAATACAAGAAGTCGATTCGCTACGCGAATCAAGAGAAGGAGCGGATCCTATGCTAGAGACACTTTTTAATTCCGGAGCAGCCGATACGACGTTAAGCTTGAGCCACGCGCTGCTGACTTTCGCCATAGCCATTCTCTTGGGCGGCATCATCAGCTGGACTTATACGAAAACACAGGAAAACTACTCCTCGAGCTTCACGCTTACCATGCTGGTGCTGCCGACGATTGTCGCCATCATTATCCTGCTGATCGGCAGCAACATCGCCCGCGCCTTCAGTCTTGCCGGAGCGTTCTCCATCATCCGCTTCCGCAGCGCGCCGGGGGATTCGAAGGACATCTCGTACGTCCTGTTTGCGATGGCGTCCGGCCTCGCCTGCGGCGTCGGCGCATACAGCTATGCCGCTTTATTCACCGTACTCCTGTGCGTGCTGATGTTTGTGCTCAAGGCTGTCAAATTCGGCGTGAGCAAAGAAACAACAAAGACACTCAAGGTAACCATTCCGGAAAACCTCGGATATGAGGAAGCGTTCGATGAAATTTTCAAGAAGTTCAATGTCGATTACGAGCTGAGAAAGGTGCGGACGACCGAGCTTGGCAGCCTTTACGAGCTTGTCTATGCCATCAAGCTAAGCCCTGGGACAAATCAGAAGGAATTGCTCGACGCCGTGCGTACACGAAACGGCAATCTCGATATTACACTTACCATGCACCCTGCCGTGCAGGAAAATTAAAAAGAAAAGAGGACTCTACTATGAACCGTTCAAATAAAGCCAAAATGTTTGCTATCGCCCTGTTGAGCGTAATGCTCGCCGCCGGCTGCAGCGCAGAGCCTGCCGCCACAGCTTCTTCCGCAGCTTCCGCCGCTGTTGCGGGAGCCACGTCAGCCTCCTCATCCGCCTCCGCGGCGGAGACAGCGGGTGTGGAAACGGTCAGCTTGGATGCTGCCAAACAGGCCAATTTTAAGGCCAAAGATGAGCAGATTGAATGGAGCCAGGCGGAATCGACAGCGATTACGCTGAGCGACGCCGGTGCAAGCGTCGCAGGAGCAGGTGCGGCAGCCGAAGGCGGAATCGTCACGATTACGGCGGCAGGCACTTATGTCGTCGCCGGCTCGATAACAAGCGGCCAGATCGTAGTCGACGCCCCCAAGGACGCGCTTGTGCACATTGTGCTGAACGGAGCCCGCATTACGAACAGCGTTGGCCCCGCGATGCATATCAAGCAATCCGATAAAACGATCGTGACGCTGCAGGACGGGACGGATAACGCCGTTTCCGACGGAACCGCTTATGCGGATACGTCCGAAGACGCGGCTGTCGGGGCGATCTTCAGCAAAAGCGATCTGACGATCAACGGCACCGGCAAGCTGACCGTTATCGGGCAAAAAAGCGACGGCCTTGTCAGCAAAGACGATTTGAAAATCATCAGCGGCACGATTGATGTTCAAGCTGCGGATGATGGCATCATCGGACGCGATTTGTTTGCGGTTAAGGACGGCGTCATCACGATCCAAGCGGGCGGCGACGGCATCAAGACGACCAATGACACAGCGGCGGATAAAGGTATTGTCGCCATCACGGGAGGAACCTTCACCATTACGTCCGCCAATGACGGCATTCAGGCGGAATCGTCCATGGCCATCAGCGGCGGCACGTTCAACATCGTCGCCGGCGGCGGCAGCGCAGCTTCGGCCAAGGCACATCAGGAAGAGCAGCCGCGCGGCTTCGGCGACCGTGCGTCAATGCAGCAGCAGCCACAAGCGCAAGCGGACAGCGCGGATACGCCAAGCGCCAAGGCGTTGAAAGCGAAGGGTGCTATCGCCATCGCGGACGGCACGTTCCAGATCGACGCGGCCGACGACGCGATTCACAGCAACAACTCGATAGCGATTGCCGGCGGGCAGTACAGTCTGGCGACAGGCGACGATGCGATTCATGCCGACAAAACCGTCTCGATCTCGAATGGAACGATCGATATTGCCAAAAGTTATGAAGGCATCGAGGGCACAAACATCGACATTGCCGGGGGCAGCATTCATCTTGTTTCACAAGACGACGGCGTTAACGTCAGCGGCGGAGACAGCCAACCGGCGGGTGGCGGCCGCGGCGAGCCCGGCGCAACCAACGGCAAGCTGACGATCAGCGGCGGTTACCTCTATGTGGACGCCGCGGGCGACGGACTCGACTCCAACGGTTCAATCGCGATGACAGGCGGAACCGTCATCGTCGATGGTCCGACTGACAATGGCAACGGCGCGCTGGATTATGACGGGACGTTTGAGCAATCGGGCGGCACGCTGATCGCTGCGGGCAGCGCGGGAATGGCTCAGGCGCCGTCCGACAGCTCGACGCAACGGGCTGTTCACATGACATTCCCCAGCACACTGCAAGCAGGTACGCTGGTCACGCTGACGGACAGCTCGGGCAAGACGGTAACGGCATTCGCTCCGGCGAAAAGCTTCGGCAGCATCGTGATCTCTACGCCGGAACTGAAAGCAGGCGAAGCGTACACGATCTCCACGGGAGGCAGCTCGTCCGGCAAGGCGACCGACGGCTTGTACGATGACGGCGCGGTCAGCGGCGGCACGAAAATAGTGACATTTACGCTCGGAGATAAAGTAACCTATGTGAATCAATCCGGCATTACGACAGCAAAAACCGGCGGTCCCGGCGGCGGCTTCGGTGGTGGCCCCGGCGGTGGACGCGGCCCGGGAGGCGGAGGCGCGGGCGGCGGAGGCCCGCAGCCCCAGTAAACGGCAATATGTTTGCTTGACCTGACCCAGCCGCTTAAGCCAAGCGTTAAGCTGAGCGTCAAGCACCCAAAGAAGCATGCTGTAAATGGAAGGGGCTGTTCCGCTATTGTTCTCGTGCCAGGGAACATTAGGGGATCAGCCTCTTGTTTGCTTTGTCCGAAATGCTCGCCGCCGCAATTCGTTGTTATAAACCCTGTTAACCGGCATATATTTTAGAAGCTTAAGCTTTTCAACAACGGTACGTTTGCGCCCCGAGTGAGGGAGGTGAGTGTCATGTGGGTTAAGCCTGATTTTGAGATCATTGAGGTTTGCGCTGAAGTCACGGCCTATGCTTACCAGAAATAATAACAACGTGCCGGAGAAATCCGGCTTCTATTTTTTAAGGGGGACGCCCATGTTACTGAAAGTATTAGGCTCCGCCGCCGGGGGAGGCGTTCCGCAGTGGAACTGCAGCTGCCCAAACTGCCGCAGTGCGCGGGCCGGGAACGGCATTGTCCGCATTCGCATGAATAATTCGTTAGCGATCAGCGCCGATGGAGAAACATGGTATCTTATTAACGCAACTCCGGACGTATGCGCGCAAATCGAATCCCATCCCGAGCTGTATGCCGGACCGCAATTGCGGAGCACACCCGTTTGCGGCATTCTGTTAACCGACGCCGAGCTGGACCATACGATTGGGCTGCTCAGTTTAAGGCAGAGCTCCGAACTTGCGGTATATGCCGCCGCCCCGGTGCTGAACGCTTTGACAGGCGCTTTTCCAGTTCGGCAAATCATTGCTCCTTACGCCACGTTCCATTGGGCGGAAATCAGACCCGGAGAATCATTCCCACTTTTTGGGGAAAGACTATCCGTATATCCTTTCTTGCTTGGCCGTAAGCCGCCCCGGTATGCAGCCCGCGCGGACAACTCCGGACCCGCCGCAGCGGATGATCCTTGGGTGGTCGGTTACCGATTCACCGACCGGCTGACAGGCGGCGTCGCCGTCTATGCGCCCGGAGTCGAGTCCTGGACGCAGGAACTGGAACGGCAGCTTCAGGATGCGGACTGTATTCTGATCGACGGCACGTTCTGGCATGCCGATGAGCTGAGGGATCTGGGCGCGTCGGAATTGGATGCCGCCGCCATGGGGCATGTCCCCATCTCAGGCCCTAACGGCTCTTTACGCCGGCTTGCGGAGCTACCTGCCCGCAGAAAGGTATACACCCATATCAATAACACGAACCCTATTCTCCATCCGGAATCAAGCGAGCATCGGCTGCTCAGCGAATCGGGAATCGAGGTGGGGTGCGACGGTTTGGAACTGGAGGTCTGAACGTACTGTGAATGAACGTTGGTCAAATGAAGAGTTTTTAGCCCGGCTTCGAAAGGTCGGGGCACTGCATTATCACGACAAGCATCCGTATCATGTCAGCATGCACGAAGGCAAGCTGACTCCCGAGCAGCTCCGGGCATGGGTCGCCAACCGGTTTTATTACCAGAAAAACATCCCGGTCAAGGACGCGCTTATCCTCGCCAAGCTGCCGTCCCGGGAGGAGCGGCGCAGATGGATTCAGCGCATCATCGACCATGATGGCCGCGAAGGAACCGAAGGCGGCATTGAAGCATGGGTCCGCCTCGGCGAAGCCGTCGGGATTCCGAGAGAAGAAATGCTGGATGAGCGTCATGTGCTGCCGGCAGTCCGGTTTGCCGTCGACGCCTATGTGAATTTTTGCCGCTTGGAGCCGTGGCCTATCGCCGTGGCCTCATCATTAACCGAGCTGTTTGCGCCTACCCTGGTGTCTCAACGGATCGGCGTGTTGGAACAATTGTATCCTTGGGTTCGGCCCGAAGGTCTCGAGTACTTCCGCTCAAGGCTGCATCAGGCTCCGCGCGATTCGGACCACGGGGTTGAGATCGTCATGCGGGAGTGCACTACGCGTGAGGAGCAGGAGAAAGCGATAGCGGCGCTATCGTTCAAATGCGATGTGCTGTGGGCGCTGCTTGACGCGTTAGCCCTCGCATATCCAAATAAGGAGGCGGTTCTGACATGACCGCACCGGGATTATCGGAACGTCCAAGGCTGCGCAGTCCGGCGCGGCTCAGATTCGATAAAGCCCGCCAAACCGACATGCTGCTGCTCCCGGAGCGTGTCGTCAATCTCAATGCTACGGCGGGAGCGATTCTTTGGCTTTGCGACGGCAGCCGGACGGTTTCACAGATCGTTCAGGAGCTGGAAGCAAGATTTAATCAATCGGACCTGCAAGCGGATATTGTGGAGTTTATGGCCCAAGCCGCGGACAAAGGATGGTTGGAGACATGGAAGTAAGCGCGCCTTATGCTTTAACTGCGGAAGTGACGCACCGTTGTCCTCTTCATTGCCCTTACTGCTCCAATCCGCTTGAGCTGCAAAAACGCGAGAACGAGCTTTCAGCCGATGAATGGCTGAGGGTCCTGGATGAAGCCAGCGAGCTGGGCATCGTGCAAGTTCATTTTACCGGAGGCGAGCCGCTTCTGCGGCCGGATACGGAGCTGCTCATTCGTCGGGCCCGCGAACTGGGGCTTTTCACCAACTTGATCACCAGCGGCGTCGGCGCTACCGACCAGCGCATCAAGCAGCTGGCGGAAGCCGGTCTGGACAGCATTCAGCTCAGTGTCCAAGCTCCCGAAGCCGAGCTGGCCGACCGAATCGCGGGATTTAAAGCCCATGACCTCAAACGCCAGGCCGCCCAAGCGATACGTGGCGGCGGACTTCCCTTACATATGAATGCCGTGCTCCACCGGCATAATATCTACCTTGTGGAAGACATCATCGAGCTTTGCGTGGGGTGGGGAGCGGCCCGGCTGGAGCTGGCCAACACCCAATACTACGGCTGGGCTTTTATGAACAGACGGAACCTGCTGCCTTCGAGAAATCAGCTTTCCGCCGCCGAAGAGGCCTATCACAGGGCCAAAGAACGATTCGGCAAACAAATCGAACTGATCTGGGTCATACCGGACTATTATGCGGAATTCCCGAAGCCCTGCATGGGCGGCTGGGGAAAATTATCGCTGACGGTCACTCCCGACGGGCGCGTTTTGCCTTGTACGGCTGCATCCGGCATCAAAACGCTGGATTTCGAATCGGTCAAAGAACGGAATTTGGCCTGGATTTGGCAGGATTCCCCCGCCTTCAACGCTTTCCGCGGGTTTGATTGGATGGCGGAACCCTGCAGAAGCTGCGACCGCCGCTTTCAGGATTATGGAGGCTGCCGTTGTCAAGCCTTTCTTCTAACAGGTGACGCACAGCAAACGGATCCCGTGTGCAAGTGGTCGCCTCACCACGCAACCGTCTCTCAATTTGTCGCCGCTTATTCCGCGCATACTCCGGATGACAACGAGCTGGATTCCAACTCTTATCGCCACTCTCCCAACTTTTCCTATCGCGGCAGGTAAGCCCCCTTGTGACGGAGGACGATGCCTGTGAAAATCTTCGACGCTCACTGTGACGTATTATGCAAGCTGCTGCTGGATCCCGGGCTCGATTTTGCCCATGAATGCAGCCTCCTGGATGTCACGCTTCCGAAAATGCTTGAATCCGGTATCGGTACGCAAAATTTTGCGATTTATTTGCCGGAAGACCTTGCCGGACAGTTTGACCTTGTGTTGAAAAGCATCGAATTGTTTCACGAACGGATTTTGTCGAACGGGCAATTGCGGTTTATCCGCACAAAAGACGATTTGCGGCTGGCGGCTGAAAATAAGCAAATCGGAGCTTTGCTTTCGCTGGAAGGCGTGGATGCGCTGCAAGGAAATATGACGTATTTGCGCACCTTGTTTTATTTGGGCGTCAGAAGCGTCGGCATTACGTGGAATCATGCGAACTGGGCGGCCGACGGCGTGATGGAGCCAAGGAAAAGCGGGTTCACGGCGAAGGGGCTGCATCTGATCCGCGAATGCAACCGGCTGGGACTCATTCTGGACGTCTCTCATTTGGCGGAAAAAGGCTTCTGGGAGCTTCATGAGCTTTCAGCGAAACCGTACATCGCCTCTCATTCCAACGCCTACACGGTTCGCCCGCATCCGCGAAACTTGCGGGATGACCAAATCGCAGCGATAATCCGCACCGGCGGCGTCATCGGCATCACTTTTGTCCCGCCTTTCGTCCATGCCACCGAACCTGTTGCCATGGAGAAGCTGCTGCCGCATATCGATCATATTTGCTCGTTAGGAGGCCGGCGCCATCTCGGACTCGGCTCGGATTTCGACGGGATCAAGGAATGGATCGTTGGTCTGGAGCATGCCGGCAACTATCAGCGGTTCGTTGAATTGCTGCAAAAGCATTACAGCGAAGACGATGTCGAGCATTTGGTCTACAAAAACTGGAATCATTTCTATACCAATCATCTGCCGGAAAACGAATGATATACATGAAAAAAGGAGCCCCTCCAACCAACGAGGGCCCTGAAAATGTAGCGGAGTGAGCGAAATCATGCTGGAGAAGCGTCAGCGTTCGCCTTTGTCCCCGAGTTTCACCCGCCGCAAGCGGGTATCATCCAAGAAATTCGGAGACAATCAGCGATTGGAAGCATGAATTCGCACATGCAGCGTTCACTATTTCAGTGGCCCCCGACCAGCGAGGGGCTCCTTTTTTTTGCGCATATCTTAGGAAACGGTAATCGTTCCCACCATATTATCGTGGCCCGAGCCGCATTGAATGGAGCAGTTGTAATCGAATTTGCCCGCTTTTGTTACGGTAAAGGTGGCGGTTTCGCCGTTCTTGACGTTCACCTTCAGATCCGGGATTTCCAATCCGTGAGATCCGTTTACGTTCTTCAACGTAAGTTTCACCGTATCTCCCACTTTCAGATTAATCGCCGGCGGATCAAAAGAAAAATTCGAAGCATTCACCGTGATTTCTTTGGTTTGTCCGCCCGCAGGGGGAGCGGTATTATTGGCCGCATTGCTCGCATTGCCGCCGGTGTTGGTCTTGTTGCCGCATGCGCTGAGCATCGTCAACACCGCCAGCACTGCAAACGTGAGTACAGCATAACGCTTCATTATGTATTCCTCCTGAATGTGAAAGAGATTTCGAAGTGCTTCAAGGATGTCTTTCTATATTGTTAAGATAGCCCGCACGGTTCCTTTTTATGCAGCACCTGCCTCCATCTCGAGCCGCGAGCGGGAGCTTGGATGCCCGGCGCTCCAGACTTCGTATGCTTATGAAAAAAAGCCGTGGGCCACTGCTGATTTTTTTTAACAATATAGGAAATAGTAACAATAAGACATGGCTAGAACATCATCAGGAGGTATCCATACTCAATGAAAATGAAAAAATCGAAGGCCATAAGCATTGCCTTATTAACGACAAGCCTTGCGTTAAGCGCCTGTACTTCAAACAAAAACAATAACGCAGCGCAGCCGCCGGCGACGGAGACTCCTCCGCCTGCATCCAGCACGACGCCGGGCAAGGTGACGGGAACCTCATTTGAAAACTTCGGAACCTACGGCTTTGATTTGGCAAACACCCGGCATGTGCCGTACAAAACCATCACCGCCGACAATGTCAAGGATTTGGGCATCATTTGGTCCAAAGAATTGAAGGCATTGGATGCGGACGTCAAAAACGGAAACCAATGTTATCCTGTTGTTATTGATGGCGTCGTATATATCACTACGGCAGGGAATCAAGTATTCGCTTTTGACGCGGTGACCG
Organism: Paenibacillus thalictri; assembly: GCF_004307995.1. Classification (GTDB taxonomy): domain Bacteria; phylum Bacillota; class Bacilli; order Paenibacillales; family NBRC-103111; genus Paenibacillus_AF; species Paenibacillus_AF thalictri. The sequence goes on along the minus strand of NZ_SIRE01000030.1, from coordinate 1,556 downwards.
GCGGCCAGATCTGGCACTGGAAACCTTCCGCCGAACAAGCGGCCACCTTCAGCAAATCGGGTATTATCGCAAACCGCGGCGTAGCCGTAGGCGAAGGCAAAGTATTTATGCTCACTGTCGACAACCAGCTCGTCTCGTTGGATCAGAAAACCGGCACGCTGAACAAAATGGTGAAGTTATCCGATTCGATTCCGGATGTGACGCTGGAGAACGGGTACTATGAAACTACAGCGCCGGTTTATTCCAAAGGCATTGTATACATAGGCAGCAGCGGCGGCGACAATGGCGTGCGTGGTTTTGTTAATGCCTACAAGGCCAGCGATCTGACCCCGGCATGGGACAGCCCTTTCTGGACCGTTCCGCCTAAAGGCCAAGACTGGCTGGCCAACAGCAAATTCCAAGGCGGCGGCGCCGTATGGAATCCTCCCGCCATTGATGAAGAGACGGGTTTGATGTATTTTGCCGTCGGTAACCCGGCTCCCGATTTCTATGGCGAGGATCGCCCCGGAGCCAACCCGTATACCGATTCGGTCGTCGCCGTCGAAGCCGCAACAGGCAAGCTGGTATGGGCCAAACAAGAAGTCAGCCACGACCTGTGGGATTATGACGCCGCTGCTTCCCCGATGATCCTGAACGCTACCGTAAAAGGCAATAAACAAAAAATTGTCGTCGAAGGCGGCAAAAACGGCCAATGGTATGCATGGGATGCCAAAACGGGCGATGTGGTCTGGGACGGAATTCCTTTTGCCAAAATCGATCATCCGAAACCGACTCCGGAAGGCGTAACCGCGTATCCGGGCGTGCTTGGCGGCGAAAACTATGCCCCGGAAACTTACGATCCCGATTCGAATTATGTGCTGATCCCGGGTGTAGAGCAAGGCGTAGTGATCAAAGCGGCAAAAAATCAGGACGAGGCCGCAACTCCCGACTTCCCGGGGGCAGCCGCATTTGGTACCACGGAAGCCGCGCCTGCCGATGAAGTCGCTTTTGGCACGATTACCGCCATGGATGTGAACTCGGGCAAACAAGCGTATCAAATCAAAACAAAAGACCCGATGCGCGGCGGATTAACCAGCACCGCAACCGGTCTTGCCTTCTACGGCGAGCTTGACGGAAAAATCAACGCCCTCGATATTAAAACCGGTAAGGTTCTCTGGACATTCCAAACGCCGGGTAACAATATTCAGGCGGCGCCGGCGATCTTTACGGTCGATGGCAAACAGTATATTACCTTCACTTCCGGCGGCACGAAACCGATGGCTTACGTATTTGGGCTCGGCGGAGACAAGACGCAAGGAGCGGCAGGAACCGCGGAAGGCGGAAACGCACACGAACAAACCAAATAACGGGCTTCCGTCCGGCTCATAAAAGCGAGGCAAAAACTTGGACAAACTTCAATGTTTTTGCCTCCATTCTTATACGGATACGATAAAGTCCAGCGGTAATATGTCAAGTCCTGATCTGTGAAAATTGGAAATTGTTTTACCACGGTTGAGGTGGGAATCAGGAAAAATGGCAACACCAAGCTAAACCCAGTCGAAAACCGAAGTATCTTC
>NZ_SIRE01000029.1 GCF_004307995.1 Paenibacillus thalictri | reverse complement strand
AACCACAGATATCAATGGGGATTAAAAAAGATGACCCCTGTTCAATACAGGAATCACCTATTGTCCGCTTCTTAAATACTCAACATTACTCTTTTTTTTAAGTGTCCTTGACATGGGGGCCAGTTTACCGGTAGGGTCCGGCGCCGCTTTTTTGTATTTTGAGCCGCGGAATGGGTTCCCTGGAATCCCTTAATAGGGGCAATCCGTGTAATTTTCGAAATGGTCTTCCCTATGTATGTTTAACGCCCCCTCACATCCGATTTGTCCAGATGTTTAATCGTATTTCTCCATGGTGGAATCGTAAAGCCAGGTGCTACAATGCAATCAAACGAAACCACAAGGAGTGATTGAAGTGAGGAAATTGACAGGGGAAGAGCAAAAACATTATGATGAATTCGGATACGTGGTCATTTCGAACTTTTTTTCGGCAGATGAATTAAGTGAGATCAACGAGGAGCTCGACGGATGTGAAACACCGGCTCAAACGTCGGGGGAACATGAAGGATTCACTTATCAGTTGGCGATGCTGACCGACAAAACCAAGCAATTCGCTCAAGACGAGCGTATTCTGAATTTGCTCGAAGATATCGTAAAGCCGGGCATTTCCATCTTTTCCTCCAAGCTGTTGACCAAGCTGCCGGGCAGCGCATCGGTCTGTCATTGGCATCAAGATGATGCGTATTATACGGAAGTGGCAAACAGCCATACCCGGATGTCGATCTGGGTACCGTTGCAAGATACGGATGAGCGAAACGGATGTTTATGGATCGTTCCCGGAAGCCATAAGACGGGACTGCAGTCACATACCGTCAAGGATAACGGCACTTGCCGGAAGGCGCTGGATGAGAATCGGGTCGATTTGTCGAAAGCCGTACCGGTGCGGATGGAGGCAGGCTCCATGCTGCTGTTTAACGCACTCACTTGGCATTCTTCCCAAGGCAACGAAACGGATCAGGTTAGACGGGCATTCATCGTTTCATATCAGGAGGCGACAGTGCCGCTTGGACGGGGCAAGCAGCATGTGATCCTTCGTCCTGCCAATTGAGCATGTTCCTTACTTATTAGCAAGGAGAGATTTTGCATTGTTAAACGCCACCCAACTGGCCGATTATCTCCATAAGTCCGTGTTCTCGATCACTTTTGCCGGGAATACGATTCTTCCGGCCGGTAAATACCAAGCGCCGTATGTCCACAAGATTCACTCCATTCACTACATCGTAAAAGGTTCGGGTTTCTATGTAATGAACGGCGTTAAACACACGTTGGAAGCGGGCTCCGTTATGATCTTTGTGCCCGATACGACATTCGAATGGTTGATTTCGGATACGGAGGACGTTGAAATTTATCATATCCGGTTTGACTGCCAAATGTGTTATAAAGATAAGCTGGATTGGGTTTTCCAAGCTTCAGGCAACGGGCTTGCTCCCTTGCGGGGCAAGCTTGCGGCGGTCCGGCCCGCCGAGGTCCGCAGATGTTTTGAGCAGGTGTATCAACTGTGGAAAACCTACGATCCCATTTCGCAATACCGCTGCGATTTGGCGTTTCGCGAATTATGGCTTTCCTTGATCGACAATCTGTACGATCAGCAGTATAGCAGCGATACGGATTCGATGGTTCAATTCACGTGCCGTTATATCGAGGACCATATCCAATCTTCTTTAACTGTTGAGCAGTTGGCTAAGATGACCGGACTCAGTACGGGGTATTATTCCCGGCAGTTTAAGCGTCTCACCGGCTATGCGCCGAAGGATTACATCATACGGCTTCGGTTGAATAAGGCCAAGGAGCTGTTGGAACAGTCCGGGCTCGCATTAAGCGATATTTCCAAGCTGGTCGGCTACGACGACGAATTTTATTTCAGCCGAATGTTCAAACGGTTTACCGGGATGACGCCGTCGTATTATGCCAGGCAATCGCAAAGGCCTTAGTAATGAGGGCGCCCCGGCATATTCGCGATTTGTACCGCAATGCCGTTGTTGGCTGCATAAAGCTCATCTGCGCAAATGGTTGCCGTTATGCTTCCGGGGCCGCTGCAAACTCGATTCGGGCTTTTGCCTGAGCGAGTTTTTTTGTTTATAACATAACAGTCCATTGCTAAATCAAATCTATCACTAAAAAAGAAAATCATATTTTGTTGAAAAAGAGAGATTTATGTGATATTATTTCTCAATAAATAATTAGAACTTATTATAATCATAATAAATACTTATAATTTATCGTTTTATGTTGTGGGCTTATGATAATATTGTCGAAAAATGCTGGTGTTATCACGATTTTCATAGTCATTTTTTTTTAATTTTAAAACCAAGTAATCTTATAAGAAATATTTAATTAATCATCATTGGAGGGATTTTGTATGGCAGACTTCGCAGTGCTTGTGACGGAATTGGATAACAGCAAACGGGATCAATATTTTCAAGATCATATGCAGTATTTGGACCGTCTGCGCGAGCAGGGAATTGTGCTCGCTAACGGCAAATTTGCCGATGGCTCGCTGGGCCTAATTTTGTTTCGGGCGGAGTCTCAGCAAGTTGTGGAGGATTTGGTCAATCAATCTCCATTTGCGGTGCATGGCGTCCGGCAGTTTGACGTAAAAGAGTGGCCGTCCAAATGGGCGGAAGGATTTGGAGAGCAGGTTTAATCTTTCAGCCATCGGAGCAGCAAAAAGGCAGAGATATCCGGCTAACAAGCCGGTAGCGAGGTGATGACAAGTGATAGACACATATACGTATAACCGGTATTTGCAGCAGTCCAAGACGCTTGGAGGAACGACCAGCCGCAAGCAGGATCATGTGCATTTATCGTTTGGATTTCCGTACTCCGACAAATTTCCTGTACAGCAGCTTGCTGCGGCTGCGCAAAAGGCGACTTTTGAGCAAGGCGCTCAAGCATTGCATTATTTCGGCGGCTCGGCGGTGCAATTTTTGCCCCAATGGGTCAAGGGGAGATTAGCTCGAATTGGCATCGAGGCACCGGCGGAAAACATTCGCATATTGGCCGGAGCGGTGCAGGCTATTGAAATTGCCGCTCGTATCTTGATCAATGCAGGCGATGAAGTATGGGTGGAGGATCCCAGCTTTTTTGGAGCTATTCGTATTTTTAAGCTAGCCGGCGCCGCCATTCGCGCGTTTGAGATGGATCGGGATGGGCTGTTGATTGAGCCGCTGCGCGCAGAATTGGAGCAGCGCCGGGCAGCGGGACAGCCGATGCCCAAGTTCATCTATGTGATGCCGAACTATCAAAATCCGACGGGCATATCGCTTTCGGTTGACCGTCGCAAGGCGCTTGCGGAATTGGCGAAGACGTATGGCTTTTACATTCTCGAAGACGATGCGTATTTGGAATTAAACTTTACCGGCGTATGGCGCCCGGCGATTCGTTCGTTCGCCCCGGATCACGTCATTCATATCGGGACGTTTTCAAAAATTATCGGTCCCGGTGTTCGCCTGGGATGGGCTGTGGCCCCACAGCATTTGCAGCGTTACATTCAACAGTTTATGGGCGGCTCGGAGACGAACCCGTATACGTCGCAAATCGTTGCGCAATATTTGCAGGATAACGATTTCGAAGCTTATTTGGATGAGCTGCTTGACTGTTACCGTTCGCATTTGGCGGGGATGCTGGAGGCGCTGGAACGTGAGTTTGGCAATGAGATCATCGTAAACAAACCGGAAGGCGGATTTTTCCTGACGATACGTTTCAGTCAGCCAATTGATGTGGTCAAGCTGTCGGCGGAGGCGGAGGAACAAGGCGTCAGTGTGCTGAACGGGTCGGCGTTTTTTATGGATAAGGAAGGCCGGGATATGCTGCGGTTGTGTTACACGTATTGTTCGCCGGAGCAGATCGGCAAAGGGATCATACGGCTGCGGAAGGCGTACGATATTGTCCGCAAGCAAAACGGATAACGATCAAACGGAAAGAGATGATGAATTCCATGGATCTGGTTAGTTTGCACCCGAACGGCATTTATCAAATACGTTTGCCGATGGGCAATCCGGCTTGGGTGAACTGTTATTTGATTCCCGACAACGGCGGCTACAGCGTCATCGATGTCGGCATGCATACCGAAACTGCGGTGGAGATGTGGAGACGCGCAAGCGAGCAAATCGGTTTCACCTTCGAGCAAATTCGCAGCATTGTCATTACGCACCATCATCCCGATCATTACGGTTTGGCCGGGTGGCTGCAGCAGCAGTCAGGAGCTCCGGTGTACGTATCTTCATTGGCGAAGCGGCAAATCGAAGGGCTGTGGGGGGAAAACCGCTGGTTGGTAGGCAGCATGCTGGAGATGTATCGTGAAAACGGATTGCCGGCTGATGTGTATGCCGAGATGGTTCAGCATTGGCAAGGAAACGGTGAACAAGTGAAGCCGCATGCACAATTGACGGAATTGAATCCGGGGAGCTCGATTGTTATCGGCGGCGAGCATTATGAAGTCGTTGATATGCCCGGACACGCGGCAGGTCATATCGGTTTGTACAACAAAGCCGACCGGCTGCTCTTATGCGGCGATGCGATTATGCCGGACAGCTTGCCAGATACGTGTTTTGTGCCGGGCGGGGTGGATGAAAGCCCTGTGGAAAGCTTCTTGCAAACATTGAAACGGATGGAAGCATATGAGGTGGAACTTGCTTTCCCGGGACATTATGATCCATTTTCCGGATTCGGCAAAAGGCTCGATGAACTGCGTGAGCTGAATGCAGAGCGGCAATCCCGTTTGCTTGACCAGATCAGACCGGAACCGGTTACCGCTTTTGAGATTTATGCCCGTTCTTTTCCGCCGGCCGCGTCTATTTTACAGCTTCGTTTCGGATTTACGGAGACGTTGTCCCGACTGCGCTGGGCGCAAGAGCTCAAGCTCGTGGAGCCGGTCCGGCAGGACGGTGTAGTTTTATATCGTAGCACATAACGGTTAAAAGCGCCGTAACGACTAACGCGGGTCTTGACGAGAAGCGAAGCCGAAGCAGAGCCGGATCCCCGGCAAAGGGTCGGTATAGTCATTAGCTGCTCGCTTATGATAATCAAAAACTAACACGGATATTTTTAAACAACGGAGGTCCGAAAGTGATGAGCCAAAAACGACAAATGAAATTGGGGACACGTGTATTCGGAATTGGGCATTATCGTACTTTATGGCGGCAGCAGCAGGTTGCGCCGAACGGGAACATCGACTTTAAGGCGCATGTGCGTCAGGCGCAATATGCGGAATCGGCCAAGTTTGACTTTATTTTCTTTTCGGACCGCTTGTTTTTTGACCAATACAGCGCTCCGAAATCGATGAATCAATTCGAGCCGCTCACGATTATTTCCGCGTTATCGGCGGTGACATCGAAGCTTGGTTTTGTGGCGACCGCTTCGACTTCGTATACGGAGCCGTTTAACTTGGCGCGTATACTGATGTCTGCGGATCAGATCAGCGGCGGGCGTGTCGGCTGGAACGCCGTAACGACTGCGCTCAGCGGTGCGGCGCTGAACTTCAGCAGGGACAAGCATTTCTCGCACTCGGAGCGCTACCAGCGGGCGCAGGAGCATCTCGATATTGTGCGCGGGCTGTGGGATACGTGGGAAGACGATGCGTTTGTGTACGACAAAGAAAACAACAAATTTTTCGATCCGGCCAAGCTGCACACGCTGGACTACAAAGGGCAGTTTTTTAACGTTCGCGGGCCGTTGAATATATCCCGTTCGGAGCAAGGCCAGCCGGTCATTTTCCAAGCCGGTGGTTCGGAGACGGGGAAGACGTTTGCCGCCCAAAATGCGGAAGGCATCTATACGATTATCGACACGCTTCCGGAAGCTCAAGTTTTTTATGCCGATGTAAAACGCCGCACGGTGCAGGCGGGACGATCCGAGGACGATGTGCTTATTTTCCCCGGCATGTATCCGTTTATCGGGCGCACGGAAAAAGAAGCGTGGGATAAATACAATGAGGTTGTTTCTTATATTACTTATGAGGAAGCGGTAACCGAACTCAAGCTGTTTTTTAAAGATACGGATTTCTCCAAGCTGGATCCCGATGCGCCGTTCCCGGAATTCAGTACGGAAAGCAGCGAAGGCTACCGTTCGATGGCGGATCGTATTGTCCGCATTGCCAAGGGAGAACGGCTGTCGCTGAAGGAAACGGCCTTCCGTTTCGGTTCGCCGAAGCAGGAATTTGTCGGCACGCCGGAGCGCATCGCCGACCGCATGCAGGCTTGGTTTGAGCAGCGCGGTTGCGACGGCTTCAACGTCTGGGCCCCGTATGTCGGCGGCCAAGAGGAGTTTGCGGAGAAGGTGCTGCCGATTTTGCAGGACCGCGGTTTGTTCCGCAAAGATTACGAAGCGGATACGCTGCGCGGCAACTTGGGGCTGAGCCTTCCGGAAAACCGTTATGCCGGGAAATAATAGGATTTGCACCGGAACGAATCGACGGACCGGTTAGGCTTCGGACCGGAAGCCTGTTTGATAAGGAGGTAAACAATGCTGACACTGCAAGATATTCATAAATCGTACGGCAAAGACGAGGTGCTGAAAGGCATTTCGCTTCAAGTGAACCAAGGCGATGTCGTCTCCGTATTGGGACCAAGCGGCTCGGGCAAAACAACGCTGCTGCGCTGTGTCAACCTGCTCGAAAAGCCGAATAAAGGCACGATTACAATCGATGGCGTGTCCGTCAACGCCGAGAAGCTGACGCGCAAAGATACGCTGCGGCTCCGCCGCAAAACAGCGATGGTGTTTCAGTCGTATAACCTCTTTGCCAACAAGACGGCGCTGGAAAACGTGATGGAAGCGCTGGTTGTCGTGCAAAAGATGAAAACCGCAGAAGCGCGCAAAAAAAGCTTGGCGCTGCTTGAAAAAATCGGCCTCGCGGTTAAGGCGGACCACTACCCCGCCCAGCTCTCCGGCGGACAACAGCAGCGTGTCGGGATTGCCAGGGCGCTGGCGCTGGACCCGGAAGTGATCTTGTTTGACGAGCCGACTTCGGCACTTGACCCGGAGTTAGTCGGAGAAGTGCTTGAGGTCATTCGCAACATCGCCCGCGAAGGGGTTACGATGATGATCGTTACCCATGAGCTCAGCTTTGCGCGCGATATATCCAATCATATCGTATTTATGGAAAAGGGCCTTATCGTCGAGCAAGGCTTGCCGCAGCAGCTGTTTAACGAACCTAAGCACGAGAGAACCAAGGAGTTTATCCGCAGCCGCGTGCCGGCGTGGGATTTTGAAATTTAAACTTAAAACAGAACATACAGGGGAGAGAGAAACATGATAAAGAAATATAAAACAGGTTTTTTGGCGGTAACGGCGCTTGTGCTATTGCTCAGCGCATGTGGAACGGCAGGCAACTCGCAGCAAGGCGGCTCGTCCAATGCCCCGGCGGCCAATAATCCGGGCAGCTCCGGCGGTACGGCGTCCAATGCATCGTCAGGCGGTGCAGCACCTGGTGCATCGTCCGATCAAAAGAAAAACGTTACCGTACTGCATGTGGCGCAAAACGTAATTCCGAATCCGCCTTACAGCTACCAGAACGACAAAAAAGTGATGGAAGGTTACACGGTCGACTATTTGAAATTGCTTGACGAACGTCTGGAAGAATATGAGTTCCAATACGATCAAATTAGCCGCGACGCGATGCTGGTTGGGGTAGAAACGGGTAAATACGACTTTGCCGCAAACTTCTATTACCGCAATCCGGAGCGCGAAGCCAAGTATTTGTTTGGTCAGCAGGCATACGGCTACTCCATTAACGCGTTGATCGTGAAATCCAACCGCAGCGATATTAAATCTTTGGATGACATGCAAGGCAAGACGCTGACGCCGATGAACCCGGCGCTTGGTTTGAAAATCATCGTTGACGACTATAACGAGAAGCATAAAGACAAGCCGATCAAAGTCGACAATGTCGACAAAGTGACCGATGCGGAATCGCTGAAATGGGTCGATCAAGGCAAATATGACGCATTTCTGACGAACAAAAATACGTTTGACACGGTAAACGCCGAGTTGAAGCTGGACTTGAAAGCGGCGACGTATGTGACCAAAGAACCGATTTGGGTACTGTTCAACAAAGACAAAGCCAACTTGGCCAAACGTTTTGACGAAGTAACCAAGCAACTGATTGATGACGGCACCCTGCCGAAATTATCGGAAAAATGGTTTGGCGCGAATTTATTCCAATCGCTGGATCAAGTGAATGCGACCTATCAATTCAAATAAAACAAGCACGAAGGGGCGCTGCCCGTCATGATTGACTTCGCAAAAGTTGTACAATTGTTTATCGACTTGCTGCCGCAGCTGCCCGTTACGCTGCTGTTAACGATCCTATCGCTGCTCGGAGGGCTTGTGCTTGGTCTTGTCCTCGCGCTTGTGCGCATTTACCGCGTGCCGGTGCTTTCGCAGCTGGTCGTCGTTTATGTATCCTTTATGCGGTCTACGCCGATGCTGGTGCAGTTGTTTCTTATCTTTTACGGTTTGCCCAAAATTATACAGGTAATCACCGGCTATGACATCCAATATTGGAGCAGCTTAACGTTTTCGGTGCTGGCGTTTAGCTTACACTGCGCAGCAGCCATGTCGGAAGTATACCGTTCCGCTTATTTGGCGGTGCCGAAAGCGCAGCTGGAAGCGGGATATGCGGTAGGCATGACTTATTTTCAAACGTTGCGACGTATTCTGCTGCCGCAGATGATGCGGGTCGCTCTGCCGAATATCGGCAATCATTCGATTACGCTGTTCAAGGAATCGACGATTGCTTTTACAATCGGTCTTGTCGATGTGATGGGCCAGGCGCAAATATTGATCGAGCGCAGCTACGGGATTTTTCTATTGGAGACGTATTTGGCGGTTTCAGTTATCTATTGGTTCTGCTCGATGCTGATGGGACGTTTTGTTGCTTATATGAATGCCCGTTATGCGAAGAGATACAAAATTATGGCCGGTAAGGCGTAGGAGGTGCCATCTTGCTGCTGGATTGGTCTTATATGGGCAGTAAAGTGCCGCTCATGCTGCAGGCGGTGCCGCGTACTTTGGCCATTGTGCTGGCCGCTACGGCGTTAGGTTTTGTGTTCGGGCTGCTGTTGGCGCTGGTACGCTCCTACAAAGTTCCGGTACTTTCTCAGCTGGCGGCGGCGTACATTTCCGTAGTGCGGGGGACACCGCTGTTGGTGATCATGTATTTGTTTTATTACGGATTACCTGAGCTGTGCGCGGCATTAAACGAATCGTTACATGTCAGCTTTTTTCCGGAAGAACTGAACAAGTACGCAGTGGTCATATTTATTTTTGCTGTTTACATTTCAGCTTATATGGCCGAGACATGGTATTCTGCATTAAACGCCGTCGACTACGGACAGATGGAAGCGGCCCTGGCGGTAGGCATGACGATGCCGCAAGCGTTGTATCGCATTTTTTTACCCCAAGCGATCGTGAGCGCGATTCCGAACTTCGGCAACTTGTTTATCAGCACGATCAAGCAAACCTCGCTTGTATTTATGATTCAGATTGTCGATATTATGGCGGTTGCCAAAATCGAAGCGGGGAAATCATACCGCTATCTGGAAATGTACGTGATCGTCTCGCTTGTGTATTGGGCACTGACGCTGATCTTCGAAAGGTTGTTCATTTATTGGGAGCAGCATTACGCCAAATATAAGCGGCACCATGCATAAACCGTGCGATCGCTTGACCCAAACTCGATTGGACTTCGGTCCGGTCAAGTTTGTACGATTAGTGAAGTGGTCCCAAACAGCCAGACACCCTATATTTAGGCCGCCTTTTGGGCATGGATTCGGTACTGTACCGGGTTCATGCCCTTTTTATGAAATAACAATTGATTATGAACAAGATGACTTACCTCGGCCTATCATGATTTAATACTTTTGTAAGGATTTGCTTTCGGGGGAATGAGGTATAATCGCTACAGGGCGGTAACGCACAGTGAAAAGGAGGATGCGATATGCCTATCAAAATTCTAATTGCTGACGATGAGCCGAACATTAGAGATGTGTGTATGCGATATTTGGAAAGGGAAGGGTATCGGGTCTTGACGGCTGAGGACGGAGAGGAAGCGCTGCGTGTTTGGAGGGAGGAAGCGCCGGATTTGATTATTCTGGATGTCATGATGCCGAAAATAAGCGGCTTTCAGGTATGTGAGGAGATTCGCAACAAACACGAGGTTCCGGTTATTTTATTGACAGCTCGCGGGGAAGAGGGGGATCGCATCGTCGGACTGACGATGGGTGCCGACGATTATATAACAAAGCCGTTCAGCCCGCGGGAGCTGGTGCTGCGGGTCAAGGCGATTCTTCGCCGGCTGCGCTTGGCGGGCCAGCCTGAGCAGTTCGTTTCACCCTCCGCCGACGGAAAAGAAGAGATCCGCTTTCCAGGCCTCGTTATTCATCTTCCCAGCAGGGGGGTGGAAGTGAATGGGGGCCGGGTCGATTTAACCGTGAAAGAGTTTGAGCTTCTTACGCTGCTTGCGACCCATCCCGGGCAAGTATTTTCCCGCAGCCAACTGCTGAATAAAATATGGGACATAGAATATTACGGAGATACGACAACCGTCACGGTTCATATTCGGCGTCTTCGGGAAAAGATAGAGCTTGTCCCTTCAGAGCCGAATTTCATTAAGACGGTTTGGGGCATCGGCTACAAATTTGAAGGGCGGGGGGCTCCATGAGGCTCAAGCTGAGTTTGCGCGCTTATTTGCTGCTGCTAAACGGGTTAAGCATCGCCATGATTTTGGTGAGCGTGTCTATCATTTATCGGTATATGCTGCTGTCCTTAAACGAATATCTGCTTATTATGTGTATTACTATAGGGGCGGCCATTGTTTCGCTGCTCGTCCATGCTCTTCTTACACGTCCGCTGGTGAGATGGATTCGGGTGCTGGATAGTGAGACCCGGCGGGTGGCAAGCGGCGATTTCAATAGTGACGTTCCGCGTATTGGTCCGCAGGAGTTCCAGCGGCTGGCTGCCCAATTCAACCAGATGTCAAGCACGCTGCGCGAGCTGTTCGATCGCCTTCGAGCATCGGAGGAAGCGCGTTCGGAGCTAATCGCCAACGTATCGCACGACTTGCGTACGCCGATGGCGTCCATTCAATCATTTGTGGAGGCGCTTCAGGATCATGTGATTCAAGACCCGGAGACCTTCGACCGTTACTTGCATACGATACGCCTTGAGACCTTAAGATTAAGCGGACTGATCGACGATTTATTCCAATTGTCTCGGCTTGACGCCGGTGCAGCCGAACTGAAGCCGCAGGCTGCTGCTGTGGATAGTCTTATCGTTGAAGTGCTGCAGAGTCATTATTTGCAGCTAACCGCCAAGCAGCTTGAAGTTGACGTGAGGATGCCGGATAGGTTCGGGGCGGTTTGGGTCGATGCTTTTGAAATGAAGCGGGCGCTGGGCAATTTACTGCAGAACGCGATTCGTTTCTCTCCCGCCGCTTCGGTGATCGTGTTTGAGGCGAGGGAATACGACAGCGATTGTATCGAGTTGTCCTTTACGGATCAGGGGCCTGGCATTGCCGAGAAGGATCGGGACCGGATATTCGAGCGGTTTTACCGGGCTGATCCGTCACGCGGACGTGAAGGAGGCGAGGGAGCGGGGTTGGGACTGGCTATTGTCCAATCAATCGTACAGCGCCATGGCGGAGAGGTCGGGGTCCAGAGCCGAGAAGGCTCGGGGAGCCGGTTTTGGATCACGGTGCCGCGAAAGAAACCGTTTTAAATTGTTAATCTTTTTGTAAGAAATTCGTTAGCCTTCCTTAACAGCCTTTCGGTATCGTTAATCTCGAATAACAAACCATCTTAAGGAGGCAATAACAATGAATCCAATGAAAAAAGCAGCAGCCGTATCGGTTCTTTCCCTCGCTCTCATGCTCCCGGGTATCGCGCAAGCCAATGAAATGATGATGAAGCCGGCTGCCGGAGAAATGGGCACAGATATGGGCTCCAGTATGAGCACAGACATGAGTTCCGGTATGATGAATATGAATAACGGCATGGCAATGGACGGCAAAATGATGGGAACCGGCAGTAAGGCAGAAATGATGATGAACGGTACGACCTACGTACCGCTGAGGATGTTCGCCGAAACGTTGGGATACAAGGTGATCTGGAACGGTGACGAGCGGTCCATTACGATGACTTATATGAATATGGGAATGGACAAGGGCATGGGCACGGCGATGCCGGATAAAACGGGCCAAGCCATGATGGACATGAAAGATATGTACATGGTCAAGATCATGTTGGACTCAAAAGACATCATGATCGGAATGGATAAGAATATGCTCAAAAATGCCCCAATGCTTATGGATGGAGAAGTGTATGTCACTCAAGATTTTATCCCCATGTATTTGCTTGCTCCCTTTATGATGAAATCGATGTAAACGATGAAGTCGGCCGATATCGTGGAGACGATGTCGGCCGTTAATCGTGAATTCACTCTAAATTGGTAAGTTAAACCTGAATCTGATGTTGTCAGATCAGGTTTTTTTTGTGATATAATGAAGTGACAGGGTGTTAAGTTTATTGACAAATGTAGCGATTCGAAGTCCCGCCAGCACTAAACCAACCCAGAGAGTGGAGACTGACCATGAAATATACGGGAAGAATCGTTATTATGTCTGTCTTTTTGGTGTTGTATGGGATCGTTAGAGTCTACGGAAATGTATACTATAATTTTCCCTACACTAGATTTCCTTATCTGGGCATTATCGCTTTAGCGATATGCTGGTGGATGGGCGGTCAATACGATAAGGTAAAGTTTTACTCCGAAAAAGATGTTCTTACAGGAATTTGTAACAGAAGACATGTTATCCAAATTTTCCCTAAAATTATCGAGCGAATCGGTAAACGCGACGGAATCTTAAATTTGTTTCTTATCGATGTAGATAACTTTAAGAAGATTAACGATACGTACGGACATGAAACGGGGGATAAGGTCCTCCAATATACTTCCAATATTTTGTTGTCGAATACCGCTAAAACGGATATTGTCGCCCGCTGGGCAGGGGATGAATTTCTAATCATTTCTCCGTATTCAGATGCAAGCAGCGGGGATGCGACCATCCATCGAATCGACCATGCGTTAAAAAAATTATCAGCAGAGATGCGGTTTGAAGTTTCCGTTTCCATTGGAGTTGCAATGTACCCCAATGACGCCAAAACATTGGATGCCCTGCTTCATGTTGCAGATTGTAACATGTACGAAATAAAGTCCAAACAAAAAGCATAACGATAAGCACGTGTTTACAAGAAAGTTGCGGTTTGCAAAAGAAGCGGATGGCGAAGCGGCCTTTGAGCTGAATAAGCAGTTGTCACAGGGATTTTTCTGAGACGGCTGCTTTTTTCTTTGCCTTTCTATGTAAGTTGAACACATGTTTTGGAAGCTCGTTCCATTCCGAAAGGGATTGCCTGGCCGGCTCAAACATCTTGTTTTAAATTCCTTTTATTAAATGGGCCTTCGGATGGCAGGAATTCAAAGCCACAACTCGTCTGCAAGGCAATTCCCTTTCTCCACTGCACTTCGGTTTTTCCCTGAAGTTCTTTTGTTCAACTTATATAGGCGGTTTTTTTAAGCAGGATCTTTCCATCTTAGATCCTTTCATGCTACTTTAGTTAATAATCCGCAGATGAGGGGTGAAAATGTTGTTTTACAGGAAAACGCTTTCAATTAAAGCGAAGCTGGCGAGACTTATTTTATTTATTTTATGTGTGCCGCTTCTCATTTTTGGGACTTTGTGGTATGTCAAAGCTTCAGAAAGTATCGAACGTAATGCAGTCGATTATAACGAGCAATTGATAGGCCAAATCAATTCCCAACTGGACGGTTATTTCACCGATCTGGAGCGGATCACGTATCCGCTGCTGCTGCATCCGCAAATTCAATCGTTTATGAAGTTGTCTCCCGACGAGCAGTACGACCGGTTTTTGATCAGCAAAAAAATATCCGACGAGTTGTTTCCGAGCATTACGTTTGGCCGCCCCGATATTTATGGGTTGTCGATCGTTTCGAACAACGGCATTGCAACCTCCAGCTACAGCGCAGCTGTCGGCAAAGGGAGCTACGAGCAGTATAAAAATGCGGTGCTTGGAGACCGAAATTACCGGATCGCGGGAATTGAATACATGGATTCGATTCCGGTGCTGACGATTGCGCGCACATTTTTGGATACAGTCTCTTATCAATCCAGCGGGATTCTTCTGGTTTACGTACGGCTGAGCGAGATTATCAAAATATGCGAGAAAATCAAGCTGGGGGATACCGGATTTATATGGATTATGGATGCGGAAGGCCGCGTCGTGTACCACCCGCAGAAGGATAAGTGGGGAAAGCAGGCGCTGACGCCGGAACTCAGCGCCAAGCTGACTCATGAAAACGGCCACTATGTGGAAAAGGCGGGGCAGGATAAGCGGCTTATTATTTATGAAAGGTCCGCCAAGACCGGCTGGACGCTGATTTCGGAAGTTTCGCTGAAAGAATTGAACCGGGAAATGATCAGTCTGCGAAATATCACCATCTGGGTTGGTCTTCTTGTGGTTGGGATTGCATTAATTGTTACTGGCGGATTTTCGTTATATTTAACGCAATCGCTGCTTCAACTGCAGCGGCTTATGCGCCGGGCTGAAGAAGGAGATCTCAGCGTCAAAGCTCCTGAACGGAGAAATGATGAACTGGGTGCATTAAATCGCGGGTTTAACCGGATGGTCGGCGAAATCGGCCGTCTTCTCGAAGAGGTGCAAACTTCCCGCATGAAGGAGCAGGAAATGGAAATCCGCCAGCGCGAATCGGCGCTGCAAGCGATGCAATCGCAAATAAATCCGCATTTTTTATACAACACGCTGGAAATTATTAATTCTTATGCCATTATCGAAAACGTCCGGCCGATTAGCCGGATGGCTACGTCACTCGCGGACATTTTTCGTTACAGCGTCGGGAATCCGGGGCAAGCGGTCACGCTGCTGGAGGAAATCCGTTATATTCGGACGTATTTAGAAATCCAGCAGGAGCGGTTTCAAGCTTTGCAGGTCGAGATTGTCACAGATGAAGCGCATCTTCCCAAAGTTCAAGCGGTTCGGTTGATGATTCAGCCGCTTGTGGAAAATGTGTTTAAGCATGGTTATCAGGCGTATAAGCAAAAGCCGAGTTATATCGGCATTTCGGGCATGGTGCGGGACGGAGATTACATTTTACGGATTGAGGATTGGGGGCAAGGCATGGACAGCGGGCTGAAAGAACGCTACAATGCCGCAATTGCAGCGGATGACCGGGAAATGCCGCCACAAACTCAGGAGGTTGGAGGCATGTTTGACGCCATTGGCCTTTGGAATGTACACCAACGCATCCGCATTCATTTTGGACATCCTTATGGCTTGTTTATTGCAAAGTCCGATGAGACGGGCACCATGATCGAAATGCGGCTGAAATTCGTTGCAGGGTCACTTGAGAAGGGGGCGGAAAACGATGTATAACGTATTGATTGTGGACGATGAAATTATGATCAAACGCAGCTTAACCAAGCTGATTAATGAAAGCCCGTACGGGTTTCGCGTCAACGGGGAAGCGGAGGATGGCCGCGAAGCGCTTAGGCTGTGGGAGCAGATGAAGCCGGACTTGATCATTACGGATATCAGCATGCCGGTGATGGACGGTCTGGAGCTGATTGCGGAAATCAGCAAACGGGAAGAGGACAAGGAGATTGTTATTTTGTCCGGTTATGACGATTTCCAGTATGCCCGGCAAGCGATGCAATACGGCGTCATGGATTATGTGCTCAAGCCGGTTAAGCAAGAGCAGCTCGATGAGCTGCTGGGAAAAACGGCAGCCCGTTTGGAGTATAAAAAGCGAACCCGTCAGGAGCGGGGGCAGCGGTTGTGGGAATGCCGGAGCGTTGCGGCCTTGCTAGCAGAGCACTTGTGGATGGTCCGCGAGCCGGAGGCTTTGGAGGTGGCGGCGGACTATCAACAGCAGTTGCTGCACCGCGGATTAAGTGTTGCGAAGTGCTCGGAGCAGCTGGAGGATGTGCTGGCTATGGCGGAAGCGGAGCTGATCGCCCGCAGCGGGGGAAAGCTGCAAGAGCTTCCGAAGCAGCGGCAGCCGGTTTCGTCAGCGGATGAGCTGCTGCTTCGCGTGCGGTATACCATTGCGGCTTTTGCCGGGCAAGTCCGTTTGATCCGCAGTTGGGGACAACATCAGGCGATTATGAAGGCGGTGCAATATATCGGAGCGCATTACACAAACGAGCGGCTGTCACTTTCTCAAGCGGCCAATGAAGCCGGCATGTCGGACTCTTATTTCAGCAGATGTTTTAAAGAGGAGCTGGGAATCGGCTTTACCGAATATGTCATCAAGCTGCGCATGGAAAAAGCGAAAGTATTGCTGGAAGAGCCGGAAAGCAAAACGTATGAGGTTGCCCATGTAGTCGGCTACAGCGACTACCCGCATTTTTCCAAATCATTTAAAAAATACTTCGGTGTTGCCCCCAACGATTATAAAAGGCGGACTACCGGCAAATAAGCCGAGGCTCTATTTTCGTCATCCGGTAGCGTAGATTAGGCGAAAACAGCTGCGAAATTACGGAGGGACCGGCAGCGCGCTTATTTTGATTTAGTCAAAAAAGCACAAGAAGTCACGATGGAACACATGGATGCCGCTATTGAAACCGATTACAATAAAATTCAGGCACAGGAGGGAGAGATAAGATGGAGTTAGGGAGCAAGGGCGCTGTACCGAACCAAACAGCTTCTATTCCAGGGACAGCCGCCAAGCGGAAGCCCTATTGGTTAAAACATTGGCAAATTTATACGATGGTGCTTCCCGGGCTGATTTTTTTTCTGCTATTTAAGTATATCCCGTTAACGGGTATCGTTATTGCGTTCCAGGATTATACGGTGTTCACCGGCATTTTTGGCAGCAATTTTGTAGGTTTCAAACACTTTTACAATTTGTTTACGTACCCTGAATTCCTTCGGGTCTTAAAAAACACGCTGCTCATCAGCATTTATCAAATCGTTCTGGGGTTTCCAGCGCCCATCGCGTTGGCGATGTTAATGAATGAAGTGCGCAAACTGTTCTTCAAACGGGCGGTACAAACCGTGTTGTATCTTCCGCATTTCTTGTCTTGGGTCATTGTGGGGGGGCTTGTCATCAACTTTTTATCGCCAAGCTCGGGCATGGTTAACGATGTGCTCAGGTGGCTGGGCAAGGAGCCGATCTTCTTCATGCAGGAGCCAAATTATTTCCGCTCGATTGTTGTGATCTCGGGGATATGGAAAGAGGTTGGCTGGGGCACGATCATTTATCTTGCCGCCTTGGCGGGCATTAACCCGGAACTGTACGAAGCGGCCGAGGTGGATGGAGCCGGCAAGCTGAAGCAAGCGTTCAGCATTACACTGCCATCGCTGCTGCCGACGATTATGGTGCTGCTGCTGCTGCGGATCGGCAATGTGCTTGATCTTGGTTTTGAGCAGATCTACATGCTGCTGAACCCGCTTGTGACGGAAACGGGCGAAGTGATGGATACCTACATTTACCGCATCGGTCTCTTAGGCGGGCAGTACAGTTACACGACGGCCATCGGACTGTTTAAATCGCTTGTCGGCGTCATTCTTGTTGTCGGCGCCAACCAGTTAAGCAAAAGAACAACCGGAAATTCGATTTACTGATTCGGAAAGGAGAACGGTCATTTGATCAAAGAACATACCTCCAGGCGCATCTTTATATACGGCAACTATTTGTTCTTGACGTTAACGAGCCTTGTGATGCTGCTGCCGTTTTTGCATATTTTTGCAGGTTCTTTAAGCAGCGGAAGCGCCATTTCCCAAGGGAGAGTCAGCGTGATCCCCGTTGATTGGACCTTCATCAATTATCAAGCCGTTCTGAAAAACGCGGCAATCTGGAAATCCTTCGGCGTAACCGTGCTGCTAACGGTAGGCGGAACGGCGTTTAATCTGTTTTTTACCTCGCTGATGGCATACGGCTTATCTAAAAACGAATTAAAGGGCCGTTCTTTAATTCTCATGCTGATTGTATTTACGATGATTTTTCAAGTGCCGCTGATTCCCGGGTATTTGCTGGTTAAAGCTTTGGGCATGCTGAATACGCTGTGGGCGCTTATTATTCCGGGCACGATCAGCGCGTTTAACCTGATTATTATGGTTTCATTTTTTCGGCAAATTCCCGAAGGGCTGGTGGAAGCCGCACGGATCGACGGCTGCGATGAATACCGGACCTGGTGGCGCATCGTGCTGCCATTATCGCTGCCCTCGCTTAGCACGATTGGCTTGTTTTATGCGGTTGGCCACTGGAACGGATATTTCAGCGCAATCATGTATATCCGCGATCCCTCATTATTTCCGCTTCAGGTCAAACTTCGCCAGCTGCTTGTGGAAAGCGATACGGAATCGCTGATGCAAAGCGTAAACGTAACGCTGCAATCGATGGAAGGTATCAAAATGGCGACCATTATGGTGGCGACTATTCCCATCCTGTTGATTTACCCGCTGCTCCAGAAACATTTTATAAAAGGCGCGATGTTGGGGTCAGTGAAAGGTTAATATACTATAACACGTATAAAGGAGACGGGTCACATGAGTAAAAAAATGACGTTGCTTGCATTATCTACGGCGCTTGCTGCAGGGGCTTTGGCAGGATGTTCGTCCGGAGGCGATGCTCAAGGACAAGCCGGTACAAAGGCGGCGGACAGCAAGCCGGTGAAGCTGAAAGTCGGCATCGGCACGGAAGGGCTTCAATATATTGAAGGCTCTGCGAATATTAATGAAGACAAATACACCAAGAAGCTGCGTGAAATGTCCAAAACCGACGTGACACTGGAGTTAATTCCGCACGCTCAGTATGATCAGAAGCTCACGTTATTGTTTGCCGGCGGCGAACTTCCCGATCTGCTGCAAACCCACGGCATTAATAAGCCGGAGGTAGCCCCGGCGGTCGACTCGGGTGTCTTGATCCCGCTGAATGACCTGATCGACAAATACGGCCCGAATTTGAAGAAAAATATTTCCAAGGAAGCATGGGATTTCGCATCGGTCAGCAAAGGCGGCAAAATTTACGGCATTCCTAGCGTAAATGCCACTCCGAACGGCAATGTCATGATGGTCCGTAAGGATTGGCTGGATAAGCTTGGCATGAAGCCGCCGAAAACCGTCGATGAATATATCGAGATGCTGAAGGCGTTTAAAGAGAAGGATCCGAACGGCAACGGCAAACAAGATGAAATTCCGTTCTCCGGGCGCGAGAAGCTGGCTTTTACCGAGGCTTTCTTTGGAGCTTACGATGCGATGCCGGCCGACTGGAAATTTGAAAACGGACAGCTGATCCCCAACATGATCCGCCCGCAAATGAAAGACGCCTTAACGGTATACAAAAGGCTTTATGAACAAAAGCTGCTTGATAATGAAGTGTTCGTGCAAAAACCGAAAGATTGGGATGCCAAAATCAAAGGCCAGGGTATCGTCGGTTTATGGATTCATGGCCCAAGATTAGCTGACAAATGGGCTGCGGAAGTGAAGACCGGGACACCTACCTCGCAGCTTGATATTATTCCGGCTCCGGTCGGGCCTGACGGCAAAGGCGGTCTTAGTATTGGCAGCTCTGTAGGCGGTAATGTATGGGTTATTCCGAAAACGACCAAAAATCCGGAAAACGCGATTAAGTTCCTGGATTGGTTTTATTCCGACGAAGCCCAGAAGTTCCTTACTTATGGGATCGAAGGGGACGATTACACGGTTGAGAGCGGCAAGATCAAGTACAAATATCCGGAGAAACAGGAGGACATTTATCGAGAGGAGATGCATTTGACGTGGCTCCGCCTGATCGGTCCTTCCCACTTGACGGATACGGAATTTATGAAAAACCGTCCGTCCGGCGATCTTGTGCTGAAGGCGATGGATGTGGCTTCCAAGGAAGGCCGGAAAAACGATGGCTTGGGCATGCCGGCGCTGCCGACTCTGCAAGCGCGTCCCGAACTGGGAAGGGACGGTCTCTGGCTGGAGCTTGCGGCGAAAATCGTCACCGGCAAGGAATCGCCCGACGCCTTCGAGAAGTTCGTGGATGATTGGAAGAAACGCGGCGGGGACCAGGTGATCAAAGAAGCTACGGATTGGTATAAAAGCACTCATAAATAATAGCCACACATCATTAAAAAAAGTGCACATCAATATAAAAAATCAGGCAGTTTGAGGCATTGCATTGTGCAATGCCTTCTTCTCTGCATGTTATACTCAAGATGAAGCAAGAAAGCCGGCTTTTCGCATATGTAGAAGGAGCGGATGATAAGCATGGAACAGTTGAGGGGAACACATGATTTAAAGCAGCTGCCCTTATGGGGGCCATACACGAAAAAATATATCGGTATTTCGCATATTGCCGATGCCACACGAGGTTTGCGCTTCGATTTGAGCTTATTTCCCGGCTTTTACCGCAGGAAAGTGGACGTTCCGAATACGATGTGGGAATCGGGATATCATCCGTGGGAAGCCGCACCCGATTTAAGCTGGTACACGCACCGGCATGAGCTGGAATGGAAAGATCAGGTTTACGCGGACATTACCTATGCCGAAAGTTCCAGCAGCTCCAGGTTGATCCGGTGCGAGCTGGTTAATCGGACGCAAGCCAGCCAAAACGTAGTGCTGCATTATATGGCGTCCCTGCATTTCCCTCAGGTGCGAGGGCACGGGGAACGGCTGCGAACCGTTCGTCCCGAACTTCCGAAGGAAGGGGCGTTATGGAAGGATGCGCTGGACTATGAGACGTTGTCGTTTGCAACGCCGCGTCCGAGCGATAATCTGGTTTACGACGGCTTTTTTCGCGGAGAAGAGAGAGTGCAGGATTTCGTGCAAGGTTCGGCCCTTCGATTAGGCAAGGAAACAGGGGATCGGGTATCTTATACGTTCGAATTGGCGGAGCCGCTGAAGCAAGCCGCTCTGCTGCTGCGTTACCGGATGACGGACGGGCAGCGCCTGTGTCTGGAAATCGGCGGGGTGCCGGACACTTCCGTACATTTAGAGGGCACGGGTAAGCCGGAGGCGGCGATTGCGGTATTGGGAGCTTTGCCGGCCGGGCGGCATGAAATTGTATTTATGGCTGCCGAGTCCGATGAGTTCACCACAGACGGCGGCAGCGGTTCCGGCTCGGCAGAGCTGGACGGTTTTGTCATTGCCGAGAAGGATGATCTGGAGCATGTTCGGTTTGAGACAGAGGCAGCTGAGGCGCATCCGCAGCGGTTTGCGGGGCCCGTTCCGAACAGTCTGCTGCTTAAATATGAAGGTATCGATACTTATTATGGACTGCTTTGGGCTTATGAAGACTATGAAATAAGGGAGTTTCATTGCGACGAGCTGGACCGTTTTATGCGGCATAATGTGCATCATCATGTGAATTCGGTATTTCATGGCGATGGGGAAGGCCATTTCACCAATGTATATTTACGGCCGATTCCGTTGGCTCCGCAATCCAGCAGCGTCCTATATGGGCTGGTTTGCAGCGGGACAAGGGATGAGGTGGAGCGGCAGCTGGCTCAATTTAAACCTGACGCCGAGCTGTGCGAAGCGGCTTTTGTGTCGTTGAAGCAAAAATCGCAGGCGAAGCCGTTTAATTCATCCGGGGCGCCATATCGTCTCAGCCAGCAGTTGATGGAGGCCACCTTATGTACCAATGTTGTTTATCCGGTTTATACGAGACGGTCGTATATCCGCCACAATACTCCGGGACGGTGGTGGGACAGCTTATACACGTGGGATTCCGGTTTTATCGGAATCGGATTGGCTGAGCTTAATATCCAGCGCGCTGTAGAGTGCTTGAATGCTTATGTGACAGAACCGGGAGATCCTCATGCGGCGTTTATTCATCACGGTAGTATGGTGCCGGTGCAGCACTATTTATTCCTGGAACTGTGGAACAAAACGCAGTCACGGGAGCTGCTGAACTATTTTTACCCCAGATTGAAGCAATATTACCGGTTTTATGCAGGCAAGCTGGGCAGTTCCACCACGGCGGCTCTTTCTTCACATTTGCTGAAGACGTGGGATTATTTCTACAACTCCGGAGGCTGGGACGATTATCCGCCCCAAGTTGAAGTGCACCGCAGCGGGTTGACCGCTGAAGCGGCGCCTGTCTCCAATACATGCCATGCCATACGAATCGCCAAAATATTAAAAATGGCGGCGTCTGCCATTGGCGGTCTGGAGCAGGACATTGCCGAATATGACGATGATATAACTCGTCTAGGTATTGCCGTTCAGAAGTATGCCTGGGATGAGGAAAGCGGTTATTTTGGTTATGTTTTGCATGATCAGATGGGTAATCCAAAAGATCTGCTCCGGCATGAAAGCGGCCAAAACTACAATATGGGGCTTGATGGAGCTTACCCGCTCGTAGCCGGTATCTGTACATCCGCACAGGAACGGCGTTTATTAGCGTATATAAGCGACGAGAAAAGGCTGTGGAGCCCCATCGGTCTATCGACGGTCGACCAAAGCGCCGCTTATTTTAGAAAAGATGGGTATTGGAACGGCGCGGTTTGGATGCCGCATCAATGGTTTTATTGGAAAATGCTGCTCGGCTTGGGTTGCAGCGAGCCGGCTCACCGCATCGCCCGCACCGCGCTGGATTTATGGCGAACCGAAACAGAGGCTACTTACAATTGCTATGAGCATTTTATTGTGCAATCCGGAAGAGGCGCAGGCTGGCATCATTTCGGCGGGTTATCCGCCCCGGTGCTGAGCTGGTTTGCCGCTTATTACCGGCCGGGTACACTCACATGCGGTTACGATGTTTGGCTGGAGAAGGCGGATTTTAACGACGACAACACGGAGCTGTCGGTCGATCTTCGTTATTTTGGGGCGGAAGGCAAGGAACATGCGGCGCTGGTCTGCATGAAGGCAGGCCGGACGTACCGGGTTGCATGGAACGGGAAGGCCATACATGCAGTAACGAATGGCGACGGATTGTTGGACATCCATTTGCCTGGGGAAAGCAGAGGCAAGCTGACCGTTACCCCGGTGTAACGGCGAGGAGCGAATGCGGAGGCAGCTAATTTTACACTACGCTGTGGTGAACATTACTGCAATGACAAATGTAAAACGGAATGGACCAACACTATTATTGCGCAGATCGGAACGACATTGTGCCCATTGGACGGTAATTGAACAAGCAGTTGTCACAGAGTATCCTTCTGAGACGGCTGCTTGTTCTTTAACGAGTAACTATAGTTAATGATTGATTATATTAATCTTTTTAATAGCCTATTGGATCGTGATAAACGATCCTTATCGAGGCAAAGTTTGAACAATTCATAAGGCATAATAACAGGATTTATGGCTTCCATAAGTTTTAACATGCGAAAAAAGGTCAAATGCATAAAGAGATTTCGGAAAGCAATCCCGCGTTTTTTGGAATTATATGCTCGAAATTCCTGTATTACCTTTGTTAAGGCTTCCGTTTGTGAGGGAGCAGCTTTCAAGGCAACATTGCTTCCAGTGTCTTGATGGATTGTGAAGAGGATATGACTTGGGTTTTCTCGGTTAACAGCTATTGTTACTGGAATAGTAACTGTAGAATTGCTCTCCGCATCATCGGAACTCTCAGGAAACTGACTTTTTTGCCGCAGGGTGTTTCCCTTATCTGTAAGGCTAACCGTGATGGTTGCGCTGTCATGAGAACTTTGGTCTGACTGTTGGAATTGTTTGTTTGGTAGGTAAAGTGCGAAGAATGCCGAAAGCTTCTTATTCCACGTATAAATCGTATTGATATGTAGCTCCAGTTTGGCTGCAATTTGTTTGGCCGGAAGCTTTTCGACCATAACATATTGAATGAATAACGGCCATTTTTGAATGTTGCGGCTGCGATGAAAAAGCGTACGAGTTAGATCGCTAAATACACGTTTACATTGCCGACAACGATATCGCTGCCAATGGGTACCGTTTACAAGTCCAAAGCGAACATAGCTACAAACCATTTTCCCGGTTTCTTGCATGCAGTGAGGACAAAACACTCCTTTTATAAACCGTTCTCGTCTGATGGACTCACAATCCAAATGGAGGAGCTGGTGCGCTTCTGTCAGTAACTCTTGACGTGGGTCACTCTGGTGCTTATTCATCTGAGAGTAGTTTGTTTCAACTTGGGGTCTCATAAAAGTTACACCTCACTGCAGCCCTTTGGGCTTACTATTCAATAAAATTATACAAGAACATCTGTTTCTATGCAATCAGATCAATCATTAACTGTTATTAATTTTACGGCAGGACATGACTGCAGTTGAAAAACTATCCGTTCTGTGGCTAATCTTATATCAATGACAAGTTTTTAAGCTGCGAGGAGGAGAGACGTGCTGTGAAGTGTCCATCTCTTTACCATTTTTACCGTGCATATTATGGAGGAGCAGGTCAAGGAAAAGCGCATTTTGCAAGGGCTATTATTGAGGCTGGAAAACAGTTGGAAAGAATATTTGAAACGCATGATTGGGAGGGATATCATCGTTACGCCTCCCAGCAGTATGCACTTTCTTTGACGAAAGGCTTTCTTCGCAAATTTTATGAACTTGCTGAACAGCACTATGGAGAAGAGCTTTTTGATGAACTGCAATGGTTGAATAATCGAATTATTTTACCGAAAGAGGCTTTAGGGAAAGCTGAAGTGTACATTCCTTTTTCGTTTTGTTTTGCAGCAAAAGAGAAAAGATTTATTTTCATGGAATACGGGAAATTGGATGATGCCGAAAAATGGTTGCCGATTTTTAAAACACTTGTAGAATCGTTTGTAGTGGGCGCCTCACTTCCAGAAGCTGAAATGGTCACATATTGGGATCTGATGAAGGGGACTACCATTGAATTATCGTATCCAGATTCTTTCCTCGCACCTCGGGAACGGGTGCTCCAAACTGCAAGAAGACTTGCTGAACAAGCTAAAAAAGGACGTAGGTAAATTTTAAAGGTTTTCTCACCTAATCACATATCTGTTAAACTATAAGGGTTGAAGGAGGCGTATAACTTGGACCCGATTATAACCCCGGCAGGGCTGCGAGCAGTGCCGGAGCTCAGTTATTTAACTGCAATTAATGTAGCCCGTTACCGCGCAATTATGAAATTTATCTATATGGAATATCAGCGATTGAAGTATTGGCTGCGGCCGGAAGAAATTTACGAGGGAATTGAGGCTTGGGGGGTTCTGGAGGGCTATACGCAGGAACAATGCATTTCCGATTTGGAAAGCTTGAAGGGATGGGGCAATCTGGCCTCTCGCCATGACGGGGGACGCGCGCTGTCAGTGGAAGAATACATGAGGAAGAAAAGCCAGTATTTGCTCACGCCATATGCCATCGAAATTGAACGGATGCTGGAGTCTTTGGAGAAGGTGAAGGGATACGGCGGTTCCTTGGAAACGACGTACTTTGACACGATTGCAGGTTGTGTCCATGAGATTCGAAGCCGGTCAATGGATTTTGAACCGGGGAAGGCGCTGCAAATTTGGGAGAAGCTTTATGAGGCATTTAAGACGATGCATGAGAACGCCGCGGATTTCATCGCCAGCATTCACTCCATTCAGGCAGAAGAAATGATGGCAACGGAAGGGTTTCTTGCATTAAAAGACAACCTGGTCAACTACTTGCAGCATTTTGTAAAGGCCCTGCAACGCAGCGCTTACAGAATTGAAGGTCAACTGCAGCAGATCGGAGCCGGTTTAAGGGATTATTATCTGGAGAAAGTGCTGGCGGACGAACTCGCCAAACCGAGGCTGGAAGAAGGGAAATCGTCGGAAGAACTGTGGCTGGAGCTGCAGCAGGGCTGGAATAATCTGAAACGGTGGTTTGTCGGCGACGAGCAGCAGTTTAGCGAGCTGACGCTGCTCGAAAGAGCGACCAAAGAAGCCATTGCGAAAGTTGTTCGAAGCGCGGTTCGTCTGCAGGAACGGCGGCGTGGCGGCGTAAGCAGGAGGGGAGATTTGGAGGAGCTTGGGCGCAGATTCGCTTGGATCAATAACCTCAATGAAGCGCACCGGCTTGCGGCTTATGTGTTCGGCCTGTTTCCAAGCCGGCATCTTCAAGGGGAAGACGAACGCAGTACAGAGCGGACGGATGCTTCAACTTGGGACGAACCGCCTAATATTCGCCTCATACGGACGCGCAGCCGCAAAAGGTCCGGCCGATCGGCTTCGGAGCCGATGCGGAGTCATTCGGACAAACGCGAGGCCTATCGCGAGCACTTGCTGCTGCAGCTGGAAGAGGAGAGGGCTTTCGTCGAAAAAATGCAAAAATGGGGCGAAATTCAGATAGCCGGATTGCCGAGGTTAAAAACGAAAGAACGGATGCGGCTGATGCAGTGGATTGGACGGTGTACGGCTTCGGCATCAAGATCTTTCGTAACCGCTGACGGGTATCGAATCTCCTTGTCGATCCCAAGCGAAGAGACGCAAGATGCTGTGCTCCACAGCGAAGACGGCAGCTTGACGATGCGGAACTATACGATTGAAGTAGCGGGAGGCGAAACGCTCCATGGCTAGAGGAGGAACGACATCTTATGCGCTTCGGCGGATGCGCGCGAATCGAAAAGCGGATGCCGAGCACTGGAATGAACGGAGGCGTACTTGCGCGCATGCCTTGCTCAATCGGCATTGGGTTACAAAAGAGGAAGACCCTGATTTGTTTTATGCGATTCGGGATCAATATACAGAGTTGCGGGACTGGTTTGCCGAGTTCACCGGATTTTCGCTTATTCTGACGCGTACGATCGCCAAACTGGATAAAGCGCCGGTCGTCGCGGCGTCTTGGATGGGTTTCTCGGAATTTCGGGAGCCGAGGGACTATGCTTTGTTTGCCTACTCGTTATGGTTTTTGGAATCGAAGACGGAGCTGGATCAGTTTGTGCTGACAGAAATCGTGGAGCAGGTCAGCGAACAGCTTGTCACATCGGGCCTTGCGATGGACTGGGAGAACTATCAGCATCGTCTCTCCATGGTTCGGGCGCTAAAGAAGCTAAGGCAGCTCGGCGTTCTTCGGCACATTGACGGAGAGGAATCGGACTGGGCGCATGACAGCCGTTCGAAGAATGTGCTCTACGAATGCTCGCCGTCCGCAAGATACGTATTGCGTTTTTTCCCGAGAGAACTAAAGGCTTATGAACGGCTGGAAGATTTCAATGAACAGGTCGTCTATCCGGCGACGGTCGACGGTGAGCTGCGAAAGCGCCGTCACCGCATTTACCGGCGTTTATTGTTGGAGCCTGCGGTCGCTGACCGCGAGTGGAGCCCTGATGAATTGTATTATGTTCAGACCCAGCGGCGTACGCTGATGGACCAGATGCAGTTTATGTTTGGCATGGAGGGAAGCCGTTACAGGGAGGGGCTTTTCTTTTTCCATCCGGAGCTAAGCGGTGAATGTAGCTTGTTCCCCACGCCTTCGGGCATTTCGGATCTTGTGCTACTCTTCGCAGGGGAGCTGCGGAAAAGGCTGGGCAGCCGCGATTGGTATGTATCGGAACAAGGCACAGTGGAATTAACTCAGACGGACGTTGAAGGAATGTTATACCTGCTCAAACAGAAATATGGGGAGTATTGGGGCAAGGAGCACCGGGAAATGAGCTTGGGCGAGCTTGCGAATGCGCTGACGACGCACATGCAGGATTGGAGTTTGGGGCATTGGAGGGAAGAAGGAGAAGGCGGTCAACGGTTCATCGTATCCGCTGTTGTCTCCAGGTGGAGCGCAGATTATTCATGGGATGAAGGAGAGGACTAAACCGTATGATGGAGGCGGCTGTAGTAGAAAAGAACCGCGACCGCTGGCAGATGAACCGGGCGGGCATCCTTAATTTTTGGTTCTATGAGGATGAAGAATTTATGTTGGAGGACGGACGGCTTGTGCTGCGCGGGACGAATGGCGCAGGCAAATCCGTGACCATGCAAAGTTTTATTCCGCTTGTTCTGGACGGGGATAAGCATCCGAATCGTCTTGATCCTTTCGGTTCGAAGGATCGGAAAATCGAATACTATTTGCTTGGAGACAAGGAGGAGCATACGGATCGCACCGGATACCTGTGGCTGGAATTTTTGCATCCGGTCAAAAACATATATAAAACGATAGGCATCGGCTTGCGGGCAAGGCGAGGGGCGGCCCAGGTAGGCTTCTGGGGATTTGTGCTGGAGGATGGCCGGCGTGTCAATCATGATTTCTGGCTTTACGATCGCGTCATACTGCAGGAGGGTCATGGGAAATTTCCGCTGGACCGCAAAGGTCTGGAAGAACAAATAGGAGCCGGCGGACAAGTCGTTCAGGAACAAAGGGGTTACCGCGACCTCGTGAACCGTGCTTTGTTCGGGTTCCATGACAAGGAAGCTTATATTGATCTGCTGAATCTGCTCATACAACTGCGCAGTCCAAAGCTGTCCAAGGATGTCAAGCCGACCTCAATCTATGAGATTTTGGTGCGGGCGCTGCCGCCGCTGCACGAAGAGGAGCTTCGTCCGCTGTCGGAAGTGATGGAGGATATGGATCAGTTGGCGGACCGGTTGGAAGAGCTCCGATTGCACCGGATCGAACTTGAGAAGCTCAACCGCAGCTACGAGCAATATAACCGCTATTTGCTTTACCAAAGCGGAGATCAACTGCTTTCGGCCAATGCCGAGCAAGAGGAAGTAAAGAGGCAGATCTTCGCAATGTCTGAGGAATTGCAACGAGCTATCAAGAAAAAAACGGATATTGAAGCGGCGCAGGCCGAACATCAGGAGCAGGCGGTTGCGGTGGACACAGAGCTTGAGCTGCTGGACCGCAGCGAGGTGATGGAGAAGCAGCATGAATTGGAGCAAACGGAGCAGCAGCTTAAGGACACGGAGCATTATACCGATCAGGCCCAGAAGCGGTTGACGGCGGCACTGCGCGGAAGCGAGGCGGCGGAGCTTGCGGCGGTTAAAGCCCGGAAGCTGCAGTCCGAGCTGCTTGAGCAGCAGCAGGAGGGACTTGAAGAGCTTGAAGTTTTAGCCGAGGTCATGGAGTTTGATCATCATGGTGTATACGCAAGATATTGGAGTCCCGAACCTCCGGATGAGACGACGTTTCTGCCTGCTTGGCGGCGGGATGCGGAAGCGCATCGCAGCGCGATCGAAGAAGCGATCCGGCTGGCCGAGCAGGAGCGGGAGGCGGCACAACTGGTGGCCGAATATGACAAGCAGCTTGGCGCGATGCGTTCTGAACGTGATCAGGCTGAGCAAACGATGCGGGGAGCGGAGGACGCGTCCGATTCCGCTTTGTATGCCTGGAAAGAAGGGCTGCTGACGTGGAAGCAATCACTGCAACATTTGCAGCTTGGCGAAGCGGCCATCCAAGCTATGTTCGCAGCAAGCAGCGCATTGTCTTATGAGCAACAGAGCATAGAAGCGGTGCTTGAACCGGTGCGAAGCGAGGCCGACCGCAACCGGCAGGAACGCCTGTCGATCAAGCTGGAATTGGAGCAGCAGGTCAAGCAGCTCAAAGAAGAATGGAACATTCTACGCGCAGAGAAGCTGGCTTGGGAGCAGGCTCGCGAACCGGAGCCTGCGCGCAGTTCGTCGCGTATCCAGACGCGTTGCGGATACACGGAGGGGCAGGGGGCGCCGCTCTATGAAGTGTGCGAATTTCACGCTCATATTGGACAAAAACAGCGGGCAAGCATCGAACTCACACTTCTGAACAGTGGGCTGCTTGACGCTTGGATCCGGCCTGACGGTCAAATCGGCACTCTTTCCGAATCGGATGAGGAGGTATGGATTAACCCGCAGCCCATGGAATGGGGGTATACGCTTGCTGACGTTTTGAAGCCGATGCCTTCGGCGGAATCGGGATTGTCCGAGCGGCATGTGGAAGTCGCGCTGCGTTCATTTGCCTGGGACGAAGGATTCGAGCCGCTTACGTCGTCGCAAGATCAGGCGGTGTCCGTTGTCGGGAGCGACTATTATCAGTTCGGCGCCATGGTTGGAAAGGTGAACTCCGCTGCACACCAGGCACAATATATCGGCAAGGAAGCGAGGAATCAGTATAAGCTTGCCGAAATCGCCCGATTGAATCAAGAGCTGACCCGGTGTGAGGGCGGCATGGATGAATTGCGTCTACGGATCGCCGAGTTGGAAGGCGTTATGGATAACCTGCGGCAGGAGTTTGCCCGTTTTCCGATACAAGAAGAATCGCATCGGGTGCTGCGAAGGGCCTGGATAGAGCAACATGAGGCTGCGACGCGTTTTCGCTTGCTTATGGAGCAGGAGAGCAAGCTGGCTGGACAGCTTCGCGCCAAACAGCAGCTATGGAGCGAATTAAAGCAAGCGTTTATCACCATGACTTCCAAATGGTCCCGGCTTAAAACGCTGCGCGATCTCCAGGAGGCGGTCCGGACGGTCGGAAGTTATATGGAGGGTATTTCCCGGCTGAACTCGGATTGGCGGGAATACAGGCAGTGCAGCCAGGAAGTGAAGCGGAATGAGGCGGAGGCCCAAACGCAAGCGGAATTTGCCGAGATGGAAGAGGAACTGCGGGATGAACTGCTCGATAAGCGATATGCCCTTCGGGTGAAGGCCGATCAGCTTCGCAAGCTGATGGACGAGCTGGGGATCAGCGATGTATACGGGCGGATCAGCGGCCTAAAGGAACGCCGTCAGGAATTGGCGAAGGCGCGCGACAACCTGGCCCATGAGTTCACGGATGTGGCTTCGCGCATCGCGGTGCTGCGCGATCGACAATCGGGACTGGCCGAACGAGAACGCGACATCGATGAGCATCTGGGGCGGAGAAAGCGGCAATTTGTCGCGGAATGGCAATTGCGGCTTGTTCCTGAAACTGCGGGTCGGGAGCTGGAAGGCGAGGCCGCCGAGGAATGGCTTGCGGCATGCAAGTCCATTGTGACAGAGCTTGAACCGAACGTTTCCCGTTCGAATAAGGAACGGCTGAGCGGCGTGCTGCAGGATCAGTACAACGCCTCCAAGCATTTGCTGGCCGAATATGTTCTGGAAGCCGACATTAGCGAAACGGGGAGAATTACACTGCTTTCCATGCGGGATCGGACTCGGCCCCAGAAGCCGAGCGCCTTGCTTGCGGAAATGGCCGTTATTTTGACAGAGCAGGAGAATCTGCTGAGCGAGAAGGACCGGGAATTGTTTGAGGAAATTATTTTGCGGAGCGTCGGCAAGTCGATTCGCCAGCGCATCCAACGTGCCGAGCTGTGGCTCAAAACGATGAACAAGCTGATGGCGGAACGGGATACGTCAAGCGGGTTGAAGCTTCAATTGCAATGGCTTCCCAAAGCGGCGCAATCGGAGTCCGAATTAAATAGCGACGAGCTGGTGGAACTGCTCCGCCGGGATGCGCATTTGCTCCGCGACGATGAGGTGGAGCGGCTTATCGGGCATTTTCGTTCCCGTGTTCAATGGGCCAAGCAAGGAGCGGCTGAAGAAAGGGAGGCGCTGCGCAAGCATATTTACGAGATGCTTGATTATCGTTCATGGTTTCAATTTTCGCTGAGGTATAAAAAAGGCGATGAGGCGCAATACCGCGAATTGACCGATCCGCGGTTCAATGTGCTGAGCGGCGGCGAGAAGGCGATGTCGATGTACATTCCGCTGTTTGCGGCAACCTATTCGCGTTATGCGGATGCGAGCCCAGATGCGCCCAAAATTATTTCGCTGGACGAAGCGTTCGCCGGTGTTGATGACGAAAATATTCGCGACCTGTTCGGTCTGCTGACGGAAATGGAATTTGACTACATGATGACATCCCAAGTGTTGTGGGGATGCTACGACACCGTGCCGAAGCTGAGCATTTGTGAAATTTACAGACCGAAAGACGCCAGTTATGTGACGGTGCTCCGCTATCGCTGGAACGGCCGGCGCTTGGAGCCGGTGGCCGATCGTGGGGGAGATGAATAGAGGTGGGGGAAGAGGCGGCAATTCGCGTTTACTTTGGACAGCCGGGATTTGAGCGGTTTCTAAAGCAGCTGCAGCGGCAGTATATGGCCTCCAAGGATGGAGCGAGAGGGTATGTGACGCTTGCGAATATTAGCGATACGGAACGTCATACCCTCGATAGCTTCTACGGAACCTACAGTGCTCCGGTAAAAGGGGAGACGAAGCGGTATTCTCTGAAAAAGTTCGAGCGGCTGCTCAAGAGCAGCCGTTTCGAGCTTACAGTATCGGAGCTGCTGAAGCTGCTGCATGGAGAGCCGGTGCTAACGCGCCGGGAGCACGCCGCGCAAATGAGCGCTTTATGGAAAGAATGCGTTCAATTGGCTGTTGAAGATGCGCATGGAACGGATGAAGTCGAACACCGGATCATGAAATGGGTACAGGGGCTGATCGCAGAGAACTCGCTTGGTTCCCGAACGTTAAAAAATGTGTTTGCCAAGTCGCCGCAAGAGGCTCGATGGTGTCTTAGCCATTGTTTGAAGGCATTGAATCGGATAGCAGCGGGAAAAGAAAACGCACCGATCCGGCTTTCTGTTTTGGCGGCAAACATAACCGGCGATGCGCATGCGCTGGACTTGAAGAATCCACTAGGACGTTTGTTCTGGTGGAGCCTCGCGGCCATTTACGGCCAGCATCCCGCCGCCGGGTTTTCGGAAGAAGGCGAGGGCGACTCCGAACTGGCTGCAATATCCGATGATAGCAGCCCGCAGGCTTATCTGATCCGCGAAGGGTATCGGCGGGGAGGCGTGGCTGACGACGATCTTTCTTCCCAAGTTATGTTTTATGCGCCGGAGTTGTTTGGAATACGCGAAGAATGTGTGCTGACGCTCAGACAAGTAGAGCGGCTGCCTGCGGAGCGGCTTGAACGAATGCGTTATACGCATATTTACATGGTAGAGAACCCATCCGTTTTTGCCGAGCTTATAGATGCCGACGTTCGGAAGCATGAGGAGTGTCAAGCAGATGCCGCAGCCCCTGTCATTATTTGCGGGAACGGTCAGCCCGTTACAGCAGTGGTTAAGCTGCTGGATGCATTGTTAAGCCGTGAGCGCGTCACATTATCCTATGCGGGGGATCTGGACCCTGCCGGGCTCAGCATTGCCCAAAACCTGCAGCTTCGTTATCCGCAAGCTTTTCGAGCTTGGCGTATGGATAAGCAGCTGTTTCTTCAATATGTGCACAAAGGAATACCGTTAACCGAAGCTGAAAGGTCTCGATTGCGGGAATGCCAGTATGGTTGGGACGCAAATCTCGCATGTGTCATGCTGGACAAAGGCGTCAAGCTCCATCAGGAATTGTGGGTGGAAGAGCTGCTGCAAGACCTTTATAGCCGGATATAAGGCCAATGGGGGCTATAGGCACCAGATGGGGGAAATGAGAAATCCGCAGCTCAGAAAAACAGTCCCTCTCCATGGCGTAAGATGGCTTTTTGTCATTTGGCTGAGATGAGTTGGCAGGAAGGTGAAGAGAGGGGCGGAGAGGAGACTCTTCAGGAAGAGTTGATTCGGGGAAAGCTCTGTTGCATAAAGTTTGAATTTTGGGCGAATATCACATTGTGATTTACAATATTTTGCTTTATAATTTTACTGATAAGGAGGTGGATGTCATGGATCGCAAACAATTTGGAAAGAACTTAACCGCGATATTGAAGGTAAGGAATGTTTCGAATAGAAATTTATCAGATTCATGTGGAATACCTTACTCTACGGTAGTTTCCATTGAATATGGCCAATCTGATATATCGCAATCACAATTGGAGGCGATCGCTGATTATCTAGGAATATCTCCTTTGGAATTACTGGGTATAGATTTACCGGAACCATCAATACCTATTGAAGCTAGATTAAGAGTTCAAGGTTATACCAATGATCCTGAAATAAAGAAGGCGCTTGAATTTGCTTCCAATTTCCTTACTCATATTGAAGAGTTAAAACACTTAAGGGGATAGTCTTAGAATGGTGCCAGTAATATACTCGAAGATCTATAAGAACAATGAAAATTATAGGTTAGCCAAAGTAAGAGCAAATTTTGCGAGAGATAAATACGGTATACAAAGCGGGCCTGTTACTAGTCCCGTTTTTTCATATCTTGAAAAGGAAAATTGTTATGTTGTAACTTATGGTTTTGATAAAAAAGCAAAACTTTTAGGAATGTAACTATCTCATGTCTTATTTGACGAAGAAGATATGTTTGATATTTGTTTTCCGGAAGGCTTTAGTAAAGATTCAAATGAAATTTTAGCTGATTTTTTTGCCTCGCACTTTCTGATGCCAGAAGAAAGTATACTAGAAGAATATAACTGGAATTCTTTTGAAGTTGAAAAAGAACATATAATCAGGTTATGTGTTAAATACGGAGTTTCATTTATTGGTATGGCTTTGAGATTACATAACTTAGGGTTAATCACGAACGAATCTTATCAAACATACTTAAGAAAGAGTCAAAAAGGAAATCTGAGACTTAAGGAACTTTGTATCTCTGAGGGTATCGAACCATCAATTTTTGAAGCGCCAAGAGATGCATATATTTCTGAAAATTATATCAATTTAATATAAGTAGGTCGGTACTGGTTGACCATTTTATCGCGTTTCTAGAGGAAAACCTGGAAACCGATCTTAAAGAGCTCGTAATAAAAGCGGATTCTACGTACCCTGATGAAGTCGGGAGAAGCGGCTTCTGTTGTTTATGCAAAGCATAACGGTTTTACTTTAATAACTGATGACAACAGTCCCAAAAAACTTGCACATAAGTTTGGAATTACTACAAGTGGTTCAATTGGTATCTTATATTTAGATATGCCTTATCAGAATACTTTTCTTTAAGTTAAATCCACATCCAATAAAGGGTGTGGGTTTTTGTGTATTCTGAAACTTAACAGCCAACTCAAATATGGTTGACAAAAGATGGTTTATGATATACATTTTTATTAGATATTTAGATAATATTCGAAATATCTAAAAGGTTTTCCGACAGGGGTTGAAACAGTTGAATGAAGCTTTTAAAGCACTTGCTGATCCGACCCGACGGCAAATATTAAACTTGCTCCGGGAGCGGGATCTAACCGCCGGTGAGATTGCAGACCATTTTCAAATTAGCAAGCCAAGCATCTCTCACCACTTGAATTTGCTGAAACAAGCGGGATTGGTTATCGATAAGCGGCAGGGACAAACTATCGTATATTCGCTTCATACAACGGTAATGGAGGATGTGCTGGGTTGGATGTTCAGTATAATGGGCAAAAAGGATAAGGAGGAGCAGACATGAGGGCGAGAGCGATTTTTCGAGAGGTTATTTTATGGATCATTGTATTTTCACCGGTTGTGGGCGCACTGCTGTTTTACAATCAGCTGCCGGAAACGATGGCGACCCATTTCGGGGTTCATAACGAAGTGAACGGGACTATGAGCAAACCTGCTGCCGTTTCGATGATTGCGATCATCGGTTTTGTGCCGGTTTTATTGTCTGCGGTGAGAAAGTTCGACCCGAGAGTTGTCAATGAACCTAAGTTTACCATTGCCTTTCAGGCGGTTCGATACGGTGTAGGGCTAGTGTTGGCAGCTGTCGATTGGTCCATCGTGACCTATAACCTGGGTTACAGCATGGATATGCGCAAACTTGTTTTTGTGTTGATAGCCGCGTTGTTTCTGGTTATCGGCAATTATCTTCCGGTTATGAAACCAAATTTCACAATGGGCATTCGGACGCCGTGGACGCTGACAAGCGATGAAAACTGGCGAAAAACACATCGTTTGGGCGGTCCGGTCATGATGATCGGGGGACTTATTATCCTCGTGGCTGCATTTTTACTGCCTGGGTTGTCAATTGGTATCTATATTGGGGTTATAGCATTAATCGCTTTGCTGCCTGTCGGATATTCGTTTCTCCTATTTATACGCAAGCGCGGCTAGTGCCCGGCGGCGCTATTTAAGCTGAACCCGAAGGAGAACTCGACATGATTTCGAACGTTTCGATAGCAAGCATTGCCCTGCAAGGAATTGTAGTTGTGCTGTTTGTGGCTCTGCTATTTTGGGCGGTACGCCAACGCGAACGTTTTTCGATGCGGCCGGTATGGGTGGGCGTACTTGTGTTTTTCTTGTTTTCGCAGGTGCTGGAAAAGATCATGCATCTTATTGTGCTGCAAGGTCAGGCGGAGCCGCACGGATTACTCGCCAACCCGTTCCTTTTTGCAACATACGGTGCGCTGGCGGCTGGGGTTTTTGAGGAAGCCGGCCGATATCTCGGATTTCGCCTGCTGCTTAAGCGTCATCGCCAGCGCAAGGATGGGCTGGCCTACGGATTAGGACATGGGGGCATTGAGGCGTTGTTTATCGGTGTTGTATCTTCGGTTCAGTCGCTTGTGTTTGCGGTCCTGATCAATACGGGCAAATTCGAGCAGGCGCTGGGCGCGAAGGGGCCGGCGGATGCATTGGCCGATCTGAAAAGCAAGCTGCTGAACGCGTCGCCCTTTGAATTTTTGATCGGGGGATTTGAGCGGATTCCGGCGCTTTTCATTCAAATCGCTTTATCGCTGATTGTCCTTTATTCGGTGCGTTCCAAGCGGATCGCGGTTTTATTTTACGCTATTTTATTACATGCGCTTGTTGACTTTATTCCGGGGTTGTATCAGGCGTATAAAGGGAATCTCAGCTTGTGGGCTGCGGAAGGTGCAATCTTGTTGTTTGGCGTTGCGGCCGTGTGGCTGATCTGGCGCTCCCGAACATGGCGGATTTGGTCGGTTGAGCAGGGGCGGCTGTAGCGGTCGTTCCGGTTCGCAAGTGCTAGCGAAGAAATCACCGCCAAGTCCTTTTAGTGCGATGAGGTACGTTTGGCTCGTTGAATGAGGATGAGTATAGGACTCCGACCGCCAATTAAAATCGTGTACCCTTGAATCATGAAAGCGGTTGGGACACGATTTTAAAAAGCGGACGCTTGCGCTTCTTCGCCCCATACTCATCCCTTATGTCAGCTTTCCGCTAGTTTGTCTGAATCGAAGTTTTTCGACGAAGCACATAAAAGGCACCCTGGCTTGGGTGCCTTCCTATTTCATGTGGCAAGCAGCGGGGCGGCGGCCCCATCCTGCTTTTATAAAATAAACCTTTGAATCACCTTGGCCACGCCGTCTTCTTCGTTGGAGTCGGTTACGGCTCCGGCGCGGCGTTTCACTTCCTCTTGGGCGTTGCCCATGGCGACCCCGAGTCCGGCTTCGACGATCATGGACATGTCGTTCAGGCTGTCGCCCACCGCAACGGCTTCGCGCATCTCAACACCCAGCAAGCGGCATACTTCGCGTAAGCCGTTTGCTTTCGTAATTCCCTTCGGATTCAGCTCGATATTGCAAGGGTGGGAGTTGGTTGCTTCAAACTCCCACGTCTGCGCGATGGTTTCGTGCAGCGCGGCCAGCTTTTGCGGATCTTCCGTATGGTAGCCGAACTTCAGCCATTCATACTCGGAGCAGTTCAGCTCGCCCCACGTATCCCGCTTCACCATCCCTTCCGTCGTATAAGCCCAATACCAAACGTCCATCGTTAACGCCGTTTGCCGCAGCCGTTCGATCACTTCCGCCGGAATGGGACTGCGCTGATATAACTGTTCGGGGCCGCTCCACACTTCCCCGCCGTTAACGGCGACGATCGGCTCGGTTAAGCCGAGCTGCTGCGAATACGGGAGGATTTTTTGAATGCCGCGCCCCGTCGTCAGGATGACATGCACGCCTTGTTCCTTGCATTTGGCAATCCACCGGGCGTTTTCCGGGGATATTTCCTTGCTGTCGGTCAGCAGCGTGCCGTCCATGTCGAGGGCGAGCAGCTTGTAGTTTGTCATGTTGCCTCCTAAATGTGACTGTCGTTAGCAAGCTTTATTTTACACCGGAATGCATAAAGCTGTTAATAAAACCTTTCTGGAAGGCAAAAAATCCGACCAGCAGCGGCAGAGCGATAATTAACGTGGCTGCCGTCACCTCCGCAAATTGAGCGCCGGTTTCCGACGCATGGGCGAAAATCGCCAGTCCGACCGTCAGCGGACGGTTATCCGGCGAGTTGGTTACGATGAGCGGCCACAGAAAAGCGTTCCAATGCGCACTGATAGACACGATGCTAAACGAGATGATCGAAGGAACGGCCAGCGGCGCGTACACCTTCATAATGATCTGCAGCAAATTGCAGCCGTCCAGCCTGGCCGCTTCCTCCAGCTCGTAGGGCACCGACTTAAACGTCTGCCTCAGCAGAAACGTGCCAAACGCCGATGCAAAATACGGGATCATGATGCCAAGTTTCGTGTCGATCAGGTGCAGCATTTTTAACACCTGGTAATTTTGCACGATCAATATATCGGGAGGAACCATGATCTGCACCATCACCAGCATCAGCAGCAGATCCTTGCCCCAAAATTTCATTCGGGCAAACGCATAAGCGGCTAAAATCACGGTAATCAGCTGCAGCGCCAATATGCCAAACACAATTTCGATCGTATTGATATAATAAAGCCCGAATGGAGCCGCGGTCCATGCGGTTTTGTAATTGGCCAGCGTAAACTCAAACGACCATCCCGATGCTACAATCAGATCGCGGGGCCGGAAAGATGTAAAGACGGTCCAAGCCAGCGGGATGACCCAAATGACGGCCAGCACATACATCAGGCCATATTTCAAGTAGCGCATTTCAATCATCCTAACTGTAATGAATTTTTTTGTCCAAACCGAAAAATTGGATGCAAGATACGATCAGCAGCAGGGCGATCAGCACGACGGTTAATGTCGCCGCCATCCCTTCGTCCCAGAATTTAAAGGCCGTCTCATAAATATGGTACAGCAGCAGGTTGCTGGCGTTGTCGGGACCGCCGCCGGTCATAACCGCCAGGTGGTCGACCATCTTGAACGCGCCGGTAGTTGCGATGATAAAAATAAACAAAGTGCTTGGCATCAGCAGCGGGAACGTGATTTTCCAGAATACGTACCACGGCTTGCCGCCGTCCACTTCCGCGGCCTCGTAGAGGTCCTTCGGAATATTCTGCAGACCGGCCAAATAAAACACCATCAGAAAACCGGCTTCCTTCCAGATCGCCATTACAATCGTCGCTCCGAGCACCGTGCTCACATTGCCGAGCCAGTTGACCGATGGGATATGGAACCAGTCGAGAATCGTATTCAAAATGCCGTATTTCGGCGTATAAATAAACAGCCAAATGTTAGCGATCGCGATCGCGGGAATAACCGTCGGGTAAAAATAAAACGTCCTTGTCACGCCTCCGCCCCGGATCGCCTTGTTGACGAATAAAGCCATAGCCATCGCAATCGCCATGGCGGCGGGAACGGTCCCTATCACAAATACAAGCGTATTGCCAAACACCTTCCAAAACTTATCATCTTCCCATAATGTTCTGTAATTGTCCGCTCCGACGAACTGCGGAATCCGGACCGCCAGCTTTTTCATAAAAAAACTGGTATATACGGTTTTATACAGAGGATAAAACGTAAACATGGCAAGGAAGATAAAAGTAGGAAGGAGAAGCAGCCATGCATGCGTGTTTTCACGCAATCTTCTGGCAAATAACCGCTTCTCCATAAATCAGTCCCCCTATTCCGTGTGTCTCTACTTGTTAAAAGGAGCAAGTACCTTCTCGGCCGCTTCCTGCGCTTTCTTGAGCGCTTCGGCCGGCGGCACCGTGCCTGTGATCGCTGCTTGCAGATTGTCGTTCCAAATCTTGCCGACTTCTCCGGAGTTATGGGTGGAGAAGGAAGCGGCCGCGTATTTCAGCTGATCTCTTGCCGTAACCGCTTGCGGGAACGAAGCGATATATTTCTTCATGACATCGGTTTCATTCGAGCTTCTGGATGGCGCGACATAACCCGTATCGATACTGAATTGGGCGAGACGCTCCGGCTGGGTCAGCCAGCGGATATATTTCCAAGCCGCTTCTTGTCTTTCTTTGGCGATGCCTTTGAAAATATACAGATTGGCTCCGCCGACAGGTGTGCCGTAGTTTTTGCCGGCCGGCAGGAACGCTGTGCCGAATTCGAATTTGGCTCCGCTTTTCACGGCTCCGAGGTTGCCTGTCGTATGATACATCATGGCGGTTTTGCCGCTGGTGAAGTCGGAAGGAATCGTCGCCCAGTTGGTGGCGCCTTCCGGCATAACTTTTTCCTTCTTGATCAGGTCGATCCAGAATTGCAGCGCTTCTACGTTTTCAGGCGTATTGAAAAATACTTTTTTGCCGTCTTGGTCCATCAGGTTTTTGCCGTTTTGCAGAGCAAGCGCCTGGAACATCCAGCCGATATAATCCGTCGAAGAGATCTCGATGCCCCAACGTCCCGGTTTGGTCAGCTTTTTGGAATACTCCACCAGCTCTTTGTAGTTTTGCGGCGGCTTCTCCGGGTCAAGTCCTACTTCTTTAAACGCTTCTTTGTTGTAATACAAAATGATAGTGCTGCGTTGGAACGGAATACTGTACGTTTTGCCGCCCGTTTGCGCGTTGGCCATAAATCCTTCGTAAAAGTCTTTAATATAAGCGTCTCCGCCGTCTTTGGCGATCAGATCGTCAAGCGGAATGATGGCGTCCATATCCAGCAAGGTAAACAGGTCCGTCGAGGAAACTAGCATTAGATCGGGAGGCGTGCCCCCCATAACCCCGGTTTGCGCTTTGATCAAGGTGTCTTGGTTGCTGCCGGTATAAATCGGCTTGACGGTAATGCCGTCTTTGTTCTCTTTATTGAACTGATCGGCCAAGCTGTCAAAAATTTTGGTCAAAGGTCCGCCAACCGCTACCGGAAAGAAAAAGGATAATTCGATCGGTTTAGACGGTTTTTTCTCCGGTTCCGGGCTCTTGGCGGCGCTTCCGCCGGCAGGGGCTGAAGAAGGAGCCGAAGCAGGAGCGGCGCTGCTGCAAGCCGACAGCGCTACTAAACAAATGATGAGGACGGTTGTAAGGATAAATCTCATTTTGGATAAGACCATTCCATGTTCATCTCCCTTTAATTTTTGCGAATATTGCAAGTATTCAGAACGCAGGTGCGTGCGGATCCCCCTTTCCCAAAATAAAAACCCCGAACGCAACCATTACCTTCCTAATTAAAATTAGGAAAGGAAATGTGTTGCACTCGGGGTTCTCCTTGTTCTCAGCCCTTGTGAACGCTTACAATATTTTTAACCAATTATAACTTGATATTTCTGTTCCTGCAAGCTTTTTCTTGTCGAGGATGTTTGTGGAATTATGTAATAATATGTATTAATAAATCGGCTTTCGTCTGCCGATAAATACCATATAGTGTTATATTTATATAAATACAGGAGGGGTTGTCTATGTGGGAACGGCACCAATTGAAGAGCAAAGCGAAGGAGGTGCTGCGTACTTCGTATTGGAAAGCTTTCCTGGTCAGTCTGATCTTGGCCGTCGCTGTGGACGGCTGTTCTTATAACTTCAGCGGAAGCTCGTCTTCAAGCGGAAGTTGGTTTGGGGATTTCGATATGGATGATGATTTCTCGATCATTGTCGCGCTGCTTTTACTTATTTTCGGCATTGTGATCTTTTTGCTGACGCTTGCTTTTCGGATTTTTGTCGCTTCTCCGCTGGAAGTTGGGGGGAGAAGGTATTTTGTCAGGGCGGCCGAAGACGACGTCAATCTCAACTACATCGGATACGCGTTCTCAAGAACGAAATATTTGGATATCGTCAAAGCGATGTTATGGCGGGGCCTGCTTAATTTCTTATGGTTCCTGCTGCTAATTATTCCCGGCATCGTCAAATATTACGCTTACAGCATGGTGCCCTACATTTTGGCGGACAATCCGAATATCGGATACCGGCGGGCGGTCGAACTGAGCAACCGGATGACGACCGGGCAGAAACTCCAGATTTGGGTGCTGGACTTATCTTTTATCGGCTGGTATTTGCTCGGAATACTGGCGTTGTTTATCGGTGTGTTGTTTATCCTTCCGTATTACAATGGCACCAAAGCCGAGCTGTACTTGAGTTTGCGGCAGAAAGCATTGGATGAAGGGACAAGCAGCTACGAGGAGCTTAATTTGACCCCGCCGCCTTACAGCTATTAAGATTCGAACCCGGAACGCCTAACGGCTCCGGGTTTTCTTTTTTTGTTGAATGTTAAAGAAGTTTTTATTAAAATGAACCTTTTCGTCTCCTCAGTTGTCTATTGGGTAAAAGCAGAAAGGGGGGAGAGGTTTGACCGAGAAAGATCTGTTTGAAACGTATAAAAAGGACGTTTATCGAACGTGTTATTTCATGCTGCACCATGCCGCAGATGCGGAGGACGTATGCCAAGAAGTGTTTCTGACCGTATTCCGGCACGATTGGAGGCAGGTAGAGCATTTGAAAACATGGCTGATGCGAGTGACGGTTAACCACTGCCTGAACCATTTGAAAAAAAACAGCCGCAAGCTGGCTCACGAAAAACGGCTCCAGCAGCAGACGGCCGGGGCTGCGGAAAAAGCCGCCGAAACTGTCGCCGAGGAGCGGGAGGCCGCCAAGGAGTGCGTGCATTTGTTGAGCCGGCTGCCCGGCAAGATGAGGGCCGTCGTGTCGCTCCGTTTCATCAATGAATGCAGTTTAAGCGAAGTGGCGGATATACTTGGCATTCCGGTAGGAACAGTAAAATCGCGGTTGAACAAAGGGCTGAAGCTGATGAAACGGAT
The DNA here is from genome assembly GCF_004307995.1 of Paenibacillus thalictri. Lineage (GTDB taxonomy): Bacteria > Bacillota > Bacilli > Paenibacillales > NBRC-103111 > Paenibacillus_AF > Paenibacillus_AF thalictri. The sequence continues at coordinate 85,188 of NZ_SIRE01000029.1, read as the reverse complement.
GGTACAGCCGAATGGAGAACATAACGGAGAGGAGGGCGGCGCTTATGGAAAAGGCCGAACAAACGTTTATTCGCTTTTTAGAAGATGACAAGCAGCTGGACTACCCGGATTTTGACGCGATGTGGAGCCGTATTGAGCAAAACATGCCCGCTGCGGACGCCAAGCCGTTACCGGTGGATATGACCGCTCCGAAGCGAACCAGGCTGCGCAAAGTGGCGATTGCGGCCTCTTTAGCCGCAGTGCTTGTGGCCAGTCCGGTAATCGCGGCGATTTCGATTAATTGGGATCATATCTTGTCATACCGCAGCGGGGTGCAATCGGCGCTTGAGCAGGGACTCGGGCAAACCATCGAGAAATCGGTTACGATCGATGGCGTGACCATGACGGTGCATACGGCCATCGTGGACGAAAACCGCACGGTGCTGCTGTACAGCCTAAGTGCCGCCGGTGAGCCAAAGGACAGCTTGTATTTTTCCACCATGGAATTAAAGGATGCCAGCGGCGGCAAGATCGAGGGACAGCATAGTCAGTTTTGGGATAAGGATAACAAGACGTTTAACGGCTATTTTGAAACGGAATGGACGCCAAATGGGCTGGAAGCCGATGTGCAGTTGACGGCAAGCCGGCTGCAGTCCTTCTCTTCGGCAGAACGCGATATCACTCTTGATCCGACGAGCGATAAGCTGCAGACATTTGATATTCAGCAGGACGGGATCGGGCAAATGACGGTGCGGCCTTTTGTCCAAGGCGAGAAGATGCTGCTTGATACGGCTGTATCGTTTAACCAGGAGGAAGCCAAGAAATGGGCGTTCCCGCATATCGGCGTGTTTAAGGGCGACACATTGCTCAAGGAGGCATCCCCCGGGGCGTTCGGCAAACCCGGCGAAAACGGGGAATATACCGGTAAACAGTATTATGGGCTCAGCGACCTGTCGGACGGCTCCGCCAAGTACAAGCTGCTGTATACGCGGGAGGAGCGGCGGATCGATAAAGATTGGACGTTTGAACTCCATTTGGATAAAAAGAGTATGCTCAGCGGCACCGTCAAACAAAGTTTGAACGTTCCGGTACCATTTCCGGACGGCGCGATGACGCTGAAGGAAATGATCGTGACGCCAACGCAAATTCGCTTGAAGGCGAGCCATGAGAAATATTTGCGTATCCCTTATCTCGATTTTGCGCTGGATGTAGACGGAACGATTTTAAAAGGCGGAAGATGGGGAGGTTTTGATAATCCTGAAGAAACGACGTTCCGCTTCGAGCTGCCTCACGGAGTCAAGGTGACGGAGCAGACGCCCGTATCGTTTGTGGCCAAATACGAGGTGCTTGAACATAAGGATGCCAAGGAGCCGATCAAGCTGACGAACATTAGCGTGGAGAAGCAGACGCTGACGACAAAAGTCGGAGGATACGACGTCTTATGGACCTACTATAAGCAGGACGGCAAACTTTACGTGCAAAGCGAATGCGCCGATCCGAGCTTTGGCGGAGTCAACCAGACCTATATGGGCAGCGGGGACAGCAGGCTTATCGGCAAGCAGGTGACCACCAACTTCTCGGGCGACGGGAACAATCGCGCGATCGACGAATATGCGGACTTTACCGGAACCGAAGCGGATATAAACATTTTCTGGTATTATACGGAAAGTCCGGACAAAGAGCTGCGGGTTCCGTTCCACGGGCAAGACAAGTAAAAAATAACGGGGATGAACGGTTGTGCTGCTTAAAACTCGAGCGTCCATATTAAAACAATACGAAGCCGATTGCTATAGCACTTGCCTGTATTTGCTGCAGTGCGAACAAAAGGCGTGTGAAGCGGCGCTGAACGCTTTGCTTCAACTGATCGGCTGCGATGCGTTTTTCGCAGCCGATCCGCAAGGGCAAAGATTGCTGCTGCTTCACGTGTCGATGAAATCCGCTTTATCGGTTCTTATCGGAAAAGAGGGAACCGCCGATGAAGACTACACCAAACCGCGCTGCTCGTCATAACCGAGCATCAGATTCATATTTTGCACAGCCGCTCCGGCGGCGCCTTTGCCCAAGTTATCGAATCTGGAGACGATTTTGATATGGCTGTTATCTCCATAGACGAACAGCTCCAGTCTGTTCGTATTGTTGAGTTCGGTAATCTTGAAATAACCGTCGTCAAGGGCGGCATCCGACTCGAAGGGCATAACGCGGACAAACGGCTCGCCTTCATAATAAGCCGCCAGCGTTTCGTGCACCTGCTGAGCCGAAGCTGTTTGGTTTAAGTATCGTGCCGCTAACGGCACTACTACAGCTGAGCCTTGCGCATATCTTGCAATAATCGGAGTAAACTCCGGCTCGTGAGCCAATCCTGAAAATACGCGCATTTCCGGCAAATGCTTGTGATTATGCAGCAGCGCGTAATGTCTAGGGACGTTCAGTTTTTTCTCGGCCGCTAGATCTTCATTTTCGTACATCTCGATTTTGCTTTTTCCCGCGCCGCTATAACCGGATACCGAATGACAGGCAATGGGATAATCCGGAGGCAATAGCCCGGCCTCGACAAGCGGCCTGATGCTGAGAATAAAGCCGGTAGCATGGCAGCCGGGCACGGACACTCTGGCAGCGGAACGGATCCGATCGCGCTGGCCTTTCAGTTCCGGCAGCCCGTACACCCAGCTCGGATCGGTTCTAAAGGCAGTGCTGCTGTTGATGATTTTGGTTTTGGGATTGGTGACCAGCGATACGGATTGCCTGGCGGCATCGTCGGGCAGGCATAGAAATGCGATATCGGCTTCATTCAGCAGCAGACTCCGCGCGGCGGGGTCTTTTCTTTTGGCAGGATCGATTTTGAGCAGTTCAATGTCCGGGAATTTGCATAAATAATCGTTTAGCTTTAAGCCTGTCGTACCTTCTTGCCCGTCGACAAAAACGGCAATGCTCATAATTGGCAATTCTCCTTTTTGAATAAAAATACATTATTTTGTATAATTATATCGTTCCTGATTTATGCAGGCAACCATTTTTTAGCAGCGATGCGGCTGTGGATGAAGGAATTTGCCCTGCCGGCTCGAAGAAGATGGGAGGGCCAATTCCATAAAAGGAATTCAAAACAATGAAAACAAAGGACTGATTGCGATATGTCGATAATAAGGGAAATGACGATTCAAGATTACGAAGAGATGATCCGGTTATGGAACAAGGTGGAGGGGCTGGCGATAAGCGAGGCCGATTCGAAATCGAACATTGAAAAATATTTGACCCGCAACCCAGGATTAAGTTACGTATGCGAGCAGGACGGCGCCATTACCGGCACGATTTTGTGCGGACACGACGGGAGAAGGGGCTACATTTATCATGTGGCGGTGGATCCCGATTGCCGCAAGCAGCGGATCGGCAACAAGCTTGTGCAGGCCGCTCTGGAGAAGCTGGCAGGGGAGGGCATCGATAAGTGCCACCTGTTTGTCCTCGAAGACAATGTCGTCGGCAACCGTTTCTGGGCATCCGTCGGATGGGAGAAGCGCAGCGGATTTTACGTGTATTCGAGGAATGTGTACTGACGCAAGTCGCGCTTTACTTAATAAAAGGAACACCTTGAAATGATCGAAGGTCCGAGAATACTTCCTCCTGATGTTCGCTCCAATATCCCGGCGATGTCTCCGGAAGGTTATCTGCCAGGAAAAACCGGGCCCCCGTAGTTTCGTCCGTCTCGTCGGTTATGGTGCCGGACCAGCGGTCGACCCGGTATAAAAATTCAAATCCCTGGTATGCGTCGCCATAGGAATTAACCGTAGAAAAACGCGGTCCCGTAGAAACCGATATCAGCGTGGCATCTTCTGCGATGAGGCCCGTCTCCTCGCGGACCTCACGCTGCAAGCACTCAAAAATGGACTCGCCCAGCTCGATGCCCCCGGCAGGCAGCGCCCAGCTTCCGTCTTCGCGTCTCCGAGTAAACAGGACCTCTCCAGCGGCATTGCGAATGATGGCACGTATGGAAGGGATAATCAATTTACGGTGGCCTACTTGCTGGCGAAGCTGCCCAACATAAGAATCCAGCCATTTTGCCGACATGTTTGCTCGCTCCTTTTTTGAAATCTTGGCTTTATATTTGGATACATTTGTTGATTTGAAGATACCTCATTCCATTTATAATGAAAAATACTTGTTATAGGTTGGAATCATCTACAAGTGAGATGAATTGGAGAAAAGTGAAAACAGGGTTAGAAAACTGACTAATGGAGCAATGTGATGGAAACGAGAAGAGCGACTGAAATTCCGCCATGTCCGATATGCGGCTTTGCGATGAAATGGTGGTTCGCCAAGTGGAAATGCTTTAATTGTGGCCAATGGAACGGCTGCTGTGGAGATAGTACCGGCGACCCTGGGGGACTGTGGTGCGAGCCGAGGGAAATTACGAAGGACCCCAAATAGCGATGCCCCTTGCGGGATAAGAAAAAAGCCACCGCGCGGCAGTTGGCTTAATCTATATATGTCGATATCCACCATGTATTTCCGAACGAATCTTGAACACCGGCGGACTGCTCGCCGTATGGCTTGTCCTCCGGTGCGGCCAAAGAGACCGCGCCTTGTTCCATTGCATTTCGGTAAGCATCGTTGACGTGCTGTGGTAAAATAACAATGCGGAACGTATGTTCTTTTTGAACGGGCGGCCCTATTTTTGGCAGACTCGAATTTTAAAAGCCGTGAGGTGAACCCGACGTATGAATCATAAACAATTAATCGAGCTGGGACTTAGCTATTACGGCACCAGCCTGTTGTATCCGTTTGACCCGGAAATGCCGGTCCTGTTTGTCCGCAAAAAAATGTTCGCTTTGCTCTTCACCCAGCAGGGCTCGGAGCGGATCAACATGAAGACCTCTCCCGATGAAGCATGGCTGCAGCGCGAAAGCTATCCCGGGTCTGTCATTCCCGGATACCACATGAACAAGAAACACTGGAACACCGTTGTCCTTAACGGTTCGGTGCCTGACGACGTTATTGCTACGATGCTTCGCGAATCCTATCAGCTCGTTGTTGCGAAGCTCCCGAAGTCGGAGCGGCAGGGACCTCTCGGTTGGTAGGCGGCAATCAAGGGCTATTGGCCGCAGTACTAAAAGCATGCTGGGCGCATGGTGGCAACCGCCGCCATGCCATGCCAGAGCTTGAGCCTATTCGAGAGTTCGGACGCTGGCATCTTCGGTTTTCTGCCTGAAGCGAATTTTCTATTGTATACTGAAAGAGATGGAAAAACATGGTGAAGGAGGCGTGGGAATGGGCTCGGAAGAATGGATTTATGCGGGGACGTTTGAGGAGCTGAAGCAGGTGCACTCCAAAATCATTAGAGGAGGCATTGCGGTTTTCTATCACGAAGATGAGATAAGAGCGATCGATAACCGGTGTCCCCATCTTGGTTTTCCGCTTCATTTGGGAAGCGTTTGCGATGGCATCTTGACGTGTCATTGGCACCATGCGCGTTTTGATATTTGCAGCGGAGGGACATTGGATCCTTGGGCGGACGATGTGCCGGCTTACGATGTCAAAGCCGAAGACGGGCAAGTTTGGGTTAGCTCAAGATCAAGGAACGTCGGAAGTGTAGAGAAGCTTAAACGACGTTTGCGGGAAGGACTGGAGCAAAACATTGGCATCGTAATCGCCAAGGCGGTTGTCGGTTTGGTCGAATCCGGAGTTCCGTCAGATGACATCGTTCGTATCGGCGTTTCGTTTGGCACATCGCAAGGCAATGGCTGGGGGGCCGGCCTGACGATTTTGACGGCGATGAGAAACGTGCTGTCCAAGCTTGACCCTTCGGGGCAAATTCTCGCCTTGTATCATGGCTTGGTTCACGTTGCCAGAGCCAGCTCCGGCCGGGCTCCCCGTCATCTGCTTAGTACGCTGCCTCCTTCACCTGCGCCGATCGAAAGACTTATGGAGTGGTACCGCAGCTGCGTCGAGGTGCGGGATACTCAAGGGGCCGAAAAGGTGCTCCTGACGGCGATTGCCAATGGCGCTTCACCCGAACAACTGGCGGATATGATGCTGATTTCGGTGACGGACCACTTTTATTTAGACGGCGGCCATACCTTCGATTTTCATAATAAAGCTTTTGAGGCGCTGGCAAGTTTGGGGCCTTCGTTAACCGAGCCGATCCTCGCCTCGTTAGTCCCGCTTATCGGGTCGCCAACCCGCAGCGAAGAGCTTCATCATTGGCAGGCGCCGGTAGATTTGGTTACGCCGCTGCGGCAAGCTTTCGAGAGGCTCCGGCAGCCTGCGGCCACAGCGGCAGAAACTGTTCAATGGGATGAGCAGCAAGTATTGGATCAACTGTTGAGCGATAAGCCAATTGAAACCATTGATCTGTTAACCCGGCTTCTGCTGGGCGGAGCGGCACCCGATCAATTGGCGCGGCTGATGTGCCTGGCGGCCGCCGAACGGATCGTCCGTTTCCACACGCAAAACGACTTCGGCGATTGGGTGGCCGTTCTTCATTCTTTTACATACGCTCATGCGGTGCAAGTACGATTGCGCAGTTCCAAAGAACCGCTTTTGAATAGAGCGCTGTACTATGGAGCGATGGCGATATATCATGACCGGTTCCTGAATGTGCCGCGGGCACCGAAGCCAAAGCCGGCAAGTGGATGCGGCTACGAGCCGCAGGAACTGCTGGATCTGATGGACCGCAGACAGCAGGTAGACGAGGCTGCGGGTTGGGTAGCCGGATATTTAAAGGAAATGCGCGATCCCCAGGTTCTGCTTGGCACATTGGGTTTAAGCCTGCTGCGCGAAGATGCGGAATTTCACTCATTCCAGCTTTATGAGGCCGCCGTTGCCGAATATGATGGTTGGGAAGCGCGGTCGGACGCCTTTGCCAACCAGGCAAAGGAGACTTACCTGTTTGCCTGCGCCCGATATTTGGCGGCCCATGCCCCAAGCGCGCGAGAGCTGCCGCACACGGCAAAAATCGCGTGGCGCCTGCTCCGCGGCGAGAAATTGTTCGAGGAAGAGTAGCGGTCAGAAGAGCAGAAATTGCCGCGCCTTTTTACAATAAAAAAACTTTCATTTCCGCTTCCATTGCGGTTTTGAAGGTTTTTTTGCGTCATATAGGGGACTCGCTAACTTGTGTAGAAACGTGATATTTGTTCGGATATCAAGTAAAATAAAACAAGCCTGTAAGTTGCATTAAGAGAAAGCAAATAATGAGGATGCGGGACTATGAGAACACGAAATGAGGTCGCAAAATGAAGACAGGGCACAAAAAATCTCCAGCGTTAAAAAAAGTTGTACGAGGATTAGCGGTGGTCATCGGAGCATTTATCACAGCATATGGACTTGAAGCCGTATTGATCCCGAACAGCGTATCCGACGGCGGTGTCACCGGCTTAAGCATCGTTGGATCGGAACTGATCGGCTTACCGCTGGGACTTTTAATTGCGGTGCTGAATATTCCGTTTATATTTCTGGGATATAAGCAAATCGGAAAAAGCTTTGCGATTTATTCCGTGTTGGGCATTGCCTCGCTGGCCGTCGGTACGTCCGTTATGCATCACATTAAACCGATCATTGAAGGCGATACGCTGCTCGTAACCGTTGTCGGCGGTATTATTATCGGTTTTGGCATGGGTCTGGCTTTGCGGAACGGCGGCGCTTTGGACGGTATCGATATGCTCGCCGTCCTGCTTTCGCGAAAATTGCCTTTTGGTACAAGCGATCTGATTTTGTTTCTGAACACCTTCGTGTTTGTCGTTGTTTCGTCTGTTTTTGGCCTGCAAGGGGCTATTATGTCAGGTATTGCTTATTATATCGCTTCCAAAGTGATTCATATTGTGGAGGAAGGTTTAAGCGGCGCCAAAACGTTTAAAATCATTACCAGACATCCCGAAATCATGGTGGAGACCATTCGCGACCGCTTAGGCCGCGGCGCTACATATAATATTGTGCAAGGCAGTTATTCCAACGAACAATTCAAAGAAATTACTTGTGTCATTAACCGGTTGGAAGAAAGCAAAATGAAAGAAATCATTCAGGCGATCGACCCCAGTTCCTTTATTATGGTGTACGACGTGGCGGAAGTAAAAGGCGGAAACTTCAAAAAGCACGATATTCACTAGAGGATTATTGCAAGAAAACGCGGTATCGTTTAATTCCGCTTATTTGGTAAAGCTTGAGGTTCCGCAGGGCCTGTTTCGTTATCGCGCTGCGGGCATTTTGCTTTTTGACTTGAAGCGGGGGGATAGCTTACATTGAGGATAGATGAAATGACCTGCGAAGAATGAGACAAAAAGGGTGGAAACGACATGGTTTTATCGACAGAGCTTGCCCAAATGAAAGAACGCCTTCCCGAATGGCTTGAAGCAAGCCGGGCACTAACGGCGGAAGGGAAAACGGCGGCATATATTCCTGAGCTGGCGAAAGCGCCCAAAGAGGCGCTGGGAATTCATATTTTGAACATGAACGGAGAATCTGTTTCGGCCGGCGACTGCGGGCTTGTTTTTACGATGCAAAGTATTTCCAAAGTGTTTACGCTGCTGCTCGCGTTGATGGACAACGGGGAAGAGGTGGTGTTTGCCAAGGTCGGCAAGGAGCCGACGGGGGACGATTTTAATTCGATGCTCAAGCTGGAGCTTGTCGAGCCGGGCATCCCGTTTAATCCGCTGATTAATGCCGGTGCGATCGTCATTTCTTCTTTGATTCACGGCGCTACGCCGGAGCAAAAGTCGGAGCGCATTCTCCGCTTTTTCTGTGAGCTGTCCGGCAACGAAACGTTGGGTTACAACCTGGACGTATGCCGTTCCGAATCGGCTACCGCGCACCGCAACCGGTCGCTTGCCTATTTTCTAAAAGATAACGGCGTGCTCGATGATGACGTGGAGGAGGTGCTGGACGTATACTTCCATCATTGTTCGGTGGAAGTGACATGCGCCGACCTCGCTCGTATGGGGCTGGTGCTGGCATGCGGCGGCAAAGACCCGGTCACGCAAAAGCAGCTGGTGCCGCGCCGGTATGTGCAGATCGCCAAGACGTTTATGATGACGTGTGGCATGTATAACGCCTCGGGCGAGTTTGCCATTGCCGCGGGATTGCCGGCGAAAAGCGGCGTGGCCGGCGGAATCATGACGATGGTGCCCGGCAGGCTTGGCATCGGCGTCGTTGGCCCGGCACTCAACAGCAAAGGCAACAGCGTTGCCGGCGTTCATCTGATCGAGACGTTGTCGCGCGAGTTCGACTGGAGCATGTTTTAAAATAGCACCGCAGCTTTAGTCACAGTACCCCAGCTTGATCAACTTTACAAAAACATTACACCCAGATGATCTTCCTCTAAAAAAGCGTTGTTATTGTAAAGTAAAAACAGATTATGCTGGAGGTATTCGGGATGAGGATGCTGCCGACGATCGGCGTTTTGGCCGCGGGAATGATTGCGGTTTGTTTATTTGCGGGAAACGGGGCTCAAGCTGCGTCCTTAAAACCGGTTAAGCACCTAGAATGGATGCAGAAGCAGGGCATTATCGAAGGCGCAGCCGGCGGGGATATGGCGCTGGACCGGGGCATTACGGCAGCGGAAGCGGCTACCGTGATGATGCGCTTGAAGGGCGAGAAGCCGCAATCGGCTTCAGCCGGGTCGCATTGGGCGGCGGCTCAGCTTGCTTGGGCTGAAAAGTCGGGCGTATTCACCTCCGAAGAAGTGAAAGCCCCGGACAAAACGCTGTCCTCCGCGCAGGTGAAGAGCATATTCGCCAAGGCGGGTTACAACATCACGCTGCCTGATCAAACGTCCGTGAAGCGCGGCGAGCTGTTTCCGGCTTTGGCTGACACGATGACCGTACATGTGACAATCGCCCATATGAACGATTCGCACGGGCATATTACCGAAAATAAATCGGGCGGCGAGTTTGGTTACGCCAAAATCGCATCGCTGCTTAAGCAGTGGCGCGCGGAAAATCCGAACTTCCAGCTTTTTGACGCCGGGGATACGTTTCAAGGCACCGTTTTTGTCAATCAGTTCAAAGGAGAATCGCTGCCGCCGCTGCTGAAAGCGCTGGGCATCAACGTGATGGAAGCGGGCAATCACGAATTCGATTTCGGCCAAGAACAGACGCTTAAGCTGCGCAGCATGCTGCCTTATCCGATGCTAGGAGCTAACGCGGTCAAAGCAGACGGCACGCCGCTGCTGGACAAGGTGTATCGTTTTGAAGCGGGCGGACAAAAGTTCGTCGTATTTGGACTCGTAACACCGGAAACCGCCATACTGACCCACCCGGACAACGTCAAAGGGCTTACTTTCCAGGATCCGGTGGAAACGGCCCGCAAAATGGTAACCGAGCTGCAGGGCAAAGGCGAGCACATCATATTGCTGTCGCACAGCGGCATTGACACCGACCGGGAAATCGCCAAAAAGGTGCCGGGCATCGAGCTGATCATCGGCGGCCATTCCCATACGCGGATACCGGAACCGGAGCTCGTAGGCGGGACTTATATCGTACAGGACTGGGAGTATTTCAAATCGCTTGGACGCGCCGATCTTTATTATTTGAACGGCAAACTGGTCACGTTAGCCGGCGGATTGCAGGAATATGATGAGAAAGTGCCCGCAGACCCGGAAATGACGCAGCTCGTCAAGCAAGTGTCCGACCGTATCGACCAAGCGTTAAATGTGACGATCGCCCATACCGATGTGCTGCTGGAGGGAGACCGCACTGTCGTGCGCGCCCGCGAATCGAATTTCGGCAATTTGATTACCGACGCCATGCTGGCCCGTTCCAAAGACATTCAGGGTTATGAAGGGGATGTTGCGATCACCAACGGTGGCGGCATCCGGACGGAAATCAAAGCGGGAGATATTACGAAAAAAGCGCTGTACGACGTGCTTCCGTTCCCGAATACGGTTGTTGTCCTTGAGGCCAAAGGCAGCGAGCTGAGAGCCGCGCTGGAAAACGGCGTTTCCCAAGTGGAAAGCGGCGCCGGACGGTTCCCGCAAATCAGCGGCATCCAGTTCTCATGGAATCCCGCCAAACCTGCCGGCTCGCGTGTCGTTCAGGTAAGCGTGGGCGGAAAGCCGCTTGATCCGGACAAGACGTACCGCATTGTCACAAACGATTTTATGGCGGCGGGCGGCGACGGCTATGAGATGTTCACAGACAAGCAAGCTTACAACACCGGCATTACGTTGTATGAGTTGGTAGAAGAAGCGATGATCAAACAAAAGACCGTAGCCCCTCAAGTCGACGGCCGAATTACGGAAGTTAACCAATAATAGCAAAAAAGCGGTCTGTCTCGAAGTGCTTGAGATCAGGCCGCTTTTGGTTTAGCAAAGTCAGGGGTATCGCAAATCGCCGTCGTGCGACGGATATCCGGTGTTCTGTTTTTTACGAGGTAAGTTTGAAAACATGGGAATCAGCAACTGATCGGCTTAAAAGTCCACCTTCGAAAGCAAACAAAGGTGGACTTTTATAATCTGTTTCTATTTAAGGAAATTATCCCGTTGCTGATAAGGTTTGTACGTTTCATAGAGAGTCGTAACGAAAAAAGCATCTGCAGTAGTTGGGCTGGAGATGCCGATGTTGATATTTCAATATCATTCACTGAACTAATGAAGGGGTCATCACTTTTAGTACTCAATTCGCACCATCTATATGCACTCCATTGAACAGGTTAGGGTAAATATCAAACACATGCAAAATTTTATTTATTTTTGATTTAGAGGTTACTGAAGCCAAACTTGGTATATCACTAAATGTAAAGAACTGATCATTTATTCTGCCGGAATACTGCTGTAGTAATAACGATAAAAAAAACTTCTCACCAGAAGATATTGATCGTGCTGATTTTTTTAGATGTTCAAAATTCAATCCAACAACATTTGTTTCCATATCCATTGTACTCTTTCTAATTTGTATACAGTCTTCGAATTTTAATAAGGGAGTCTTGAATATATCTTCCCACAGGTCTTTTATAAGTTTGTATTTTGTATATTTTTGGTATTTCGCATTTAAAACCATCTCCAACTCAGATAACACATTCATTAGTACATCCATGAGGGTCTTCGCTTTCTCAAGTGAAAAACCATCGTTCTTCCTTCCTCCACTACCTAAGATGTATTCCCTATTTGAAGCTGTATTATCATGTGCAAGTCTGTTCCTATACTTAGATACCTCATCGATAATAATTTTATTATATGACAATTCAATCGATATAAGTTTTTGAATTTTTTGCAGTAGTGTGACTGCATCTCCTTTTGAAATAGATTTTATTTCAGCATCAATTATACTATAGAGAATGTAATTTGATGAATAGATATTCTTAAATATATCTGAATACTTGAGTTTAGGCTGCTTTTCATCTGATAACTTCTCTGGGAAGGCAGCGAGTATTCGTCTTAAAATCTCACAGATACTGCTTTCAAACAAAGCAAATGAATAAACAAAAAAGGCTTCATAGTTTTGTTTATTTAACTGCCCGAACATTTCTTTAATTTTCTCAAAGTTGGCTCTGAGATCATTGATCAGTTCTTCACAAACAAATACTCGCATGAATTTTCCACACCCTTTTTTCAAACATCAAAAAAGTTATCGTGAGCAAAAGATTTGCAATGACTCTATAGCTTATCTATGCAACAGTGCTTTAGCTTATTGCCACTGCCACATGGAGAAAGATCATTCCTGCTAATTTTCTTTTTTCCACTCTGCTCTTCTTCGCTGGTTAGGTGTCCGTTTTTTGACGCTTGACGTACTTATTGGATCTTTTGATCATCAGCAACCCTAGTTAACTTAAATGAAAAAATAAGGCAGTAAGTGGAGATTCACTTCCTGCCTTATTTTTAGTCGATGCGGTACCTTTTAGAACGAAGTTGAAAAGCATCTTCCCCTCCCTCCATAACTTCACAAATCTCTTTATTTATTTCAAGTTCTTCTATGGCACCACAATGGAGTAAATCTACTGTTCGCAATTCTGGATCGAGAGCGACAACAAATTCCGCATCACCATTAACTGGGATGTTTGCATTATGCGTAATGATGATAATTTGTCTATGTTCTTTTGATTTTCTTAATCTCTTAACGATGAGTTCATATATAAGATGATTATCTAAGTCATCCTCGGGTTGATCCAACAATATAGGATTATTACCATATGATAATATAAATGTTAGAATCGCAGAGGTCTTTTGCCCCGCAGAAGCATTTGAGAGTGGTTTAAATGGGCTCTGTTTGTTTGGTTTATAAAAAACTTGCATATCGTCTTCTGGATATAACAAATCGATTTCATCTATCTGTGACTCACTTAAATTATTTATTAGAGTCTGAAATCTTCCTCCAAAGATTTGTCCTTTAGCTGTGCCATTCCGTAGTTCTTGAAAATGAGTTCTTAAATCCACTAATTTGTTTTCGATGTTGCCATTGAAACAGTAGTCCACTAGCTTATCAACATCTTCTTCAAATCCGCTTTCTCTTTGAATAATTGATCTAAATTGGGCTTTTAGTGATTCTTTATCTCTGAATGGTTTTATTTCTAGCTTAACACTCTCAGTGTTCAGATACTCCCTAACAAAATTTTGCCTCATTCCAGTAATTTGCTTGCGAATCAGTAAATAGTCGTATTTTAGTTGTTCCTTCTTTGCAACTTCTTTTTCAAATTCTGCTTCAAGTTCAAGCAATTTAGATAATTCTTCTTTCTTCGCAACCCCATCACTGTGAAGTTTTTCAATATTTAGAAGATCATTAACCCCTTTATATTGTAGCTCTTGTTTCCTTTGGTCAAATAAAAATTTCGCTTCAATATATTGCTTCTGAAATTCAGAACTTTTTATATTCTTATTAAATTCATCAACAATATTTTCCAGATTTTTACCTATCTTCTCGAGTTCGAACTGAACTGCCCTTATTTTTCCAAATAAATCTTCTGTGAAATATGTTAATTCTTCTTTAGATTGCTCAGAAAAATCGATTATCAAAGTGTGGTAATCAAATTTCATCATATTACTATAAAATTCTAATAAAAGTGTTTTTTGGTGCTCCATTTCTTTATTTACTTTATCAATTATTCTTTGATCGTTGTTGTGAATATTGATCTCGCTGTAAAGGTGTTCAATTCCACTTTCCTTGTATGAACTAATTTGTTTCTCATTATCTGTCAACTCTGTTTCAAGTTTTTTTCTAGATGCTGTTTTTTGTAGAATAGTTCGAATTTTAGCGGATTGCTCAAAGTACTTGTGTTTAGTAGCTGATAAACTTTCAGATAAGGTACCATAATCTTCAATTGAGCTATCTATACGATTCCTAAGAGCATTTGGAGTTTGTGCAATTTCATAAATTTGTTTCTGTGAAAATATATCAAATTTAAAAAAATCAATAAAACCATTCTGATCGATTTTTTCAAAATTACCTGTTTCACTACTCCATTCTTCAATCGTTGTTTTAAACTGTCCTCTATTGAATTCTTTTGCACTAACTTTATATCTAGAATTATTTCGAATAAAAATAACTTCTATTAACGAATCATTCTTAAGAATTCCCCTCTTATCACGAGCATCTTTCAATTTAAAGAAATCTGAGTGTTCTCTAAGTATGTCCTCAAGTTCCCTGATGTCAGCAGTTCTATTAAACGCCCCACGTAAAAATCTAAATAGGCTTGATTTCCCAGTACCTCTTCCACCAATTATGGTTGTTAATTGTGGACTAAATTCTACCAATAATGGTCTTATTGAGTTTGTTATCTCTGTATTCCATATTTTAATACTCTCAATCCATTGATCAGGAATTTTATATGGACTATTTTTGCTATCAAAATCATTCCTAATCCTAAACTTTGGTACAAGGAGTGCTTGGCGAAGACTTTCTAAACTTACATTTTCGTTCATTTTTATCCAAGTGTATCTATTCCCAATCCCCCATAATCCGTGTTCAGACATTCCTTCACTATGTGGATTATCAGAAAAAGTTAGGATTGCTTTATTTTTCTCAACTGCTAAGGCAACAGTTGATTTCCAATCCTTTCTACTGTCTTCACTAATAGTCTTACCGTAATATTGGATTAGCAATGCCAAAACTTCACTATTTGTTAGTCCACTAGGCGATACAAATTCCTTATGGACTACCTGAACGGCATTGATGCCATCTGCTTCTAGAAACTTTTCCCTAATGGCATAAGCAACATTCGATATACTGTTAAACTCGTCAATATGCGCAGGGATAACTACTGCGTGCTTTTTCAAAGCTTCTTCTGTCACCTGTTGTATAGATAAATTTGAGTATGCAGTTTCTTTCGAAAAATCATTACGGTTAATTCCAATAGAAATCAGAAAATCTTCTATTTCAATTTTACCCTTATCAACATCAAAAAGTACTAACAAATGAACTTTCGCATCACTACAAGTTATCTCGACTCCAGGAATAACAACTAATCGTTTATCTTGTGCTTCCTCTTTTATTAAATCAATCCATCCACCCGTATTATGGTCAGTCACGGCAACGCAATCTAAACCTTGATCTATTGCCCTTTGCACCCATTGTTGAGGTGTAACATCTCTATCTTTAAAACACTTGCTTGCTGGTGTATGTAAATGAAGATCACATTTATACCATCTTGTTCCTCTGAATTCCACGATCGACACCTCTTTATAGATAATAAATTTAATACAGAATTCTACAAATAATTCCAAATTCCTTTATTATACGCCACCATATTATGCTGGAATTGGTATAGATTTATTGAGTAAGTTAAATTAGTTGCTCCTGAAAAAGTCCAACTCTAAAAATAGGGGTTGGGTTGGGGCAGTCAGATCCCTCTGTCTCGGAGTTCACCTTAATTCAGGAGGAGCTTTCAGATCAATCGACCACAAGGACGGCTAACGATTGAAAGCATCGTCGCTCGACCTTCCATCATTTTTTCGGCAGGTCATTTAAGGGCTATGTGTAACGTTGTAGCAAGCACTAAATTTGGCTGGCCGCCAAACTCGCTTGTTAGGGGCGAAGTCCCTAATACCCCCTTGGCTGCCCGATTCATCCATTCATTCCTCATCGCTCTTGAATCGGTTCGAAATCATCCATTCACACTTTCTTCCAATACGGTAAGATTCGATAGCATCACAACGCAATCGCCGGGGGCTTGGGGGCGCAACCCTCAACAAGCGAATTTGGGAGACCAAATTCAGTGCTTGCTGCAACTTAGGACAGCGTCCTAAGTTGTCCTAAGAACACTTGCCGGGAACAATAGGAAGGGCTGCCGGAGTCAAGAGCGTTTCTTCGCGCGGGGCGGATAAGACGTTTTTTGATCGGTACGGCCAAGTAAATAATCAACACTCGTTTGATGGAAGTCAGCTAATGCGATTAAGAGCGCTGTCGGAATATCGAGCTTTCCCCGTTCATAATCGCTATAGGTCCGCTGTTTGCAATTCAGATGCGCGCAAAGCTGCTCCTGTGATAAATCCTTATCTTCACGCATATTTCGTATTCGTTCGTAGACCACAAGTACTCACCTCAGGATGAGTATAGTTCAGTGGATAATCCGCTATTTACTTTCAGTGTGTTATACACTAGAATTTTCTATACACGCCTTTACTCATGCCGGGGCGAGCCAGAGCGATGTGGTCGGCGAAGGGGGACATCATAGTGAAAGGAGTCGAAGAACTGCTGGCGCGTATCGAAAGCGTTCGTCGGGAACTAAATGAGCAAGCCCTGCATGACAGTCTTCCAAGCCCGGCGATGCTTGAAAAATCCAGGGAACTCGATCGTCTGTTGAATGTGTATCAAGCCTTCAAAACGGGAGCGCAAATCACGCAAGGCTGAGATCCCTGCTTTTTTTCAGATAATCGGCACAGAGGTATCCGATTTAGTCGCGAAAATGAAACGGTTAGTAGAGGGCTTTGTTTGAGGAAGCCCTCCGACTAACCGTTTTATTTTGGAGAGGAGAGCGAGAACATGAAGTCCCCCGTCTTTCGTGACGACCGGCAGGAAGCTTTTTACTACCGAATGTTAGCCGAACGTCGTTGTACCGACAGCTACCATCGCGCCTTGTTTTATACGCTGGGACTGTCGAAGGATACCCGCGCCCATATTCAGGAATTGTTCGACTTTTCCGATGGCGGCATCAAACCGGAAGGCATGTCTGCTTCCTGGCAAACCGGAGGTTCTCTCCGCGTCTGTCGTTTGGCGTTTAATCTCTGGAACGGCTGGAGCCAAGCGGGCGAGGAACGGTATTCAACCTCGTATGAGCTGTTTGATTGCGAAGCTGCTCCCTACTTTTTTGAAGCAATACGGCTGCGCTATCCGGAATATGCTCGTCAACTGACACCCGCCATCAAGCCTCACGTTGAACGCACGCGGTGAGCCGTGTTT
Organism: Paenibacillus thalictri; assembly: GCF_004307995.1. Lineage (GTDB taxonomy): Bacteria > Bacillota > Bacilli > Paenibacillales > NBRC-103111 > Paenibacillus_AF > Paenibacillus_AF thalictri. The sequence goes on along the minus strand of NZ_SIRE01000029.1, from coordinate 67,900 downwards.
GGGGGATTTACGGAAGGGAGAGACGCGGATGAACGAAGAGAAGCTTCCTTTGCCATCGGCTCAGGCAGACCGCGACCGCGATCCGATACACGAGATGCAGTTGGGGAAAAGCTTGTATATCGTGCAATGTCACTTTATCGGCAATGAAACGCTCGGTGATAAAATCGAACGGCTTGTTTTGCGAACGTGGGAGGAAGAAGCGTTCAGGAGCCGATGAATCCGGAAGGGAATCCTCGCGATTCCCTTTTCTCATAGACGCGGGACACCCTACCTCAACCTTCCAAAATTCGGTATACTGAAATCAGCCGATTTGTTGCTGGGAAAGGACGGAGGATGAAAAAACAACAGCAAACCCGAACCGCAATTTACTGCCGTTTGAGCCGGGACGATGAACAGAGTGGCGAAAGCATGAGCATTGAAAATCAACGAATTTTGCTCCGGCGCTATGCAAAGGAGCAAGGCTTTGAAGTAGTTGAGGTGTACACGGATGATGGCTGGAGCGGCACCAACTTTGATCGCCCCGACTTCCAACGAATGAAGCGAGACATTGAGAGCGGCCGCATTGATATTGTGCTGGTCAAGGATTTGAGCCGCTTGGGCCGCAACCAGATCGAAACGAGCCTGTGCATTCAGGTGTTTTTCCCGGAGCATCAGGTACGCTTTATTGCCGTCAGCGAGAACATTGACACCGCCAAGGGCGAAGACGATTTCATGGAGCTGCGGAATCTGTTCAATGAATGGTTCGTCCGCGACACAAGCCGGAAGGTCAAGAGCGGCTATCGCCAGCGGGCGTTAAACGGCGATTACACGGGAGCCTTTGCCCCCTACGGCTACCGCAAGGACGAGCAGAACAAGCATAAGCTGATTCCAGATGAAAAGACCGCCGCGATTGTGCAACGCATTTTCCGATTAGCGGTGGAAGGTCACAGTCACTTTAAAATCGGCAGACTGCTGCGGGCAGATCGTGTTCTCACTCCTCGCGCTTACTTGGCGGAGCAGCGTCGTCGCCGTGCCCGAGGACGAATGGATTGAGGTTCGGAATACGCATGAGCCGCTGATTGACGAGGAAACCTTTGCTTTGGCACAGAAGGTCATTCGGGTGAGGAAGCGTCCAACCAAAGAGGGCGAGCATCAGATCTTCGCCGGATTGCTGAAATGCTCGACCTGCGGCCAAGGCTTGTCCTTCGCTCGCGGAGGCAGCAGCAAGACCAGCGGCGGTAAAGGCGGTCGCGGCAGCTTCGCTTGCAATCAGTCGCGGACGCGCGGCAAAGCGTATTGCAGCTTCCATTACATCAGCTATGTGGATATCTACGAGATTGTATTGGCCGACATCCGGCGACACGCGCAGACCGCCAAGGAGAAGGAAAGCGCCTTTGCGGAGAAACTTGCCACGGCGAGCCAGAACCAGCAGAAAAAGCAATGGAGCGCCGCGATGAAAGAGCGCGTCAGGTTGAACAGCCGGGAAAGCGAGTTGCAAACCATTCAGCGGAAGCTTTATGAGGACAATGCTTTAGGAAAAATCACGGACGAGCAGTATGCGGCGTTGTCGCGAGATTTTACAGCAGAGCAAGCTCATTTGAAGGAACGGCTCAAGCTGCTGGATGATCAGCTTAACCAGGCTGAGAGCAGGCAGGAAAACACGACTCGATTTTTGGAACTGGTTCGCGAGTACACGGATATGAAGGAATTAACGAAAGCGATTTTGAATGAGCTGATTGACAAGGTTGTTGTGTATGATGCCGAGAAGATAAACGGCAAGCGCGTACAGCGCATTGATATTTATTACCGATTCATCGGTCTAATTTCGTAAACAACAGAGGTCATTACCTCGTTAAAAATAGATTACTCCGTTATTATGCACAGAGGTGCCGGTTCTTCACTGCTCGCCGTATTCGAGCCAGCGGACTTCTTCCGGGCTCAACGTAGTGTCGGTGGCAGCCAAGTTGTTGTGCAGCTCCTGGGCGGAGTAGGCGGCTACCAGCGCGCACGTCGGGAAGGGCTGATGCAGCACATAAGCAAGAGCAAGCTGAACAAACGGGATGCCTTTTTGCGCGGCCAGCTCTTTGGTGCGTTCCAAGCGCTGCCAATTGGCTTCGCTGTAATAGGTGCGGACCATTTCTTCATTATCGCGCTGCTCGGGGGAAAAACGTCCGGCCATGAAACCTCCGCCAAGCGAAGACCAGGACAGCAGCGGCAGGCCGGTTTTGGCGTGCCATGCGCAGGTCGCTTCATCGGCGGCGACGCAGCCCTCCCAGCGCGGCACGATCATTTTGGCCAAACTTAAGTTCGTGCTGCTGAACGTAAAGCCCTTCATTCCTTGGCTGCGGGCATATTCATTGGCGGCTTGAATGCGCTCGTACGACCAGTTGGAGGCTCCGATCGCCCGAATGCGTCCTGCATTCATATGTTCGTTCAGCACATCAATGACGACTTCGACCGGTACATTCGGATCGTCCCGATGGAGGGCCCACATGTCGAGGTAGTCGGTTTGCAGCCGTTTTAAGCTTTCGGTAATATCGTGTGTAATCGCTTGCGGATTGACGCGGCGGCCGGTTTCATCGTGATGTGCGCCTTTCGTCAAGATGACAACTTGCTCGCGGTTGCCCCGCTCTTTCATCCAGCGGCCGATCGCTTTCTCGCTTGCGCCGTCTTCTCCATATTGATGCGCGGTGTCTACGGTATTGCCGCCGTTTGCGAGAAACGTATCAAGCAGGCTGCTGACAAGGTCGTATTTGGATTCGCTAAAATGGTCCCCGCCCATAATGAGCTGGCTGACGGTTTTGCTGCTGCCTTCGATGGATATATGCTTCATCATGCCGTATTTCCTCCTGAATTATGAGTAGGGTAAGTGCTTACCCTTCCAATCTCTGATAAGTATAACGCAGCTTAAAACGATTAGGCAATATGGGATTTCGGATCGAAGCCCCTCCGGTGAAGTACTTCCATGTCCTAGCGGAAGCAATTCTTGCGGGCAAAAAGTTTAATGAGTGCTTTTTGGATATTTAAACTTTCCTTACTCTAAAAAAAGCATCTTCCTTTTCTTGCGGAAGTCCAGTATAATATGGATTAAGCGCTTAACCAAATTGAGCTATGCGAGGGCAGAGAATATGGCAAAATTAACAGTAGGCATTATCGGCGCAGGCCGAATCGGGCGATTGCACGCGGAGCACCTCAGCCGTAACGCCCAGGTGGAAATCCGGATGATCTCCGACGTGTTCGTCAGCGACGAGTTGTCCGCATGGGCGGAAGGACTTGGCATCAGCCGCGTTACCAGCGACTATAAAGAAATTATGCAAGATCAGGACATTCAGGCTGTTTTCATCTGTTCATCCACCAATACGCATGTACCGTTTATTACCGAAGCGGCCCAAGCCGGCAAACATATTTTCTGCGAGAAGCCGATCAGCCTTGATTACCGGCAGACAATGGAAGCGCTTCAAGCAGTGGAGCAAGCCGGCGTATTGCTGCAAACCGGCTTCAACCGGAGATTCGACCACAATTTCAAAAGAGTGCGCGAACTGGTGCAAGGCGGCAAAATCGGCCAGCCTCATCTGATCAAAATCACCTCCCGTGACCCGGCGCCGCCAAGCCACGATTATGTGAAAGTATCCGGCGGGCTGTTTATGGATATGGCGATTCACGATTTTGACATGGCGCGTTACGTTTCGGGCAGCGAAGTTGTGGAAGTATATGCGCAAGGAGCTGTGCTGGTCGACCCGGTGATCGGAGAACTCGGCGATATCGATACGGCGGTCATCAGCCTGAAATTTGCCAACGGCGCGCTTGGCGTCATCGATAACAGCCGCAAGGCGGTGTACGGTTACGATCAACGCGTGGAAGTGTTCGGATCGGAAGGCAGCGTATGCACAAACAACGACTTCCCGAATACGGCGGAAATCAGCACGCAAAACGGGATCTACCGTGATAATCCGAAGTTTTTCTTCTTGGAAAGATACCATGAATCCTATATCGACGAAACGGCTCAATTTATTGCCAGCATCTTAAATGGCGAAAAAGTGCCGGTGGACGGTCACGACGCGCTGCAGGCGGAAAAAATCGCTTTTGCGGCCAAAACGTCCTTGCTCGAAGGCAGACCTGTCAAGCTGACGGAAGTTCAATAAGAAAATGAGATAAACGTGAAACGAGAGGAGGAGGCGTCTATGTCAGCCTCGAATTTAATTGTAAGCAGCGCGGCGGCGCGAAGCGATAACGGCAACGTGCTCACCATTACACCGGAGTCTGCGGGTTGGACGTACGTCGGGTTTGAGGTATATAAACTGCAGGCGGGCGAACATCTGAAGCAGGAGACGGGGGAGCAGGAAGTGTGCCTCGTCTTGATCACCGGGAAAGCGAATGTAGCCACCAAAGAGGAAAAATGGGACGGGCTCGGCAATCGGATGAACTTGTTCGAGCAGACTCCTCCTTATTCCGTCTATGTGCCCAACGGAGACAAATATGACGTAGAAGCGCTGACAGAGCTTGAAGTCGCTGTTTGCCGGGCTCCCGGCAAAGGGACTTATCCGGCGCGGCTGATTCCTCCTTCCGAAGTGGGAGTGGAGGTTCGCGGCAAAGGTAACGCGCAAAGGTTCGTTCATAACATTTTGCCCGAAGATAAACCCGCCGACAGCTTGCTTGTCGTAGAGGTTTTCACGCCAAACGGACATTGGTCGAGTTACCCGCCGCATAAACACGATCAGGACAATTTGCCCGAGGAATCCTATCTTGAGGAAACCTATTATCACAAAGTGCAGCCGGAACACGGCTTTGCCGTGCAGCGGGTATACACCGACGACCGTTCGCTTGACGAAACGCTGGCGGTATGCAACGGAGATGCGGTGCTTGTGCCGCGCGGTTACCATCCGGTATCGGCACCGCCGGGTTACGACGTCTATTATTTGAACGTCATGGCCGGCCCGACGCGGGTGTGGAAATTTAAAAACGACCCGGATCACGAGTGGATTTTCAACGAGTGGAAGAAATAAATGTGTAAGGCTTTCCTGCGGAAAACTTAAGCCAATGCTTACGATGCTGGCTTTGCTAACGCAAAGCCCAGTCTATGCTTACGATGCTAGCTTTCCTTCGGAAAGCTTTTAGGAGGATCCCAATGAGCTACTTTACTTTTGACGAAAGCCGTCCGATGGATTTTATCGCCATTGGCCGGTTGTGCATCGATTTGAACGCCAACGAAATTCACCGCCCGATGGAAGAAACTAGAACGTTTACGAAATATGTCGGGGGTTCCCCGGCCAACATTACGATCGCCGTGGCCAAGCTGGGCAAAAAGTCGGGTTTTATCGGCAGGGTGTCGGACGATCAGCATGGCCGTTTCATCACGAATTATTTGCAGGAGCGCGGCATCGACACCTCGTGTGTCATCACCGACAAATCGGGTACGGTGACGGGTCTTGCGTTTACGGAAATTAAATCGCCTACGGAATGCAGCATTTTGATGTACCGCGATAACGTGGCCGACCTCAAGCTGGAGCCGGCAGACGTCAGCGAAGAATATATCAAAAATGCCAAAGCAATCATGATCTCCGGCACGGCGCTGGCTGCCAGCCCATCACGGGAAGCGGTGCTCAAAGCGGTTGATTTGGCGAGAAAAAACGGCACCGTCGTTTTCTTCGACATCGACTATCGCCCGTATACTTGGAAATCCCGTGAAGAGGTCGGCATCTACTGCAGCCTTGTAGCGGAGAAAAGCGACGTCATTTTGGGCGGCCGCGAGGAATTCGATCTGCTCGAGGAGCCGTACGGACCGCTGCAAAACGACGATCAGGCGACTGCGGACCGCTGGTTCGCCCATCATGCCCAAATCGTGCTCGTTAAGCGCGGCGGCGACGGGTCGACCGCGTTTACGAAGGACGGCCAAAGCTTTAAGGGCACGACATTCCCGGCCAACGTGGTGAAGACGTTTGGGGCGGGCGATTCTTTTGCCGGCGCATTTATATACGGTTTGATGAACGGTTGGGACATTGCCAGATGCCAGCAGTTCGGCGCCGCTTCGGCTTCCATCGTTGTTTCCAGCCACAGCTGCTCGGATGCGATGCCGTCCGCCGAAGAAATTCAAGCGGTCATCGATAAACATACGACAACCGTATAAGGGCGGTTGTTAATATGCAAGGAGTTTGTCTGACGAATTTACTTTCTTGAAAATTTATTCATGCTGGTCTACGGAAGGCAAGGGCCACACTCATGAATAAATATTCACAGGATGAGATTACGGAAAGCAAGGGGAGAGTCCAATGACGACAGTTTTGAAAAATTTTATCGGCGGTCAGTGGGTGGAGGCGACTTCCGGCAAATCGGAAAGCGTTCCGAATCCGGCTACCGGAGAAACGATTGCAATTGTGCCTTTGTCCTCGAAGGAAGATGTCGCGCACGCGGTTTCCGTCGCCAAAGCGGCTTTTCAAGAGTGGAAGCAGGTTGCCGTTCCGCGCAGGGCGCGTATTATGTTTAAATACCAGCAGTTGCTTGTTGAGCATTGGCAGGAGCTTGCTGAGCTTGTGACCAAGGAAAACGGCAAAAGCTACGGCGAAGCTTACGGCGAAGTGCAGCGCGGCATCGAATGCGTAGAATTTGCGGCCGGCGCGCCAACGCTGATGATGGGCAGCAACTTGCCGGACATCGCTACCGGCATCGAATCGAATTTTCACCGTTATCCGATCGGTGTTGTTGGGGGCATCACGCCGTTTAACTTCCCGATGATGGTGCCATGCTGGATGTACCCGCTTGCGATCGCAATGGGCAACACGTTTGTGCTGAAGCCGTCCGAGAGAACACCGCTGCTCGCTAACCGTTTGGCGGAGCTGTTCAAGGAAGCGGGGCTTCCCGACGGCGTGTTCAACATCGTGCACGGGGCGCACGACGTAGTAAACGGGCTGCTCGAGCATCAGGATGTGAGCGCCATCTCGTTTGTCGGTTCTCAGCCGGTAGCTGAGTATGTGTACAAGACGGCCGCGGCACACGGCAAGCGGGTTCAGGCTTTGGCCGGAGCGAAAAACCATTCCATCGTAATGCCGGACGCCAATCTGGATCTCACGGTGAAGGAAATCATCAACGCATCGTTTGGCTCCGCAGGCGAACGCTGTATGGCGACGTCGGTTGTCGTAGCCGTTGGCGGAGTGGCCGACGCATTAGTCGAACGCCTGGTTGAAGCAGCCAAAGCGATTACGATCGGCAACGGCCTTGACGAAGGCGTGTTCCTTGGACCGGTAATCCGCGATTCGCATAAAACGCGCACGGTGCAATACATCGAAACCGGCAACAACGAAGGCGCGATCATGCTGCTGGACGGCCGCGAAGCTCCTGCGGCAAGCGGCAATGGATATTTTGTCGGGCCGACGATTTTCGATCATGTTAAACAAGGAATGAAAATTTGGTCTGACGAAATTTTTGCGCCGGTGCTTTCCATCATTCGTGCGGAAACGCTGGACGAAGCCATTGCGATCGCCAACGCTTCGGAATTTGCGAACGGCGGCGTCTTGTACACCGACAGCGCAAAAGCGATTCGTCACTATCGCGACAACATCGACGCCGGCATGCTTGGCATCAATGTGGGAGTGCCTGCTCCGATGGCTTTCTTCCCGTTCTCGGGCTACAAAAAATCGTTTTATGGCGATTTGCATGCCAACGGCAAAGACGGCGTAGAATTTTATACACGCAAAAAGATGGTTGTGGCCCGTTACGTTTAAAGGCTATCTAATCTATAAGAAGAACAAGGAGATTGAGCCTCAAGCTGCCGGCTTGCGGGAACAAGCTCCTTGTTCCTTTTCCTTTTTAATGCGACAATTTGTGTATCGCGATAATGGATAAGGGGTGTGTTTGAATGAAAGCGTTAGTCAAAACGGAGCCGGGCCCCGGACATGTTGAGCTCGTCGACATTCCCGAACCTGCTTGCCGGCCGGATATCGGCGTCAAAATCGAAGTGAAGTATACCGGCATATGCGGTACCGATCTGCACGTGCTTCACGACACGTTCAAAAATTATCCGCCGGTCACGCTTGGACACGAGTTCTCCGGCGTTGTCGTGGAGGTAGGCAGCGAAGTGCGGCGTGTGAAGTCGGGCGACCGGGTGGCGGTCAATCCGTCTACAGCGGTCGTTTGCGGCACTTGCGAGTATTGCCTGCAAGGCTACTACATGTTTTGCCCGATTCGCCGGGGTATGGGTCATGGGGTAAACGGCGCTTTCACCAAGTATGTAGCGGTGCGGGAAGACCAAGTGTACAAGCTGCCGGATCACGTAACGCTGGAGGAAGCGGCGCTGGCCGAACCGCTCGCCTGTGCGGTGCAGGCTATCGAAGAGCTGACGGACCTCCATGCCGGCGACGTTGTGCTGCTGTCCGGCCCGGGGCCGATCGGCATGTTGTGCCTGCAGCTGCTTGCAGCGAAGGGCTGCCGCGTCATCGTGGCCGGCACAAGCCAGGACCGGCTGCGTCTGGATATGGCGCTGCGGCTTGGAGCGAGCCTGGCCGTCGACGTGACGGCGGAAGACTTGCAGCAGATTGTGCTGCGCGAAACAGGCGGAATCGGAGTTGATGCCGCGGTGGAGTGCGCCGGCGCCGGACCGTCGGTGCTTGCTTGTCTGAACGCCGTGAAGCGGCTGGGGCGGCACATTCAGGTCGGGATTATCGGCAAGGAAGTGACGCTGCCTTTTGATACGATTTTGTACAAGCAGCTTCAGGTTGTCGGCACACTTGCCCATTCCCAGAAAACGTGGGTTCGCGTTATCAAGCTGCTGAACCAGCAAAAGCTGCCGCTGACCGATACGATCACGCACAAGCTGCCGCTCAGCCGCTGGCAAGAAGCTTTTGATTTATGCGAACGGAAGCAAGGGCTTAAAGTATTTCTTTCATACGACGAATAACGGGGGAAATCCACATGGCTATATTGCGTACCGCTAGAGCGGACGAGTTGGGGGCGCTAGTTGCGTTGTCGGACCGCACCTTCCGCAGACCGGGACAAACATCGATGGGAACCGCATACGCGCAGCTTTTTTCCAAGGACAATACGGATCATCTGCTGGTGATGGAAGAAGACGGCATTCCTGCCGCGCTTGCCGGACTCTTGAAGTCGGAGCTTTCCATTGAAGGCTGCGACGTCACCGTAGTCAGCATGGGTTCGGTTTGTACGGAACCGGAGTACCGCGGCAGGCATTATGCCGATAAGTTGGTAAAGATGAGCTTGGACAAATGCCGCGAGGATAAGGCGCATCTGCTGCTGGTGTCCGGCAATCTGAGCATTTACTTGCGCAACGATTGCATGGAGGTTGGCAGCTATAGAAGTTTTACGATCGCTTCTGAAGTTGAATTAGCAGCGTTTACGAACGGCGCGGCGGGCATGGGCATGACCTTCGATTGTTTTGACGAATCGCGCGATCTGCCAGGGATGCTGGCTTTGATGCAAGCGGAGCAGGCATATTACAAAAGAACGGCAGACCAGCTTGCGCTATTGATCCGCAGCGCGGCGGTGCTCAGCAACAAGCCCGCCGAACAACACGTATTGCTGGCCTATGATGCCTCGGGAGTCGCAGCCGGATACATCGTATTTGGCTTCGTCGACGGCAAAGCCGTTGTGGTAGAGTTTGCGGGAGGCGACGATGCAATCATCGGTTTGCTTGGCGAATTGTTCCGGCGGTTCGGGGACTGCCGCATCCAGCTTCCTGTCATGGGAGACCGCCACCTGCTGGCGGAGCAGCTGGCCGCAGCGGGCTGCGCATTTACGGAACAAACCATTCCCGGCACGATCCGGATGATTGACTTCCCCGGCTTGTGGGAAGCGCTGGAGCCTTACCGCATGCGCAGACTCCAAGGGCATGCCGCGGCCGACTTGACGCTTGCCGAATGCGGCAGCGGTTACCGGCTGCAGTTTGGAGAGGAGACGCTGACACTCGATCTGCGGGGGGCGACGAATCTCGTATTTAACGGTCCGCAGCTGCAAGCGCCGGGCGAGCTGAGAAGGCTGCTCGGGCTGCTTTTTCCGCTGCCGTTTGTCAATACAAATAATTTGAATTACGTGTAATAAACAAGGGAAATAGATAAACCGCTTACCCCCTTCAAATGCCGGCTACTTAATTCAGTTAATGAACGTTCTTTATTAGAATTTATTAGTAGCCGGCTTTGAAAAAAGGATTGACAAAACAAGACAAATTAAGGATAATCAAGTCAATTGAGTTAACCGCTTACCCCTTTTTATGGGGCAAGTTAAACCGGTTTAACTTGTATTCATTATGTTTAGAAAGGGGAGAACTTTAAACCGCATGTTGTGGTACTTCAAAGCGTTGGGTAGACGTAAAATCGTCGAATTTATTATTCTTGTCGTGTTTGCTTTATTTTTTATGGGGCCGTTGCTAAACTTGCTTTTGTTAGCGTTTACAGGAAAGTGGCAGTATCCGGCGCCGCTTCCGCAATCGTGGTCTTTTGACTGGTGGAAGTTCGTATTAACCAAAGATGAAGTGGTCAAATCGATTGGGTTGTCGTTTATGATTGCGATTGTTGTAACCGCTTTATCCATTGTGCTTTGTATTCCAGCCGCTTATGCATTTGCAAGAATTCGCTTCCCGCTCAGCAAATGGTTTTTGTTTTCGTTTTTGCTGACACACGCTTTTCCTAAGATGGGTTTGTACGTTTCCATCGCAGTTTTGTTTTTCAAGCTCGGATTGATGAACACCTTTACGGGTGTCGTGCTCATCCATATCGTCAATACGCTGATGTATATGACGTGGATTCCTTCCGCTGCTTTCCGCAATGTGCATAAAGCACAGGAGGAATCGGCCAGAGATGTCGGCGCAACTCCGTTCCGGGTGTTTTGGAATATTACGTTTCCGATGGCGCTTCCCGGCATCACCGTCGCTTCGATCTTTACTTTCCTCAATTCTTTGGATGAGGCTCAGGGTACCTATCTTGTCGGCATTCCCGATTTTCGCACCATGCCGGTCGTGATGTATTCAATTATCTCAGATTACCCCAGTACGGCAGGAGCTGTATTTTCGATTATTTTGATGCTGCCGACGATTATTTTACTGCTTGCGGCACAACGGTTCGTTTCGGCTGATGTGATGTCCAGCGGGTTCCAAATGAAATAGGGATCACCATGTTTAAGGAGGAAATCATGATCCAGCTGTCCATTCAAAATTTAACAAAACGCTATAAGACGGGCGAAGGTGTGACGGGCATCAATATCGATGTCAAAAAAGGCGAGCTGGTCACTTTGCTGGGGCCTTCCGGCTGCGGCAAAACGACCGTGCTGAGAAGCGTAGGAGGCTTCCTGGATCCCGACTCGGGGGATATCCTGATTGAAGGAAAAAGCGTGCTGAAGCTGCCTCCGGAAAAACGGCCGACCGCCATGGTCTTCCAGGGCTACAACCTGTGGCCGCATATGAACGTCTACAACAATCTGGCCTTTGGCCTAAAGATCCGCAAAAAAAGCAAAAAAGAAATCGATGACGCCATTGAGCGTGTGCTCGAACTTGTTCGTCTGCCGGGTACGCAAAAGAAACTCCCGGGCGAGCTGTCTGGCGGCCAGCAGCAGCGGATTGCGGTAGCCAGGGCGTTCTTGCTTGAACCAGCCGTACTGCTGCTGGATGAGCCGTTCTCTGCGCTGGATGCCAAATTAAGGCACGAAATGCGCGAGGAGCTGCGCGATATTCAAGCCAGCACCGGACTAACGATGGTATTCGTCACACACGATCAGGAGGAGGCGCTTTCGATCTCCGACAAAATCGTCGTGATGAACTCCGGCAACATCGAGCAGATGGCATCGCCGCAAGAAATTTACGATCATCCGCGCACATTGTTTGCCGCCCAATTTATCGGCAAGATGAACTTCATTCAAGGCAGCGCCGACGGCAATACGGTGAATATTAAGCGCTTGCAGTTTGCCAACACGGCCAAACATCAAGGTGATGTCACGGTTGCTGTAAGGCCGGAGGATATTTTGCTGCTGAAGCCGGATGAAGGGTTGTCCGCCAAGGTGCATCAGGTGATGGTGCTTGGCCATTACGCCGAAGTGTCGCTGGAGACTGAAACGGGAGTGTTGAAAGCGTTTTTGCCTCGCGACTCCGTGAAAGACATGTACCCGGGCCAATTTGTCGGCGTGACGTTTTCCAAGGTGTTGACCTACAAGTCCGCCTAAGAAATAAATACTCGCAATATCCATTTTGAGGAGGAATAAGGGATGGTCCGTATGAAAAAGCAATTAAGCATGGCTCTTGCGTCAGTAATGGTGCTATCGGCATTGGCAGGCTGCGGAAGCGGCGGGGATAAGCCGGCGGCCAGCAGCGGGGCTGCTCCAAGCGGCGGAGCAGCTCCGAGCGGGGGAGCGGCGGCAAGCGGTGATAAAGCGAAGCAAGAAGAGTTTCAATTCTACGTGACAGGTTCCTTGAACGTAAAAGAGCTGTGGGAAGTTCTGATCCCAATGTTTGAAAAGAATAATCCGAACATTAAAGTGAAAATGGTCTATATCGACTCCGGCTCCGGCGGGCAATCTACGGTCGACCGTCTGATTGCGGCGAAAAAGGCGAATCAGAAATCGGGCAACATCGACTTGTACGACAGCAGCTTGGCTGACCTGCAAAGAGGCATTAAAGAAGATCTGTGGGCGCCGATGGATAAAAGCAAGGTTGCCAACATGAGCAAAATGGATGAGAATAACTTGAAAAACTCCGCCGGCACAGGCCTGCCGTACCGTGCATCCGCCGTTGTTCTTGCTTACAACAGCGCCAAGGTGGCAAGTCCGCCGAAAACGGCAGATGAGCTGTACGAGTGGATCCGCAAAAATCCGGGCCGCTTTGCTTATAACGATCCGGCTACCGGAGGCGCAGGCGACTCGTTTGTGCAGACGGCGATCTATAACTTCCTGCCGCCTGAGGCCAATGTCAGCCAGGATCCCAAGTATATGAAGGAATGGGATAAAGGGTTCGCTCTGCTCAAAGATCTAGGCAAATCGATGTATCAAAAAGGCGTTTATCCGAAGAAAAACCAAGGCACACTGGATCTGCTCGCTAACGGCGAAGTCGATATGATCCCGGCTTGGTCCGACCAAGGGCTTGAATCCATCGCCAAAAAATTGCTGCCTGAAACGACCAAGCTGACACAAATCAATCCGTCCTTTACCGGCGGTCCGACATACTTGATGGTACCGAAGTTGTCCGAACATGTGGATGCCGTCTACAAATTCCTTGATTTCGTGCTGACGCCTGAAGCGCAAACCGTCGTTGTGACCAAAATGAACGGGTACCCGGGCATCAAATGGGCTGAAATGCCGGCCGATTTGAGAGATAAGTTCAAGGATGTAGCGGCAGGTTACCGCACCTTCAACTTGGGCGATCTGGGTAAAGAGATTCAAAAACGCTGGCAGCAGGAAGTTGCAGGACAATGAGCAAGCAGATGAAACAGGGGATTTTCGGGCTTGCGCTCGTCATCCCCTCCTTCCTCCTATTGTGTCTTGTCGTCATTGCGCCGATTATTCTTGCGATCATGGAAAGCCTTCGGGACGACGGGGGGAATTTTACGTTTCAGTTCTATACCCGCCTGTTTACCGATAAGGTGATGTCCGGCAACATTATATTTACTTTAAAGCTGACCATCATATCGGTCATCGCCGTTGTGCTGATCGGGTATGCATTGGCCATATACATGCGCTTCAGCGGAGGGCCGATCGTCACGGGGATCAAAAAAATGTACATGATCCCGATGTTTGTCCCATCGGTTATCGCATCTTACGGCATTATCAATCTGTACGGCAACCACGGCTGGTTATCCCGGCTGCTGCTGCCGCTTGGCATCGAAGACCTTCCGAGAATCGTCTACGATTATAAAGGGATATTGCTTGCCAACCTGTGGTTTAATATCCCGTTTACAACCATGCTGCTCGCTTCCGCGTTATCCGGTATTCCCAATGCGATTATTGAAAGCGCCAAAGATGTCGGAGCGGGGCGGTTGCAAATTTTCTTCAAGCTGATTATACCTTTGTCATACCGTACGCTGCTTGTAGCAATCACGTTCAGCTTTATGGGTATTATCGGCGGTTTCACCGCACCGTTCCTGCTTGGGCCTAACTCGCCGCAGGTGCTGGGGGTGGCGATGAGGCAAGTATTCTCCGTGTATCAGGAAACGCAGTTTGCCAGCGCCACGGCGGTATTTATGTTCGTACTTTGCTCCTTTATGGGTTATTTCTATATCCGTACGATGATTAAGGACGATAAAGCATCCACCCATTAACAGTCGGGAGTACATTCGGCAGACAACGATCGCCGATGTATACTTCGAGTGGTCGAATGCGCACCTTTCCCGCTAGAAATTAGCTGGGAGAGGTGTTTTTTTCCAGACGGGTGAACAGTCAGGGGGGAATAGGATGACGGCGGCGCATTGCATAGCTTCCACCGGGTCTCTCGGTTGGAAGGAAACCAGCGAGAACAACGATATTACGATACAGTTCCAGCTTACTGAGGCCGGTTTTGTCGAAATTGATGTGCTGGCAAGGTCGGAAAGCGATTGGGCCCGGGTTGGCGGGGAGTCGTCAGCTTTGCGCATTTGGGTGCAGTGGGAATATAATCAGGATTGCGTTTTATTTTATGGAAACCGTCCTTTTACTTATACAAGGCTGCTTGGTTGGATGGAGCCGGGAATCTTTACGGTACGGCTTGCCTTTAACCGGAATCTTTCTTCGCCCCAGGTGAAGCGGGCATTTGTCGAATCGGTCAAGATCCGGACGGCTCCCGTTTCTTCGGAAATGTACGATGTTTACAAGCATACGCCGGTGTTGTACGGCAGGAACGTGAGCCATCCGTTTGAGAACCGGTTCACGGACACGCCGCTGCTGCTTTTCTATACAACAGAGCAGCTTGCAGCAGGAAAAGCCATCGAATACCAGATGATTTTCTCGCATGAGGATGAAGGGACGCCAACTCCGCTGCTGCTTAGCAAATGGGGGAGAACGACGGATATTGAGTGGATATACAGGGTTGAGCTGGATGAGAAGGGCGAAGTGCAAAATGCCGAATTTCAAGGCCCGGAGCATGTCACGACCGAGTTTAACGGCTGTACCGCGTTAGGCGGCCATCCTGCGCTGCAAAGCGCAACAACTAACGGCATGGTGACGGATCAAATCGGCTCGGCTTATCGGTTTCTGCTCCCGCCTGCGATGGAATGGAAACCCGGTCTCGAACCGAGAGAACGCATTATGGATGCATTTCCTTATACGTACCAGGTAACGGCATGGGAAATGCTGCGCCAATATACGTTTGAGGCGCCGGTTGTCGCCAATTCCTACCACCTGGCGGATCTGCGCCATTATTTGTTCGTGCAGACGGCCAAAGTGACGGAAGGCCCCGGAGACAGCACCTCAATCGATATTCAGGTGAAGCTGAAGGGAATAGACGGTTGGTTTTCTAGCAGCTTCGGGGACTTGCGGCATGGCGAGTTCCGATGCGCATACGACGGTCCGTATTTTCAATTTTCCACGGCGGTGAAGCTGCCGGTTATATCCGGTTTCGAGCACATTGAAGAAATATGCGCCGTTTGGCTGCCGGGTGGAGAAGATTCGGTTTATGTACCGGAGTTTAAAGCTTTTTTCCTCGATGACGATTATGCGCCGATGCCGGCGATTCGAAGTTTGTCACCGGTTACGGTGACAGCGGATCAACCAAGACAAACATTATGGCGGGAGGATATGTCTCTATGAACTTATTGTTGAAAGCAGAAGGAGCGGTGACGCCAAGCTGTTCCAAAAGCCACATTACGTATACGCTGCATCTGCATAAGGAATGCGGCGAGCTGCACGTGGAGTTTGCTTATGAGCCGAAGACGCTGGACGATGAAGCCCGCTCGGAGCAGTTAATTGAAGAAGGTTTCCGCCAATTTATACTGGAAGAACATCGGCCGTCGTATAACTGGCGCGACTTTTTGCCATTGCAAAATTTGCTGACACTGTCGCTGGATGATGAAAATGGGTTTCGTGGAGCGGGACACCGGCACGACCCGGTGCAGCACCTGGTGGTCACCACAGAAGAGGCGTCGCCGGGGCTGGTGCCCGGCGTATTTCCGCGAGGACAACTGCAAGTTATGATCAACATTCATTGCGTCGTGACGGATGAATGCCGCTACCGGCTGCAAATTTGGGAAGGGGGCGGTGACCGATGATGCAATGGCTGCCTTTTGAACTTCATTGCCATACATTTCACAGCGACGGCAAGCAATCGCTGCCGGAGCTTGCCGAAGCCGCCAAAGCGCTTGGGCTTCGCGGTGTAGCATTAACCGATCACAATACGATGACCGGGCTTACAGGACGCGAAGAGGTTATGGCGCAAACGGGCGTGGAGGTTATACCGGGCTTGGAATGGACGACGTTTTTCGGGCATATGCTGACGCTTGGCATTCACGAATATGTCGATTGGCGCAATTTAAGCCCGTTTCATATCCACCGCGGTATTGAGGGCGTACACCGGCAGGGCGGCCTGGTTGGGGTCGCTCACCCTTTCCGTGTCGGGTCTCCTATGTGTACGGGCTGCTTTTGGGAATTCGATGTAGCCGATTGGAGCAAAATCGATTATATTGAAGTATGGTCAACTTTATTCCCGTCGATCAGAAGAAATAATGCCCGTGCTTTTGCGATGTGGACCGACCTGCTGAATCAGGGACACCGGATAGCGGCGACAAGCGGAAGGGATTGGCACGTATCCGATCCAGTTACGGAACCGGTTGCAGCGACCTATCTGGGTGTTAATGCCGAGCTGGAGCAAGCTTCCGGACTTACGGTAGCGGCGCTTGATGCCTTGAAGCGGGGGGCGGTGTCCGTTTCCATGGGGCCGCTGCTTCAACTGCAGGTTGCGGATGAGCATGGGCATAAGGCCGGAATCGGTGAAACGGCGGTTCCGGGACCGGCGATTGATGTGACGGTAAACATAGATTTTTCCGCAAGGGAAGGGCAATGGGAGCTGCCTGAGCAGAAACTTGCCGTGAAGCTGGTTAGTGCTGCCGGGGAACTGGCCGCCGTGGAGCTGACAAGGGCGCAGCCGCAAGCCAGCCTCAAGCTGGATGTGACAGCAGCCCGCTGGCTGCGCGCCGAGCTGTATGGCGCTTTTTGCGGAGCACACACGATGATTGGCTTTACCAACGCCATTTATTTTCAGTAAGGGCTGCGTTCAGAAGAAAAAGGAAGTGAGCGAACATGACGGGAGTCGCGAGTATTTGGACGATCACGCATTGGGAACTGCTCGTGCGAATGGTGCTGGCCGTTGTTTTGGGCGGCATTGTCGGAATGGAACGCGAGTGGCACAACCATGCGGCTGGTTTTCGGACACATATTCTTGTTTGTCTGGGCTCGGCGACAATTATGCTTTTATCGATTTACGGTTTTTCCGAATTCGTCAATGAAACGAATGTCCGTGTCGACCCGGCCCGTCTTGCGGCGCAAGTTATCAGCGGCATCGGTTTTCTCGGCGCAGGTGCGATTCTGCGCAACGGTTCGGTCATCAGCGGGCTGACGACCGCCGCTTCGGTGTGGGTGGTGGCCGCGATCGGCTTGTGCGTCGGAGCCGGTTTCCTGTATGCGGCGTTTTGCGCTACGCTGCTGGTGTTGGTCAGCCTGCTGGTGCTGAACAAGTGGGAGAAATATTTGATGCGCAACCGCCGCAATCATGAGCTGACGATCAACGCCGTCGATCAGCCCGGCGTGCTTGGCAAAATTGCTTCCACCTTTGGAGAGCTGGACATTCAGATCGTCAACGTCAAAATGATCCATGTCGCCGAGACGGCGGCGGGTCATGCCGATAAACCGACAATTAAGCTCTGCTTCAGCTTGAAGGTGAGCAATCAAGCGAAGTTTATTACGGCGATGGAACGGATTGGCACGCTTGATTTTGTATTATGGATGGAGTCCGACGGCAAGCCGATGGTGCATTCCAATGGCTTGGAACAAACTCATTAGCGGCGGAACGTTCGGCACAAGAAAGCCATTTCCCAGGTAATACGGGGAAATGGCTTTTTTGCGATGCTGGCAGAGTCCGCAAGAGGCCAAACGGCCGTCACCGCTCCTCTATATCCCCAAGGTGTATGTTGTCGAGGAAATATTTTACAAATCGCAAGCAATCGACGATTGGCGGTAAAAAACGTAAAGATGCTGTCGTTTTCTTAATATAAAGTGTTTTAAAAGCGACTTTATTATTTTTTTAGATTGATATTAAGTGTTTTCGACAAAAATAGAAAATCAATTTAAGTTATGGTACCACCAATCTACAAATTATAAAAAATTGATTTGATATAATCTAGTTTATAATGTCGAGTGTCTTAAAATTGCCGTAGGGGGGAAGTAACATGAAAAGTGAATTGGATATTAAGGATTTGTTGTATCAGTTGGGAATATCGTATGAGACGTACATGAGTTGGGTTAAATCTGAGTCTATCCCCCCAATCCCCCCAATCGCCGAGAGTGCTACAGCCGAACCCCCATGGAGGGTTAAAAATGTGCTTGACACATATAGATACGTTATGTATCATTAGGTAAAAAAGTAACAAAATGTAACTATTTATATGTGGAGGTTATACAAGCATGTGCGGAATAGTCGGTTATATCGGAAATGGAAAAGCTCAAACCATTTTGTTAAACGGTTTGAAAAAGTTGGAGTACCGAGGATACGATTCAGCGGGAATCGCGGTTTACGACGGATCAAGGCTTCAAGTCCGCAAATCGAAAGGACGCATCACCGATTTGGAAGACCATCTTCTCCAGTCTCCTCTATTCGGAACGGTCGGCATCGGCCACACGCGTTGGGCAACCCACGGTAAACCCTCATATGAGAATTCCCACCCCCACAGCGACACACACGGAAAATTCACAGTAGTCCACAACGGCATCATTGAGAATTATTTGGAATTAAAAGAAATGCTGGAATCCAAAGGCATTACGTTCAAATCGGAAACCGATACGGAGGTGATCTCCCACCTGATTGCCGAGTTTTATAAGGGCGACATCGTAGCGGCTGTCCAACAAGCCATTCGTTTAATGAAAGGAGCGTATGCTCTGGCCGTCGTAACCGACTATGAACCCGATAAGCTGATTGCCGTACGTTTGGCAAGCCCGCTTATCATCGGCGCAGGGAATGGCGAGAATTTCGTCGGATCCGACATACCTGCGATTTTGGAACATACACGCGATATTTACATCTTGGAAGATGGTGAGCTGGCTGTTCTTACGCGTGAGGGCGTGACGATTAAAAACATGAATACGGATGAGAAGATATCCCGTTCCGCTGTACGGATTGACTGGAATCATGAGCAGGCGGAAAAGGGCGGCTTCGAACATTTTATGCTTAAAGAAATTTATGAGCAGCCGAACGCATTGCAGCGCACTTTATTGGGGCGTACCGATCGAACTGGACGTAACATCGTTTTTGAAAATCTGGGTATGTCAAACGCTCATATTCGGGATATCGAGAAAATTACCATTATCGCTTGCGGAACCGCTTATCATGCGGGTTTAGTGGGCAAGCAGCTGCTGGAACGGTTAACTCGGATTCCTGTCGATGTCGATGTCGCTTCGGAATTCCGCTATCGTCATCCCATTATTACGGACAAAACGCTGGTCATTGCAGTCAGCCAATCGGGAGAAACGGCCGATACGCTGGCAGCGCTTAAAGAAGGCCGCAGATTGGGAGCGAGGACGCTGGCCATCACTAACGTAGTCGGCAGCACGATAGCCCGCGAAGCGGATGATGTGATTTTGACGATGGCCGGGCCGGAAATTTCCGTAGCCTCGACGAAAGCTTATGCAACCCAACTGCTCGTGTTTTATATGTTAGCTTTTTATTTTGCGCGGATTCGCAGCACGGTAAGCACCCCATTGCTTGAAACATACGTTGCTGAGCTTCACAAGGTTCCGGAGCTGGTCGGTCAGATCTTGGAAAATCACGGGCAAGTTAAACAATATGCGGAATCGTTAAAAGATAAGAGCAGCCTGTTTTTTATAGGACGTGGTCTTGATTACTCGGTAGCCATGGAAGGTTCGCTTAAGCTGAAGGAAATTTCGTATATTCATTCGGAAGCTTACGCTGCAGGGGAATTGAAACACGGAACTTTATCTCTTGTTGAAGAAGGGACATCGGTCATCGCATTGTCTACTCAAGAGGATTTGTACGAAAAGATGCTCGGCAATGTGAAAGAAGTGAAAGCGCGCGGGGCTGAAGTGTATGGAATTGCACTCGCGGATAACCGGACTTTTGCGAAAAGTGTGGACAATCTATATCTTTTACCCAATACTTTACCACTCTTAACCCCGATTATCGCCGTCATTCCACTGCAACTCATTGCTTATTACGTTTCTGTCCAACGCGGCAATGATGTTGACAAACCTAGAAATCTAGCTAAAAGCGTAACGGTAGAATAATAGCATCAAGCGGCTGCATGATATCATGACGAAAATGTAAGCGTATTAAAAAAAATCTGTCGCGAACGAAGCGGGGATATTATGAGTGAGGGTAAAATTGTGCTGGACATCCGTATTGTAATGGATTTGCTCGCAATCAGGAATGAAGCATTCATTCATTGGGAACCGGTTGACCGATTAACGGAAAAGGCCCCCAATAACGTCCTTTTTACAGAAGATGTCAGGATAGCTGCGAGTAAAGACAATAAGGATTAACGCATCGAACGTTCTGCACGGATAAAGGCGATAAATCGTTTGGCTTCTTCTTGGCTTAATCTCGTACCATCAATCGTAAGGGAAAATTTATCTAGAATATCTTGGTCCGAAAGCTCCAAACTATCGATAAATTCTCTTGCTTCGAGAGTCAGGTCCATGCTTTGGTTTTGGCTTCTTCCCATTAAATAATCAACGGATACCTTGAAAAGGTCTGCTAATTTCTGGGTAATTTCATGATCCGGCTCTCTACGGTTATTTTCATAATGTGAAAGTGCGGCCCGGGATATGCCTAGCTTCTGAGCCAGATCTTCTTGTGTCATATGCCTATCGTTGCGCAATTCGGCGATCCTGTTTCCAAACCTCATCCTAAAGCCCCTTCACATAAGTTTATAGAATTATATCTATATTTTTAGTTTGTTTAGTGAGATTATAACATCAATTAACGGATAACCAAAGACCCAAAAAAACAGATTGTTTATTTTAATAGACGACAAATCTGCATTCATAGGCAATGGCATCGGTCGCACAGGAGGTGATTTGGATGCAGTTTAGCAGCCGTATATTGCAATTGCGGGAACAAAGGCAGTTAACACAAAAGGAACTCGCTCACGCGATTGGCATATCCCGGGCCACCTTGTCTCATTATGAAAATAATCGCAGGCAGCCAGATTTGGATACCTTAAATAAAATTGCCGAGTATTTCGAAGTGTCGGTCGATTATTTGGTCGGGATGTCGGAAGATGTGTGCAAACAGGGCGAGTTTACCGTTTCGAAAGATGGGCTGCATAGCCATCATATTATCCATTTTCGTCATGCCGTATTCCCCAGTAGGCTGTTATGACGGTAAAAATGAGTTGTTACTTTACGAAATCGAGCCGTAAGGCTTCCAACTGCCCGGGGTACCGGATTGAACACAAACCCAGCCGATAGGGCTGCCTGAAGCCGGTTTATCGTTAAGGATCATTTTGCCTTTAGTCCAGCTTCCCATAGTTGGCGTCTGCAAAGCATAATTGGTGCCAAGCGCCATTTCCGGAATTCCCGACCAAGCGGCGGCGGTGTCTCCATCTGCGGTAGCGACGGAGAAGCTGCGAATTTGAAGTGGATTGGTGCCCGCGGTAACGATAATGGCGATTGATTTCACGCTAGCATCGACTTGAAAATAAAAATCCATGGGGCTGTCGCCCTGCATTTGATAGACGCCTCCGAATGTGTCTTTGTACCAGGCAGGAACGCTGTAAGCAGTGCCCTTGACCAGAGGGCTTCCCTTATCCGTCAACGGATTGCCGGAACTGTCGTAACACTTGATGGCTACACGTCCGTCATAAGGGCTTATGGTGTCGCGTTTTACGACAAACCGCTTGGCATTTGTGGTGTTCACCAGTACACCAATGCCTGTCCCACTGGCGACTTGAAGGTAATCGGTGTTCATCGTTATTCCTGTACCGAATTTTTGGATGCTGGTGCCGCTAAATATAGCGACGTCCGCCAGATTTACGTTTTTGGCATCATAAGGGACCGCTTTTTTGGGTAAAGCGCCGGATAGGAATACCATATTTCCGGTTTCTTGCAAAAATTTGGTGCGTCGCGTAGTTAAGAAATTGGCCGGATATAAGCTTTGATCCAAAATAACTTCAGATTGATTGGCCGTGTAGCCGAGATCGAAATAGTTCTCTGTCGAATTATTCAGCACTTGAGCAAAATAAGCGGCGCCGCTTTCGCTGCGGCAGCTTAAAAATCCATTCTGCGAGCCGTATTCGATCAGGACAGGAAGTTTTTGGGAAGTTCCTTGGAATTCAAAGCTGGCCTTAATAAAGAAGTTATTGTTATTATTCGTGTAAATCTTGTCTTGCGATGTGATCCTCACGCCGATTTTATTTTGCGTCGGGTAAACGTCGCTCCAGTTGGCAATTTGACCGGATAAAAATAAGTTTTCATTGCACCAGCCGTTTGTCGCGTTAGTCAGGTCGATGCTGATTTTGTTATTCAGGATGTTGCCCAGAACGACTTGGTTATAGGCGAAACCATTGTTGGATGTGCCGATACATTGCAAGCCGATAGTAAACCCTCTCGTTTGTACAACATTAACCTGACACGTGTTTAAGTTAAGCAGCTTGATGCCGATATTGTTTTCGCTTTTCCAACTGGAGAGAGTTCCCCTTACGACGTTCAGCTTCAAATTAAGCATTTCGAAGTCAGTGCTTGCAATACCGACTGTCAGCGCGGTAACGTCGGAGCTGCCGGTGTAAATGATCGGCGAGTCCATTTGCACATGCACCGCAGTTGAAACGACGATGGGCTGGCTAACCGCATATCCGCTGGATGGGGGGAAATAGAGCACATAGCCGGCTTTACACGCTGCAAGCGCTTTGACAATAGCGGCATAATCGTCGGTGGAGCCGTTTCCTTTGGCGCCATACTGCATGACGTCTATCAAACCGTTAAACGATGGAGTAGCCATATACAAACCTCCTATATTCATAGTTTAAAAGTCACGTTAGTATATGCAGCAGAAGCTGTACAGGTTCTTTTTATCAGGAGTTAAAAATAAAATGGGAAAGTGCACATTGTATGATACGAATTGTATCACAAAAAGAAGGAAAGGAAGGTCTTGTTATGGATGTGAAACAGAATGTATAGCATGTATGCAACCATTGGGGAACATCATATTTTATTTATCATGGATTCCCAAGAAATTCGCTCAAGTATTGCGGATACGTTTCATGCCAAAGAGACAGGCAAATTAAAGTCTTATTTACATGTCGATATGCAGATTAAGATTGAGGGCAATTACGGCAAGCCGTTTTCCGGATATGAGGTTTGTACGAACGCCGAGGACGGGCAAATTCAATTTAAGCGGACGGATTACAGTATCATAGTGAATCCAACTTATGAAACTGCGGAAGTAAAGGTTTACGACGATTTTGCGTTAAAGCATGCAATTCTACAATTGTACAGCTCGTTTATTATATACCGTCGATGGGGGCTGTTATTGAATTCATCATGTGTGGCGGAGCGTAACAATGCGTTTATATTTGCTGGACTCAGCTCCTTTGGCAAAACAGCATTGTCCAAGATTTCCAGACCGCGCCTTGTTCTCTCCGACGAAGCCACGCTTATTTGCGTTCGTTCAGGTGGAGATATAACGGTATTTGATTCGCCGTTTCGCAGGGAAGAGCGTTCCGAGCATTTGGTCCGGCATTGCAAGCTGCATTCCATTCATATTTTGCAGTCCTCCTTTAAGACGGAAAGCATACACTTGAAAGAATCCGATGCGCTCCTGCATATCGCCAATCATTTAACATGCTGGCCCCATAATAAAGCGGAGTCGGGAAAAGCCTTGTCCATGTGCAGACAGCTTGTTCAGCATATCCCGGTGAGCATCCGCTATTACGAAAATAATGAATCTTTATGGGAGAGTATTGTATGAATAAGCTGTACAGACAAACGAAAGACGTAGAGGGAATCGAAGTCGGCGGAGAATGGATCATCATGCACGTGAAAAATCGGACATTAACGAAATTAAACGGAGCTGGGGGCACCATATGGTCGCTGCTCCATACACAAAAATCCGTTTCGGAATTAACAGTGGAGCTCAGTAAGCAATTGAACTATAGACATATCATAGATGAAACGGACGTTCAGACTGTGCTGGGCGAGCTGCTGCAAATTGGAATTATCGAATCATTTTTTGAAAAACAAGTAAATAGTTATTGACATGATACTAAATGTATCGTAAATTAAAGTCATTGAGATACATAACGTATCATAATCGTGTAACTAGTGTGCATAACATTTTTAAATGGAGAGGAAGAGTAAGATGGAATTGGATTTGAAAACATATTTCGCCATGTTGTGGAAAAGAAAGTGGATCATCGGACTTATCGTCATCGTGTCGAGTCTGGCCGCCTGGGGGATAAGCACTGTGTATGTCACCCCGCTTTACCAAGCAACTACCAAAATCGTCATTACGAAAGCGGCCGATTCACCAGGTGCACCCGCTTTGGACATCAATACGATGCTGCTGAACGTAAAGCTTGTAGATACGTATAAGGAGTTGATTGTTTCCCCGGCCATTATGGAAATCGTTTCAAAACGTTATCCCGAACTGAAGTTAAGCGCAGAGCAAATGCTCAAAAAAGTAAAAGTGATCTCGGGTAAAGAAACAACTTTGTTTACAATACAAGCCAGAGAAACTTCATATGAGAAGGCGAGCCAGCTTGTCAATGCGGTTTCCGAGACATTCAAGCAGCAAATTCAAACGATTATGAAAACCGATAATATCGTCATTCTTAAGGAAGCTGATTCCTTAAACCCGCCGCCTGTAACGCCAAACATTCAATTTAACACAATTATCGCTTTTATTGTCTCGCTTATTGTGGCAAGCGGATGTTTTATCGCTTCGGATCTGCTGAGCGACACGATTAAAACGGAAGACGACGTCATGGAGCATCTGAAAGTTCCGACGCTTGCCGTTATTGCCAAACTCAGACGTAAGGAGCTTTATAAAAACAAAAGGAAATCATTTCCTAGTCAGGTAGGTGAAGCTAAAAATGTTACGGTCAATTAACAATATGCATATCCCGGAATCGTTCAAATCGCTCCGCACCAACATCCGTTTCGCATTAAGAGGGCTGGATTCCCAAGTCATCCTTGTTACGTCCGCCGTCGATGGGGAGGGGAAATCGACCAATGCGTTCCTGCTTGCCGCCGCCTGTGCAATCGACAACAAAAAGGTGCTGCTCATCGACGCTGATATGCGAAGGCCATCTATACATGAGCTCGCTTCCATAGTGAACCGGTCCGGTTTGTCAAACGTATTGTCCCAGCAGTGCAGTATAGCCGAAGCCATACGCGAAACGGGAATTGCCGGATTCCATGTGATTACCTCCGGTCCGACCGTGAATCATTTACCGGAGCTGCTCGCTTCCAATCAGATGAAGTTGATGCTGTATGAGTTAAGAAAAGCGTATGACGTCATCATTATCGATTCACCTCCGATGCTCAGGGTAACCGATGCGCAAATACTCGCAAGTCTGGCCGATGGAGTGCTGCTGGTTGTCGGTTACGGCAAAACAAAAAGCAAACTGATCAAAAAGGTTAAAGTTCAACTGGAACGCGCCAACGCCCGGATATTAGGTGCCGTATTAAACAAAGTGCCGAGAAGCAGCGAGAGCTACAGCGCGTATTACGGGTAGGAGCAAATTATGAAATTGTCCCAAAAATTATCGATTTTTTTAATAGCCGATACAGCGATTATCTGGGCCAGTATTATGTTGTGCTATTACTTAAGATTCGACGGAACGATTCCGAAGGAATATGTCAAGCAGATGATGGTCAACGGGTGCATGGCAACTGTAGTATGTCTGGTAAGCATGTATCTGTTCCGCTTGTATCACCGGATTTGGCGTTATGCCAGCGTCGGCGAACTGCTTTCCATTCTGAAAGGGGTCGCTCTAGGACATATCATTTCTTACGCGCTTACGTATCTTTGGACCGGAAAAGTGATTCCGTTATCCATCACCGTGCTTTCGTTTGAATCGATGCTTTTGCTTATGGGTGGCGTACGTTTTGCGCGGAGGGTAGTGAACCGGGGGGGACAGCCCAAAACGACTGTAGCTAAGAAGAAAGCGCTCATCATCGGTGCCGGCTCGTGCGGCGTCATGGTGGCCGGCAAGCTGCAAGCTAACCCGGATGCAAGGATGTACCCCGTTGCGTTCGTAGACGACGATCCCCGGAAGCTGCATCAGGATATATGCGGTATTCCCGTCATGGGAGATCGCAGCCGGATTGCCGATATTGTCAAAATTCAGCAAATCGAAGAAATCATTATTGCAATGCCTTCGGCTCCTAAGAAAGCCATTTCCGGATTCATCGATATTTGCAAGCTGACGAAAGCGAATTTGAAAATCATCCCTAGAATCGATGATCTGATTCATGGCAGGCTTTCAACGAACGAAATCCGCAACGTCGAGGTGGAGGATCTGCTTGGACGAGAGCCTGTGAAGGTGGATTTGGCCGGTATCGCCGATTATGTGCAGAACAAAGTGGTTCTGATAACCGGAGCGGGAGGTTCCATCGGCTCCGAGCTGTGCAGGCAGATTGCACCTTATAATCCGCGGAAGCTGGTCGTTTTGGGGCACGGGGAAAACAGCATTTATGCCATCGAGCAGGAACTGAGGCGGTTATTCCCGGAATTGCAGATTGAACCGGTGATTGCGGATGTGCAGGACATGGGGCGGATGAAAATTATTTTTGAGCGTTTGTCGCCACAGGTCGTATTTCATGCGGCTGCCCACAAGCATGTTCCGCTGATGGAGAAAAACCCTTCGGAGGCCATTAAAAATAACGTGTTTGGCACGAAAAATGTTGCCTTATGTGCGGATTTATACAGAGCCGAGAAGTTTGTTCTCGTATCCACCGACAAAGCCGTAAATCCGACCAGTGTCATGGGGGCGACCAAACGAATTGCGGAAATGTTTATCCAGAGCATGAACGCGAACAGCTCAACCAAATTTGTGGCCGTTCGCTTCGGCAATGTGCTTGGCAGCAGAGGAAGCGTCATCCCGCAGTTCAAGCAGCAAATCGCGACAGGCGGACCGGTGACGGTCACACATCCTGAGATGATCCGTTACTTTATGACGATTCCCGAGGCGGTTCAGCTTGTCATCCAGGCTGGAGCGTTCGCCGGCGGAGGTGAGGTATTCATCCTCGATATGGGGAAACCGGTTAAAATTATCGACTTGGCCGAAGACTTGATTCGCTTGTCGGGATTCGAACCAAACGTTGATATCGACATTGTGATGACCGGGATCCGTCCGGGGGAAAAATTGTATGAAGAGCTGCTGACAAGCGAAGAAGGGCTAGGTTCAACCAGGCACGACCGAATCTTTATAGGTAAACCTGCCAATATCAGCAAAGCTGCCTTAGAGAAGGAAATCGGCATGCTGGAAAAAGTGATTGGAGAAGAACAAGGCGCCATTAGGGAAATGATCAAACATATCGTACCTACGTATCAAAACGTTTCCTAGGAACTAATATGGGAAGGAATATGTGGACATGATTCAATTTGCCATCGTAGGCTGCGGCCATATCGCTGCAAAACATGTAGAAGCGATTCAATCGGTTAGTGGTGCGAATCTTCATACCGTCTGTGATACAAATCGTAACAATTTGCTGCAATTCGTCGAGCTGTACGGAGTCCCGCAATGGACGACCAGCTTTGAAGACATCTTGAATGATCCAACCGTTGATGTCGTGTCGATTTGCACGCCAAGCGGTACCCATGCCCATCTGGCGATTCAAGCCGCACAGGCGGGGAAACACGTAGTTGTGGAGAAACCGATGGCTTTGAGTCTGGAAGATGCGGATGCGATGATTCGGGCTTGCCGCAAACATCATGTGAAGCTCACCGTGGTGCATCCGAACCGGTTTCGCCCCGCTGTGATGGAACTGCAGCAGGCGGTTAAACAAGGTTTGTTCGGAAAATTCAGCCACATCAATTCGACGGTTCGCTGGAACCGGGGCCAAGGGTATTACGATACGGCGTCCTGGAGAGGGACAAAGCTGATGGATGGCGGGGTTTTGATGAACCAGGCCATTCATAGCATGGATCTGCTGTTATGGCTTATGGGACCGATTCATAACGTGCAGGCTTACACGGCTACTATGCTGCGAAATATTGAATGCGAAGATGTAGCGGTGGCGCTGCTTAATTTTGAAAACGGAGCGGTGGGCCTCGTGGAAGCGGCAACGACGATTTACCCCAAAAATTACGAAGAATCGATCAGCTTATTCGGAGAGACGGGAAGCGCCGTGATCGGCGGACCCACGGCCAATTGGATCAAACATTGGACATTTGAAGGAATGTCCAAAGAAGATGCCGATTCCTTGATCCAACGTGTTAACGAAGATCCGTTTGGCATACCCGGCCATCAGCATATTGTCGCCGATATGGTGGAAGCTATTGTACACGACAGGCCACCGGTCATTACCGGGGAAGACGGCCGCAACGCTCTGAAGCTGGTTCTCGATATTTATCAAGCTGCTGAACATTATAAAAGCACGGTTGTTTAATCATTTAGTTGAAGAAAGGAACGAAGTTTCCATGAGCCAAATGACAATGAGGAATATCCCTTTAATGGATGCCAAAGCACAATACAATGCACTCAAAGACGAAATTCGCCCCGCACTCGACGAGGTGCTGGAAAGCGGGAACTATATCATGGGCCCGGCGGTACACCGTTTGGAGCAAGCCGTCGCCAAGTATTGCGATGTCAAACATGCAATCGGGGTCGCCAACGGCACGGATGCGCTCCTGCTCACGCTGGATGCGCTCGGAATAGGTCCGGGGGACGAAGTCATCACAACGCCGTTTACGTTTTTTGCAACGGCCGAGGCGGTTTCCCAGTTGGGCGGAACGCCGGTTTTTATCGATATCGAGCCGGATACTTACAATATGGATGTATCCAAAATCGAAGCGGCCATTACTGACAAAACAAAAGCGATCATCCCGGTTCATATATTCGGTCATCCGGTCCATATGGATCCATTGATGGCAATCGCGGAAAAATACGGGCTTCACGTCATCGAAGATGCTTGCCAGGCGATGGGCTCCGAGTATCGGGAGAAGCGGGCAGGGTCCATCGGAACGGCCGGATGTTTCTCCTTTTTCCCAACCAAAAATTTGGGAGGTTTCGGGGACGGCGGTATGGTCATTACAAACGATGACGAGCTTGCCCGAAAAATTCGTATTCTTCGCGTACACGGCAGCAGCCCCAAATATTATCATTCAATGATCGGTTATAACAGCAGGCTTGACTCGCTTCAGGCGGCGATGATTGAAGTGAAACTTCCCTATCTCGACGGATGGAATGCAAGCCGCCGGGAAAAAGCGGAAATATACCGCCAAGGCCTCCAAGGACTCCCGCTGCAGCTGCCGGCCGAAACCGATTATGCCTATGCCATTTATCATCTATACATTATTAAAACGGATGAAAGAACAAAGCTGATGGAGTATTTGAACGAACACGGTATTTCGTCAGGGATCTACTACCCGGTTCCGCTGCACCTGCAGGAGGTTTATCGTGGGTTGGGTTATGAAGAAGGGTGTATGCCGGAAGCGGAGAAGGCGGCGGACGGCACGATGGCATTGCCTTTATATCCCGAAATGAGCGGAGAAGACCAGCAATATGTCATTGAAATCGTTCGTCGTTTTTATGCAGAGAGGGGAGAAATGGTATGAGTATTTTGGAAATCAGTATTTCGAATTCGCCGCTGGCGGAGAAACTTATCAATAAATTTTACACAAAATCTGCTGTAATTGGGGTTATCGGTCTTGGGTATGTAGGTTTGCCGCTTGCTGTAGAAAAAGCAAAAGCCGGCTTTACCGTCATCGGTTTCGATGTGCAGGCGAGCAAGGTTGATATGGTCAATCAAGGGATCAACTATATCGGGGATGTCATCGATGAAGATTTGCAAACGATCGTTACTGCGGGGAACCTGAGAGCCACTTCGGACTTTAGCTTCATTAATGAGGTGGATGCCGTTACGATCTGCGTACCGACTCCGCTCGATATTTATCAGCAGCCGGATACCAGCTATGTGGAAGATTCGGCCAGAACGATATCCCGTTACTTGAGGCCCGGAATGCTGGTCGTGTTGGAAAGCACGACGTATCCGGGCACAACGGAAGAACTGGTCAAGTCGATCCTGGAGCAATCCGGTTTGACATGCGGGATCGATTTCTTCCTGGCGTATTCCCCGGAACGGGTAGACCCCGGCAATAAGCAGTTTAACACGAAAAACACACCAAAGATCGTAGGCGGGGTTTCGCCCAATTGTACTAAGGTAGCCGCTACGATGTACAGAACGGTATTGGATGGGGACGTACACGAGGTGGGAAGTCCGGCGGTTGCGGAGATGGAGAAAATACTGGAGAACACGTTCCGCAATATCAACATCGCCTTAGCCAACGAGATGGCCATCTTATGCAACCGGATGGGAATCAACGTCTGGGAAGTGATTGATGCCGCCAAAACGAAACCTTACGGATTTATGGCGTTTTATCCCGGTCCGGGACTCGGCGGTCATTGCATCCCGATCGATCCGTTTTATTTAACCTGGAAGGCGAGAGAATACAATTACCACACCCGGCTGATTGAACTGGCGGGCGAGATCAATAACAGCATGCCTGAATTTGTAGTGGAACGGGCCAGCCAGATTCTGAACGAAGAGCGCAAATCGTTAAACGGCTCGCAGGTGTATATTTTGGGTCTGGCTTATAAGAAGGATATCGATGATCATCGGGAGTCGCCGGTATTCCGGATCATTCATGAACTGGAGAAGAGAGGGGCAAGCGTCATATTCAGCGATCCTCATATTCCTTCCTGCCGGCATGATGGGCGGATGTATGAGGCGGCGGCATTAACTGCGGAGCATCTGGAACAGTCGGATTTGGTTCTCATTGCAACGGATCACACACTGTTTGATTTCGAGCTTGTCGGGCAGAAGGCCAACATCATCTTCGATACGAGAAACGCAATGAAGGGGAAACATGTTGCCAATAAATATTATCGGCTATAGAAGGATACAGAACCGCGTGAAATCCCTGATTAAGGGACCGCTGATCAGGAAGGTGCTGGTGCTGGTCAGCGGAACGGTTCTGGCGCAAGGCATACAAATATTGGCTTCGCCCCTTCTAACCCGATTGTACAACCCAACGGAATTCGGATATTTATCCGTGTACATCTCCATCCTTGGGATGGTATCCGTTGTCGCGTCGCTGAGATACGATACAGCGATTACGTTGCCAAAGGACGACAAGCTTGCGGCGAACCTGCTGGTGCTCTCTTTAATCATCGCCGCTATGATGAGTTTTCTGATGGGTGCGGGCTGGTATGCGGTCGGGGATAAACTTGTCGGTTACCTTCACGCCGAGGGGCTGAAAGGATATCTGTGGCTGATGCCGCTCAGCTTGTTTGGTCTCGGTTTATATCAAACCTTAAGCTTCTGGGCACTGCGGCGAAAAGATTATAAAGCACTTGCCAGAACTAGAATCAGCCAAAGTGTTGGCCAGCTCGCCATTCAAACGGGAGTCGGATTTCTTCAGTACGGTCAGATCGGTCTTTTGCTGGGAGATGTGTTTTCTCGAATGGGCGGCGGCGGCGGCTTAGCGGTTCAGCTTTGGAAAAAAGATCTGCAGCTGCTCAAAACGGTCACATGGAAAAAACTCGCACAGACAGCGTATGAATATCGCGGGTTTCCGCTGATTGCCAGCAGCTCGGCTTTTATCAACAGCGCAGGGCTGCAAATCGTGCCGTTGATGATGGTATTGATGTATGGGCCGGAGGTTTCCGGATGGCTGCTTTTGAGTCAACGGGTCATCGGAGCGCCCATGGACTTGGTCGGACAGTCGGTAGGGCAGGTATACATCGGGGAGGGCTCCCCGTATATTTTGGAAAAACCGCGGTCCCTCATGGAGTTGTTTTACAGCATGGCCAAAAAGCTGTTTGCATGGGGAGTGATCCCTACCGCCGTTCTTGCCGTATCCGCTCCTTGGCTGTTCCATTTTGTTTTCGGCGGAGACTGGCGGGAAGCGGGAACCTACGTGCAGGTGCTTGCCGTAACTTATTTGCTTAAACTCGTCATTGTTCCGCTGGCCAATACGCTGACCATGCTGGAGAAACTGAAATGGCAATGGTTCTGGGACATCGGCAGATTTATATTGGTTGTCAGCGGGCTGGAATTAGCCTATCAATTGCGGTTTTCAGCGCTGCAGGCTGTGGTAGTTTATTCTGCTTGCTTATCGATTGGCTACGTCAGTTTGTTTGTTTTATCGGCTGCAGCTTTGAAAAGACATGTTTCGAGAAGTGAAAATGAACTTTCGAAAGCACTAATGCCCGATCCCGAATAAGAAAAGAGGATTGAATGATGTCGTTAGTCACAGCGGGAAAACTGGAGCTTAAGTACCTCGAATCAGCCAAATCCGGCTCTCTTCTGCAAAAATGGCTGCACGGATTAAGTTCAACCGTGTTTTCCTTCGAAACGGCTTTCATGCTGTTTGTGTTTGCCGGCATATTTAAGGCCGACCCGAGGTTCTCATGGTTTCCTATCGATATAACCTTGTTGTTCTTTTTTATCAGCTTTGCGGCAGCCTGCAAAATATGGCTGGAACGGAAGCTGATGATCGACAAGGGCGGATTCAAGATCGTGCTGCTTCATATGTTTTTTGCCGCTTATGCCATCGCCAGCTTATGGTGGACGCCGGGACCCGGGTATTCCACGACAAAAGCGTTTGAGGTCGCTACGATTCTTCCTTGGACGCTGGCCGGCACTTCATTAATCATCGCGCAGGATCCTGCACGAATGAGAAGATTCCTAACCGTATTTTTCCTGTTCTCCATATGGATCGCGATCGAAAGTCATATATCGATTAGAAATACAGCAATGTACTGGGACATTAGAGCATTAAACGGAAGTTACCTTGGCCTGGGACGTGTGGTTGGAGCGGGTGCGCTTGTCCTTCTCGGCTACATCCTGTTTTGCAAAAATCATCTGCTGGTCAAAGTGCTTGGCTTGGGGGCTTTCGGTTATTACATGTATGTGCTCCTGAACCTCGGCGGCCGGGGACCTTTTCTGGCTACCATACTGGGTACGATGCTGCCGGCGCTGTTTGCTTTCAAGTTATCCTCAGCGGGCTTCAAGGTTCGCGGTTACCTGCTTCTGATTGTCGCCATATTGGTTGCTTGTATCGGAGTGGTCGGATACCTCATCATCACGGACGAAGAAACCCAGACGTTGTATAGGATGACTTTTTTATTTGGCGGCAACGGGGATATGGGGAGTTCAGCGGACACAAGGGCCGAATATTACGAGGATTCAATCATGTACTGGGAAAACAAACCCATTTTGGGCTACGGAATCGGCGCTTTCCCGTTGTTTTACGGCATGTCCTCCGCTATGAGGCTTTACCCTCATAATTTGTTCGCTGAAATTTTAGTTGAAATGGGACTCGTCGGGTTACTGCTTTTTTTGGCCGTGTTTGTTTCTTCCATTCGCTACATGTTCCCGCTCAGCAATCTGACCCGGCATTTCCCAAAGCTAATTGTGGTTATGCTGCTGCTAAATACATTCTTTAATGCACAGGTAACCGGAGATTTGCTGGATAATCGATTTTTCTTCTGTATGCTGGGTTTGCTTCCTTTCCTGAGAATTCCCATTAACAAAGGAGAGTCTAGTCATGAGAAAGGTTCGGTCTAAACCCAAAGTATGCATCATGACATCCGTTCACCAGCCGTATGACATCCGGATCTTTTATAAACAAGCCAGAAGTTTGGCCGCGGCGGGATACGATGTGAATCTCATAGCACAGAAACAAGAGAATACCGAAGAGGAGGTCGATGGAGTCCGCTTCATTCCGGTACCGAAATCAAAAAACCGTGTGGAGCGGATCAGCAAAACGGTGTGGCAGGTATTCAGCAAAGCGGTGAAGCAGAAGGCGGACATATACCATTTCCATGATCCGGAGCTGCTGCCGGCAGGCATAATGCTTAAGTTATTAGGAAAAAAGGTCATTTACGACATTCATGAAAACGTAGCGGAACAAATTCAAAATAAACAATGGGTACCTTGCCGGCGGCTGATCAGCCGCATGTACAGATTGCTGGAATTAACGGTATGCCGGCTGTTCCCGTTAGTGTTGGCGGAGGCGTCCTACGACAAATTATATCCTGCAAGCTGGAAAAAAACGGTGGTTCAAAATTTTGCCGAGCTGGCGCTTTTTCCCGAGCGGTCGAGCGTTGCGAAACAAGCCAATTCCCTCGTGTACATTGGCGGCGTTACAAGGCTGAGGGGGATCAGCGTAGTTCTCGAAGCGCTGCATCTTCTGAAACAGCAACGGATTGACTTTCACTTCGATTGTATCGGACCTGCCGCAGGCGAGTACCGTAACGAGCTGGAGCGGCAATGCGCCGACTATGGATTAACGAAACAGGTGACCTTCCATGGACATATGAAGGCGGCGGAGGCGTACCGGATCGTTCAGAAATCCTCCATCGGTCTTGCGGTTTTGCAGCCCGATCCGAATTACTTCGAATCGTTTCCGACAAAAATGTTCGAATATATGGCTTTGCGGATCCCGTTTATCACCTCGAATTTTCCGCTTTATGTCAAGACGGTTGAAGCTACGGGCAGCGGGGTGGCGGTGGATCCGCAAAACCCGGCCATGCTGGCGCAGACCATTCGATATATGCTGGAGCATCCGATGGAACTGAAGGAAATGGGTGAAAAGGGAAGAGCGGCGGTCGAGGCAACTTACAACTGGTCGCGCGAAGAAAGCAAGCTGCTTCAGCTTTACGATGACCTACTGGCGGGTTCTGTAAAAAGCGTGAACAAGGTTAACAAAATCAAAAACCTAGAGGAAAGTAGATGAGCCAATGAACAGTTCGGTACAAAGCAATGTAATCGAGAAAAAAATGAATATCCCTTATGCGCTGCCCCTGGTTGGGGAAGAGGAAATTGCGGAGGTCGTTGCGTCGCTAACGTCTAACTGGCTGAGCCGGGGACCGAAAACGATGGAATTTGAAGGGCTTTTCGCAAAGTATGTACAAAGCCCGCATGCTTTGGGGTTAAACTCGTGCACGGCCGGCCTGCATCTTGCCCAATTGGCGCTTGGCATCGGGGCTGGGGACGAAGTCATTACGACGCCGTATACGTTTGTTTCGACCGCCAATACGATCATACAATGCGGGGCCAAGCCGGTATTTGTCGATATCGACCCTGTCACAATGAATATCAATCCGAATTTGTTGGAACAAGCGATCACACCGCGAACGAAAGCGATCATTCCGGTACATTTTGCCGGCTATCCATGTGATATGGATCCCATTCTCGATATTGCCAGAAGGCATAATCTGAAGGTTATCGAAGATGCGGCGCATGCGGTCCATACGCAATACAGGGGAAGGATGGTCGGAAGCATCGGGGATATTACCTGCTTCAGCTTTTATGCCACCAAAAATTTAACGACCGGCGAAGGCGGGATGATTACGCTGAACGATCCCGAGCTTGCCGACCGGATTCGGGTCATGAGCTTGCACGGCATGAGTAAGAATGCCTGGAATCGTTATTCGGACAAAGGTTCCTGGTTCTACGAAGTCGAATATGCGGGATTTAAATATAACATGACGGATATTCAAGCCGCCTTGGGCATTACCCAGCTTCGCCGGTTGGTTAATATGCAGGAGACACGCGAAGCATATGCCAAAATATACAACGAAGCTTTTGCGCATAACGATACGTTAATTTTGCCGCATGATTCGGCCGAACACCGGCACGCCTGGCATCTGTACGTCATTCGCTTAAAGGAACATATGGTCAACATCACCCGAAGCGAAATGATTGAATTGCTGAAAGAAGCAGGAATCGGAACAAGCGTACATTTTATACCGGTGCCTCAGCATCCTTATTATCGCAGATTGGGCTACCGCCTTGAAGACTACCCGGAATGCATGGCTGCTTATGAAGCGGAGATTTCACTTCCTTTATATCCAAGCATGTCGGAGGAAGAAATCCGATACGTGATTGAACAGGTCAACCGGATTACTGCGGAAAATCGCAAATAGGGGAAAAAGGATCCTTGTCTATGAATATATTGCTTATTAACCATTATGCAGGTTCGGTTAAACACGGTATGGAATATCGTCCTTATTATATGGCCCGCAAATGGACGGAGCTTGGCCATAAGGTGACGATTGTCGCCGCATCCCATTCCCATTTGCGCACACAGGCTCCACGGTTGGACGGCCCCATCACCCGTGAGGTAGTGGACGGAATCACATACATATGGCTGAAGACGCCGGGTTATGAAGGGAACGGGGCCAAACGCGTACTCAATATGTTTGCTTTTGTATCCAAGCTGCTGCAATACGGATCCAGGTTGTCATCGCAATTGAAGCCCCATGTGGTGATCGCTTCGTCGACCTATCCCTTGGACGTAATTCCCGCCAAAAAAATAGCGGATAAAGCCGGAGCCAAGCTGATGTTCGAGGTCCATGATTTATGGCCGCTGACGCCGATCGAACTCGGCGGAATTTCTCCGAAGCATCCTTTTATGATGCTGCTTCAATGGGCGGAAAATTACGCATACCGGGTATCGGATAAAGTCGTTTCCATGCTGCCGAAGGCGGACAGCCATATGGTCGCGCATGGGATGCTTCCGGATAAGTTTTCCTATGTGCCCAACGGAATTAATACGGAAGAATGGGACGCAGCCGAGAAGATCCCGGAAGACCACAATACGATGTTAAAGCAGCTGCGGGCAGACGGGAATTTTATTATTGGTTATGTAGGCTCACACGGACTGGCGAATGCGCTGGACTATTTCATTCAGGCAGCCCCGTTACTTCGGACCTTGCCGGTTAAGCTGGTGATGGTCGGCAAAGGACCGGATAAAGCGAAGCTGCAGGAGCTGGCGGAAAAACTGGGAGCGGACAATGTGATCTTCCTGCCTCCGGTTCCGAAAAAATCGGTGCCCCAGTTATTAAGCCGCATGGATGCGCTGTATATCGGTTTTAAACGGACGGCGCTTTATCGGTTTGGGGTAAGTCCGAATAAACTGATGGATTATATGATGGCCGGCAAGCCTATTATTAACGCGTTGGAAGCGGGGAACGACCCGGTTAAGGAAAGCGGCGGCGGAATCAGCATCCCTCCGGAGGATCCGGCAGCGATCGAACGGGCGGTGCGCCAGCTTCTGGACTTAAGCGAATATGAGCGCAGAAAACTGGGCCAACAGGCCAAAAAGTATGTTTTGCAGCGGCATGATTATAATGTGCTCGCGAAAAAATTCGCCGATTTAATGGGGTGACGGCATTGGAAGACAAAGTAAAGTTGTGGGAGTGGGTACTTATGGAGCAGCAAAAAATGAACGAGCATGTGGTCATGGGGGAACACGTCGTCATCGGGATGAACGTCAGCATCGGGGAAAATGTGACGATCGGCCACCATGTCGTTATTTATGAAGGCACAAAGATCGGGAACAACGTCACCATCCAAGATCATGCGATTATCGGCAAGCAGCCGGCAAAGGCCAAAAACTCGATATTAAAGCAACCCAAAGCCGCGCTTCCCTCTGCGGTAATCGGCAGCGGCTGCACGATCGGCAGTTCTTCCATTATTTACGCCGGGGCCGTTCTGGAAAATGACGTGTTTGTCGCCGACTTGGCCACCATCCGCGAACGTGTCACCGTGGGTGAACGTACGATTGTCGGTCGCGGCGTTTCCATTGAAAATGACTGCAAGGTCGGTTCGAGGTGCAAGCTGGAAACGAATTGTTATATTACCGCTTACTCCAGCCTAGGGGACTTCGTGTTCGTAGCTCCTTGTGTTGTGACGAGCAATGACAATTACATGGGCCGGACTCAAGAACGTTTTGCCCATATGAAGGGTGTCACGTTGAAAAACGGAGCAAGAATCGGAGCCAACGCCATTACGCTGCCTGGTATCGTGGTGGAGGAAGACGGGGCGGTCGCGGCGGGCAGCGTCGTCAGCAGGGACGTGAAAGCGGGAGAACTGGTGCTCGGCGTGCCCGCCAGGAAGCTGCGTAATGTCCCCGAGGAGCAGCTGCTCAGGAGCCAATAAGATGTCCGCGAAAATTTGGATATTAAACCACTACGCAACGGCAAAAGGCACCAGCACCCGGCATTTCGATATCGCTAAAGAACTGGCTGGAAAAGGATACGACGTGACGATATGCGCTTCCTCGTTCGAGCACATTACCCGGCAGGAGAAAAAAGAATACCGAAACGGCTATTCGCTTGTGGAAACACATGACGGAGTAAAGTTTATTTGGCTGAAGACGACGGCTTACCGGAATAACGGGCTGCGACGAGTGATGAACATGCTCACTTATTCCTACAGGGCTTACATGGGGCTTAAGAAAACCGGGGAATCTCCGGATTTCATCATCGGTTCCTTGATGCATCCTTTCGCGGCGCTGGTCGGTTGTTTGCTGGCCAAACGGTACGGCTGCAAATTTTATTTTGAGGAAAGAGACTTATGGCCGCAAACGTTAATCGATTTGGGGAAAGTTTCCCGCTCGAATCCGGTAGTATGGCTGCTAAGCAAGCTGGAGCTTTATTTATACCGGAATGCCGACCGGATCATCGTTTTGTTCGAGCATGCGGTGGGTTACGTTCAGGGAAAAGGCATAGATCCGTGTAAAATCGTCCACATTCCCAACGGAATCGATTTGGCGAGGCACGACCGGCACTCCGGCAAGCTGCCGGCGGAATATGAGCTGTGGTTCCGGCAGCATGCGGGAAAATATATCGCCGCATATACCGGTGCTCACGGTTTAGCCAACAATCTGGACGCCGTATTGGATGCGGCCAAGATCACAAAAGAGGGAAATGAGCAAATCCACTATTTGTTGATCGGAGACGGTCCTGAAAAGGAGCGTTTGACGGAGCGCAAGAGACGGGAGCATTTGACGAATGTTACGTTGATGCCACCCGTTCCGAAGGAGCAGATTCCCGCTATTTTGCAGCAGGTGCATGTGGGGCTGCTGCCGCTGAAAGATTCGCCCGTGTTTAAATGGGGGATTAGCCCGAATAAATTGTACGACTATATGGCATCAAGGCTTCCCGTCATTTTGCTTTGCGATACGGAAAACAGCGACATCGAACGTTCAGGGGGCGGAGTTGTGATCAAAGAGCAATTTCCCGTTCATTTGGCCGGCAAACTTATCGAGTTTGCCGCAAACCCGGAGGGAACAAAGCGAATGGGCCAGGCGGCAAGGGAATATGTCGTGAGTCATCATTCATGGAATATCTTATCGGAAACATTGCTTTCGGCGGTGCGGGAAGACGGAACGGCGCTTACCCGGGGGCTTTGAACCACTGTAGAAAGAGGGAGTTTCGTGCGAAAAATCGTATCGGTTATCGGGACCCGCCCTCAATACGTGAAAGCGGCTGCGGTTTCACGTGAATTGCGCAAACAGTTTCATGAGGTGCTGGTGGATACGGGGCAGCATTACGATTACAAGATGGCGGGAGTTTTCTTTGAAGAGTTGGAACTGCCAAGACCGGATTACAATCTGGGGGTTGGGTCTGGAACCCATGGAAAGCAAACGGCAGCTATGATATCCGGATTAGAAGAGCTGCTCATAAAGGAATGCCCCGATGGAGTGCTCGTTTACGGAGATACCAATTCCACATTGGCAGGAGCATTAGTAGCATCCAAATTACATATCCCCCTCTTTCATATTGAAGCGGGGTTGCGAAGCTTTAACCCGAAGATGCCTGAGGAAATTAATCGAAAGCTGACGGATCACATCTCGGACGTTTTATTTGCTCCTACCGATACGGCTGTGCGAAATCTTCGCAGCGAAGGAATTACCCGCAATGTGCTGCAGGTGGGTGATGTGATGTTGGATGCGGTAAATTATTATTGGTCCAGATCGAAAGATGCGTATACGCCCGAGACGTTTGGTTTGGTCCGGGAAGAATACTATCTGGCGACTATCCACAGGGCGGAAAATACAGATGATCCTATACGGCTGAAAGCAATAGTGGAGGCTTTCATTAAGCTGGAGACGCCCCTGCTGCTTCCGCTTCATCCCAGAACGTTGAACCGGCTGCAAACAATGGGGCTTGCGGCTGAACTGGCCCAATCGCCGCATATTCGCTTGATCGAGCCGGTTTCCTATTTGGCGATGCTGCAGCTGGAACGTCACGCCAAAGGCATTATTACCGATTCCGGCGGAGTGCAGAAGGAAGCTTATTTTGCCGGGGTGCCCTGCTTTACGCTTCGTTCGGAAACCGAATGGACAGAAACGCTGTCAGGGGGCTGGAACGTTTTGGTCGACCCGCTGCGGGATGATTTATCGGCGATTGTCGCTCGAAGCGGAATTCCGGCTGTAAAATCGGACGTTTATGGAGACGGCCGGGCGACGCGGGATATTGTCGACCATATGCTGGAATGGTACGAAGGGTATCCTTTATCCAAACAAGTTAGTCTAGGAGGACGTTTTGCATGTTGGCTTCAATAAGAAACCGAATTTATTCCGATTTCTTTCTTCCGTCCCGGTTAAATGAATACCGGGAAATGCTGCTCACTGCGCAGAATCGCGGCTACGAGATGCATTCCATCCGATCGTTTTGGCGGCTCATCCAAGCGGGAGGCGTTCGGCCGGAGCAAAAATATTTTATCAACCGTCATGATATCGACACGGATTTATCCGTAACAAGGTGCATGTGGGAGATTGAGCAGGAGCTCGGAGTTCCGGCATCTTATTATTTCCGGTTGTCCACACTGGACTTCGAACTGATGAAGGAGATTGAAGCCGGAGGGAGCGAAGCGAGCTACCATTACGAGGAAATCGCTTCGGATGCCAAGTTGCGCGGATATAAATCCAAGGAAGCTGTAAACGTCCATATGGGCAGAATTCAGAGATTATTTGCCGACAATTTAATTCATTTACGGCGGTCAACAGGATTGCCTATGGAGATTGTAGCTTCACACGGGGACTTTGTGAACCGGATCCTTGGCCTCAGCAACCATGCCTTGCTGCAGAACAAAGCTTTGAGAGAGAGCTTAGGCATCGAATTGGAAGTGTACGATGATTCGTTTATGAAATATGTAACCAGCCGCCACTCGGATATGATTTATCCGAAATTTTACAAGCCGACATCACCGTTTGACGCGATTCAGGGCGGGCAGCACGTGATTTACTTCCTTTCCCACCCCAGACACTGGAGGGCGAATCCGAAGGAGAATTTGCTGGACGACATCAACCGGGTATGGGAAGGCGTCCGGTACAAGGTAAACCTATGAAGCGTATATTCGATTTTGTCGCGGCGGTCACCCTGCTGATTGTATTTGGTCCTGTCATGATTGCTGTCGCTTTGCTGATTTACTGGAAGATCGGCGCTCCGGTTTTGTTCAGGCAAATGCGCCCCGGACTGCATATGAAACCTTTCTGGATTTATAAATTCCGCACCATGACGGAACAAAGGGATTCTCGCGGCGAGCTGCTTCCCGATGAAGCTCGGCTTACCCGCCTTGGGTTGTTTCTGCGGCGCTTGAGTCTGGATGAACTGCCGCAGTTATTTAACGTGTTATTGGGGGAGATGAGTTTGGTTGGACCTAGGCCTTTGCTGATGCGGTATATTCCGTATTTCACCGAAAGGGAAAAAAGCCGCTTTTCCATCAGGCCGGGAATTACTGGACTTGCGCAAATATCGGGCAGAAATCAGCTGCCGTGGAGCATCAGGCTGGAGATGGATGCAGATTACGTAGAGAGATGGTCCTTCGCGCTGGATATGGAAATTTTGGCGAAATCCCTTTTGAAAGTATGCAGACGTGAAAATGTTGCCGATTATCCGAGTCTTGAGCTGCAGGATTTGGAT
The DNA here is from genome assembly GCF_004307995.1 of Paenibacillus thalictri. Taxonomy (GTDB): domain Bacteria; phylum Bacillota; class Bacilli; order Paenibacillales; family NBRC-103111; genus Paenibacillus_AF; species Paenibacillus_AF thalictri. Next base: position 25,859 of record NZ_SIRE01000029.1, on the reverse strand, counting down.
ATCGAAAGGGGAGGTTCGAGACATGCCGCAAAAACCGCAAACGGAGCATGAACGGGAGACCTCGGTTATTTTATTCGGATCATTAGGTGTAGCGGTTGATTGCCTGGAATGGCTGCTGGGGCAGCCCGGCTTGCGTGTGCTTGGAGTCGTCTGCACCAGAGCCCCGAAGTCGGTTTGGCGCAGAACCGTAAGCGACAGAGATATGCAGGACGTCGCGCCAACTCTTGGAGTCCCGCTGTTGACGATGGACGATGTGTTGTCGATGAACGCCGACATCGGTTTAAGCGTGAGGTTTCACCACATTTTAAGAGCTTCTCACCTGAGCCGCTTTCGGCTGGGAGTAGTCAACTTACACGGGGCACCCTTACCGGAAATGAGGGGATCGATGTGCGACGCTATGGCGATAGTAGAGGGCCGGAATCATTACGGCACTACGCTGCATTGGATGGACTGCGGCATAGATACCGGAGACATTCTTGCCGAGCGGCGTTTCCCGATCGGTCCGGACGATACCGTGTTTGATTTGTTTGAACAAAGCAACCGGTTTGGGCTTGAACTCATCCAGGCTCATCTTCTTCGCATTATATCGGGGGACCTCCAAGGCCGACCGCAGCAGCAGCTTACGGATGAACAAGATCTGCATTGCCTAACGTACACTTCCAAGGAAGTGCTGAAGTACAAAGCGATCCATCCTGGCCTGTGCCAGGAGCAATTGTGGAACCGGGTAAGGGCGTTTCAATTTCCCGGCCACGAACCTGCATATTTTGTCACTCCATCTGGGAAAATTTATTGTTCCATGTCTGCTCACAAATAAGGTGAAAAGTTAGGGAGGAGCTCTGAACGTATCATGTTTAACGAATCTCGCATTGTCCATAACAGCGGAGAATGGAATGAGTATATCGGTCAAATTCCCGATGCGGACATCTACTTTACACCCGAGTACTGCAAAATTTACGAAAAAAATGGAGAAGGGCAAGCTCAAATGTTTGTTTACCGGGAAGGAAACGATTTCGTTTGTTATCCTTTTCTGCTGCGGAAGGTGGGTGACCTGCCCGCTGTTCGGCAGCTTGACTTAAGAGAAGATTTATATGATATAACGACGCCTTACGGGTATGGCGGACCCATTACGAATGTAAAAGAGACAGGGAAAAGACAAGACTTATTCCGAAGATTTTCAAAGGCGTTTGCGGAAGCTTGCGGGGAATTACGGATCATCGCGGAATTCGTCCGGTTTCACCCGGTTCTGCAAAATCATCGCGACTATACTGCCGTCGAACCGGCTTTCAATAGAAACACCATACATATCGATCTGACAGCAAGCGAATCGGAAATTCAAGGCAGGTACAGCCGGGATAACCGCAACCGGATCCGAAAAGCTCTGAAGGAAGGACTTACCGTAAAGCATTCGCCTATAAACGAGATCGATTCGCTGTTAAGTCTTTATTACAAGACGATGGATAAAAAACAAGCAAGCGATTACTACTACTTCCCCCGCAGCTTTTTTCACGATACGATAGCCGATCTGAACGGTCATATCGAACTTATCGAAATTAGGCTTGGTGATCAGACGATTGCTTCATGTTTGTTCATGCATTACAACCAGTTTGTCCATTATCACTTGATGGGGTCCGATAAAGATTATCTTAGGCTGGCTCCCATTAATCTGCTTGTGCATCATGCCGCGATATGGGCCAAATCGAGAGGATACCGGTATTTGCATTTGGGTGGGGGATCATCGGGGAACGACAATTTATATCGCTTTAAAAAAAGCTTTGACGAAACAGAGGCAAATGATTTTTACACAGGCAAAATGGTAAGGAATCCAGAGGCATATCAGTATATCGTCGAACGGCTTGGCATAGAAGAACAAGGAAGCTATTTTCCAGTTTATCGCGTGTAAATAAACAATGCTAGGAGAGTTGGGGATGACCAGTACGAATAATCGGATTTATCTATCTCCGCCCCATATGGGGAAGCATGAGTGGGGATTCATAGAGGAAGCCTTCGAAACGAACTGGATTTCATCTGTGGGTCCTAATGTCAACCTGTTCGAACAAGAAATGGCTGAATATGTCGGTGCGGAAGGAGCGGTGGCTCTTTGTTCGTGCACAGCGGCCATCCATTTGTCATTGCGTTTGTTGAATGTCGGCCCGGGTGATTTGGTATTCTGCTCATCGTTGACGTTTATCGCCAGTGCCAACCCGATATTGTACGAAGGCGCTGAACCTGTGTTTATCGATTCGGAGCCGGCATCTTGGAATATGTCGCCCATTGCGCTGGAAAGAGCGCTGCAAGACGCCTTACGCAACGGGAAACGCCCTAAAGCGGTAATTGTAGTTAATATTTACGGGCAAAGTGCGGATATGCGGCCCATATTGGAGCTGTGCAGCCGTTACGATGTGCCGGTGATCGAGGATGCGGCGGAGTCGCTGGGTGCCACCTATAACGGCAAAGCAAGCGGCACATTCGGAAAATTCGGAGCTTATTCGTTCAGCGGGAACAAAATTATTACAACTTCGGGTGGGGGAATGCTGATTTCGAATGATCTCGAAGCGCTGGAGCGTGCCCGATTTTTGGCGACGCAAGCCAGAGATCCGGCTAAATATTATCAGCACAGCCAATTGGGCTACAACTACCGTCTCAGCAATGTTCTGGCAGGGATCGGAAGAGGACAACTTCAGGTTTTGGAGGAACGGGTTCAGGCCCGAAGGCATGTGTTTGCTACATATTACAAACATCTGTCTTCGATTCCCGGTCTTGAATTCATGCCGGAGATGTCTTATGGCCGTTCGAACCGTTGGCTGACTTCGTTAACGATTGACCCTGCAAAGGCCGGGTTTACCGCTTGTCAAGTCGTCGAGGCGCTGGAAGAACGTAATGTCGAGTCCCGCCCGGTTTGGAAGCCATTGCATATGCAGCCGTTATACGAACGTTATCCATACTACCCTCACAAGGAGAACGAACACGTTGCCGAAAGGTTGTTTCGAACAGGCATCTGTTTGCCTTCTGGCTCCAACTTAACGGATAACGAGATGTTCCGGATTATCGATTGCATAACGAGCATGGTAAAGATAACGAGTTCTCGTAAATAAGAGGGAGTTGGAAACGATGCTGGCGAATTTGACACCGGGGGATTTGCTGGAGGTGTTGGAGGATTTTATACAAAACGTACACAGCGGGCAGCATCCTCATGCAGGGAGTAATGTGAGGCCTTATATAGAAGAACTCATCGATAAATTGCTTGAACATGATGTTACGAAAAGGAACATTTCGCTTCAAAAACTTAGTTGAAAAGATACATAATGTATCATATAATGAAGTTAATACAAATCAAAGGAAGTGTATACCCCGATGGGGCGATTATGAAAATGGCCGAATATTTTGTAAAATTCCGCGGGCTGCAATCGGTTCTTCACAAAATACATCACCGAAACATTCGCATGGTCTGTTATCACATGGTTAAGGATGTTTCAACAAGCTATTATCCGCCGAATATTACAACAGACGTTTTTCGCGAGCAAATACGTTATTTGAAAAACAACTACGAGATTATTTCCGTTAAGGAAGCTTTGGAGAGGATTAAACAAGGAGATAAGCTGCACCGTGCTTTGTCCATCACAACCGACGACGGATTTGCCGAAGATTACTCGGTAACAGCGCCTATTCTTGCCGAAGAAAAAGTAACCGCCACATTTTTTGTAACAAGCAATTGTTTAGACAACAAGCAGCTGATGTGGAGAAATAAGGTCATGCATATTCAAAACAAGCTGGAGCCGGCCAAACTTTACAGTATGATGAACCGCTTGGCAAGGGAATTTCGACTGGCCGCTCCGGCGGGCACTAAAGATTTGCTTACATGGAGTTATTTCGATTGGAGTATGCAGCACAAGGAAATGTTAAGCGACAGGCTTTGGGAGATGGCCGGGCTTGAACCGATTTCCGAATGGCTGACGGAAAACCGGCCTTATTTAACGGTTGGGCAGATTAAGGAACTTCAACATAACGGCTTTCATATCGGTGCGCATACGAAAACCCATCCGTTTTGCGATCGTTTGAGTTACGCAGAATTAAAAGAGGAAGTACTAGGTTCCATAGATCATTTAAGCTCGACACTGCAAAGTAACATCGACGTTCTGGCTTATCCGTTTGGCGCAAGGCCAACACATGAGATGGAGCAGCGGTTGATTAGGGAACATGCCGATAAAATATCCGGTCTTTTTGGATTGCAGTACAGTATTTCGAATAAAAGAAATCCATACGCTTGGGATCGGGATACAATGCCGGCCAACTATAACCAGAGCGTTTTGAAATTGAGCGTCATGGGAATTAAAAGGAAATTATTGAAAACAATCGGAATGCTCCATGCCGTATTTTTTGTCGCAAACATCGTATAACGCATTCAAACAATAATTACGTTAGATCAGGTTGGTGATGGTATGACATTGGTTAAACTTTCAAGGACATTACCTAGAATCGGCTGGATCGGATTTCATATGGAAGGCGTCCCCGCTTTTTGGGGTCTGCTGGAAGAAGGCATTCCGATACAAGCGTTTATTACGCTGCGTGAGGACTTGATGGCCAAACGAAGCGGCGGTTCCAATCGGTACAAGGCGCTTTGCAAGCGCTACCGGATCCCGTATTACGAGGTGGGCAACATTAACGATGAAGAATCGGTAGCTTTACTCCGAAGCTTGGACCTTGATGTCGTATTTGTTATCGGCTGGAGCCAAATTATACGTCGCGAGGCGCTTTCCAGCGTAAAGATCGGCATGATCGGCGCGCATGCTTCGCTTTTGCCTCATAATCGGGGAAGCGCTCCGATCAATTGGGCCATGATCAAGGGAGAGACGATCAGCGGCAATACGCTGATGTGGCTGAATGACGGCGTGGACGAAGGAGATATCATCGACCAGATGCCGTTTCCCATTACTTTATACGATACATGCGCCACTTTGTATGACAAAGTGGCGGAATCCAATCGGGTCATGATTACCCAATTGATTCCCCGCTTGAGCGAAGGCCGGAAAACCGGAGCCATTCAGTCTGATTGCGACGAGCCGGTATTGCCCCGCCGCCGGCCGCAGGACGGAGCAATTGACTGGAGTCAAAGCAGCAGGCAAATCTACAATTTCATTCGCGCATTAACCAAACCGTATCCGGGGGCGTTCAGTTCGCTGAACGGAAGGAAATGGACCATCTGGGGCTGTACGGAACTCCCAGCGCCTTGCGGGGCGGGGGCGAAGCCCGGCCAAATCGTCGGTCCGGTATATAGTCCTCAGCCTAGAAGCTGCGGATATGTGGTTGCTTGCGGGGAAGGTGCCGTCATTATCCATGAATTGGAGTCAGCGGACGGCGATGAGTTTACCGGCGGAAATGTACACGAACTTCAATTGGAGGGAATTTTTAATGAGCAATCTCGGTAGTCGCAGCAAAGGGGGAGTGCTTATCATCGCCGCCCATCCGGACGATGAGCTGCTTGGTTGCGGAGGAACGGTAGCTCTGTATACCAAGGCCGGAATTCCGGTGACAAGCGTTGTAGTATGTGAGGGAGAATCGCTGCGGTATGGAGCCGAAGGGGTCGGACAACGCGCGCATATGCGCGCTGCGGCGGATATTCTCGGAGTTAAAGATATCCGCCTTCTCGGTTTCCCGGACCAGAAGTTAGACAGCTTTACGTTGACCGATATCATTGAGCCGCTTGAACAAATCGTCGAAGAAATTCAGCCCCGAATCGTGCTGTGCCAATACGGCGGTGATATCAACCGGGATCATGAAATTTTGTTTAAAGCGATTCTGGTTGCTACGAGGCCAACGGAGACATGTATCGAAGCCGTATATGCTTTTGATACTGCAAGCAGCACGGAATGGGCGTATCCGCGTTCCTTCGTCCCGGACACGTGGGTGGATGTATCAAGCACACTTCAATTGAAATTAAATGCAATGGCTTGTTATAAAAGCGAGCTGCGCGAATACCCGCATCCCCGCTCGCTCAAGGCTTTGGAGAACAAGGCGCTGGCTTGGGGAAACCAATGCTGCATGGATGCCTCCGAGGTATTTATGACCGTCAGGAGGGTATGCCGCGATGGCCAAACGCCTCTTTGACGTAGGGGTTTCCACGGCAGTTTTAGTCATCTGCTTACCGCTTTTTTTATTGACCGCCATCGGGATTAAACTGACGAGCCCCGGTCCTGTTTATTACCGCGCTAAGCGTGTCGGCTTGAACGGCAAAATGTTCGTCATGCACAAATTTCGCTCGATGCATGTCCAGCAGGATCATCGGCGTACCCTGATCACCGCTGTCAAAGACGATCGCGTTTTTCCGCTTGGCAGATGGCTGCGCCGGCTTAAAATTGACGAACTGCCTCAGCTGTACGATGTGTTAAGGGGGGAAATGTCTTTAGTAGGGCCAAGGCCGGAAGATCCCGATATAGTCAAACGGCATTATTCGGAGGAGCAGCTTGCGACCTTGCGTGTCAGACCCGGCTTGACAAGCCCGGGAAGCTTGTACAATTACACCCACGGCCATCTTTATTTGTCGGATCACGATGTCGAGAAAACCTACGCCGAGAAACTTCTGCCGGTCAAACTCTCATTGGAAAATGTATATGTGAATCAGGCGGGGATCCTGTATGACCTTGCCATTATCGCACGCACCGTTTGGGTGATTGCAAATATGGCATGTGGCCGAAAACATTTTCAGAACCCGCCCGAAATGAGAAAAGCAACTTCAGGATCATTGCAGATCAGCGGTTAATGAAGAAATGACCCATCGCTCCTGTGCGAAACAGGAAAGATGGGTCTGTCTCGTCGTTTTTTCGATAGCCGGGATGGATATACTGCTAAGGCAGATTATTGCGGTGAAGAATTGGAGTGAAAGCTGTGTGGAATTACTTAATCCGAAGAAAAAGGTTTATCATCATGTCCATGCTGACCGTTTGCTTATTATTTTTACAGTGTAGTCCAATTTGGAGCCGCGATACCGCCACTTCCTCCGAAACCAAAAGCAGCGGAGGCAGCGTCAAAACAAGAAGCACCTATTATACCCCGGAAAAAGTTGCAGCCGCCAGGCAAAATGTGCAGCGGTACGATTGGGCGAAATCGATGCGTGATTCAGCGGTCGCGGCGGCAGATAAATACGTAAAGGCCGGCTACGAGTTTATTTGGAGCTCCATCACGACACAAAACGTGCCGCGGGCGTATGCCGTCAATCAGGAAGTAGGCAGTCCCGTATCAGGGAAAGCAGTCGATAAATTCGGTCCTTATCCGTATAAGCGGGATCACTTTCAAGATACATGGAAGCTGACCGATCCCGTCAGCGGATACAAGTTTCCGACAAACGACTTTCAGGCTTACTACAACAGCGGCCTGGACCAGCGCGGTAATTTTCAGCCTAAGCTTGCCGATAAAAGTCTGCTTGTGAACAAGCTTTATCCCGAAAAAGGGGAAAAGTGGGGCGTAGACGACGGCAACGGCTGGGTTGACGATAACGGAAACAAATATACGTTTGTCGCTTATTATAACCATTGGACCTTGTGGGATGACTTTGTCGCGGGAGGTCTCGTCTCGCTTCGCGATGCGTATTTGTATACCGGAGATAAACGTTATGCTTACGCAGGAATTGTGATGCTGGACCGTATCGCGGATGTATATCCCGATTTGGATATTTCCGCCTATAAATGGGAAGACGGATTTAAAAATGCCCACGGTTTTACCGGTCAGGGCAAAATGATGGGATCCATTATGGACGCTGAAGTAATGGGCGACATAGTCAGCAGCTATGACGCTTTTTTCCCGGAGATGGGGAACGATCAAGCCGATTTTGTATCCTTTCTCAGCAGTAAAGCGAAGCAATACGGGCTGGGCCCGCTCAAATCGACGGCGGACGGCATTAAAAAAAATATCGAGGACGGACTGCTGCGTCAAATATATCCTTCTGTACAAAAAGCGCAAACCGAAGGCAACTTTGCTTCCTATCAAAATGTGCTGATTATGGCGGCGGTTGTGCTGGATGATCCGGTTTTGAGCCGGCAAATGATCGATTTTGCGTTCAAAACGGGAGGGTTAGTCGAATCTAAGGACGGCACATGGAGCGTCACGGGAGGAGATATTAACCGGACCCTTATTCAAGTTGTCGATGAAGACGGGTACGGCAACGAATCGTCGGCGAATTATAATCGGATCTGGCTGACCAGCATGGCCAAACTGGCTGATGTGCTGGACGGTTACGACCGGGCCAAAGACTACGACCTATACAACAATGCCAAATTCAAAAAAATGTTCAGCGCGTTCGTTGAAATGACGATGGTCGGCAAATATACGGCCAATATCGGAGATTCGGGGTCGATCGGCAATCAGAAATTATTCCTCGACAAATCTGTCCTTGTGGAAGCTTTTCGCAGGTTTAGAGACCCTCTATTTGCTCAGGCGGCATATTTTCTAAACGGAAATTCGCTAAAAAGATTGCATGGCGATATATTTTCGGCCGATCCCGACTCGGTCATCAACGAGATTAGCCGCGTTATCGATGAGCAGGGCACGCTCCAGCTCAAAAGCGTAAACCAAACAGGTTATGGGCTTTCCGTGCTCAGAGACGGAGATACCGTCAGTCCTTCGCAAAAAGGGACGCCGGATTTGCAGCGGGATATCTGGATGTATTACGGCAGGAACAATACCGCGCATGCGCACAGCGACGCATTAAACCTAGGCATTCACGCATTCGGCTTGGACCTTGCTCCGGATATGGGTTATGTCACTTATGTGGATGAAAATCCATTGCGGCACTTGTGGGAAAGGAACACGATCAGCCATAACACGGTTGTCGTTAACGCTTCGGAACAAACGCGCAAATCGTGGGTCGGTGTACCGTATCATTTTGACGATACGGACCGTGTCAAATGGATGGATATCGCGGCGCCTAACGCTTATCCGAAGATCAGCCAATACCGCAGAACATCGGCCATGATCAAGATCGATGAGACGAACTCGTATATCGTCGACTTTTTCCGGGTTCAAGGGGGGGATGAACAGCTTTACAGTTTCCACGGGCTGGGAGGGACAGTAACAACAAACGGATTAAATTTGAACAAGCAATCCGGGGGGACTTATGCGGGCGAGCAGGTAGGTTATGCCGATTCCGGCTATAACAATAATTCGACAAGCGGTTATGACTATTTAACCGATGTATCACGCGACAGCAAGCCCCGCAGCGATTTTAGCGTGGATTGGAAAGTCGATAACGACAGCCGGGATGTTCATCTCAAGCTAACCATGTCCGGGGATTACAGCGAAGCCGCACTTGCGACAGGGGTACCGCCGCAGAACCGGACCGGCAACCCCGATCGTCTGAATTTCCTTCTGGTGAAGCGAAGCGGGAAAGATTTGGGCACCGTATTTACTTCCGTCATCGAACCGTATATGAAAAACAGCAGCATTCAATACATCGACGAGCTGCCCGTCACATCAGACGGTAAGGAAGTGTCCCGCATGGAAGCCAGGGCGATGAGAATCACATTATACAATGGCCGCACCGACTACGTGTTCAGTACATTAAATCCGGACAAAACGTATACCGTTTACAACAAGTTTGTTATCAAAGGGTATTTCGGCGTTTATTCGGAGGTTAACGGGAAGCCGGAGTACAGCTACATCGGAGACGGGGAGTTCATTAGCCCGGTAAGCGGATCCGGTTTAAAAAGCATTCGCAGCGCGCTGCAAGGAAAGGTAACCAGCTTCACGAAAGAGTTGTCCGACCGCAACAGCATGACTTTGGAGTTGACCGAAGCCGTTCCGCCGGAACTTAACGTCCAGTCGCTGGTCGGCAAATACATTTATGTGGACAACGATTACGGCAAACGGCCCGGACCGCAAGCGCGCAACGGCGCATATCGCATAGAAGGAATCGAAAGGACGGACGCCAGCCATTTGACCGTCAGCTTAGGAAATGTAACACTCATTCGCGAATGGAGCGACCCTAATGATTTCTCCAAAGGTTATAAATATAACATACAAGAGGGCCAGACGTTCAGAATTCCTCTGTCCGCGGAGAAATACGGAGTATCGTACACGGACGTGCCAAGTGATCATTGGGCTTATAACGTCATTGAGCAGTTGACCGATCGCCATATCGTAGAAGGCACAAGCGCCCGGCGTTTTTCGCCGGACCGGCAAATGACACGTGCTGAATTTTGCGCGCTGGTGACGAGAACGATGGGGCTGAAATCGGCATCCAAAGCGAAATTTACCGATGTGCCGGCAAGCTCCTGGTATTCCAGCGAGGTTGCAGCCGCTGCGGAGGCCGGAATCGTATCCGGAATGACGGATACTCGTTTCGAACCAAACGAGCAGGTCAAAAGACAGGAAATGGCCGCTATGCTGGTCAGAGCGTATTCCTATAAGAAAGGCTCCGCCGCGGCAGGTTCGGCAAACGGCAGCTTATTTAAGGATTTCCCGAAAGCGGATTCGTGGGCTCAGCCGTTTATACTCCAAGCTGCCGAACTAAAGCTGCTTCAAGGCAAGGATAGCGGAATGTTCGACCCGAAGGGATCTACTAGCAGGGCAGAGGGTGCCCAAGCGATGTTCAATTTGCTGGACAAATTAAAATGATCGATGAGGGGGAAAAAAGATGCAGGAAACTCGCACGAACCTCGCAAAAGACGCCAGGCCTGTAATTAACGAAGCCTTTGTCTTACGCAGTGTGGCTTGTCTCAGCATTTTGCTGCTCCATGCCGTTACCCGAACGGTTCCGGAAGGGCAGCACGCCGTTGACCTGCTGAAGCTGATGCTTACCTTCGGCACGCCGACCTTCGTATTTATTTCCGAGCTGATTTTATCTTTTTCTTATCCGGCCAGCACACCGAAAAGCTTCTGGAAGGGCAGACTGAAATATTTGCTGATGCCGTATATTTTGTTCGGCGCATTTTATGCGTTAGTGAAAGCCGTTGATGTGTCGATGAGCGAAAAAACGCCGTTATTGCTTAATTTCTTTCAATTTTTATGGAGGCATTTGCTGCTTGGGGAATATCATGGATATTTCATCCTGATTATTTTTCAATTTTACGTGCTTCATTTAGTATTTAACCGCTACGTGAGAGATCGTCTATCCTCTAAACTGGTCATACCTGCAGCACTTATTATTAATTTAGCGTATCTGGCTTTCTTCAACTTCGTAAAGGAGCCGCCTATCCCGTTTTCCTACTACATTTGGGATAAGCTTTACTGGTTTCCTTTTCCAGGCTGGCTTTTCTATTTTGCGGTAGCGTATTATGCAGGGAGAAATTATAAAGCTTTTTCACAAGCTTTATCCCGTTACGGCGGCTTGCTCTTGGCATTTGTCGTTCTTTCGGCGCTGGGGTTGTACGCCATGCTGCACTTCAATTACCTGACAGTCATTTCTTCTAAAAGATTGGATATGGTTTTCTTTACAACGGCCATGATTCTCGCCTTGTTTTGGTTATCTTCGCGGTTGAAGCAGCCGCCGCGTTTTCTTGTATGGATTAGCCGTTACTCGTTTGGCATTTATTTGATCCATCCGTTTTTTACCGCGATTTTGTTTAAAATGATGTCCAAATGGATGCCGATCGATAACCCGGTTATAAACATCGCCATTCTTTCGGCCGGTTCGCTGTTTGCTTCCATATTGGTTGTTAAAATGTTGCAGCCGATCCCGATCAGCCAATACGTCATCGGAAAAATCGGAGTAGGCACAAGCAAGAAGACGCCGCCGCCCGCTGCGCGGGTGGCTGTGCTTGAAGCGAACCAAGCAGATGGCGCACGGCCATAACCTTAGCAAGCGCAGTAGCAGTATGCAACCCGAACAGAAAGCCGTTTCCCTTATTGCCTGGGAAATGGCTTTTTGCATCTGCAGGCAATGGCAACGCCGGAAAATCAGGATGGATAATTGTAAATATTACTGTTAATATAAGAAGTGTTCGAGATGTCCAAAAACGATGCTTAAAGGTTTGAATTACTTAATTTGACAAACAGTAAGGAGGTACATAGTGAAGACCATTGCTTCGCAGTGGGGAATTCATCTTGCGTTTACTGCCGCGATCAGCCTGATGATCTTAGCGGCAATGGATCCCGGCTTATTTTCACGCATCCCGCTGCCGGACCTGACGGCGCTGCAATCGTTCAAAACGATGTTTATCAGCATCGTGCTGGAAGCTTTTCCTTTTATTTTGCTTGGCGTACTTGTTTCCTCGTGTATGCAGACTTTGATCCCGGAACAATGGGTCAGGCGTTTTGTTCCCCGCAACCCGCTGCTTGGCATATTGTTCGCTTGTTTGCTTGGCATTTTGTTTCCCGTTTGCGAATGCGGGCTTATTCCGGTCATTCGGCGTCTAATCGCCAAAGGCATGCCGCTATACGTCGGCGTCGTTTTCATTCTGGTCGGACCGATCGTCAATCCGATCGTATACGCCGCTACTTACACGGCATTCCGCACCAGGCCGGAGATGGTATACGCCCGAATGGGGCTTGCTTTGGCGGTCGGCCTGATCGTGGGTTTGATCGTTTACGCCTTTGTAAGCAAAAATCAGCTTAAACACAGTGCGGCGGTCTTCTCCATAGATGAGCATGATCGGGATGACGGGCATCGCCACAACCGCAGTAAACTGATTTCGATGCTGGAGCATGCCGGAAGCGAGTTTATCGAGATGGGCAAATTTTTAATGTTCGGAGCCGTCGCCACGGCGGCGATTCAAGCCTTTTTGCCGAGGGGCAATCTGGTGCATCTTGGGCAAGGAGCGGTAATGCCGCATATTTTCATGATGGGGCTAGCTTACGTGCTGTCGCTTTGTTCGACGTCCGACGCTTTTGTGGCCACGTCGTTTATCGGCACGTTTTCCGCGGGATCGCTGCTGACGTTCCTCGTATTCGGACCGATGCTGGATTTTAAAAGCACCTTGATGTTGTTTTCCGTGTTCAAAACGCGGTTTGTCTGTTTGCTGGCCGTTCTTGTCGCCGTTACCGTGTTGGGCGGGGCGATGGCAGCGGAGCATCTGCTGCCGAATTTATAAATAACTGACAAGGGAGCGTGGCAGAATGGAAGAAGAACGTTCTTTAACATGGCATTATGTGCTGAGGGCTGCGGTGATGGCCGGGTTTTCCTTTTATGTGGCGCATCTGGCGGCTGCGGACAAACTTGTTTATTACATAGCTCCCCGCATGATGCCTTACGTTAAACTCGCCGCTCTTGCGTTGTTTGTCATCGCGGTATGTCAAGCGTTTCTGGCTTACCGATCCGTTGTGGGGAAAACCGCAACATGCGACTGCGAGCATTTACCGTCCCGGTCGCTGATGCGGAATACGGCCGTTTACGGCTTGCTGGCGAGTCCCCTGCTGCTTGGCTTGCTGCTGCCGGATGTGGTGATGGGCAGCGATCTGGCCTCGGTTAAAGGGATGAATTTGAGCGCAAACGCAGCGGTTAAGCAGTCCGCGTCACAACCAGCGCAGCAGTCTGCGTCACAACCCGCGCAGCAGGCCGGGACGCCGGCATTAGGCAATGCGGCGCAAGGCGCCAATGCGAACATACCCGGCGCAGATTCGCTGGCGGTCCAATCCATGCCTTCCGAATCGGCTGCTTCGGATTTGCAGGATGCAGGCGCAAACTCCCAAGGAATAGCGGCAGGCCCGCCCGCAATCCCGAACGAAGACGCCAAGCTGCAGGAGATGTTTAAGGCCGACAAATTTATGGAGCCATACGCTAAGCTGGCAATGAAATTGTATAAACATGATCAAATCTCTATAACTGAAAGCGGCTTTATGGAGCTGCTCACCTCGGTGGATTTGTACATGGACCGTTTTGTCGGCAAAAAGATGGAGATCAGCGGTTTTGTTTACCGTGAAGAGGGGATGAAGCCGGAACAGTTTGTCGTTTCAAGGCTGGCCATGCAGTGTTGTTCGGCCGATGCCGCTCCTTACGGCGTTTTGGTCGAATCTTCGTTAGCCAAAAATTTTCCGAAAGATACATGGGTTAAATTATCGGGAACAATCGACAAAACGACCTACAACGATAATGAAATCATGAAAATCGACGCCGTTAAAATCGAAAAAATCAAGGCGTCCAAAACGCCGTACGTATACCCGTATACCGAAGAATTTTCGACACTCGGCAACTAAAACCGGAAATTGAAACGGCAAAAGGGACGGTTCCCCAATAAATGATATGGGGGACTGTCCCTTTTTCAGATCTTATCCGGCAATGCAGGCTGCAAACTGTTGACGGAACCACGCTTCGTCCAAATTCCGGCCGATTACGACAAATTCGCTGCGTGGCGTTTCGTTTGGTTTCCATTCTTTGTCCGGTGTAGAGGCGAAGAGCATGTGAATACCTTGGAATATGATGCGCTGCTTTACGCCCTGAATGTGCAATATGCCTTTATAACGGAAAGTATCGGCCCCGTGCTCGGATAACCAAACTTGCAGGAACCGTTCCAGTTTGTTCAGATCAAGCGGACGGTTTTCCCGGAAAAACAGCGAAGCCACCTCGTCGTCGTGATCGTGGTGCTCCTCTTCAAGAAATCCGGGTTCAAGTTCCAGCTTTTGCTCAAGGTCGAAGGCGTTAATGCCCAAGATCTTATGTACGTCAATATCCGACTGCTGCGTCCGGTACAATTTGGCTAGCGGATTCATCGTTTGCAAACGCTGTTCCAGCTGTGCAAGCTGCTCCTCGGATACGAGGTCGACTTTGTTAACCAGCAGTACGTCGGCGAAAGCGACCTGCTCTTGGGCTTCGTGACCTTCATCCAGGTGTTGATCGGCATGTCTTGCATCTACAACCGTGACGATGGCGTCCAATTTGTAAAAATCCGCGATGTGCTCGTCAACGAAAAAAGTTTGGGCCACCGGAGCCGGATCGGCCAAACCGGTCGTTTCGATCAGCACCCGGTCGAAATTAACTTTTTTGCGGGAGCCGCCGCCTTGTTTGGCAGCCATCAGCTCGCTGAGAATGCGGATCAGGTCGCCTCGCACCGTACAGCAGATGCAGCCGTTGTTCATCTCGAATATTTCTTCGTCCGCGCCGACAACCAGTTGGTTGTCGATCCCGATTTCGCCGAATTCGTTGACGATCACGGCGATTTTTTGACCGTGATTGGCGGTTAGCAGATGATTCAGCAGCGTAGTTTTTCCCGCTCCCAAAAAGCCGGTCAATACGGTGACCGGGATGCGCGGGTCGGCGGTTTGTTCAGCGATTGGCATAAAGCCACACTCCTTATACGTAATTTTTACTATTAATAACTATAAAATAAATGGCTGGCGTTTGTCAAACAAGAGCGTTCCACGCGTCCGCCAGCGCCGCTTCGTCAAGATCGATGCCAATCAGCACGACATAAGGTTCTCCTGAATACGCTGCGGGTTCCCAGTATGTTCGTTTGCCGGCATATTGCATCAGATATGTTTGCTGCTTGCGGGGGAAAACGATGTAACCTTTGGCGCGCAGCAGCTGATGTTTCCAGCGGCGCATAAAGCTTTCGACGCTTGCTTGCGAGCTTGATTCTGCAAGCCGTCCCGGCAAAGTGAGCGTTCTTACGCGGGAATACGACCGGTTATGTTCGTGCAGCTGCTCCGTGCCGGCGGTGTGTGGCGATGAGGCCTTCGATATGGCTGAAGGCGAGACGACCTGCAGCGGTTTATACCGCAACGCAGACGAAGCCGGGACAGCCGGCGTTTGCGGTTTAATACCGGCAAACAGCGGGGCGAGCTCTGCGCGGCTATGCGATGTGAAGGCAATCGGCGCCCGTGCGTTCATTTTACGCACGGTTTTTTCGATTTTTTGCAGAAGCGACGGAGTGACAAGATCGGTTTTATTGACGATGAGCCTGTCGGCCGTTTCGATTTGTCTGCGAAGCGTGCGTACGAGCTGCCTGTCCGAAGAAAAAATACTGTTGTAATCCAGCACGTATTCGGCGTCAAGCACGGTAACGATTTGCCGTAATGCCAAGCTGCCGATCAGCTCCGGTTCTGTCAGCGCATCGGCGATTTCCTCGGGATTGGCGACCCCGGTTAGTTCAATGACGATAACATCCGGCTTTTTCCGCAGCAGCAGGACAAGCGACCCGGCCAATTCGCTTTTTTTGCTGCAGCATACGCAGCCGTCCAGCAGTTTTTCCATAGCGGCGCCGCCACGGCCGTCTAAGATCATGCCGTCCACGTCTTGCTTTCCCAACTCGTTCATCAAAATACCGGGCTGCAGCCCGCGTTGATTTGCTTCCTCCAGCATACGCAGCAGCAGGGTTGTTTTGCCGCTGCCCAAAAAACCGCTTAGCACAATTACGGGAATTTGCATATTTTGCTCCTTTCGGGTGTATGTAAACATAGTATTCTCACTTCGTTCCAGACATGATATTTAAAAGTAATAATTACACTTAAGATGATGATACTACATAATCAAACTATCGGGCAAACTCCACGCGATAGTTTGACTGTACGACTGCTTTAAATTCCATATTGACAATCGAAATGGAAGCGCTTAACATATGATTATAAATAATACCGGTACTGTACCGGAAGACTATCGGTAAATTGATTTCTTTATTTTGAATGTAATTCATATTTTGGAGGAAATATTTTAGATGAATATCCGTGAAATTGCTCAACTATGTGGTGTTTCAACGTCAACGGTGTCGCGTATTCTTAACAATAAACCGGATGTGAGCCAGGAGACACGTGACAAAGTCATCGGCATCATGAACCAGATGAACTTTCTTCCGACTGTAACCACCAACAGCCGTCAATCCATCGGCATCGTTACCCCATTAGTGATGTTTCCCGAATTTATGGGCGAATTAATGAATGGCATTATGGAAGCCGCGTTTTCTCTAAATCAGACTCTTACATTAATCCCCATCGTGCAGACCGACGCTCAGAACATTATGCATTTCTGCCGCTCCAACAGCTTGCACGGCATGATCGTGATTAATCCTCCCCTTTCATCCAGACTTCCGGAAGAACTTAAAGAGCATGAAATCCCTCATATTATTTTGGCTGCAACCATTCGTGATTCGGAAATTTCATGGGTGGACGTAGACAATCTCGGCGGTACAAAAGAAGCCGTGAATCACTTGATCCAATTGGGACATAAGAGAATTGCCCTGCTGCACACTAAAGGAAGCCGTTGCGAAGAAGATCGCATCCTTGGTTACAAGCAGGCGCTCGCCGATCACGGCATTCCGCTGGACCCGGCTCTGATGTACGAGAAACCGACGGGAAATTCCGATTTGATAAGCCCGGTTTCCCGGCTGCTGCAGTTGGAGCAGCCTCCTACCGCTTTTTTCAGCACAAGCCATAGAGAGACGCTTAATCTCTTAAGCGCCTTTAACGAATTGGGCGTTTCCGTTCCGGAACGAATATCGCTTGCCGGCTTTGGCGATTATGAAGTGTCTGCGCTGACCAAACCGCCGCTTACCGCTGTCAATCAGCCGATTTATGAGATGGGCAGAGCCGCCGTATTTGCGTTTCAGGAAATTTTAGTTATGGAGAAGTACGAAAAACGGCAAATTATGCTGCCTACCCGTCTCAGTGTCCGTCACTCGACCCGTTTCCATACATGAGGCAGCTTCACCGCTGCCTCTATTTAAAATACAAGTTAAGGAGGTAACACGAGTGAAAATAAGTTCAGCCCCGCCTCGCCAGCTTCATGGAAATTCCAGAAATAACCAATACACCATGCGTCTTACTAGAAGAATGTGGAAGTCCCGGCAAGCCTATTACTTTCTTGTTCCCATTTTTGTGTTTTTGGCACTTTTTAAGTATGAACCGTTTATTATCGCGTTCATCAAATCTTTGTACGAGTGGAACGGGGCCAATGTAAACCAATTCGTCGGACTGGACAATTTTTACCGCATGTTGAGCGACCCATCGTTTTTGACGTCACTTAAGAACGTCGTATTCCTGACGATTGGTGCGCTGCTTGCCAACATCACGCTTCCGCTTATTGCTGCCGTGATGGTCTATCATCTGAAAAGCAAGGAAGTCGCCCATGTGGTGCGTGTGCTCTTCATCCTTCCGCTAGTTGTGCCGGGCATCGTTGTCATCCGAATCTGGTCCACGATCTATGAGCAAGGGGGAGCGTTAAATCAGCTTCTCAAGTTAGTCGGGTTAGGCGAATACACTCACGCATGGCTTGGTGAACAAGGGACTGCTTTAGGATCTCTCATCTTCTATAACTTTCCATGGATCGGCGGAATTTTTTTTCTGCTGTATATGGCCGGGTTAATGGCGATACCGGGTGATCTTTTCGAAGCCGGAAGCATGGACGGGATGACACGTTGGAGCCGTTTCTGGAGGCTGGAGCTGCCTATGCTGAAAAGCCAAATCAAGCTGGTTGTGATGCTCACCGTCATCAGCCAAATACAAAATTTCGAACTTCCGCTTATATTGACAAACGGCGGCCCTGGAGACGCTTCGCTTACACCTGCTCTGCATCTATACAACCGGGCGTTCACCCATAATGAACTAGGGTATGCATCGGCAATCGGAGTCGTCTTGTTTCTGGTTATCCTTCTGCTGACCGTCATCAACAACAAATTTCTAAAAGCGACCGAATCTAGAGATTAGGAGGCTCTCATGTTTAGAAAACAACCTCTCTTCACATTAGGTCACACAGCAGCGTTAATTGTGCTTTTGGCGCTAACCGTATTCCCGTTTTATCTTACGGTGCTCAATTCTTTTAAAGATCGAGTTGATATTTTAAAGCGGTTTTGGGGAATTCCCGCACAATGGCATCTGGATAACTATGCAACGGCTTTCCGGTATTTATTGCCCTTTCTGGCAAATTCCATCTTCATCACGGCAATGATTGTGCTCGGAGTGCTTATCTTGTCTTCTTTGGCTGCTTATTCATTCGCCCGCTTTCAATTTCCTTTCCAACATGTCCTCTACTTCTTGATTCTCATGCTGCTGATGATTCCCGGATTTTTATTACTCGTTCCACAGTTTATTCTGATCAAAGACATGGGGCTGCTTAACACTTATAGCGGTCAAATTTTCCCGCCTATTGCCATTGGCTCCACGATGGCGACTATGCTGATCAAGGAGTTTTTCGCCGGAATTCCCAAAGGGCTGTTTGAAGCGGCACAGATGGAAGGCGCTCCCGAGTTCAACATGTATGTTCGAATCGCCATACCGCTGTCGGTGCCGATTCTTTCCGTAGTCGCAATTATGAATACCATGCAAGGCTGGAACAACTACATATGGCCGCTTGTCATCACTTCGGGCAATTCGGTAAAACCGGTCATACTAGCTTTAGGGCAAATCCCCGGTACGGTATCGCAAGGGCTGGGCCTTCAATTAGCCGGTTATGTCATCGCTTCCGTCCCTTTGCTTATATTGTTTGCCGCAACAACCCGCACATTTGTTGCCGGACTCACATCCGGCTCAATGAAAGGATAGCTTGCTACAAGCATCCTACAAAACATGAAGGAGGGGCTGCCGTCAAGGCGGGATATGGGGGATTCATCCAGTTCGTTCAAATTCACCTTACTTAAAGGAGTGTAATCGGCATGATCGGCAAAAAAACGTTAACGATTCTGTTAAGTACTTTTTTAGTCACCTCCGTAATGAGCGCATGTACAAACGCGAATACCGATGCGGGCAAGGAAGCCGCTAAAGATGCAGGCAGCGCCAAACCTGATGCTCAAGGGGGCGCCAAGGTTAAGCTTACATTTGCGGCCATAGGCAGTAAGCTGGACGATGACAACAAAACCTATCAGAAGCTGGTGCAGGATTACAACGCCAATCCGAAAGCGAAAGCGCAGGTTGAACTTAAGTTAACGGATGTATTTGAAGATGTTAACGCCCACCGCACCTGGGTGACGACACAGCTTATCGGCAAAACCGGGCCGGATATCATCCCTTCCCGTTATTTATGGACTCAGGAGGATTACGGTAAGAAGCTGATCCTGGATTTGAATTCCTTCTTGGCCAAACCAAATCCGTACTTTGAGAACCAGAAATGGCAGGATACGTTCTCGGAAAATATTATGAAAAGCATGCTGGTTCCCGGTACGGATAAAATAGCCGGGATACCGACTTATTCTCAAGCCGTCCGTTTATTTTACAACAAGGATATTTTCAAAAAAGCGGGGATTTCCGAGATTCCGCAGACATGGGAACAATTTCAGGATGTGCAAAGCAAGCTGAAAGCCAAAGGCATTACACCTATGGCCATCGGCACAAATAAGCAGGGCGGGGACCGTCCGAACTGGATGATGCGGTATTTCTCCGATCAAACTACCGAGAAGATGGTACCGCAGCTGGATTTGGACAAAAACGGCCTCATTACGTCCAATGAAATTGTATACGGCATCGATGCAGGCTTAATTGACTTCACCAAGCAGCCGTTTATTGATTTGTTTCCGTTATTAAAGGATTGGACCCAATATTGGCCCAAAGGTTTTAACGGGCTCACCGTTGATGATGCAAGCGATATGTTCCTTCGCGGTGATGCGGCGATGACGCTAGGTACCGCGGGTTTTTCCAAGCAAGCCCAAGGTCTTGTCGATTATGGGGTTATGCGGGTTCCGTATTTAACGAAAAAGACAAATCCGAACGCGGAAGAGAAATTTTATGAAGTGGCGGCAGGCAATCCGGACGGCGTATACGCGCTCCCTGTATCGCTTCAGCCTGAAAAGCAGGAAGCGGCCGTTGACTTCCTGATGTACATGTCATCCCCGGCGGTGCAGCAGACACTTGCCGAGAAGCAATACGTGGCGCCTGTTCTGAAGAACGCCAAGTTTCCCGACAATATTACGCCTTTTCTCATCGTGAATGAACCATTCAAGATGAATTTGTTCGGACCGGCCTTTAGCAAAAATTTATACGAGGTGTTCGGCAAAGAAGGGCAGCTGTATTTGGATGGAAGCCAATCGCTGAATGATTTCGCCAATAAGCTGAATGGAGCGGCACGCAAGGAAGCCGATTCGCTTAAGGCCAGTCAGGGATGGAGCAAGGACAACAATTACGGAACAAAGAAATAAGGCTTGAAGCATAGAAGCTGTGTATATATGGATGGAGGCCTACTGCATGAAACCGCAAAACATTTTGTTCCTCTTTACCGATCAACAGAGGTACGATACGCTCGAAGAACTGGGGAATCCGATTATCAAAACACCGGCCCTAAACCGGCTGGTGAAAGAGGGCGTTGCTTTTACCCGGGCTTATTCGCCGTGTCCTGTCTGTGTTCCGGCTCGTTACGCGATGCATACAGGGCAATTGCCGCATCGTACGAATTGTACCGTCAATGAGAGCATGCCCGATGGCCGGGCCAGCTTTATGGAGATTTTGCAGGAGCATGGCTATCAGACGCACGGCGTAGGTAAAATGCACTTCACATTCACCGGTAAAGACGGCGACACGCCGTGGGGCTTCGAGTCCAGAGATTACAGCGAAGAAGGGGGGCTGGAGGACGATTTCAAAGCTTTCTTAAGGGAGAACGGCTACGGTCATGTGCATGATCCGCAGGGCGTACGCAGTGAGATGTACTACATTCCGCAGCCTTCGCAGCTGCCTGCGCATCTTCACAATACGCATTGGGTTGCGGACCGCAGCATCGATTTTTTGAAAAGGCGCGACGAAACCCGTCCCTTCATGCTGATGACCAGCTTCATCAAGCCGCATCCGCCGTTCGAAAACCCGACTCCTTGGAACAAGCTGTACCGGGGGCCGGAGATGCCATTGCCCAAGAGACCGCAGGATAGCGAAGGGCTCATTACGTATTGGAACAAGTTCCAGAACCGTTACAAGTATAGGGACCAGGGAATCGACGATCACTTGTTCCGCGCCATGAAAGCAGCTTATTACGGAGCCATTTCATTTGTGGATTACCAAATCGGGCGTTTGCTTGCCTATATGGAGGAAGCCGGTCTGCTGGATAATACGTTGATTCTGTTCTCGTCCGATCACGGGGAACTGCTTGGCGATTATCATTGCGTGGGTAAACGAAGTTTTCTGGATGCAGCCGCACGGATCCCGATGATTATGGTACATCCCGATCTTCCGAAAAATGTGCGCTGCGATAAGCCTGTTTCCCTTGTTGATATTTTGCCTACATTTTTACAAGCGGCGAATATTGAGCCGAAGATCACGTATAGCGGGGATAGCCTTATTGATATCGCGAGCGGCTCCGTGGAGCGTGAGCGCATATTTGCCCAGTATAACCGGGAAGAGTATGGCGTCTATATGTCGGTGACTGAACGGTACAAATATATGTACTCCGCTCCCGACGATATGGAGTGGCTTTTCGATCTGAAGGTCGATCCTGATGAAACACGCAACTTGTCCAATAATCTGATGTACTTCGATATTAAGGAGGAAATGAAGCGGGGTCTGATCGGATTTTTCCAGAAAGAAAAATACGATACGCCATTAGAAGGTGACGACTGGCGTCGTTATCCGGTCAAACGGTTGCCCGAGGATCCGGATGCGCTGCTGCTGTTTCAAGACCCGCCTGAAAGCATCCCGCATATTCCGGGATATGAAAGGGAGTTCTCTGTGAATCAAGCGTCTTTGTTCAAAGTAAGGTTTTAGTTATTCATAAAAAATCATAAAGAAGGGGCATGAGCAGATAATCATTCGACTCATGCCTTTTTAACATTAATCCGAGCACAGTTTGATAAAGCATTGACAGGCGATTGAAAGAAAGGTAGATTAATCGGTATATAAATAGTAAAATTTACGTATAAATAATCGGGAGGGTTCATAAATTTGAAACCGATTGTACCTGTGTATCTGCTGTCGGGTTTTTTGGGGAGCGGCAAAACAACTTTGCTAAACCGCGTGTTGGAAGCTGTCAAGCAATCGGGGCGCAAAGCCGCGGTCGTTATGAATGAAATCGGCGAAGCAAATGTGGATGGTGAGCTGATTGAAACGGATGTGCCGATGGCGGAATTGCTGAGCGGCTGTATATGCTGTACGATCAGCGGAGATTTGAGCATCGCCGTCTTGGATCTTTGCCGCGAGCATTCGCCGGACGTCATTGTTATTGAATCCACGGGTGCGGCTAATCCGATGGAGATTATACATAGCGTAACCGAAGCTTCACTGCTAACCGCTGTGGAACTGCGTCTTGTCGTTACGGTTGTCGATACCCCGCAATTTATGGAATTGAGCCGCACACCTAAAGGGAGAACGTTCCGTCTGATGGAGGAACAAATTCGCTGCGCCAATCTGTTGTTTCTTAATAAGACGGACAAACTGACGGCGTTCGAACTGGAGGAGGCAGAGAGGATCATTCGCTCGCGGAATCCGCACGCTGAGCTGGAAGCGACCGTTCAATGCGGCGGAAGTTTGGCCTGGCTGGACAAATGCTCCGTAGGCGGAGGCGGGCATGGGCCCGACCACGCCGAGTGTGGCGCCAGCGGGAGCAGTCACGGGCATGGCGACGAAGAATGCGCCGCTAGCGGAGGTAGTCATGGGCACAGCGACGAAGAATGCGCCGCTAGCGGAGGTAGCCATGGGCACAGCGACGAAGAATGCGCCGCTAGCGGAGGCGGCCATGGGCACAGCGACGACAAGTGCGCCGCCAGCGGGAGCAGCCACGCACCCGACCACGCCAACTGTGCCGCCAACGCGGGCGACCATGAGCACGGCAGCCCGCAGCACGCGCACCATTCACACGACCATGTAATGGCGTATACCCATTTTTTTGATGCGCCAATCGATAAGGAGCGGTTCGAGCGGTTGATCGGCTTGCTTCCCGCAGAAGTGTACCGTGCCAAAGGCATATTGCGTTTTGCCGATGAAGCTCAGCCGTTTTTGTTCCAGTACGCCTACAGGGAGCTGGAGCTGCTGAAATTAAGGCCCAGAGATCAAGTGCCCAACGTGGCGGTTTTTATCGGAGAGCATTTTTCCAAGGAGCATATTCGCATGGCTATCGCAAGTACAATGTTATCAAATGAATAAAAGAAGCATTGACGAACAGACAAATAGCTGGTACATTATTTAAATGTAATTATTACTATTAGAGCGCGGCGTTATTTTTTTGATTACATATCGTAATAATTACGTTTAAAAAGAAGGGCCCTTTAGCGCCGTTATTGCAAGCAGCAAAACGGTGTTTAGGCTCATAGCAATAGCGGGTTCTTGTTTACCCGAAAAGGAGGAGGGATACCTATGCTTTTGGCCTCAATGAGGCAGGTGGCGTTTGGTTACAGCGACGTGCCGTGTCTGGAGGACGCCGATATCGAAATTCATTCGGGCGAGTTCGTAGCGGTAACAGGGCCCAACGGCGCCGCCAAAACAACGCTTCTCAAGCTGCTGCTTGGTCTGCTTCAGCCGTGGAAAGGCGACATTCGGCTCGCTGCTGTCAACGAAACGGGGCAAAAGCTGGGCGTCGGGTACGTGCCGCAGCAAATCGCTTCGTTTAACGGAGCGTTTCCAAGCACGGTTGCGGAATTCGTCCGCTCCGGCACGCTGGTGAAAGGCTCGTGGCTGCGCCGGCTTCGACCGGAAGATCATATGCTCACCGAACAGGCGCTGAGGAAAGTGGGCATGTGGGAGCTCCGCAGGCGCAAAATCGGCGAATTGTCCGGCGGACAGAAGCAGCGGATTTGTATCGCCCGCGCTTTGGCTCAGGAGCCGGATTTGCTTGTGCTGGATGAGCCGACAACCGGAATGGACCAGGAAAGCAGAAGCGCCTTTTACGAACTGATCAGCCATCAGGTGAAGGCCCATGGCAGAACGGTTGTGATGGTGACACATGATTTAGCCGAAGCGGGCGGTTACCTTGACCGGATCATACAGCTCGAAAGAAAGGAGGGCGGCGGATGGAAATGCTGCACTACGACTTCATGCAGCGGGCATTTTGTGCCGGTGGGATAATCGCGCTGCTTGCTTCCGTGTTAGGCGTATATTTAATGCTGCGCCGACAGGCGTTGATGGCGGATATGCTGTCTCACGTCTCGCTGGCCGGTGTCGCCGGAGGAGCTTATTTTCACATCAATCCGACGTGGACCGGTTTTGCCGTTGCGATTGTAGGAGCCATAGCGGTGGAATATGTGCGGAGATCGTACAAAACGTACAGCGAGGTTTCCATAGCGATTATTATGCTGGGCGGATTGTCCGCCGCAGTTGTGCTGATGAGCCTGAATCAAAGCATTAATAAAGGTTTTACTTCCTATTTGTTTGGCTCCATTGTTGCTGTTGGGTCCGGCGAGCTTGGATTAATGATCGTTGTCGGATTGGTTGGCGCCTGTTTCTTTTATTTATTCCGCAGGCCGCTTTATCAAATCGTTTTTGACGAAGACACGGCCAGAACAAACGGAATCCGCGTAAACGCCATCTCGATGCTGTTCAGCGTGATGACCGGTATGATCGTCGCTGCAGCGATGCCGATTGTCGGCGTGCTGCTTGTGTCGGCGTTGATCGTGCTTCCCGCCGCTTTGGCGATCCGTATCGCGCCGAGTTTTACAGCCGCGCTTTTTTCGGCGATGGCGATTGGCCTGCTGGGAGTATTTTCGGGACTTACCGCTTCTTACAAGCTCAGCACGCCTCCCGGCGGCACAATCGCTTTGGTGCTGCTTGGCTTCCTGCTGGCGGGTATCGGCTTGAAAAAGCTGTCCGTGATGTTGGGCAAAAAGCTAGGCCGTGCCAACGTGAAGCGGCCCGAAGCCGAGCCTTACGGCCAAATTCCCCGTCCGGCAGGAGAATCATCCGTTCAATAAAGCCGGTTTGTCCGGCTTAAACGGACACAATGAACCGTTTTATAAATTCAATTCATATCAAAGCTTTCCCATTTAAAGTCCAGCGGTAATATGTCAAGTCCTGATCTGTGAAAATTGGAAATTGTTTTACCACGGTTGAGGTGGGAATCAGGAAAAATGGCAACACCAAGCTAAACCCAGTCGAAAACCGAAGTATCTTCC
>NZ_SIRE01000028.1 GCF_004307995.1 Paenibacillus thalictri | reverse complement strand
TCAGTTTAGGAGTCGCGGTCGTACCACATTGAGCTTATCGACTTTTCCTGTCCTGCTCTTATCTTTGTTGACAGGTTAAGATCGAAATAAACCAGGTTTTATTTTCAATAAAGTTTGAGCCCGATAGGGCGTTTAGTTTAGGAGGTCACCACATTGCTGCAAAAAACACACGGCCTGGCGGGGCTGCTGGCCGCCGAACTGGTCGTTTTTCATCAGGGGGTTCCGCTTCTGTCCTGGGAGGCGGCGGGGGCTCTGCTGATCGGCTGTTTTGCCGGACCGCTTGCCGATGTCGATAAGCCGGGATCGGTGATGGCCAAAATTTTTTTTCCGCTTTCCGCACTTCTTCATGTTCTTAAAGTCAAACACAGAACGTTAACGCATTCCATATTAATCGTTATTTTGCTGGGGTTGGCCGCAAGTCCGCTGCCGCCGCTGTATTATTGGAGCTTCCTGCTCGCCTACGCCACACATCCGCTGATCGACCTATTGAATGAACGGGGAGTCCAACTGCTGTGGCCGTTACGTTTTAAAATCCGGCTGCTCCCCAAGGTGCTGGCAATCGATACGGGATCGCTGGCCGAGGTGGCTTTCCGCTGGCTGGTCGCCGCGGCTGCCGTCCTATTATTGCTGGTCAAGCTGGATATCGCCCGGTTTTGATACGGAGGGTGCGCTGTCCGGAGCTGTAGGGCCGCTGCTTTCAAACTGCGTAAGCACCGCCCTATAAAGAGCCCAGTACAAAATACAGCACGAACAATGCGGCGACAACATAGACTGTGGCCGGCACCTCGCGCCTGCGTCCGGAAGCGATTTTGACCAGCGGATAAGCGATAAAACCGGCAGCGATGCCGTTGGCGATGCTGAAGGTGAGCGGTATCAACGCAAGGATCAGATAAGCAGGGAAACTTTCGGTCAGGTCGCCGAACGGAATATGCTGCGCTTTTTGCACCATCAATCCGCCTACAATAATCAGAATCGGAGCGATTGCGCTGTCCGGCACAAGCTTCAGAAACGGGATCAGAAATAAGGCCGGCAAAAACAGCAGTCCTGCGGTGAGCGAGGTCACACCCGTCCGGCCGCCCGCGGCGATGCCCGCGACGCTTTCGGCCGCCGTTGTTGTCGAACTGCAGCCGAGCATGGCGGCACCGATAATCGATGCGGAATTCGCTTGAAACGAGCGCTCAAATTTGGAGACGTCCGGAAGCATGCCGAGCTGCGCCGCCATATTTTGAAAAACGATTACCACGGATAATGAAAATACGGCTACCCAGAACGGGAACGATGAGGCTGCGCTGAAATCGAAAGCCCACAACAATTCGCGGTATCGGCTTAAGGACACGCCGCCTCCGCTTAAGCCGCTTAAATCTACGATCCCCGCCAACATCCCGATACCGGTGCCTGTCGCCATGGTGATAAGAAAGCTGCCGGGCACCTTGCGCAAATACAAGGGCAGTCCGATCGCCAGTGTGATGATTGTTGTCCATACATGCGGATCGCCGAGATGGCCTAACGTGACGAGTGTATTCGGGCTGGAGACTACCAAACCTCCTTTGATGAAACCAAGAAAGGAGATAAACAAACCGATTCCTGCCGTCATCGCATGAATGAGCGGCGAGGGGATTGTTTGGATCCAAGCGATGGCCCGCTTCGACCAAGCGACAGCGGCAAAGACGATGCCTGCAAGCAGTACGGCCGCAAGCGATTGCCGCCACGATAAGCCAAACGCCGTGACCAGTACATAAACGAAAAAAGCGTTGTCGCCCATGCCCGGGATCACGATAAGCGGCGAATTGGCCCATAGAGCCATAAGCAAGCAGCCTGCCAAACAGGCAAATACGGTTGCGAGTATGGCCGCTTCGTATGGCATGCCGGCTTGAGCTAACATCGAACCGTTTACGATAACGATATAGGAAACTGTCATAAACGAAGTTATCCCGGCCATGACCTCGGTGCGCACCGTCGTTTGTTCATTTTGCAAATTAAGCATAAGCTGGCCTCCAATCCAGGTGTGGTGATGCAGTTGGGCTAATGTGCCCTTTCTTGCTTCATTGTTGTCAAATTGTGCTATAATACGCATAATACGATAAGAAAAGCTTATGATCAAAGCCCTCTCGGCGAGGCAGCTTCGCTCAAAACTTATAGATGCTGATGTTATACAAAGGGGGGGGGGATCCAGTGATTCAAGATTTGTCGGAAATCACGCTGTTTAAAGACATCCCCCGGGAAGACCATCCGCAGCTTCTCGCGTTATTTAAAACCCGCAATTTCAAAAAGAACCATAACCTGATTTTTGAGAACGATCACAGCGACGAAGTATACTTTATCCGTTCCGGCATCGTGAAAGTGTACCGTGTTAAAGACGCCCAGGAGCTTGTGTTTAATTTCCATTTTCCCGGCCATGCGGTGGGCGAGATAGAGGCGATTTGCGACGAAAAGCAGCTGTACCGAATGGCTTCCGTTGAAGCATTTGAGCCGGTTGCCGCATGGATGCTCACAAAAAAAGATTTTTTGTACATCATTAATAAATACCCGGCCGTTCTCCGAAGGGCGTACAATTTACTTCTGGAGCGGCTGAGGATTATGAACCGTAAAGTGCGAAGTCTTACTTTCGACGATACGCGAACTCGTACGGCCAATCTGATTATGGATTTGTATCATAATTGCGGAGGGCAATATGACGGCGTCTACAGGATTGATTTTAAAATAACACAAAGTGACCTGGCAGACATGCTTGGACTTACCCGGGAGTCCATTTCGAAGACCGTCAATGAGCTGAAAAAGGACGGAATTATCGAAATTAGGCAGAAGTGTATCCATATTCTTGACTTGGAGCGGCTGGACTACATATGCAATGAGCCCGATGAGATGTCGGCCCACCGTATTTGGCATGAACGATAACATGGGATAAACACGTCATTTGTCCTTGCACAACATAGTGTAACAAACAAACGGCGATTGTGCTGTCGCGGTTTTGGCCAAAATATTGTGAGGCTGTTCACAAAAAAGAAGATGATCCGTTCGCTGAAATTTCCGCCGAAGTATGGTAAGTTGGCAAGTAGTGATTTTATTATGAAATATGAGATGGAGGTTTATTACATGACAGTTCATATCGGTGCAAAAAAAGGCGACATCGCCGAAGCCGTGCTGCTGCCGGGAGATCCGCTGCGCGCCAAGTACATTGCTGAGAATTTTCTTGAGAATGCCGTCTGCTATAACGAGGTGCGCGGCATGCTTGGTTTCACGGGCTTATATAAGGGGCAAAGGGTATCCGTGCAGGGAACCGGCATGGGCATACCTTCGGCCGGCATCTACATTCACGAGCTGATTAACGAATTCGGCGCGACCGATCTCGTGCGGGTAGGGACGTGCGGTGCTATTCAGAACGATGTGAAGGTCCGCGACGTAATTGTCGCTCAAGCGGCATGCACCGATTCGGCGATTAACCGCAACGCTTATCCGGGCATTGATTATGCGCCGATCGGCAGTTTCGAGCTGATCAAGAAGGCTTATGAGGTCGGAACGGATCAAGGGCTGCATATCCGGGTAGGCAATGTATTCTCTTCCGACGTCTTTTACTCCGACGGTCTGGACACGTTAAAACTGCTGGGTAAACTCGGAGTGCTTGCCGTGGAGATGGAAACGGCGGTATTATACACGCTGGCTGCCAAATTCGGCGTACGCGGATTGTCCATATTGACTGTGAGCGATCACGTGATGACAGGGGAACAGACGACTTCCCAGGAGCGGCAGACGACGTTTAACCAGATGATCGAGGTAGCCTTGGATACGGTGTTGAAATAAAGAAAAATACGCAAGCAGCCTCTCTTTCTCGAAGGGAGGCTGTTTTTTATTCATATCCAAAATACCCCTGTACCCGCTTTCCCCCGCTATGACTCCGAATGGATGGAGACCCGACTGTTTTTATATTCGTTGGGCGTTTGTCCGGTCACCTTCTTGAATATGGTGCAGAAATAGGAATAACTCTTGAAGCCGATTTTTTCGGCAAGCTCAAAATTCCGGTAGGTTCCGTCCGTCAAATATTTTTTGGCCAGCTGGATACGTTGTTCTGTGATATAGTCCGTCATGGAAATGCCCATATCCTTCTTGAAGATGCGGCTTAAATAAGCGGAGCTGAGTTCGACTTTCTCAGCCACGAGCTCAAGCGAAAGATCGGCATCCAGATGTTTTTTAATATATTGGATGGACCGCGCGATTTCCGGGCGGGTTTTGACCATTTTATTTTGCTTGTCCCACCAGGCGATCAGCCACTTGCGCAGCTGCTCCGTGGATTCGAATAAGCTGGCCGACTGCTTGAAGACGGGCCAATCGGTCACCGGCTCATCGCCCGAATGCAGTTCAACTGCTTGCGCCAGCGTATGGAGCCACTGCCGGAGCTGCTCGGGATGCGGCTTATAATGCAGCGATACAAGCTCTGCCTGGGCCAGCCATTTATCCAGACGAACCCGGTCTTGGTCTTGAATGACGGTCTGAAAGCTCTCATATAAGGTTTCGTAATCGGACGTAAGCTGACGGTGGAAGGCGGCTGCTTGACTTAGTATAATGGGCTGCGGTTTTTTCTGATAATAACGATGGCCGGTATAGGACAACAGCGCATGGTATTTATCTTTGAGCTGGCGGATCAAGGTGAATGGTTCGCTCACGACCATGGAAACCATCGGTTGCTCCTCTGAAGAAACGGTCGTGTCTTCCAGAGAAACCGCCGCGCTTTTCTTGCTGATAACCGCGTCGTTGATGGCATTGAGCATGGGGAACGCATGTTCTTCCTGCCATTCGGCCAAGGCGGCGGAGCCTGACGCTAGAAGGAGAATCGCACAATGGCCTGCCTCCGTCGGGAAGATTTCGTATTTGACAGGACAGCTCTGATTCAGCAAGTCCCGGACGATGTCCAGCAAGCCGAGCCCGGCGGGGTTGTAGTTGTTCTCGCTGTATCGCGCAGAAACGGAACCCGGTTTATCGGCTATGCATACTAACAGGATGTAACGTTCGGCATGGATATGAAGACCAATGGACGAAGCTTTCCGTATAATCTCGTCTTGCTCCGACACCAATCCGGATACGATATCTGCGAAAAATTGCTTGCGGATCGGGTATTCATAATTTTGCATGACCTGCTGCCGGAATTTCAGATTCTCACCCGTCGCACGCTGCTTATTGATTTCATGACGAGCCCGGTCAAGCGCTTCTTTTGTCTCGTCCGTGTTGCCTGAAGATTTCAGGATATACCCGGAGGCCCCTTTCTGAATCGCTTTCTGGGCATAGCCAAAATCCCGGTGAGCGGTCAAAATGATGACCTGCATGTCGGGGTACCGTAATTTCAGCTGCTCAAGCAAGGTCAATCCGTCCATCAGCGGCATCGTAATATCGACTAAAGCGATGTCGGGGACAAGTTCGCTGCAAAACGCCAAAGCTTCAGAGCCGTTGGCGGCCTCGCCGATAATATCGAATCCCCACTCGCGCCACGGGTAAATACTGCGAATATGGCTTCTGGCCATAGGTTCGTCATCAACCAGCAATAGGGTCAGCATAGTGATCTGCCTCCTTGCTGCCTCGACTTAATGCGGGCAGCGTCAAAATGATCCGGGTTCCCTCACGGACAGTGCTTGCCATCTGGATATGGTAGGCATCCCCAAACATAATTTTCAGACGGTTATGGACGCTGTACAAGCCGATATGTTCATGTTCGTCGGTTCGCTGCCGGTCGAGCGACTGGATGATCGCGGCCAGCTTCTCCGGCTCAATCCCGATCCCGGAATCCTCGATAATAATATCCCATGAATCGCCGTGAAAGGTCGTGCCTATAAACAGGACACCAGGCTGGTTATCCGGAACAATTCCGTGAAAAATGGAATTTTCCGTAAGTGGCTGAAGGGTAAATTTCGGCAGCAGCAAAGATTGCGTATAAGGATCGATATCCATTTCTATGGAGAAGTGGGTTTCGTACCGGATCTGCATCAAATGAATGTAGTGTTGAACGGACAATAGTTCCTCTTGAAACGTCAAGGGCATAGGCGACAGGTCGATGCTGTATTGCAGTGTTTCGATAAGGGAAGAAATCATAGCGTCCACTTTGTCGAATTGCTCTTTTCTTGCCGCCGCGCCTATAAGATTCAGCGTGTTGTACAAAAAATGGGGCCGGATTTGCGACTGCAGCGCGCGAAAGTCCGATTCTTTCTTTTCCGCTTCTTTAAGCTGCAAATCATCGATGAGGTTTCTGATTTTCTTCGTCATATGGTTAAAATGTTTAGCCAAAATGCCCAACTCGTCATGCCTGACTTCCTTAATCGTCGTATTCCACTGGCCTAGGCTGATTTCGTCCATGGAACGGGCGATTTTCTTAATCGGGCTGCCGATAAAAATCGAGATCATAAAGGAGATGAACAAAGCAAGCACACACGACAACGAGATGAGCAGCCAATTGCTCGACATGCCTTTCTGCAGAGGCGTTAGCAGTTCTTTGCGGTCGAGCACCCAAATTTCCTGCCATCCGACCAGATCGTTTTGCTTGCGGACCAGCAGCAGATCCAGCGAATTCTGCCTAGTTTCATAGGTGCCCCAGTTCTGGTCGAACCATTCCGGGCTCAGAAGATTCAGCTCGTATTTTCGTGTAAAGACGTTATAGGACATATACGGGGATGTGCCGTAGATGGGCTGATTCGCCCGATCGAGCAGCAGCAGTTGGCCCTGCAGAGACGCGGAATCGGTCGGAAATATGGACTTGTAGAATCCGGCAAAGTCCAGATCGAGAGCAAGCGTATACGGCGTACCCGAGAAATCGGGAATTTCCATCATCGCTGTAATCGTATAGTTGGATACCGGAGAATAATAAGGCTTGGACCAATACAACTCGTAGGGGACTTTAATATCTTTCCTATTTTCCTGAAAATCGAGGTTATCGTCCAGCAGCCAATTGTTTGGGGTCGTGCTTGCGACGATGATATTCCCTTTAAGCAAGTGAATGTTTTTGGCGTTGGGGAAGTACAGAATCAGGTTATCGTTCATCCATGTCTGGATCTGTTCGTAATTGCCGGACTGCAGCCGTTTGTCCCCTGCGACGGAAAGAAAGAAACTTCTCATGCTTCGCAAATTGAGCTGGAGATAATCGTCCGATTTGGCAATCAATTGTTTGGCGAACTCGGTTTGGGCGAAGAGCAGCGTTCCGGAAGCTTTCTGCTGAAAAAAGAAGGTTGAAGTTAAAATAAGCGCGACGATAAGCAGAAACGTGATGAAAAAGATTTTCGTCGATATTTTGAGACGGCGGTTCAGCCAATCCAGACTTTCTGAAATCATGAAAGCGTTACCTCCTTTTCATGTGCAGATTTATATTATAAAGCTTGGAAACGCAAATAACTTAAAAATTTTCGAGAATTTTGAATATTTTTTGTTTTGGCGATTTTGTAATATGGTGTCATAACCGCATGAGGAGTTGAGAACAGTTTGAGGCGCATAAGCTTGTTTAAGACCAGGCTGCTGTTTATTTGGTTGGGACTAGCGTATTTGCTGTTGTTCAAGTTTTGGCCGATGCTTGGGCTTGTGATCGCATTCCAGGAATACTCGATCGGAAACGGATTTTTCGATGGGCCATGGGTAGGCGCGGAGCACTTTCGAACTTTTTTCGATAATCCGAACTTCTCCCAAGTTTTTGCCAATACGGTGGTGATTAGCTGTTACCGGTTGCTTTTCGTGTTTTTGCCCCCGATTGTGCTGGCGATTCTGCTGAATGAGGTGATGAGCAAATGGTTTAAAAGACTGGTGCAGACGCTTGTGTACTTGCCACATTTTTTATCGTGGGTTATTATTTACGGCATCTGTTTTATCATGTTGTCCGAAGGCAGCGGTTTGGTCAACCAATGGATCAGGCAAACGGGCGGCGAGGCGATCGGATTTCTTACCTCGGAGGAATGGTTCCGGGCGATTATCGTCAGTACGGATCTCTGGAAAGACACCGGATGGGGGACCATTATTTATTTGGCGGCCATTACGGGGATCAACCCGCAGCTTTATGAAGCGGCGGTAATGGATGGCGCTAGCAAATGGAAGCAAATATGTCATATTACGATTCCCGGGCTGACACCGGTCATCTTTCTGATGTTTGTGCTGCGGCTCGCTCATATTTTGGACGGAGGATTGGAGCAAATTCTCGTCTTTTACAATCCGCTGGTGTATTCTGTCGGAGACATCATCGACACCTGGGTATACCGGATGGGCATTTTGGAAGGCCGTATGAGTCTTGCGGCTGCGGTTGGACTGTTTAAATCCGTCATCGCGCTTGGGTTGGTTCTGGGAGCGAACCAGTTGTCACGCAAAATAACCGGCTCGGGCGTTTGGTAGGGAGGGAGCTGGCATATGAGACATTCAACAGGTGAAAAATGGTTTTACAGCTTGAATTACGTATTGCTGTTGCTGCTTGGCATCGGCACGGTTGTTCCGTTTCTATATATCGCAGCGGTTTCTTTGACACCGCTTACAGAGGTTATGAGGCATGGGGGATTTATCTTATTCCCGACTCAAATTACCTTTGCCGCATACGAGCAAATTTTTACCGAATCGCTTATTCCGAGGTCGCTGCTTAATACGGTCATCGTCACGCTGCTAGGCACGTTGTTTGGTTTGCTGCTGACGATGGCGATGGGGTTTGGCCTTGCCAGGAAAGAAGTGCCGGGCCGGCGGATTTACATTTTTCTCGTTGTCTTTACAATTTTGTTTAACGGGGGCATCATCCCGACGTATTTGGTCGTGAAAAACCTTGGCTTAATCAACTCGCTGCTCGCTTTGTTTGTGCCGACGTTGATCAGCCCGTTTCACCTGCTTATTGCCAAAACATTTATGGAGCAGCTGCCGGGGGAATTGGAGGATGCGGCCGTCATCGACGGCGCAGGCGAGGCCGGTTACTTCGTCCGGGTCGTACTTCCGTTATCGCTGCCGCTGCTGGCCACGTTAGGACTGTTCAACGCCGTTTATTACTGGAACCTGTATTTTCCGGGTTTGCTGTATATTACGAAAGCTGATTTATTTCCGCTTCAAGTCGCGCTGCAGCAGCTCGTTACCGTGCCCGAACCGGCAGTGGCGGCCGAAGCTGTCGCTTTACCGCCGGAGACGATGAAGATGGCCGGAGTTGTCGTTAGTACGCTGCCGATCGTCATTGTGTACCCGTTCCTGCAAAAGTACTTCGTCAAAGGAGCGACATTAGGAGCGGTAAAAGGGTAACAAAAGCGCCAAAAATGAATAGATAAAGGGGATAGATCGATGCGATTTCTGAAAAAAGCCGTCATTCCGGGGGTATCTGCCGTGCTGCTGCTTACCGCCGCTTGCAGCGGAGGGACGGGGGTGTCCAAGGACACGGCCAAATCTGACGCTAAGCCCGATGAGAATAAAATATACAACATCCGGTCCGAACGATTTTCGATCCGTCCCTTCCAGCCACCCCAAGACAATCCGCTGGACGCAATGATTAAGAAGGATTTGAATATTAATCTCAAGGTGGATGTCGGTGTAGGCAACTACGAAAATTGGCTGAAGCAATTTAATACACGTGTGGCGTCCGGGGATTTGCCCGACCTTGTCATGTTGCAAAGAGCCGATCTGGTGAGGTTTGCCAAATCCGGCACGGTCATCCCGATCGACGATTTGCTGAAGCAGGTTCCTGAGCTGAAAAACCGGATGAGCGAGGCAAATTGGAAGTTTGCTTCGGTAGACAACAAAATATACGGTGTTCCTTACCTTAACCAAACGGGTCCTTTTAATGCTCTTGTTATCCGCAAAGACTGGCTGGACCGGCTGGGATTGAAAATGCCAACCACAACGGACGAATTGTTCGAAGTGTTAAAAGCATTTACGTTTGGCGACCCGGATGGCAACGGAAAACAGGATACGTTTGGCTTAAGCGGGGAAATCAATTTTGTCACGTTCAGCGCTTTAACCAACGCATTTGGTTTGCCGCAATTCGGCGGTTCAAAAGAAGGGATTCCGGACGATTGGATCGATGCCCAGGGCAAACTGCACTTCGGCCCGATTTCGGACGAATACAAGCAATATTTGCAATATATGAACAAGCTTTATGCGGCCAAGGTGCTGGACCCGGACATTGCCAACATCAACACCTCGCTGTTTCAGCAAAAAATGGTGCAGGGGCAAATCGGCGCTGCGCTCATGTTTAATCCTCACCAAAACTTTTTTGCAGGCCGGCCTTGGCTGGACAGCATTAAAAAAGCCGACCCGAAAGCAAATTGGGTGTATGTGTCCCCGGTCAAAGGACCCAACGGTCTTTCCGGCAACAACTCGGCTTCGCCTTCTTCGCAATACAGCACGGTTGTCACCAAAGCGGCGTTAAGCGAGCCCGGTAAAGCGCTCAAAGTTGTGCAGCTGCTTGCTTATATGTACAGAGAGGGATTCAATGGCGGCAAGGGTGGGCAATTCCTTGATTTCGGAGCGGAGGGCACGGATCATAAGACCACTAACGGAAAAATTACGCAAGTGCTGCCGCAGCTCGCGGTCGATCAGAACAATTACTTGACTCCTTATACGATGGGCGGAGAGCCGAATCATCTGGATCCGATTCAATTGCAAGCCACGACGGAGGAGTTTCAATGGTTCCGGAAGCTGGATGAGGATAAAAGCAAGGACAACCGGATCGTCAACTATTATTACAGCTCGCTTCCTTTTGTTTATGACGGCGATACGTACGTTAAGGAAATGTCGCTTAAGTTCATCTACGGCAAAGAGGATTTAAGCAAATGGGGCGAATATGTCCAGACGTTAAACGACCGTTATCAATATAAGAAGGTGCAGGAAGCGCGCACAAAGGAACTTCAGGATATGGGCATATACAAGGGGAAATAAAAAGGAGCGTGATGGATGGTGGCCAGCAAAAGCAAGGATAAACCCAATGTGTTGTTTATTATGACTGACGATCAGGGGCCGTGGGCGCTCGGATGCGCCGGAAACAAGGAAATCATCACCCCGCATCTGGACCGGCTTGCCGCTGAGGGCGTGAGGTTCGACCAGTTTTTCTGCACATCGCCGGTATGCTCGCCGGCCCGGGCTTCCGTGCTGACCGGACAAATCCCATCGCAGCACGGGATCCACGATTTCTTGCGCGATGCGGATAATGCCCGCCTCACTTATTTGACCGGTACTGCCTATACAGAGCTGCTTGTGGAGCATGGCTATACATGCGGCATTTCCGGCAAATGGGGAGTAGGCAACGATTATGCGCCGCAGAAGGGCTTCTCCCATTGGTATGTTTGCATGTACGATGCCGGGCATTACTGGAACCCGCCGATGGTTCGCAATGGCGAGGTGATCAGGGAAACCGGATATTTGACCGACCTGATTACCGCCGACGCCTTGTCGTTTCTGGAGAAACAGTCGCAGACCGAACAGCCGTTTTACTTAAGCGTAAATTATACCGCACCGCATCATTTGTGGGTGGGTGAACATCCGCAGAAATTTGTCGATATGTACGAGGATTGCGCATTTGAGTCGTGCCCGCAGGAGCCGGAGCACCCGTGGTTTCTGCCGCTCACGAACCCTTCTACGGTACGAACGGATCCGGTTGCGAATCTGAAAGGGTATTTCGCCTCCGTAACGGCGATGGATGATGGTGTCGGCAGCCTGCTTGGCAAGCTGGAACAGCTTGGACTGCGGGACAACACATTGATCTGCTTTATGAGCGACAACGGCTTCAGCTGCGGCCATCACGGAATATGGGGCAAAGGGAACGGAACATATCCGCAAAATATGTACGACAACTCCGTGAAGGTGCCGGCCATATTCAGCCACCCGGGCCGGATTCCCGCAGGGCGCGTCGATTCCTCCCTGCTCAGCCAATACGATTTTATGCCGACGCTGCTAGAATATTTGAACATTCCGCACCCGCTTGCTTCTGAACTGCCGGGCAGCAGCTTTTCTCATATTTTGCAGGGGGATTCTTCGGATGACAGGCAGCATGTTGTCGTTTATGACGAATACGGGCCGGTAAGAATGATTCGTACGCCGGAATATAAATACGTGCATCGTTTTCCGTTTGGCCCGTTTGAGTTCTATGACATGAAAGCCGATCCTGAAGAGCGAAACAACTTATATGACCATCCGGATGTTCAGGATCGCATTGCGGAGCTGTACCGCCGGCTGGAAGACTGGTTCCTGCACTTCGTGAATCCCGCCATGGACGGAGCGCGTCTGCCGGTAACCGGGACAGGACAGAGCCAGATGGTTGGATCGGCCCTGACCGACCACCGGACGTTTAACCAAAACGGCCGATTGTACAAATTGAGAACGGATTCGCAAGCTACATCTTGAGCGGGAGGCGCATAGGAATGAGTCAAACGAAAGAAGTGACGATTTTATATACAAACGATTTTCACTCGCAGGAGCAGCCGGTTAAGGCGACATGGGTCGAGGGCAGTCCGATGATGGGCGGCGCCGCTTATATGGCCAGCTATATTAAGAAGATCAGGGCATCCGAACCAAATGTGGTGCTGCTGGATGCGGGCGATATTATCACCGGTTCGCCGCTTAGCATGCTGACTGAAGGCCGGGCTCCGGTCGATCTGTTCAACCGGATCGGATACGATGCGGTGGCGATCGGCAACCATGAATTCGACCACGGCTGGCGCAACGCTAAGAAATTAATATATGAAGCGAACTTTCCTTTCCTTGCGGCCAACATTTTCTATAAAGGCACGAACATTTTATTCGCTAAACCTTATGAAATCATCGAAGCCGGCGACGTCAGCATCGGCGTGATCGGCATCCACGGCAAGAAGGCCGGTTACGAAACGATTTCACTTGAGCAAATCCGCGAGTTGGAATTCCGCAATCAGGAGTCGGTACTTCAGGAATACGTCAATTTGCTGCGTCCTCATGTCGATCTGATCGTCGTGCTGGCGCACCAAGGCATTCCGGCCGAACAAGCGACGGAAGACCGCGAGGTGGTCGTCGAGCGGGACTTTGAAGAAGACGTATATATCGCGAATCAGGTCAAAGGCATTGATGTGCTTATCGCCGGGCATTGCCACAAATCGATCGTGCGGCCCTATGTGGCGCAGCAAACGGGGACACTTGTCGTTTCGACGCGGGCGCTTGGTACGATTGTCGGCTATTTGAACCTGAAGTTGGATGGCAGATCGGGTAAAATCGTGCAGTTTACGGGACATCTGGAGCCCATTCTCTCTGAGCGCATCATGCCCGATCCGGAAATTGCCGAAAGAGTGGCTTATTGGGAAGAGCAATCGAAGGTGCTGGTCAACCAAGTGATCGGTCACGCTTCGGACCATTTGACGCGCAATTATTTCGGGGAAGCGCCGCTTGGCAATATAATTACCGATGCAGTCAGACTGCTTGCACAGGTCGATTGCAGCTTCTACCAAGGTGGGGGCGTTCGCGCCGATATCGAGAAGGGCGATATTACGATCGGCGATGTGATGAATGTCAACCCGTTTCAATCGCCTACCTACGTGATGGAATTTACGGGGATCGATCTGCTTGGCATCTTGGAGCAAAGCGCCGCACTTGTTGCCGGGGTGCTGCAGCAATCGGGAATCCGCATGGTGATCGATATGGAGCGAGAGATCGGACAGCGGGTGATTGAAGCGACGATTAAAGGGAACCCGATTCAGCCGGACAAAATCTACACCGTCGGAGCGAGCAGCTTTCTGGTTACGGGCGGCGACGGCTTCACTGCGTTCACGAAAGCTAAGCGGGCCTACAATACATCGGTCGTGGAGCGGGATTTCCTGATCGAGCATATTAAGAAACTGCGGCATATCGAACCCGTACTGGACGGCAGGACACGGATTATCGGGATGCCGGAAGGCATCGGAAACGTATGAAACCGAATCGGAAGCCGAACATTTTGTTTATTATGGCCGACCAATTCCGCTGGGACGGAATCGGAAGCGTCGGCCAATGGACCCGCACGCCTAACCTGGATCGGCTTGCAGCGGAAGGCATCACCTTTACCGGCTGCATCAGCAACTCGCCGCTTTGTCTCCCGGCGCGAACGTCGCTTGCTACCGGGTTATACCCTCATCAAACCGGCATTTGGCACAATATCCGCGGTTATGATATGCCGCAAGATACGGCGACCTGGATGCAGGCGATCCGGACTGCCGGCTACAGAACAAGCTTGTTCGGCAAAAGCCACCATCACCGGTATCAAGGCGATTTGCGTGACCGCGAATATCTGATGCATGCTTACGGTTACGAAGATGTTCATGAAATTGCAGGACCCCGCGCTTGCGTGGCCGTCAAAAGCTACATGACGGACGAATGGGAAAGACGCGGCGTCTGGCAGGACTATATCAACGATTACGAACAGCGCTATGCGGGTAAGCCTTATACCGCCACACCTTCCGTGCTGCCGTTGGAGCTGTATGCCGATGTGTACGTCGCACAGAGCGCTAAGGAGTATCTGGCTGCGTACAGCGACAGCCGTCCGTGGTTCTGCATGCTGAGCTTTGGGGGTCCTCATGAGCCATGGGACGCTCCCGAGCCTTATGCAAGCATGTATGATCCGGACGGCATGCCGCAAGCGATCGCCAGACCTTATCAAAGTGATCAACGGCCAAGAGGATACCTTGACGAACTGATGGGCAAGCCTGAATATTCGCCCGCTTTAAGCAAACGGGAAATCGGCGAGCTGCGGGCTAATTATGCGGGCAATATTTCTTTGATCGATGATCAGATCGGCGAGGTTCTCCAAGTTCTGAGCGAACGCGGAGAGTTGGAGCATACGGTGATTGTGTTTACATCCGACCATGGCGAGATGAACGGCGATTACGGACTGATTTATAAGTCGAATTTTCTAAAAAGCTCGGTCCAAGTTCCTCTGATCGTGAGAACGCCGGATACGCTGAAATCGGGGGATGCCGGTTCCATCTATAATGGAATGGTCGAGTTAATGGACGTGGGCCCGACTTTGGCCGGCTTTGCAGGGTGTGACGAATTGCCGCATAAACAAAATGCGCTTTCCTTGCTCCCCGTTATCAAGGACCCCGATGCCCTTCATCGTCC
Source organism: Paenibacillus thalictri (assembly GCF_004307995.1). Taxonomy (GTDB): domain Bacteria; phylum Bacillota; class Bacilli; order Paenibacillales; family NBRC-103111; genus Paenibacillus_AF; species Paenibacillus_AF thalictri. The sequence goes on along the minus strand of NZ_SIRE01000028.1, from coordinate 113,190 downwards.
TGATGCGCTTTCGGAGATTAACGGCGAAGTGATGCTGCAGACGAGCGAGTGGAAAATCGCGCTGAACCGCGAAGGGGAGGCGTATCTGCTGTTCGACGTGCGGCGCGATCCGAACGAGCTGAACAATTTGGCGGTGCAGCCGACTGCCGAAGCGGCGAGCACGATTGAAGCATTAAAGATGCGAATTGCAGAACGTATGGCGGCATGTGCCGGGTAAGCGACGGGAGCCGCCGTTGCTCCTCTTGGGGCCGCTGCCGTTTCGCTTGGGGCGATATTGGATTTGCGAGGGCCTGTTTGCCTCTTAAGGGGCGACAGGCTTCTTTTTGACGTGCAAAATCGCATATTTTTTAAAAAAAGTGTCGAATTTTGAATGTTTTTGTGCGGTTAGGGTTGATATTCTACAATTGCAAAACGTAAAAAAGCGAAATGTGGGCATGAGGAAACAACGAAAATAGCCAGCTTGGCGATGGAACAACGAAATAGACGTCAGAATGCGGTTTTAATGGCTCCGAAATCGCCGTCTTTTACGGAAACCGCAGGTAACGGCGCGATCGATTAAGTTAGAACGCCGAAGGAGCAAGCGAGGGCGGACTATTCGCGTTTTATTCAGAGAAGCGATCGCTTGGAACCTATGCATTTGAAGGCGGTAGAATATGAAGAAACAAATGATATGGGCAGTTCTAATTGTAGTTGTATCGGTTTTCGCGTTGGTGTCATTGAAAATAACGACGGCTCCAGGATCGGTATTAGCAACGGAAGTAAATCAGCCCGAGCATGGCGTTCTCGACATTCGCGATACCGGGGCAGAGCAATCCATCGTTACATTGCGCGGAGAATGGGAATTTTATTGGAACCATAGACTGGAACCCAAAGATTTTTGGCATAAAGACTTAACTGCCGCTTATATAATGGTGCCTTCATCTTGGCACGGCTTTTCATCGAACGAATCGGACAATTCCAGTTACGGCTTTGGCACATATCGTCTGCTTGTGCATCTGCCGGCATCCGACCTGGGCAAGAACAAGGCGTTATTTTTGCGTGCGATCGGCAGCGCCTACCGTCTTTGGATAGACGGCGAAGAGATGCCGGGACTGGGTACGGTCGGCAGCAGTCTGGAGGAGGAGCAGCCGAAATCTCACATTAATCTAGTTTTTTTTCAGCCCAAAAAGCAGACGATGGAATTGATTATCCAGGTGTCCAATTACTCTTTCCGCGAAGGAGGGATTAATCGGGAAATTGTCTATGGAGATACAGTTGCTCTGATTCCGGGAATATTAAAAGAGCTGCTTTACGATATCTTTGTCATTGGCGGCTTTCTTATGATTGGCATATACCACCTGATTGTTTTTGGCATGAGAAAAAAAGAGTTTTCCGCGTTATTCGTCGGATTGGTTTCACTGGCCGTCTCCATGCGCACCTTATTCATCAACGGTTATTTATCTGCCGTGCTGCTTCATATCGAGAGTTGGGAATTGCTGACCAAGCTTGAATATATGAGTGAACTCTTCGGATTTATTACATTGGTATGGCTCATGAAAAGTTTATACCCACGGGAAATCCACGCGGTGATGATGCGGATAGCCTTGATCCTCTTGGCCGGGTTGTTTTTGTTTGTTTTGCTGACTCCTGCCCGTATTTATACGGAATCTATGCTGGTTCAAAGCTTATTGAAAACGGCCGTATTGCTATATTTTGTTATGTATGTAGGGGTTCAGGCCTACTTGCGCAAACGGGAAGGTGCGCTTATTCATCTGACTGCTTTGGTACTGATTGTTTACGCCACAATTAACGATACCTTATATTATTTGCGAATGGCGGATACGGTGGAACTGCTCAGCTACAGCATCATTCCGTTTATAATGGCTCAGGCGATTATTGTTTCACATCGGCATGCACTGCTTTCCCGCCGCAATGATGCGCTGTTGGAGGAGCTTGGAGCGGTGAATATGTCGTTGGAGCAAAAGGTTGCGGAGCGGACAAAAAGTTTGCAAGAGGCCAATGAGCGGAGAACCAAAATGCTGGCGAATATCGCTCACGATTTGGGCACGCCGTTGATTGGAATCCAAACCTATTTGCAATTAATGGTCATGGGGAAGCTGTCAGCCGGGAGCAATAAAATGACGGGGCAGTTGTTGGACAAAACGGATTATGTTAAACGTCTGGTCGACGATTTATTTGAATTGTCGAAGCTGGAATCGAGGAGCGCGGATTTTAAATACGAGATTGTCGATGTTCGTTCATGGATCGATGAGCTGCACGACAAATTCGAAGCTGATATTACTGGCGTTGGCATGAGTTTGATTAAAGAAACATCGAGCATCGGGGCGAAGTCGTTTTTTGTCCGGATTGATAAATATCGGATGCGCCAGGTTCTTCAGAACTTTCTGGATAATGCGGTGAAATTCAGTAAAGGCATGGGTCGCGCGATAAACCTTAGAGGAATAGTAAGGCGCGATCAAAGCGGATCCGGTTACGAGCTCGTCGTGGAAGTTGAAGATTACGGGAAAGGCTTAACGGAAGCCGAGCTGGCTCAAGTTTTCAACAGGTTCTATCTAAACCGGGAAAACAATGAATCTGGCAGCGGGTTAGGGCTCGCAATCGTACAGGAGATCGTTGAGCAGCACCAGGGCCAAGTCGGAGCAAGAAGCGAACGAGGGGCAGGAAGCGCGTTCTATTTCATCCTGCCTGTTTCCTGCGAGGAATAGACTTGATTCTGGATGCTGTTCTCCAGACTGCGAATTGCATCTTGGCGATTCTGAACTCCCAGCTTGTTGTAGATGTTCGACAGCTTGTTTTTGATTGTGCCTTCTGTAAGAAACAAGGTGTCGGCGATCTCCCTGATTGAATATCTTTTGAGCAGTAAAGCAAGGATAGGCTGCTCTGACTTTGAAAATGCCGTGCCCGTTTCGAAAAAATGCTTTAATCGCTGGTCTTTCATAAAATCGCTGTTAGTCGAAGCGTATCGCGCAACCTTAGCGGCAACTTCGGCCGGTAGTATAAACTGGCGGTTAACGGTATCGCGAATCGCTTGGATCAGCTTGTTGAAGTCTATTCCTTTTAGGACATAACCATTAGCTCCATTGGCAAGTCCCTGGAAAATATATTCCTCTTCGTTAAACGTAGTCAGAATCAGAATCGGCAGTTCCGTATCCCGCTTGCGAATTTCACTGATACAGGCAAGTCCGTTCATTTCCGGCATCTGCACATCCATTAATACGATATCGGGGCTGGAGGCTTCTATGCATTGAAGAGCTTCAAGCCCGTTTCGTGCTGCTCCGCAAACCTCCATATCCGCCTCTGACGAGATGATCAATTCAAGCCCGCTTCTTAATAACTCATCATCTTCTACGATTAGCACCTTTAACGGCTGGTCCATCGGAAATACATCTCCCTATTCTGGCAGTTCAGCATATATCGAACGAAACGAGAGAGTAATCGTGACTAAATATCACTGAAATCTCTCTTAATATAGTTCTATTATACTGTAAACCCTCCTTGGTTGCACAAATACAAAAGTAGTGACCGTTAGTAACTATGCTGACTGAAAAGTTTTTCATACAATAATGAAAAGTGAAATGAAATTTTTGACACAAAAAGTCGAATGATCCGAGAAAAAGAAAAAGGAGAATCGTAATTTTGAAAAAAAGTGTCGGATATTGAATGTTTTTTGGCCTGCCTGCCGTGTACATTTAAAAATAGACAATATCTAAGTCACAAAAGAAAGGGATAGGTGAATTCGCGCAATGTGGAAGCGTATTCTCATTATTTTGGCATCCGTCTTTTTAATTTGCGGGGTGTTGTCACCCCGGGCTTCGGCCGACAGTTCGGCAGACGTATGGACGAAGCGGACGCCGCTGCCTACGGGTGAATATTTGCAGCATGTCATTTTTGCCAACGGCACATTCACGGTGGCAGGAAACAATGGCACACTTCTGACTTCCGCCGACGGAATCAGTTGGACGCTGCAAACATCCGGTACATCAAATACTCTTACCGGTATCAGTTACGGCGGAAACATCTATGTGGCAGTTGGATTGAACGGTACGATTGTAACGTCCAGCAACGGGATCGACTGGTCAACTCGGACGTCAGGCACAACAGCAAATTTCAGCAGCATCAGTTACGGCAACGGTACTTTCGTAGCAGTCGGTGCCTCCGGTCTCATTATGACCTCCAGTGACGGTTTAAGCTGGTCGCCGCAAACCTCCACGACGGATAAGGGGCTTGCAACCGTCAGCTACGGCAATAATCTGTTTATTGCAGTGGGGGCTTCCGGTACCATATTGACCTCCGGGGACAACGGTGTGACATGGACACCTCAAACGGGCGGAATAATGGGTCAGACACAAAATGTTGCCTTTGGCGGCGGTCTCTTTATGATAGCAGGGAATGCCGGCAAAATTGTGACTTCCGCCGACGGAGTGACATGGACGCCGCAAACATCGGGTACAACGGATCAATTCGAAGGCGCAAGTTATGCCAATGACACTTTCATGGCATTTTCGTATGCTTACAAGACCAGTACGAAAACTATATGGACTTCCAGCAATGGAACAGCTTGGACGCAGCGGGATTCAGGCGCGATGAACCAATTGCGGAGCGCCAGCTACGGAAACGGTATTTACGTTGCCGTAGGAGCATATGGCAGGATTGTTACTTCAACAGACGGAGCTTCGTGGACGATTCGCAACTCGGGTACGGATAGCGGGACTAGCGATCATCTGAATGGGATCGGCTACGGCAACAATACGTTTGTGGCGGTTGGGAACGCCAACAATATTTCAACTTCCGGCGACGGAATATTTTGGACGAGCCACACCCCGAGTTTGTCCGCTTCAGCGTCGTTCAAGAGTGTCGCATTTGGCGCCAACCGTTTTGTGGCGGTTGGCGGCGGCGGCTTCGTGATCACTTCCGCCGATAGCGGAGCGAGCTGGGACACTTCATCTTCCAATACAACAAATATTTTATCGAGTATCAGCTACGGAAATAACCTTTTTGTGGCAGTCGGCTTCAGCGGTACGATTATCACCTCCCCTGACGGCGTGACCTGGACGAGCCGCACGTCCAATACTTCAAGTAATTTAACCGGCGTTATTTACGCCAACAACATGTTTGTTGCTGTTGGCTCCGGCGGCGCAATCGTAACCTCGACTAACGGAGTGTCCTGGACAAATCAAGTATCGAACTCCACCGCTACGCTATACAGTATCGGCTACGGCAACAATACGTTTGTGGCGGGAGGACAAAGCGGCGCGATTCTGACGTCCGCCAACGGAACGGACTGGACGGTGCAAACGAAATTCGCTAACTCCAATGTATACGGCTTAACCTTTGGCAACGGCTTTTTTGCCGGGGCGTTGGGCAGAGCCACATGGTATTCTTTTGACGGAATTTCCTGGAAGTTGGGTAATGCCAATGCAACATCTACACTGACCGGCATTTATTACGCTAATAACGGACTTGTAGCGGTCGGCGAAAACGGACTTATTCTCCAATCCAATTCCTTTCCGCTCTTCAGTGTGACTTATGACGGCAACGGGAACACGGGAGGCAGCTTGCCCAGCGTCAGCAAGCCGTATTTGGACGGAGATTCGGTTTCTGTCCTGGGCAATTCGGGCGTACTAACGAAAACGGACTATACGTTTGCCGGCTGGAATACAAAAGCGGATGGAACCGGCACGAATTACGCCGCAGGGGCGAACTTTAACGTCAACGCTGCGAACGTCGTGTTGTATGCGAAGTGGCAATTAAACGGGACTTATACCGTGACGTATAACGGGAACGGCAGCGCGAACGGCACGGTTCCGCTTGACAGCGGGATATATACGCAAGGAGCGGCGGTTACGGTAGGGGACAATACGGGCAATTTGAGCAGAAGCGGGTATACGTTTGCCGGCTGGAATACAAAAGCGAACGGAACCGGCACGGACTACGCCGCAGGAGCGACCTTCAACATCGGAACTGAGAATGTTGTGTTGTATGCGAAGTGGACGTTAGACGGGGCTTATACCGTGACATATGACGGTAACGGCAGCTCGAACGGGACGGTTCCGGCTGACAGCGGCACGTATACGCAAGGCGCGACTGCCGGGGTGATGGGCAATACGGGCAATTTGAGCAGAAGCGGTTATGCGTTTGCCGGCTGGAATACGAAGGCCGACGGCACCGGTACGAGTTACCCCGCATGGGCGACCTTCAACATCGGCGCTGCAAACGTCACGTTGTATGCGAAATGGCTGCTCTTGGGCGACGCAAACGGTGACGGCATGGTCACAAGCGCCGATGCGCTGCTGCTGATGCAATATGTGAAGGGCAAGTTGACGTTGACGGAAGATCAGAAGCTTGCGTTGGACGTAAACGGCGATCATGTTTTGGACGAGTTGGATGTGCAACTGATTTTGGCTATTTCCGTAGGTAAGGGGGCTACCGGTTAATGAGTAGTCAAGTGCTGGGTCAATCTGCGATGTATAAAAAAATGGTTTCCGTGTGGCTTGTCGTGTGTCTGATCTGCGCTTTCTTCAGCCCGCTGGCGGAGGCTGGAACGGTGGGAGGGCCGGATTCGATCGAGATCGGCAGCGCCGAAGGGGCGCGGGGAGATACGGTTAACGTTGCGGTGTATGTGACGCCGGATTTTATGGTTTGGAAATACGATATTGCCATACAATACGACCCGGCTGTGCTGGAGCCGGTACCGGCGGGGGAAGTGACGGACGAACTGGGAGTCAGCGGAGCGGAAACATTTACACCGTCTGCCACGACCCCTGGAGTCATACAGGTAGCGGCACAATTGTCGACTCACCTTCTGCTGAGCCGCGCGAAGGTGTTTACGCTCCACTTCAAGATTAAAAGCGATGCCGTGACAGGAGGTTCTGCCGTGACCGCGCAAGCCGGGCAAAGCTTCCTGTATGAAGGCGACGATCCGGTTGTTCCGACGATCACGGCGGGTTCCGTGACGGTGAAGGCGCCAACGACGTATACGGTTGCTTTCGATTCGCAAGGGGGCAGCACGGTAACAAGCGTGACATACGTGGTATATGATACGGTTATCAATGCCCCGACGTCTCCGAGCAAAAGCGGTTATACGTTTACGGGTTGGTATAAGGAAGCGGCGGGTACAAATGCGTGGAACTTCACCGCGGATAAGGTAACGGCGGACACGACGTTGTACGCGAAATGGCAAGCGGCGGCGTATACATATACGGTCACCTACGCTGCCGGTACACATGGCGCGATGAGCGGCGGGGCCAGCGAAACGGTGACGGATGGCGGGTTCCCGCAAGCTGTGCCGACCATTGTGGCAGACGGCGGGTATACGTTTGCCGGGTGGAGCAGCGACGGCGGAACGACAAAGTTGTCCGGTTCGGAAGTGGCAGCGACGCCGGTAACCGGCAACATCGCGTACACGGCCTATTATACGCAGACCAACACGCAGCAAGATGTCGCGGTCACCATCGGCAGCGCAAGCGGCCGGCCGGGACAGTCGGTGCAAGTATCGGTTGCCATCGCGAATGCGACTTCCGGCGTAGGCTCCTACGGGATGAAGATCCCTTTTGATTTTTCGGCGCTGGAAGTGACAGGCATTACGAATGAATCCGGGGCGTTTTTCGATTCCCGTTATGACAATGCCGGCGGTTGGCTACAAGTGGCCTGGGCGGACAGCAATGGCGGGGACAGCCCTATTGCCGCCGGGGGCAAGTTATTCACGGTTACGTTCAAGATTAAAGAAACGGCGGCCGACGGAGACAAGTTGTTAACGGTCGACAATCAGAGCGATCTGCGGGCTTTTTCCGTCACGGATGCGCTGGCGGTTGAGATGAACAAAACATTGGGCAACGGCAAAGTGTCGGTAACCTCGTCGAACCAGGCGGCCCCGCTCGCGAGTGCCGTAACGGTGTCGGGAACGGCGCAGGTAGGGCAAACCTTGACGGGCAGCTACGTATACAGCGATGCGGACGGCGATGCCGAAGGGGAAAGCACGTTCAAGTGGTACCGCTCCGATGACGCATCCGGTGCGAACAAGACGGCAATTCCCGGGGCTGTGACACATACGTATTTGTTGCAGGCGGCGGATTTGGGAACATATATCAGCTTCGAGGTTACGCCGGTTGCGGCCACGGGAACGGCTATGGGTACGCCGACGGAGAGCGCGAGGACTTCGGCTGTCGCACGGCCATGGACGCCATCGTCGTCGAGTGGCGGCGGCAGTCCATCTGCAACGCCGGTTGCCAGTAACGGCGTGAATGTACTCGTTAACGGCAAAGTGGAGAATGCGGGAACAGCTACCACAAGCAAGCGCAATGAACAGACGGTAACGACGATCACGATTGATCCGGCCAAGCTCAGCGACAAACTTGCGGCTGAAGGGCAAGGAGCCAAAGTAACGATTCCTGTAGATGCGCATTCCGACGTCGTTGTCGGCGAGCTGAACGGTCAAATGGTGAAAAGCATGGAGGGCCAGCAAGCGGTGCTGGAGATTACGACGGAACATGCCTCGTACACGCTTCCGGCGAAGCAAATCAATATTGATTCCATTTCCGGTCAAATAGGAAGTTCGGTCGCTCTGCAAGACATCAAGATACAAATCGAAATTGCCGCTCCGACAACGGACACGGTGAAAGTGGTGGAGAATGCGGCTGAGAAAGGAACTTTCACATTAGTCGCACCGCCGATTGAGTTTAAGGTCAAAGCCACGTACGGCGACAAAACCGTCGAGGTATCGCAATTTAACGCTTATGTAGAGCGGACCATTGCCATCCCGGAAGGCGTCGATCCGAGCAAGATCACAACGGCGGTCGTCATCGATGCCGACGGCTCGGTACGACATGTACCCACGAAGATCGGCATCGTGAACGGGAAATATTACGCGATCATCAACAGCTTGACCAATAGTACGTATTCGGTTGTATGGCACCCGCTCGCTTTCCGGGACGTCGAGAGCCATTGGGCGAAAGCGGCAGTTAACGACATGGGATCTCGCATGGTTATCGACGGTACGGGGGAAGGCATGTTCAGCCCTGACCGGAACATAACCCGCGCCGAATTTGCAACGATTGTTGTCCGTGGGTTGGGCCTTAAGCTGGAAAATGCGTCGAGCCCCTTCTCCGACGTGAAGTTGTCCGACTGGTATGCCGGCGCTATTAACACAGCTTATGCTCACCAACTGATCAGCGGTTTTGAAGACGGAACTTTCCGGCCGAATGACAGCATTACCCGGGAGCAAGCCATGGCGATGATCGGCAAAGCCATGACGATCACAGGGCTGAAGGCCAAGCTTCCTGTCCCAGCGGCCAATGCGACGCTGCTGGCTTACACGGATGCGCAGGATGTATCCGCTTGGTCTATCGGCGGTGTCGCCGACAGTGTGCAGGCTGGCATCATCACCGGAAGAAGCGGTACTACGCTTGCTCCGCAAGCGTTCATCACCCGGGCCGAGGTAGCCGCCATTCTCCAGAGACTTCTTCAAAAGTCGGGTTTGATCTAAATTGCCGGATTAAATAACGGCTGTTTTCCAGCCGGTCTGCGGATCGATGCGGAGGCAGCCTTATTCTGTACTTATTTCAAGCATGAGGATGGTTCTGTCATGAGGGATTCATTAGCAAGTTTAAAATGCGGTAAAAAAGCGATTCTAGGATGTCTTGTTGTTCTGCTGTTGTTTTTTACAATGGTACCTTCGGTTGGCGCAGCCGGCATCCAGGTGATTTACAATAAGAACAACTATCAGGGAAGTGCGCCTACTGACAACAATACCTATGTAAGTGGAGCAACAGTCACCGTGTTGGACAAGGGAGGGGTGTATAACGGAAGCGATCAATTCGCGGGATGGAACACGACAAGCAATGGGACCGGAACGACCTACGCGACAGGTGCGACTTTTACGATAGGAGCTGCAAGCGTTACCTTGTACGCGACTTTTTTTAATAGCGAAGACAATCCGCGCAATGTGTTATACGATGCCAACAGCGGTGATGCTACCGGTGACGTGCCAACCGATGACACCCCTTACCCCAACGGGGTCGTCGTCACACCTGTTTACGGCAATACCGGCGGTCTCGCCAGAGACGGGTATACCTTTGCAGGCTGGAATACACAAGAGGACGGAAATGGCACAAATTATACCGGCGGTTCAATGTTGACTATACCTGCGGGCAGCAGCGACTTTACTTTGTACGCGAAGTGGACTCCTGCGCCAACGACGTATACCGTGACGTATAATGACAATAACAGCGACAGCGGCAATGTGCCGGTAGACGGCGGGACGTATATGCAAGGAGCGACGGTAACCGTAAAAGACAATACAGGTTTGTTGGAAAAAGCGGGCTACACCTTCGCAGGGTGGAACACGCAAGCGGACGGGGAAGGAACGGGCTACGCCGTGGGCAGCACGCTGACGATGGGAACAGCCAACGTGATATTGTACGCGAAATGGACTCTTGTGCCGCCGACGTACACCGTGACGTATAATGACAGTAACAGCGACAGCGGCAGCGGCAATGTGCCGGTAGACGGCGGGACGTATATGCAAGGAGCGGCGGTAACCGTAAAAGACAATACAGGTTTGTTGGAAAAAGCGGGTTACACGTTCGCAGGGTGGAACACGCAGGCGGACGGGGAAGGAACGGGCTACGCCGTGGGCAGCACGCTGACGATGGGAACGACCAACGTGACATTGTACGCGAAGTGGACTCCTGTACCACCGACGTACACCGTGACGTATAACGGCAATAACAGCGACAGCGGCAATGTGCCGGTGGACGGCGGGTCGTACGTGCAAGGAGCAGCGGTAGCGGTATATGGAAACACAGGAAATCTGATGCGATCAGGCTACACCTTCGCCGGCTGGAACACGCAAGCGGACGGCAACGGAACGAGCTACGCGGCGAGCAGCACGTTGACAATGGGAACGGCAAACGTGATGTTATATGCGAAGTGGGCTCCCGTTGCGCCACCGACGTACACCGTGACGTACAGCGGCAACGGCAGCACAAGCGGTAATGCACCTGTCGATAGCGGAACATATGAGCAGGGAGTTACCGTATCGGTGTACGGAAACACAGGGAACCTGATGCGATCAGGCTACACCTTCGCCGGCTGGAACACGCAAGCGGACGGCAACGGAACGGGCTACGCCGTGGGCAGCACGCTGACGGTGGGGGCAGCCAACGTGACGTTGTATGCGAAGTGGGCTCCCGTTGTGCCACCGACGTACTCCGTGACATACAGCGACAACGGCAGCACAAGCGGCAATGCGCCTGTCGATAGCGGAACGTATGAGCAGGGAGTTACCGTAACAGTGTACGGCAACACCGGAAATCTGATGCGATCAGGCTACACCTTCGCAGGCTGGAACACGCAAGCGGACGGCAACGGAACGGGCTACGCCGTGGGCAGCACACTCACGATGGGAACGACCAACGTGACGTTGTACGCGAAGTGGACTCCCGTAGCGCCACCGACGTACACCGTGACGTACAGCGACAACGGCAGCACAAGCGGCAATGCGCCTGTCGATAGCGGAACGTATGAGCAGGGAGTTACCGTAACGGTATACGGCAACACAGGAAATCTGATACGATCAGGCTACACCTTCGCCGGCTGGAACACGCAAGCGGACGGCAACGGAACGGGCTACGCCGTGGGCAACACGCTGACGGTGGGGGCAGCCAACGTGACGTTATACGCGAAGTGGACTTATTTTGCCACATCATCGACATCATCGTCACCGGCCGCGGCTCCAGCCAACAGGCTTGTGCTGGAATCCAATCCCAATGTAACGGGCGACTCAGCTAAAACTGAGATCACCCAGATTGTGGGACAAAACTTATCCATGTCTGCCCAGCTTATGACGGTTGATGGAAAAACGCTTAATATTCCTGAATTCTCGATCAACTCGAGCGGTCAGTTTAATCTTGCCAATGTGCCTGCCGGGGAGTACAAAATCGCTTTAAGTGTTGTCGCTCCGTCAGGAGAGAAGCTCGCGGGAAAAATAGGGAAACTTACAGTGCAAAGCAATGGCAGCGCCACGCTGGAATCGGATCTGATAGACCCCTATGGCGTCATTACCGACGAGCTTACCGGAGAAAAACTTGAAGGTGTGAAGGTAAGTTTGCACTGGTTGGATACGGCCTTGAATCGTTCGAAAGGGAGAACTCCCGACGGTCTTGTCGTTTTGCCTGAATTGCCGGATTTTGCGCCTAATAAAAACCATGACCCTCAATGGAGCACCAGCGACGGAAGATACGGCTGGATGGTATTTCCGGATGGCGATTACTATATTTTAGCTGATAAAACCGGCTACGAGACGTTCGACAGCCGAAAGGATATGCGCAATGAACAACAAGGAGACGATAGTTATATCAAAGGCGGCGTCATCCATGTGGGGCAATCCATCGTACAGTACAATTTTGCAATGATATCCGGGGAAATCGAGTCCGGCGAACATCAGCCTTACATGGTTGGTTATCCCGACGGCTTATTTCATCCAGAGCGCGGAATTACCCGGTCCGAGGTAGCGGCCATTTTAAGCCGGATCATTCCGGTTTCCGCACAAGCGGCTGAAAGCCGATCTTTTCCTGATGTGGATCGATCCCATTGGGCTGCTGCAGAGATAATGACTGCGACGGAACAGCATTGGATGGAAGGTTACCAGAATGGAAACTTTGCACCTGAAAAACAAGTGACACGGGCAGAGTTGGCTCAAATTATTTTAAATGTAAAAAAGTGGGACAAAGTGAAAGAGAGCTCTTTTACCGATGTCGCTGGCCATTGGGCTGAACCGGCGATTGCTGCCGTTGAGCAGGAGGGAGTGATTTCCGGATACCCGGATGGCAGCTTCCGTCCGGACCAAATCATGGCAAGAGAAGAAGCGGTGAAAATATTTAATCATATATTGAACCGGCAAGCTCAGCCAATCAACGTTGCTCCCAAATGGCCGGATGTGCCTGAAACTCATTGGAATTACAAAGAGATCATGGAAGCTTCCGTTCAACATCATTACAAGATCTACAAAAATGGCAAAGAAGAGTGGCAGTTGAAATAAAATTGCAGAATAAGGCTTTCTTCGGACGTTTTGAAACAGTGAAACGATACGAAGGAAGTCTTTTTTTTGCGAAAAAAACAGAAACGTTTACCCTTCCTGCCGCGTCTTACATATAGGACGATGATGAACGAAAAAGAAAAGGTGAAGACGATGAAAGTATCGGCACGTTGGTTTGCAGTAACTGCCGCGGCGCTGCTTGTGATTTCCGGAGCAGCCGTCTACGAACAGCCTGCGAGTGCCGCAGGCGAAGTATCCGGCGCGTATGCCGGTATGTCCGATGCGCTGCAGAGAACACTTAAGGACGCGATGGCTGAGTACAAAAAGGAAGGCACCATACCGGCCGCTTCGCTGAACGAGCTGGCCGCCGCTAAGGAGCAGCTAATGCCTTACGCTATCAAACAGCTGTCGTTGCAGCCGGCGCCGGGGCCTTCTTCCTCCTGGAAAAATGCTACGGTGCTGCCCGATTGGCGGTTCTGGGCGGAAGCGGTGCTGCCGTGGAACGATTCCAGGCTGTTTCAACCGCTGCTGGATTGGACTTATGCGTTCCCCGTCGAATTGTACGATATGGCGCCGTATACCCGGCTGTTCGGGAGCTTGCTGACCGAGCAGAACAGGACGATCACGCTGGAACGGCTCGAAGCCGCCGATCGCAAAGGAATGCAAGTGCTGCTGCAGCTTTTGCAGGCTAAGGAATGGCTGAGCGGCGAGCAGTTAAGCGAATGGCTGGATCGTTATGCAGGCAAGCCGCAGCAGGAAGGTATCATCGACTTTTTGGATGCAAACCGTTGGACCAATCAGCAGTACGGGGATATCCTGAGGCAAAGTTATGACGCAGGCAAGCTTTCGCAGCAGCAAAAGAAAGCGGTTGTCGGCTCTATCGCCAACGGTCCGCAGTATTCGCCGGACATCCGACAGTGGCTGAGCGGCATTGCGGTTTCGGCTGAAGCAGGACAAACTTCGATCGAGCAGGAAATCGACCAGCAGCTTGTGCTGCGGCACGGGGACCGCGCAGCGGCGGAAAGGCTGTATCGCAGCGGGTTGGCGAAGGGTTACCTCGTTCCCCTAAACGGCAGGGTCGAGAAGGTGCTGGCAGACATGTATCCGGACGGAGAATTGGCGGCAGGCATCCGGCAATATGAAGCGATTCGCGGCAAGCCTTATTTCTACGGATTAGCCGATGACTGGTACAGTTCGGAAGGGCTCGATTTTGCCAATCCCGAACAAGCGATCAAGCCGTGGCAGGAATTTATAGAGAAATATCCGCAGCACCCTGCAGCGGACGACGCGGCATACCGTCTGGCCCGCTGTTACCAGCTGTCGGGCCGCGGCGAGCAAGCGTTGTATTGGTTAAACCAAGCGGCGCAGCTCGGTGATCGCGACCTTGGTTACGATGCCCGGGGTATGCTGCTGTTTACGCTGGATGTGGAGATGTCTCCGGAATCGCTGGCCGCCGTTGATACGCAGGTACTGCCATCCTGGCTCAAACCGTGGGTGGAGTATTCCGGAGCGGTCGAAACGATGAGAGCCGGACAATACCGGGAAGCGGCCAATAAGCTGCAAGCTTTTATCGATACATATGACGGGAACGATCTTTTTGAACAAGCGTATGCGTACAGTCGGGAAGATACGGCGGAATACATAGAACCGGAAGCCGCTTATCCGTTCTGGGAAAAAGTGAAAGAGCAGCAGAAGCTGACGGAGCGGATCGCCGTACTGGCTGAGGCGGTCGATCGGGCCGCTGGATCGGAGCAAGCCGACAAGCGATACGCGCTGGCTGCCGCCATATACCGTGAGCCGCTGCTTTATTACAACCATTTGTGGCGGGAAACACGGCAAGGATTTTTCTGGTTTGGTCACATCAAGGAGATGGACTATTACGAGCCGCTTGACCGGTATATCGGGCGGTTTAACCATCTGGCGCAGGCCATCGAACAGTTTAAGCAAATCGATCTCGCGCAAGCGAGCAAGCAAACGGCGGCCAAGACGTTGTTTTCGATAGCTTTAAGCTACAGCAAGCTGTCGTATTTTAGCGAAGAAGTATCTTTTTATATGTCGGGAGTCAAGCTGAACGAATATGTCGCACAGTATGCCAATGAGCTGATTGAACGCGATCCCGGTTCCGAGCTGGCGGATGACGCACTTATGCTGATTTATTATCATACCCAGGATAAACGGTACTTGGAACAGGTCGTCTCCGATTACGCCGATGGCGACAAAGCGGGCGAAGCGCAGAAACTGCTGAAGGAGCTGGCGGAAAAAGAACAAACCCAGGAGCACCCCGCGTATTGGCGTTACGTCGACGGCTACGGGGTCCGGTCCGAGCGGCTGGATCCGGACGACGGCCGATTGCCCGAATCCGTGCAGCGCTGGGTTCGCGAACATCGCGCAGAGCCGTATCACGGCACCATGGAAGATGGGGACTGGACTTACGTGCTTCTGACTGCCGATGAGGGCAAGGTGCTGAGTTATATGTATATCGGGAGCGCGGCTTCCCGGATGCAGGTATCGTCAAACGAAACTCCGGCCCCTCTCGATACGAAGCTGCCGCGCGTGATGCTGGAGAGGGTCAAGACGAAGTTTGTGCCTGCCGGGGAGTGGACTTGGAAAATATACAATAATTAACTAGGAGGCGTTATTTGCAAGTTGTAGTGCGCCAATATACAGAAGAACCTTTCACGCCTTCATTACGGCGCGGGAGGTTCTTTTTGCTCGTTCGTGCCTTATATAGGATCGGGAAACTGTTGGTGTTTATGCATAGTTTCATACAGGTTACCGGATGCTATAACTATAACTTTTCTTATAAAGGAAATTATTACTAAAATTATTGATGAAAGCTGTCACCGGATATACATATTCTTAGGGATAATAGGTGCATTTTTTTAACCATAGGAAGGAAAAAGTTGAATTATGTCGAATATGTTTAAGTTTGAATTAACAACCAGACTATCGGGAGGGTAACATCAGCATGAAAAAAGGTACGTTATTGGCTTTAACCGCGGTATTATGCATTTCTACCGCACTTGCGGGCTGCGGCAAAAAGGAACCCGCTCCGGCTCCGGGAAATGCGGCGGCTCCGGCTCCTGCTAAAACGGAAGCGGTATCGGTGGATGTCGGCATGCTCAAGCTGGCAAGCTCTGCGCCACTATTTATCGGGATCGAAAAAGGCTTCTTTAAGGAAGAAAACATCGACGCCAAAGCCAAATGGTTTGACGCGGCGCAGCCGATCGCTGTTGCTACAGCCGGCGGCAGTGTGGATGTGGGCGCAACAGGCATTACCGCAAGCTTGTACAACATGGTTGCCGGCGGGCAGAAGCTGCTTATCGTCGCCGACAAAGGCAGAGAACAGAAGGGATACTCCTCGACAGCGCTGCTTGTACACAAAGATTCACCGATCAAAGCAATCGAAGAGTTGAAAGGCAAGAAAGTCGGCATTACGCAAACAGGCTCCACTTACCATTACATGATCGGCAGAATGCTCGAAAAACACGGGCTGACGCTGAAAGATATTGAATTGGTTCCGCTGAACAGCATTAGCGGATTGATGGAATCGCTGAAGAGCAAGCAAGTCGACGCCGTCATGCTGAACGAACCAAACATCACGGCAGTGGTGAAGGAAGGTTACGGCAAGGTTGTTGCGCAAGTGGGCGACGAGATGGATTACCAAACGTCCGGGCTGTTCTTCTCGCCGAAGCTGGCAGGCAATAAAGATACGGCTGTCCGTTTCTTGAAAGCATACGTGAAGTCGACGCGTTACTACTACGATGCCGTTTTGGTGAAAAAAGACGGCAAGCTCGTACCGGGAGCCAACTTCGACGAGGTTGTCAAAATTATCGCCAAATACACGGGCCAACCGGAAGAAACCGTAAAACAAGGTCTTCCTTACATGGACCGCGACGGCAAGCTGCTTGCCGAAGATATCAAAACCCAAGTGGATTGGTACGCCAAAGAAAAGCTGATCGAGAAAACTATCGATACGAAGACAATCGTGAACACGGAGCTGCTGGATCAAGCGATTGCCCAATCGGGGAAATAACGCCATGAGAATCGTCGTAGATAACGTGGAGAAGCGTTTTATCGACGCGAAAAAACATGAAGTAACCGCCTTGCGCAACATTAATTTCGCGATCGAAAATCAGGAATTTGTCGTCTTGGTAGGTCCAAGCGGCTGCGGGAAATCGACGCTGCTCAATATTGTCGGGGGATTGATGTCCCCGACCGGCGGCGAGGTGTATTTCGAAGGTTTGTCTTCGGGCAAACCTCCCCGGCTTGGCATCGTGTTTCAGGAAATCGCTTTGTTTCCGTGGCGTACTGTTTATGAGAACGTCATTTTTGGACTGGAAGAGCAGGGTGCCAGCAAAAAGGAGCAGCAGGAGAAAGGCAAACATTACATCGAGATGGTGGGTTTGTCGGGTTTCGAGACGGCTTTTCCGAAACAGCTGTCGGGCGGCATGCGCCAGCGGGCCGGTATCGCCAGAGCGCTGGCCGTGGAACCCGATCTGCTGCTGATGGACGAACCGTTCTCCGCGCTTGACGCGCAGACGCGCACCTTGATGCAGGAGGAACTGCTCGCCATCTGGAACCGCACTCGTCTGAGCACGTTGTATGTGACGCACAACATTCAGGAAGCCGTATATTTGGCCGACCGGGTTATCGTGTTGTCCCGGCATCCGGGCCAAATTAAAGAAATCATCAAGATCGATCTGCCAAAGACGGGCAGGGATCAAGATGAACACCGGGCCGCTTTCGAGCGGTATGCCGATCAAATCTGGCAGCTGATCCGGCATGACGCCCAGGAAGCGCTGAAGGAGGGATAGCATGAGTCAACCATCAAATCATAACACGGCTGATCCGGCTGTCCGTTCCGCGGCGCAAGGGCATCAAGAACGCCATACGATCCGCAACCGCGTGTCTTTTTTGGATCAAAAAATACCCGGGTACGCTTCGGCGCTGGGCATTGTCGTGATTCTTGTGCTGTGGGAAATCGTTTGCCGGGCAGGCCTGATTCCGCCGCTGTTTTTGCCCGCTCCGTCGGCCATCATTATGGACGGCTGGGACATGCTTACCAGCGGGGAATTGCACGCCAATATTTTGGCGAGCTTGTACCGGATCGCGATCGGGTACGCAATCGGCGCCGTTTGCGGCATCGTGTTTGGCCTGATCTTGGGATTCTCTCGTTGGGTAGACGCGGTGTTTACGCCAATCGTCTATTCGATCTACCCGATTCCGAAGATCGCGCTGCTGCCGCTTATTATTTTGTGGCTGGGCATCGGGGAAACGCCGAAGTTTACGATGATTGCGCTGGGGGTATTTTTCCCGGTCGTTATCAACACCTTCTCCGGTGTGAAAAACGTCGATCCGATCTGGATCAAAGCGGCGGTCACCTTTGGTTCAAGCCGCTTTAACGTCATTCGCAAGGTCATCTTGCCGGGTTCGCTGCCGATGATTTTCGCCGGATTGAAGCTCGCCGCGGGCACCTCGCTGCTGCTGCTTGTTTCCGCGGAAATGATCGCTTCCCAGCAAGGCTTAGGTTCCATGATCCTGCATTACGGGAACCTGATGATCACCTCGAAGCTGATGGTCGGCGTGTTGATCCTTTCTATCCTTGGCCTGCTGTTCAACCGTGCGCTGCAATGGCTGGAGCGCAAGCTGCTGCCTTGGAAATAAGCCGCGTAATGTAGCAGTGAACGCCCGCCGTTCGGTTAAATCCGACGGCGGGCGTTTTTTTGCGCTTGAGAGGCTCCTTTTTCTCGTCTGAGCCGGCCTTTTATTTGTCATTGCCGCCGCTGAGCATCGCGATAAAACGCTCCACCGGCAGCGGCAGCGACACATCGCGGCGTACGGCGATGCCGATAGTGCGGGGCGGGAGCGGCTTCACGGGCCGCAGCTCGACGAGCAGCCCGGCTTCCAATTCCTGCCGGACGAACGAGCGCGTGACGAAGGCCACGCCGAAACCGCGCAGCGCGAGCTCCACCAGCAGATCGACGCTGCCCAGCTCGATGTCGGCTGAGGCGGAGATGCCCTGGGCGGCGAACCACATCTCCACATACTGACGTGTGCTGCTCCCCGCTGATAACATCAGCAGCGGCAGCGCGGCAAGCTCCTCGGCTGTCAGCTCACAGCTGGCCCGATCGCGGTATGAGGCTCCCGCGACAAAAACATCCTCGATCGTACGCAAAGGGCGGACGTCGAGCTGTGCGTCGCTCAAAGGCAGATGTACGATGCCGCAGTCGATCTGGCCGTCCTTAAGCCGGCGGGCGATGTCCGCCGTTTTGCCGTGGGACAGGCAGATGCGGACATTGGGGTAACAGGCGCGAAAATCGTCGAGATACGGCAGCAGCAGATGCTTAAACAGCGAATCGCTCGCACCTACGCGCAGCTCGCCCGCTTCCAGCCGCTTCAAGGCGAGCAGCTTGCTTTCCGCGGATTGCAGCAGCGCCAGCGAGCTTTCCACATAGTCAAGCAGCGCTTTGCCTTCTTCGGTCAGCTCGACGCCTTTGGACAACCTGTGAAACAGCTTTAAGCCAAACGATTCCTCCAGCTGCTTAATCGCATAACTGACCGAGGGCTGCGTAATGTACAGCTCTTGCGCCGCTTTCGTCAAGTTTCCCGCTTTGGCCGTATGCCAGAAGATGCGGTACCATTCCAGATTGATCATGATATAAAACCTCTCTATGACAGAGTTTGGATATTGTGATTTCATCTATTTCTTGCTTCTCATTATAATCAAACTTACAAGGTGAAAACAATATGGGAGGATGGATGAAAATGACGCAGGAATCGTCACAGGAGTTTGTATATGAAGCGGATATGCAGGCAAGATCCCCTTGGTCGGGATACCACGGCAAGCGGGAGGTTATCGTGTCGCCGGCAACCGGGCCGGTGTGCGGAGAACTGACTGTACCCGGCAGCAAAAGCTTAACCAACCGTGCGCTGATCATTGCCGCGCTGGCGGATGGCGTGTCCGAGCTGACAGGCATTTTGCGCAGCGACGATTCGTATTGGTGCCTGGAAAGCTTGCGCAAGCTGGGCGTTCAAGCGATGGTCGAAGGAGATAAAGCTACCGTCATCGGGGAGAAAGGCAGATGGCCGGTTGCAGCCGGAGAACTCTATGTCGGGGCGGCCGGTACGGTAGCGCGTTTCTTGCCCGCTGCGCTGGCAGCCGCTCAAGGATCATGGAGGCTGACCGGAAGCCGCCGCATGAGCGAACGGCCGCTTGCCCCGCTGCTGAATGCCCTGGCGGGCTTAGGCGCGCGAATTCATTACGAGTCCGCGGAAGGCTGCTTGCCGCTGCGGCTCGAAGCGGACGGACTCGCCGGGGGAGAAACGGCGCTGCCGGGCTCCGTATCAAGCCAATATATTAGCGGGCTGCTAATCGCTGCGCCTTACGCCAAACGGCCGCTGACGCTTCGCATCGACGGGCAGGTCGTGCAGCGGGATTATGTCGAAATGACTCTTGATATGATGCGGGCGTTTGGAGTAGAACCGTATATTAGCGGCGATGGCCAATCCTTTGTCATCGAACCCGGGGAATATCAAGCGCGTTCGCTGCGGTTAGAGCCGGATGTGTCGACGTGCGGTTACTTTTGGGCGCTGGCGGCCCAGACGAACGGGCGAGTTCGGGTTCGCGGGATCAACGCGCAAACACGCCAGCCGGACATCGAGCTGCTTGATGTTCTGGAGAAAATGGGCTGCAGCGTGACCCGCGGCGGCGATTTTATCGGGATGTCCGGCCCGGCCCGGCTTAAAGGCGGCTTCACCGTCAGCATGAAGCGATGGTCCGACCAGACGCTGACGTTGGCCGCGCTGGCGGTTTTTGCCGACGCGCCGATTACTATGACCGACGCCGCTCACATCCGGCATCACGAATGCGACCGGATTGCCGCGATATGCCGGGAGCTTCGCAAACTGGGCATCCAAGCCGACGAGCATCCCGATGGGCTCACCGTACATCCGGGCATGCCCCGGCCGGTGCTGCTGGACCCGCATGACGACCATCGGATGGCGATGGCGTTATCCCTGATCGGCGTGAAAGCCGGCGGCATCCGCATCGCCAATCCGGGCTGCGTATCCAAGACGTGCCCGGACTATTTCGACAGGCTGCAAACGCTTGGCGTGCCGGTCTTTTGGAGGTCGTAATAAGCCGAACCGGACGTAAGTTTTTCCGGCAGATTCACAATCCGCCCAATGGGACGGCATGCAGCTTCGGCTTTTTGATGAAAACCAAAATGTGACTTCCGTGATCCCTTAAATTACCAGCAAAAAGCCACTTTTAATGGAATGCGTTTTCAACGATAATAAAGGGAGATCCACATATATTAGGCAGTTCGGGAGACGAAGACGCATGATAAAAAAAGTAGTTGTATTCGCTGTGTTGTTCACCGCCGGATTTACGGCAATCGCTCCAAATACGGCGATGTCTCCCATCATGGCGTCAAGCGCCATCGATAAATATGTAGTGACGGCCCACCGCGGAAGCTCAGGTTCCGCGCCGGAAAATACGCTCAGCGCGTTCCGTAAAGCCGCCGAGACGGGAGCGGGTTATTCCGAACTGGATGTACAGGAAACCGCAGACGGCGTTGTCATGGTTATGCATGACGACAATGTGCGCAGAACGACGGGTATCAACAAAAATATGTGGGATATTGAGTCCGGCGAGCTGAAGAAAGCAAGCGCGGGCGCCTGGTACGGAGCGGCTTTTCAAGATGAAAGAGTCCCGACCCTCGAGGAAACGATCGCTGCGGTAAAAGGCAAAACAAGGCTGAACATCGAGCTGAAAAACAACGGACATCAACAACGGTTGGCCGAAAAAACGGTGAAGCTGATTGAGGATGCCGGATTCGTCAAGGATTGTACGATCACCTCGTTTGACGTGAATCTGATCCGGCAAGTCAAAGCGATCAACCGGGCGATCAAAACCGGACTGATCGTCGGCGAGAAACCGCGAAAAAATCCCGAGCAGCTGTTTGAAAGCGGAGATTACGACGTGCTCAGCGCCGCTTACCCGCTTATCGATAAAGCTTTTATGCAGTCGGCCGCGGCACACCATAAGGAAGTGTACGCCTGGACCGTCAACGATAAAGCCCGTATGCACCAGATGCTTGATTTGGGCGTCAACAGCGTGATTACGAATTATCCCGAGCAGCTGATCGAAGTGTTAAAAGAGCGGGGAGCCCGTGATTAACCTCCCTCAGAAGCAGTTCGGCTAATGAACATTAATCAAAATCAAGCTATCCGATCAGGGCCGCTGCCCTGGTCTTTTTGTTCTTCGCCCTGTGCTCGGTTGTCCACGTCGACATATCGCGGATTCACGTTACCAGCAAGGGAAACCTGCTGCTCCGGCAAAGACAACAGTTTCTTTGCCCGATTAGAGGGGAGCTGGTACAAAGCGGGAAAGGAACAAGAAACTTCTTGGCTGTTTTAGCTATTGTGCCCATGCTGCGCATATTCATCTTGTACGTTCACCGTAAAACAAGCTATACTTTTCAAAAAAGAATGAAGAGTCCTCGCAATCCTCGGACAATACCTCTCTTAACACGAAATGGTGGAGATGCGCTTGAGGCCGTTCAGCCTTCGTACAAAATTAATCGTGTCATCGTTGATCCTGATCCTGATACCGATTTTTGGCGTCGGTATTTATTCGTACAATGCTTTTGAAAGCGTCCTCAGCAAGCAGACCTTCGCCACCGCTTCCGACCGGCTGCATCAGGTCAATATCAATATCGAACGGGAGATGAGGGCGATGATGAATGCTTCCAACTCCGTCGTATTGGATGACCGCATACACGCCGTGCTGATTCATCCTCCGAATACGGAGCGGCAGACGATCGACAGCGTGGATCAGGTGGATAAGAAGGTTCTGGAAATTTCCACAGCGATCATTACCGACCCGGTGTTTATTACGGTCATGGATAATTTTGGCAACTTGTACACCAACTGGTTCCAATCGGAGGGGGCATACGAGCGGATCCGGGCTGCCGATTTTTACCGAAAAGCGCAGCAGTTGAACGGGTACATGTCCTGGACGCTTAACCATCCCAATTACGTCAGCGATAAAAGCGAAAATCTGGTGACTCTCGCCATGGTGATCAAGGAAAAGACATCGTCGAGAAATATCGGTACGCTCATTATCAGCGAACCGGTAAGCCATTATGCGGATATTTTGCGGGCTACCAATTTACCGTACCGCAATTTCGGATTTATGATGGATGCGGACGGGCATATTTTGGCAGAGGACCCCCAGTGGGTCAACAGCGTCTATCCTTCCATTTTACGGGATATGCAGATGAGGCGAAGCTCCTATACGGCGGAGGCGAACGGCGAGCAGGTGGACGTCGCTACCGATTTTATTCCATTGTCGGATTGGCTTGTTGTACAAGCGGTGCATCACAAAGATGTGTTTAAACCAATTCAGCAAATCCGGGATGTCGCGGTGAGTCTGCTGCTCATTTGTGTGGCGATTTTTATCGCGATCCTGATTATACAATCGAATATGTTTACTTCATCGATTCGAAAACTGCAAGGCACAATGCGAAAAGTAGAGGAAGGCAATCTGGATGTGGCGGTCGATATCCGTTCCCTCGATGAGGTGGGATGGCTCGGCAAAAGCTTTAACCGCATGGTCAGGCGGCTCGGACATTACATCGAACGGGAGATCGAGCTGGAGCGAAGCAAGGAAAACGCCAAGCTGGAGGCGCTGCAAGCCCAAATCAATCCGCATTTTCTGCACAATACGATCAATACGATCAAGTGGATGTCGATTATGGCCGGTACGAAGCCGATCACCGAAATGTTGCTTTCTTTGGGACATTTGTTGAACATGAGCATACATAGGGGGCAGGAGGCGATCACGGTTCGGGAGGAATTGGACAATGTGCGGTATTTCATGACGATCCAGAAATACCGGTTCGGCGATACGATCGAGATTACGGAGGACGTCGATCCCGAAACGTTGGACGCTTATGTGCCCAAGCTGTCGCTGCAGCCGTTGGTGGAGAACGTGTACCAACATGGCCTTTTTATCAATGGGGGTAAAATGATCATTCGCACGCGCATCGTGCAGGATGAAATCGTGCTTGAAGTAAGCGACAACGGGGTCGGCTTGACCGAAGCGCGGATCAAGGAGTTGGAGGGGCATTTATCCGGGATGGACAGGGACGGATTATTTTCCGGAATTGGGCTGAAAAATGTGCACCGTCGCATTCAAATCATGTTTGGGCCGACGTACGGTCTGCGAATCGAGCAAGGCGAAGGTGACTTAAATACAAGTATTTCCATACATTTTCCATACCGGAGGGATCTGCATGAGCTTGCGTCTGGTCGTGATCGATGATGAAATTTTGGTCAGGAAGGGCATTATCTCCAGCGTCGAATGGGAACGGTACGGAATCGAAATTGCGGGGGAAGCGCCGGACGGCAAAAGCGCCTTGGAGCTCATTAGGAGCACGAAACCGCACATCGTGCTGACGGATATCCGCATGCCGCACATGGACGGTCTGGAGATGATACGCTGCATTCGCAGCGAGCTGCCGGAAACGAAAATTTTTATATTGAGTGTTCTTGACGATTTTCAAACTGTCAGGGAGGCCCTCCGGCTCGGCGTAGTCGATTATATTCCGAAGCTGTCGATGACGCCGGATGAACTGCTGCAGGTTGTTCTGAGCGTGACGGACACATTGGATGCGGAACCTCCTGCCGCGGCAGCCAAGCCCGCAGTGAAGCCGCTTGTTGCGGAAGATGCGAATCATCAGGAGCCACAGCGCAGCGCGTTTAACGGAGTTCCTTCCCAATCGGAGGGGGCAGAGGCGGGGCACGGACTAGAGGAACGGGAAGCCGAAGCGGAGACACAGAGATCCCGGACAGACTCGCTGGGGCAGATGTCGCAGGCGCGGTCGACGTCGCAAATGGCCTCGGCGGTACAGGCAACATCGCAGATGTCGCGTCTGCTGCATCCGCTGCAGACGGCCCCTTCGGTACAGCCACCGCAGACGTCCCAGACGGACTCGCCGGGGCAGCCACCACAGATGCCGCAAATGGCCTTGCCGTCACAAACTCCGCAGTCGACCTCACCGACGCCGCGGCTTGCCCCGGCGAGCAACGCCAATCAGGCGTTTATGCCAAAAGAGGCGATAACCGCTTATTTCGCCGCTTTGGACACAGATACGGAAGCCGCGGCCGACCGGGCGTTCCAAAAGTTGTTTCCGGAACGGCTCACCGAACAAATCCCGCCGGCGGCCGTCCGCGACGAGATTTATTACTGGGTGTCCACCGTAAACTTATATGTCAAGGATCGCGGCGGCAATCTGCACACGGCGTTGTCCGGGGTGTCTCCTTTTGAGGAATTGGGCCGCTTGCAGACATACCCGGACATTCGCGAATGGTGCCTTCGCCTGCACGATATGCTGAAATCGATGCTGCTTGTGCTGCGCAGCGCTCACCGCAGGGAGATCCGAAAAGCGATCGATTATGTACGCGCGAACTATATGCTGCCGATCCGGGTGAAAGAAATCGCCCAGTGGGTGCACTTAAGCGAGAACTATTTCAGCAATGTATTTGCCAAAGAGACCGGCAAGCCGTTTATTCAATTTCTTCAGGAAATACGGGTGGACGAAGCCAAGCGGCTGCTGAAAGAAGAAACGCACGATTGGCCTCTGATCGGCGAAAAGGTAGGCTTTGAGAGTCCAAAGTATTTTACAAAAGTATTCAAGAAATTTACCGGCGTAACCCCCAAACAATATGCCAAAACAAGGAATTGAATGCGCTGTCAAAGAATTTGCGGCGTTTTCGTAGAATCGGAGCATTTTTCCGCGGCAGCCTCCCGTAACTTCAAACGATGTGTGCCCAATTCGAAGGAATGGGCATTTTTTTCATTCGCCGCTTTGTTTAACATAGGTAACAAAGGGGGGACATGATTGAATTTAAAACATCGGCAGATTGAAACGTTTTCCGGGTGGTTGTTTATCCTTCCGAGTGTGCTGGGATTTGGGCTGCTTACAGTGCTGCCGATCCTTTTTTCGCTGGTAATCAGCTTTACGGAATGGAACTTTTTGAAAGGGCTTGACGGCTTCCGGTTTGTCGGCCTCGATAATTTCGCCAAAATGTGGAGCGACCGCTGGTTTACGGACAGCTTGCGGAACAATGCGGTATTTACGGCGGTTACGGTTCCTTTGACGATGGCGTTGTCGCTGTTCACGGCGATTGGACTAAACAGCGGTTCGTTTTTGAAAAAACCGATCCGGCTGATGGTTTTTATGCCGTACATTTCAAGCATTGTGGCGATATCGATCGTCTGGGGTGTATTGTATAATCCGTCCCAAGGCCCGATTAACGCCTTCCTGCACGGCATCGGCATCGCCGATCCCCCGAAATGGCTCGCAAGCTCCGCATGGGCGCTGCCTTCGATCATGATCATGAGTATCTGGTCCAATATCGGCTACAACATGGTCATTTATTTGGCGGGATTGCAAAATATCCCCAAAGATTTATACGAAGCGGCGAAAATCGACGGCGCCGGGCCCGTCGCCTGTTTTGCCAACGTGACGCTGCCGCTGCTGTCGCCGACCTCTTTTTTCGTGCTGATCACCTGCATGATTCATTCGTTCCAAGTGTTTGGCGCCGTATTTATTATGACCCAAGGAGGGCCGGGTTCTTCGACAAGCGTTCTGACCTATTACATTTACCAGGTCGGCTTCAGCTTTTACGATATGGGTTACGCCTCGGCGATGGCATGGTTTTTGTTCCTGCTTATCCTGCTGGTTACCGCGGTGCAGTGGCGCGGGCAAAAAAGATGGGTTAATTATTAGGAGCCTGCAGGGCGAAAACAATTTGCGAATATGTATTCATGGCTGTGGTAATTACGGAAAAGGGAAGGCACTCCACCGCCAATGAAAACAACTCCAGAGAAAGGAGGGATACAAATGGAAGCGCATTCAACCAATGTGCGGACACTCGCTTGGAAATTAACCGTAACCGTCGTTTTGCTCACGGTTGCGATTACTATGGTACTTCCTTTTTTATGGATGCTCTCCACCTCGTTCAAAAAGCCGATTGAAGTGTTTGCTTACCCGGTCGAGTGGATACCCAAATCGTTTCAATGGAGCAACTATGAAGAGGTGTGGCTGGGCCCCCGTTCTTTCTGGATCTATTACTGGAATTCGCTGAAAGTAACCGGCATTACGGTGATCGGTACGGTGATTGTCAGCTCCGCCGCAGCTTACGGATTTTCGCGCATCCAGTTTAAAGGACGGGACACGGTGTTTATCGTTTTTTTGGCGACGATGATGGTGCCCGATCAAATTACGCTTATTCCCCGGTTTATGCTGTTTAATTGGCTGGGCATCTACAACACCCATCTGTCGCTTATACTTCCGGGTATTTTTACGGCCTTCGGCATTTTTATGCTCCGTCAATTTTATTTGACGGTGCCGGGTGAGTTATCGGAAGCGGCCCGGATGGAGGGAGCGAATCATTTTCGGATCTGGACGCGGATTCTCGTGCCATTGTCGAAGCCAACGCTGGTGTCGCTTGTTATACTCAGCTCCACCTGGAATTGGAACGAATTCGTTAATCCGCTTGTATTTTTGAACAAAAAAGAGCTGTTTACCGTCCCGCTTGGCTTAACCAATTTCATCGACGAGGCGGGTACGGAGTATTCGCTGATGATGGCGGCGGCCGTCAGTTCGATTTTGCCGGTCATGTTGTTGTTCCTTGCATGTCAAAGGTGGTTTATCGAAGGGGTCATATCCAGCGGTGTAAAAGGTTGACGTGCCTGCCGATGGCCGCGCGGGGTTTTCCAACTGCTTCCATACAACGCCGTAGAATGCGCGCATTTGAAAATAATTCCGCTGTCTTGCTCAATATAAACGAAGGGGTGTTTAAAAATGACAAACAAATCAATCGCTTGGATGCTGACGGTACCGCTGCTAACCGGTGTGCTCGCCGGTTGTTCCGGCGGCAATCAGCCTCAGCAGGCTCAGACGGACAGCGGAAAAACCGCTGCTCCGGCAGCTTCGTCCGCGGGTGGAGGAGCCAAAGCCGAGGAACCGGTCACGATTAACTTTTGGGGAGCCATTACGGAAGAGTCCGGTCCGGCCAAAGTGGTTGAGAACTGGAACAAGGCCAATCCGAACATCAAGGTCAACTACAAGCGGTTTGTTAACGACGAGGCCGGCAATACGAAGCTGGAAACGGCGCTGCTGGCCAGCGGCGAAGTGGATGTGTTTATCAGCTACCGGGCGGACAAGGTGATGAAGCGGATCGAATCCGGCATGGCCGAGCCGCTTGATGAGTACATCAAAAAGGACAATTTTAACGTCGAGGAAAATTTCGGCAAGCAGTCGATCGTCAAACCAAACAATAAAACGTACTACATTCCCGCGATCATCTTAAACGATTTTATCACGATCAACAAAAAGTTTCTGGACGACGCCCAGCTGCCGATTCCCAAAGACTGGACATGGGATGAATATAAGGAATACGCCAAGAAATTAAGCAAAGGCGATGGCGCGGGCAAAGTGTGGGGGTCGATGGTCGGCAACGTCCCGAAAGTATACGAATGGATGGATAAAGCGGTCAAAGTGCCGGTTGGCCAAGATGCATTTTATACAAGCGACGGGAAAAGCAACTTCGAGAATCCGGCATTTAAAAAGTACCTCGACGATCAGATCGATTTGCAGAACAAGCTGAAGGTACAGCCTAATTTCGCGGAGGCGAAAGCGACCAAAATGGACGGCAACCAGATGTTTTTATCGGGGAAAGCGGCGATGTTTTGGCAGGGGACGGCAGTTTTGCGCAATATTAAAAATTTGAAAGATTATCCGCACGACTTCGTTACCGCATTTGCTCCCGTGCCCAAGCAGAACAAAGACGACAAATACACGACGGCGGGAACCGGCTATTTGGATTTTGTCTCGATCAATTCACGTTCGAAGGTAAAAGACGCGGCTTGGAAGTTTGTGAAATGGTACGTAACCGAAGGCAATGAACCGATGATCGAAGGCGGGCGGGTGCCTGCATGGAAAAAAGCGGATCCGGAGAAAGTCGTAAAGCTGATCCTTGGAGACAATCCGGAAAAGCTGTTTGACGTCGCTTCGTTTAAATCGGCGCTGATGCTGGATAAGGAATTTATCGTTGATACGAAGTTTACGAGCATGCCGGAAATTCAGAAGATCGTCGAAGAGGAAGGTGAACGTGCCTTCATTGGAGAACAGACTTCGGATCAAGCTGTGAAAAATATGAAAAAAAGGTCCGACGAAGTGTTGGCCAAATCCAAATAACGGAGGTATGACAGATGAGCTCGGATTTGCATGTTGAGGTGGCGGTAATCGGCGGCGGACCCGCCGGAGTGGCGGCGGCCATAGCGGCTGCGCGCGCAGGAGCGAAGACGGTGCTGGTCGAACCGAACTCTTTTCTCGGGGGCGCGGGTACTGCCAGCATGGTTGGCCCTTGGATGACCAACTATTATAAGGATACTCAAGTGATCCGCGGAGTGTTTCAAGACGTCGTGGATGAATTGGTGCATTACGAAGGTTCGACAGGGACGTTGAAATGCCCGTACGACAACCCCGGTGAAACCAAAGGAACGGGTGGGCACATTACGCCATTTGACGCGGAAATTTTGAAATTTGTGCTGAACAAACTGGTCCTGGAATCAGGCTGTATCTTAAAGCTGAACACGTATGTGGACGAAGTGGAGGCGGCCGGCGGCAAAGTAACCTCCGTGGCGCTGCGCAGCAAATCGTCCCGGTCAAGGCTTACCGCCAATATGTTTATCGACTGCACCGGAGACGGCGACATTGCCGTTGCAGCCGGGGCCAAATACGAAATGGGGCGCAAATCGGACGGCTTAACCCAGCCGGTGTCGGCGTTGTTTAAAATGAGCTACATCGATATGGACGCGTTTATCGAATATACGCAAACGCATAAGGATGAGTTCATCTGGGTGTCGTATCCGATTTTGCCTGCCGGGCTGCCGTCTTATTTCTCGGACCGGATGGTTTGCTTAAGCGGCTTCAACCGGCTGATCTCCCAAGGGCAGCAAAGCGGCGAGTTGTATTTGGGACGTGAGCGGATCACGTTGTTCTCCGACTACCGCAAAGGGGATATGCTGTTTAACGCGACGCGGCTGAACAAAATCGACGCGACCAGCAACGAGGATTTGATCCGCGCGGAAATAGATCTGCGTGAGCAGATTATATCGCTGGTGTCTTTTGCCCGGAAATATTTGCCCGGTTTTTCGCAGGCTTCGTTGTCGGGGGCGGCATCGCGGGTCGGAGTCAGGGAAACGCGCCGAATTATGGGCGATTATGTGCTGGATCAGGAGGACGTGCTGCGCGGCCGCAAGTTTGACGACGGCATCGCCAAAGGCTGCTTCCCGGTCGATATTCACAGCCCGCATGACAAAACCAACGTCTGGGTGGAGCTTGACGATGCGTACGATATTCCTTACCGCAGTCTTCTGCCGGAAGGGTTGGAGAACGTCCTGCTCGCAGGCCGGAATATATCGGCAACACATGAAGCGATGGCCTCCTCCAGGGTGCAATCCCACTGCATGGCGATGGGCCAGGCGGCCGGTTTGGCTGCTGCCATGGCTTCGCAGGAGAAGGTAAGCACGCGGGAAATCAGCGTAAGTTCGCTGCAAAAAAATTTACGGGAACAAAACGCCATTGTCGCCGGTGATGTATAATGAATGCATGAAGGGCAGGCCCGTCTTTAGAGGCGGCCACTAAAAAAGTGAACGCTGCATGAGCGAATCATGCTTACGATCGCCAATTGTCCCCGAATTACTTGAATGTACCTACTTGCGGCAGGGGAAATTCGGGGACAAAAGCGAACGCTGGCGCTTCTCCAGCATGATTTCGCTCACTTAAGCTGCTTTTTCAGCGGCCTCCCTTTAGAGACGGGAGCTTTACCCGGTAAATTTTCTCGGATAAAACGGCCGAAGGAGGAAGTTACTCATATGCACATGGAACTGCCAACGCCTTATGTTTATCTCCGGTGGGAGGAGCTTGAGGCAAATGTGAAAGCAATGGCGCAGAGGTTGGCCGAAGCGGGCATCGATCATTGGCCTCACTGCAAAACGCACAAATCGGCGGAACTGGTCCGGCTGCAGCTTGCGCACGGGGCTAAGGGCATTACGGCGGCCAAGTTGTCGGAGGCCGAAGCGATGGCAGACGCCGGGATTACCGATATATTGATCGCATACTCCTTAGTCGGGGAGGAAAAATGGCGGCGGCTCGGAAAACTCGCGGAGCGGGCAAAGGTGCGCACTGTCATCGACAGTTTCCATGTGGCGAGAGGGCTTTCCGAAGCCGGCGCACAATTGGCGAGTCCCATTGAAGCGCTCATCGAAATCGATGGAGGGAGCCACAGGGGAGGCGTGCAGCCCGGGAGCGACGTCGTGCAGTTCGCCCGCGAAGTCCGCGGGCTTCCCGGTATTTCCGTCGTTGGTGTGTTTACCTATGTCGGACAAATCTACGGTTCCAAGTCGAGAGACGAAATTCGCGAGATGGCGCGAATGGAAGCGCGGCTTCTGCTTGACGCGCAGCGGCAGCTGGCGGATGACGGCTTGCCGGTCGCCGTTTTATCGGGCGGCTCTACACCGGCTTCCTTTTACCCCGAGGAGCTGAAGGGGATGACGCAATCACGTGCGGGCAACTATATTTTCGGCGACATGAACGCCGTCGGCGTTGGCGTCATGAAACCCGAGCAATGCGCGCTGCGCATCCGCAGCACGGTAGTCAGCACGCCGCTGCCCGGTTATGCAACGATCGACGCGGGAAGCAAGACGCTGACTACGGACTTGTCCGTGAAAGGTCAAGCCTACGGGTTTCTTCCCGATCTGCCGGCGGCCGAGCTGTATAAATTAAACGAAGAGCATGGGTATATTCGCTACGATCACGGCCAATATACTTTGCAGATAGGCGATCAGGTGGACATCATCCCGAACCACAGCTGCGTCATTCCCAACTTAAATGACGAGATCGCGGTGATGAAGCAAGGGCAGTATTGGAAGCATATCCATATTGATGCGAGAGGCCGGAATTATTAACCGGGACAAAGGCAGGTTGTGCCATGACGGAACATTCGAAACCGTATTCGGAACAGCAAAACCGCAACGCGGAAGCAGCGATGGGGCAAGTATTTCGCTTTTATCGGGAGGCAGAACTGCGCTCCATTGCGGAGCAGCTGCTTCGCTGTCCCAGCGACTATCCCCGCTATGGCGAAGAAGAGGCTGCACGTAAGGTGCAGCAGCTGCTGCAGCAGGAGGGGATCGATGCGCAGCTGCAATACGCAGCACCCGGTCGGCCCAATGTGGTCGCCCGCTTGAAAGGCGCTAAACCGGGTAGAGCGCTGCTGTTTAACGGCCATTTGGATGTTGTGCCGCCGGGAGAAGGCTGGACCGCCGATCCGTACGAACCGGTGATGCGGGACGGCCGTTTGTTCGCCAGAGGGGCGGCCGACATGAAATGCGGCGTCGCTGCCCTGCTTTATACGGCCATATTGTTTCATAGGGCGGGGAATCCTTTTGCCGGGGAACTCATTTTATTGTTTAATGCCGACGAGGAACGCGAAAATGCGGGCATGCTCCGGTTTGTTCAAGACGCTGTCCAGGCTGACGGGGCGCTCATTGCGGAGCCGACCGGTTTGCAGCTTTGCATCGGGCATCGCGGCGTTGCGCGGTACCGGTTAACGGCGCTGGGACAGTCGGCCCATGCGGCATTTGCCGATCATCCGGATAACGCGATCGTCCATATGGCGCGGTTGATCCCCGAGCTGTCGGCGCTGGACGGCGAGCTTCGCCATACACGCCATCCATTGCTGGGCAGCGCTTCGCTCAGCGTTACCCAAATCAGCGGCGGCAGCGCTCCGAATATGATTCCGGATTCATGCGTCGTGGAAATCGACCGCAGATTGCTGCCCGGCGAAACCGAAGAAAACGTGAGGCAGCAGATTGTGGACAGCATCGAGCGTGCGGCCCGGGTTTACTCCGGCACGTTCCGGTATCGATTGGATAACTATTTGTTCCTGCCGGCAAGTTTGACCGAGGAGCATCATGATATTGTAAAGACATTACGTGACGCAATTCAAGAAACAAGCGGCGCCCTACCGATAGTTGAGGCGTTTGGTGCCACTTGCGAAGCCCACTTTTTCGCCAATACGCTGGGGATTCCAACCGTGATCTGCGGGCCCGGGCATTTGGAGCAGGCTCATACGCCGGACGAATATGTCCGCTGGAGCGAGGTGGAGGATGCCGTAAAGTGTTACGCCGGATTATTGGCGCGGTGGTAAGTGGAAGGAGGGGCGCCGGCAGTTCCTAAGAAGGCTCCCCTCTGCACAACCCGCGGTATTCGCTGGCTGTCATCCCTTCATGCTTGCGGAAAATTTTATTGAAATAAGACGGATGGTAGCCGACCAGCTTGGCGATATCGGTGATTTTCGAGTCGGTGGCGCGCAGCAGTTCTTTCGACTTGTCGATTCTCACCTTGGTCAGAAAATCGATAAACGTCGTGCCGACAATATGTTTGAAGCCTTTGCTTAAGCGAACGGGGTGAATGCCCAGCCGGTCCGCACATTCTTCCAGCGAAATATCGTACATATAGCTGCTGCCGATCATGTCCAGCGCATGCTGCACGATGGCTTTTAAGTGAGAATCTTGAGCTTCCGTATATTGCTCGAAAAAAGGATGAAGCACCTTCTCCACAAACCAATGATGAATTTCGTCAGGCTCCCGCTTCTTCAGCAGTTGGTCGAACAAATTTTCCCCCTTAAACAGCTCGTGAGGGCTGAACCCCATCTGAATCGTCGTCTGCAGCATGCTGCCCAGCAAATAAAGCGCAGACTGCTGAAGGGCGAACTCCGTCAGCTTATGCTCCCGTGAATCTTTCAAGAAGCTTTCGACAAGCCGGCATGCTTCTTCTTTGTCGCCGCGCCGCAGCGCTGTATGGATTTCCTTCTCAATCTGAAACGGATAATAAGAAGAACTGCTTGTGCCCGGCAAAAATTCATCCATGTCCAATACCTGGTTGTTCTCCTCCAATATGCGATATTGCAAGGTTTGTCTGACGTCCCGGAGTACGTCCGGAATGTCGCTCATCAAATCGGTCGATTTGCCGATGCTGACCGTAACGTTTAGTTTCAGCAGCGTGTTCAGCGTGGCGGTAATTTGATCGGCCAGCTTGAACAGCTCGCTTTTGCTGGGATACCAGTCTTTTTCTTCGGGAAAGGTGATCAGCAGGCCAATCGTCAAATCCTGAAAGTTGATAACAGCGGGGTTGTCCAGCTTGGCGCCCGCCAGCTCTTCAATAATATTGGCGGCGGCAAACGTAATCAGCTGCCTGTCGTTTTCGGAAAATTTACCCTGCGGACTGGAGATGCCGATGAGCTGCACGACCATAATCGAAAAATACTTGTGCTCGACGTTCCAGCCGAACCGGTTCATCCGGTCGCGAAGTTCTTTTTCTGTGAGCGCATACAAGTGGCCCTGTACGAGCTGCAGCAAAAATCCGTCCCGCAAGCCGGACAACTGCTCTTCGATTTGAATTTGCAAATAATTGCTTTCATCGACCATTTGCTGCCATTGGCTTCTAATATACGAGAGCTCGTCGGCTTCGCCGTCCTGTCTGCCTTTGTTGGATTCCCTGAGCATTTTGACGATGTGATGAATCGGGCTGTACAGCCTCATGGACCCGTACCAGGATAAAAACAATGCGGAGACAATGCCTAATCCGCATACGATCAGAATCATGCGGGACATCAGCAGTACGGGTGAAATCAACTGTTGTACGGGCGTGGCCGTGACGTAGATCCAACGTGTGCCGGCTCGGAAAAACGTATCGTACGAAACCGAATAGTCTTCTTTGTTCCAACCGAGCATAAACGTGTCGGAGTCGCCGCCGCGTTTTAAAATTTCATCACGGAAAAATGTTTCCTGGGCGGTTGCGGACTTTGCCTCATCTATGCCGGTAGTAATCCACTCCCCGTCTTCTTTGACAATAAACGAAGCTCCCTTTTTATTTACTGTCAGTTCGGTGACCATGTCGTTGAACTTGCTTTCGTTCAGTGTAATAATCAGCGCTCCGGCGCCGTTTAAGCGGGGCAAGACGTGAACCAGCGACAGCGCCGGGTCTGCCTTGCGGACGGCGAGTTTCATCCAGAAAATCGACCTTGGCTGCTGCATCAGCTTGCGGTAGCCGAGATTGCGTTCTTCGGTGAGCTGGGTGATGCCCGTTTCCTCGGATATAAGCACGCTTTGTCCGTCCACATACAAATAAACCTGATCGATCAACGTGCTGGATCCCTTGATGATGGCTAGCGACTTGTACAAATCCTGCGTAACCAGAAAGCTTTTGTAGAAATCGACCTCTTTCAGCTTTTCGTTAAACTGGGGATTCAGCACCCATTGCGAAGCGGTCAGCTCGATATGAGCAAGCTGCTCTTCAATACGCCCCCGGTCCTTCTCCAACTGGCTTCGGTGTGTCTGCATCAGCTCGGTTTCAATCTGGCGTGTGCCCAAAAAATAGAAGCTGGCCCCAATCAGGGCAGCCGGTATGCAAGTGATGATGAGCACGATAATTAATATTTTTTTGTATTCATGTCCTCGTCGTGCGGTAATGGTTTGGTTTTGGACGGCCTTGCCTTTCAACAGGATCACCAGCTCTCGTTGCCTTGTACGGTTAAGGTAAACAAAAGACAGAAGCAGGACTTTCCGCGCTGCCGCGCAAGAAATCCGCTTCCATCATTAGAACGCTCCAACTACTATAACTTGCCGGGGCCGGCAGGATCAAGCATTTTGCCAGTCGAGCAGCACGCCCAGCGCTTTGTCTTGCTCCTTCAGCAGCAAGTTGTACCCGGCTTCGGCCTGCTCATAAGGCAGTATGTGTGAAATAAGCGGTTCGATTTTCAGCGCGCCCAGCCCGATTAATTTGAAAATATATCGGCTCAGCGTCATTCGTGAAGGGAATCCTTCCAGGCTCATTAGCGCTTCATATGCGCCGATGAGGTGAACTCCTTTGCGCTGAATGTATTCGTACACGTTCAGGTCGACCATGCCTCTTGTGGAACCAAGTGCGATCACTTGTCCGAGCTGACGCGCCAAATCCAGAGCAGGCACGACCAGCTTTGGGGAGCCGGTCGCTTCGACGACGATATCAGCCTTTTTGCCGCCGGTCAGTTCAAGCACTTGCTCCTGTAGATTGACATCCGGACCCGACAAAATGACGTGTTCAATCCCGCACTGCTTCGCGATCTGCAGCCTGCTTTCGACAACGTCGGCGGCGATGACCGTGGCTCCCATGATGGAATACAGCTGGGCTGCCAAGTTTCCGATCAGTCCCATCCCGATCACCACGGCCGTATCGCCGACACGGATTTTGCTTTGGGCGACCGCCGTCATGCAAATGATCGCCATTTTGACAAATGGAGCATGTTCCGCTTTCACTTGAGCGGGCAGCTTCAACAAGGGTATCGCGCTGCTTGCTGCAGGAACGATGTTGTATTTGGCGTGTTTGCCGGTGGTGAATACTTGATCGCCGATTTGGAACCGGTCGACCTTTGCGCCGACCGCTACAATCTCGCCAACGGAAGTATAACCGGCGTAAAACGGGAACTTGGCGAACGTATTGTTCGGATCGTTGATGCCGACATGGGAACCGCTGTACAATGCCAGCTCTGTGCCTGGACTGATCAGACTGTATAGGGTGCGAATCAGTACGTCATTGTCCGCAAGTTCTCTCTGTATGGGTACAGATTCGATATCAAACGAATAAGGGGCGCGGAATACGACTTTTTTGTTGATGAGATCCATGATGATATTCCCCCTATCATCCTTATTTACTGCGCGACTTCTTATAAGCATCGTTCATTTCCGTCACGTACTTTTGGAAATTGGCGTCGCTTTTCAGTTTGGCGACAAATTGATCCCAAGCTTCGATTGGCTCGGAGCCCATAATCACTTTTGTTTTCAAATCCTGTGATTTTTTGTTGAACTCCGGCATGTATTTATCGCCCGTTTCAGAAATCAGATTGATCGCCGGGTTGCCGATGCTGTATTTCTCCCGTTCATCAAGCGTTTTCTTGTTTCTTTCGTACATGTCCTTCGGAATGCCGGTAGCAAAAGCGCGGATAGCGTATTTGTCGTTGATCGTAAATACTTGTCCCATCGCTTCAAGCGATACGTTATCTTTAAACGCCTGCTCGGTGGAAATCCGCATACCGTCCGCTTCGTTGAAATGAACGCCTTTGATGCCGAAGTTGGCGAGTACGGCAATGTCTTCCGAAGAACCTTTGTCGAACATGCCGATAATTTGCTTCATCTTGGCTTCAGGCACCTTTTTGGAAATGGCGTACATGCCGAAGTGGCTGGAGTCGCGTCCGACAAATTTACCGCCGGGACCTTGAACGTAATCAAGCGGCAGGTAGTCGGCTTTCGGTTCGATTTTTCTCAGGTCGCTCAGCAAAATCCAATCCTGCAGAACCGCAGAGGAGAACATGCCGCCTTTGCCCGCTTTCAGCTGGTCTTTCATCTGGGACAACTTCATGACGGCGAAATCCGGATTGACGAGCCCTTCTTTATACGCGCGGTTCCACCAGAGCAGTGCATCGCGGGTACCCGGCAGCAGATCGGGGTGGGTAATTTTGTCCCCTTCCACTTTCCAGCCGTTGGCGTGGTTAAACGCATCGCGCACCCAACTGAAATATCCCATATTGTCGGCTTCGACGTAACCGATAAAACCGTAAGTGTCCTTTTTGCCGTTGCCGTCGGGATCCTGCTCTGTAAAGGCTTTCATTACGTTGTAAAAGTCGTCGAGCGTCTCCGGCGTTTTCAGTCCCAGTTTATCCAGCCAATCTTTGCGCAGGATCGGCGTGCCGTATTGGCCATCTGTCGGACGGGCACGGGTAATGCCGTACAGTTTACCTTCCACCTTGACGTTTTCCCAGGAGTCTTTCGGGTATGCCATCAGGTTCGGGTAATTTTTGATTTGATCGGTCACATCCCAGAACACGCCTTGGCGAAGCGCCGTTACGACGTTGGGCGCAAACGGATTTTCGATCAGCATCACATCGGGCAAATCCCCCGAAGCAAGCGTCACGTTCATTTTATCCAAATAATTGTTAGGAGACAGCCACGTAATGTTAAGCTTGACGTTCAGCTTTTTCTCCAGCTCAAGCAGCACCGGATTGTCCTTGCCGGGAGGTTCCGCACCGCGGAATGTCGTCATGATGCTCAATTCCAGCGGTTTGCCGGACTGCGGATCTTGTCCGCCTGCGGCAGGCGCGGCTTGTTTGGCAGAGCAAGCTCCCAGCACCGTCGACATCGCCAGCACCGAAGCGAGCAGGGTATAAGCGTTTTTAAAACGTTTCTGTTGATTGTTCATTTCTTTGAGTATCCTCCCTTTAGTTAACATAAGTATATATGCAATCATTCCTTCACGGAACCGACCATGGCCCCTTTGGCAAAATGTTTTTGAAGGAACGGGTACACCATGATAATCGGCAGTGTGGATACAACCACAGCGGCCATCTTTAACGTTTCCGGCGGGATGTTCTGGTCCATCGTCATTTCCACCGCCGTTCCGCCTCCCGCCGAGGTGGACGAGTCGATCAGCATATTTTGCAAATACACCTGCAGCGGCCACATCGCATGATCGTTGATGTATAACACCGCGTTAAAAAAAGTGTTCCAGTAAGCGACCGCATAAAACAGTCCGAATGCCGCCATGGCCGGCAATGAAAGCGGGATAATGATTTTGGTCCACGTCCCGATATCGTTGCAGCCGTCGATGGCGGCCGCCTCCTCCAAGCTCACCGGAATGCTGTCAAAGAAACCTTTCATTAATAGCACATACCATCCGCTGGTCAGCACGGGCAGAATGAGGGAAAAGATGTTGTTGATCAGCCCGAGCTCCCTGACGACCAAATATGGCGGGATAATGCCCGGGTTAAACAAGATCGAGACCATAATGGCGATCATCAGCACCTTGCGTCCGCGCAGCCTTCTTCTTGACAACGTGTAGGACAAAGCCGATGTGACAAGCAGGCTAAGGACGGTGCCGACGGTTGCCAGGAACGTGCTGATCCCGATCGATCTGACAAAAGCGTCCGTCGACAAAATATATTCATAGGAAATCAGGCTCCATTTGGTCGGAAACAGCACGCCGCCGTTTTCCTTGATGTATTCGATCGGATCCGTAAAGGAAACGACAAACACGTAATAAAGCGGAAATAAAGCGGCTAGTCCAACAATAGATAAAATAAAGATATTGACAGTATGGAAAATCCGTTCGTTTAACGAGTGGCTCATCCCGATGTATTCCTCCGAGTAGTGATAATGAGTAAGCTTGTTAAGCAGGTTGTTTGGCTGTGGAGTGCCATCCCTTTCCCGCAATAACCGCCAGCCATGAATAAAGATTCTCAGATCTAAAGATTCTCAGATCTGCTCCGCCGGACAGTTAGTAGACGCCTTCTTGGCCCATACGTTTGGCGAGCCGGTTAGCCCCGATGACCAAGACGAGTCCGACAAACGATTTGAACAGCCCAACCGCCGAGCTGAAGCTGAACTGCCCCTGCTGGATGCCCGTACGGTAGACGAAGGTGTCAAAAACGTCGGCCACTTCCGATACCGCGCCGTTCATCATCAGAAACACCTGTTCAAAGCCGACGTCCATAATGTGGCCGATCTTTAAAATCAGCAATACGATGACCACATTGCTGATCGCCGGGAGCGTAACATGCCATGCTTGGCGCAGCCGGTTGGCCCCGTCCATTTTGGCCGCTTCGTACAGCTGTGGGTCGACGCCGGCGATAGCCGCCAGGAAAATGATCGTGCCCCAGCCAACTTCCTTCCAGATCGACTGCAGCGTCAAAATACCCCAGAATAAGCCGGGTTCGGTCAGGAACCCGATTCGATCGAAACCGTTCTCAACCAGCAGCTTGTTGATGATGCCTTGCGATTGCGATAACAGCAGGAAGCTGATGCCCACAACAATGACCCAGGATAGGAAATGCGGCAAATAAAGAATGGATTGAATCGCTTTTTTAAACGCCATATGCTTGAGCTCATTAAGCAGCAGCGAGAGAATGATCGGCATCGGGAAGAAAAAAACAAGATTCAAGATGTTGATCGCCATCGTATTGCGGAACAGCAGAAAAAAGTCGGGGCTGGAGAAAAAACGCTCAAAATGCTCGAAGCCCACCCACTTGCTTTGAAAAAAGCCGAGATAAGGGGAATAGTCCATAAAGGAAATCGTAACGCCCCACATCGGGATGTATTTGAAAATAAGGAAATAAAGCAGACCCGGTAGAGCGAGCAAATATAAATATTTGTCTCTGAATAGATCTCTCCATAAACTGGACGTCGATTTTTTGGCAGCAATCAATGTGTAAACCTCCATATTCCGATTGTAAAGACCAAGCTGCAGTTGTACTTTGTTTGATGTAACCTTAAAAGTTATATTAAGCTCCGCATGTAATCGGCAAACCGCCGCATCATCTGTCCAGCCGGATAAGTGCCGCTGAAATCCTCAAGGCTTACGTATCCGTCGTATCCAACCGACTTTAAATCTTCAATAACTTGGGTCCAGGGCACAATACCCCGCTGTGTATCGCTCCAAACAGGATTCCATTCCGTTACTCCGCCAGCCGGCACGGCATCACCTGCATGCTTGAGCCAAAAGGCATTTTTAACATGAACGTGAGCCAGATAAGGGCCAAGCAGCTGCATGCCCATGCGGTAATTCTCGTAGCCTTCGATAACCATATTTCCCGGGTCATAAATAACACCCAGCCACTGCGGGTCAAACTTTTCACATAAACGGTAAGCTGCACTGGCGCTGGGGGCTATCGTCTTATGATGGATTTCCATGAGTCCCTTGATGCCGTATTGCTTGCATAACGCAAGCGCTGCGGTTAAATATTCAATCTGCAGGTCAAACAGTTCATGAAAATGCTGGGTCCGGTCGTATAGCGGCGAAGAAAGTCGAATACTCTGCGCGTCTAATGTTTCAGCCAGACTCAGAGCTTTTTTAATTTCACTTAAGTTGCCTAGTCCGTCGTATTTGTAGTAAACCGCCGGGCTGACACTGAGTACGGCGAGCCCGTAATCTTCTGCTGCCTGCCGGAACTGTGTGATATGTGTTTCCTCTTGATCTGGCGAAATCATGCTTAAGTTGTGACGCTGGCACCGTTCCAGGTGGGTTATCTCTTTCAGTGAAGAAGCATCTCCTTGTATGGGGCGAGGCGTCCGCTCTTCACCGGTCTGTGTGAGTTGCTGCGTATGTGAATCTTTCATCCTCCACTCGACGCCTTCGATCCCCGCCGCTTTTGCGGCGGCGGCAAGCTCAGCGGGTGTCAGCTCGGGTGTAACGAAAGAACAAACGGCTAACTTCATTTTTTTCTCCTTTCCGGTAAAATTCCTAGCCACAACATAACGGATGGCCAGAATAGCGGCAATCATACTTTTTTTCCGGAAGGGTGGTACATTTTTTCCTGGATGGATGAAGGGGAGAAAAAGATTGCTAAAGCGGGCTTATCGGCTGTCTGGCGAAAATGGGTTCGCAAGCGGAAGGCAACGTTTGAAAAATGAGGGAATCGGAAGAGAGCTTATTAATGAAGATAAATAGAGAATCGCAGAGAGAAATTGAATTAATTTGCCAACCTATAACTCAGATGAATCAATTTCATTGAAAACAACTGAAATGTCGAATATTTGCCGAATAGCTCAAACTTTAGGCTAATTTTTAAGAAATTTAAATAATTTTAATATAATATGATGGGCATAAAGGCCTAAAATAATAAACCCGCTTCGTTTGCTAGCATGCTATAATGAATTCCGGATACTGGAAGAGGGAGGAAACAAATAGAGAGAGGTAATGTCGAAGTTTGGTGGAACGTAATATATTTGCAGCTTGAAATTTCATAAGGAGGAACATATGACTATTATTCAAATGAGAAAAAGTGTATTTCTGCTATTATTGGCTTTATTATTCGCCATTTCGTTCTGGAGCAGGCCTGCGCAAGCTTGCGCTTGCGGCGGAGTCGGTCTGAATATATCGGCGGCTAGCGCAACGTACAATTCGGCTACCGATGGTTTTGATATGCAAGTGAATTGGAGCGCAACCGTACCGTCCGGCACCATTCAATCGCAAAAGGTATACATAGTGCCGTCAGGAACTTACGTAAATGATACTAATTACGCGACGACATACCATGAATTGCCGGGAACCGTTTCGGCTACGGGAGCAGCAGATACATACAGCTGGACAAGCAGTGCCAGCGTTACTGCAGACAGCATGTACCTGATAGGTCCGGGAAATCCCCTTGTCATCGGGAATTATTATAATGTACAAGTTGTTGTTGGCGTAACTCCGGCAGGAGGAGGTTCACCTTCCTATTTTGCAAGTGGCGCAATGCCGATCCAACTCTCCAGGATAGCTGTCTCACCGGTTACTATCACAACGGGCGATCAAACGCCTGCAAATCCGACATACGCCAAGGCCGGAGATACAGTGAATCTGACATTTACGCTCAGCATGGCGCCGAGCGCATTGCCCACGGTGCAAATCGCATACCAAGATGAAGCTAACGTAGCTGTAAGCAGTGTCGGCAACAATGTTTATAAAGCACAGTATACATTCACCGGATCGGAAAATGCAGAAGGAAATACCTCTATTCAGATTAAAGTATTGGATGGAAGCAATCAATCCTTCACTACAGCGACTACGGACAGCAGTGCCGTATTCTACGACAAAACAAATCCGACAGGCACACTGACGATTAATAACGGAGTAGATCCAACGAATACGACTGCGGTGACGTTAAACATTATCGCTTCGGACACGTATATCCCCCATGTTTACACAAGATTACATAATACACTTGCTTTGGCAGGAACGGCAGCAAAGCCGATACAGCTGGCTTCGACCGATCAGTCGGTTTGGAGCATCCAAGGTTTGCTGGCTGGCGCAGAACCGCAACAGATTTCCGGCTCGGGGGTCGACAAAATGCAATTCTCCAACGATAATGTCAACTGGAGTGGCTGGGAGCCATTTTCGGAGACTAAATCCTGGATTTTGGCAGACGGCGACGGCGTGAAGACGGTGTATATGAGGCTGATAGACAAGGCGGGCAACGAAATGACGCAGCCGGTGAGCGCAAATATTTTGCTGCAGCTGCCAATAAGTATTACACCAGTTACATTCACAACGGGCAACCAAATACCCGCAAATCCTACTTATGCAAAAACCGGAGATACGGCCAATCTGACATTTACCCTCAGCAAAGCGCCAAGCGCATTGCCTACGGTTCAGATCGCTTATGAAACTGTGACTGTAACCAGTGTCGGAAATAACGTTTATAAAGCGCAGCTTACATTCACCGATTCCGTAAGTATGGAAGGAAATATCCCTATTTTTATAAGTGCAGCAGACGGAGCTAGTCTGATATTTGCAGCGACTACAACGGACAGCAGTGCTGTATTCTACGACAAAACAAATCCGACAGGCACATTTACGATTAATAACGGAGCGGCTTCAACCAATACAACAGCGGTGACGTTAAACATTACCGGTTCGGATTGGTATACCCCTCGTGTTTACTCAAGGCTGCATAATACGCTTGCTTTCGCAG
The DNA here is from genome assembly GCF_004307995.1 of Paenibacillus thalictri. Taxonomy (GTDB): domain Bacteria; phylum Bacillota; class Bacilli; order Paenibacillales; family NBRC-103111; genus Paenibacillus_AF; species Paenibacillus_AF thalictri. The sequence continues at coordinate 69,536 of NZ_SIRE01000028.1, read as the reverse complement.
GAACGGCAGCAAAGCCGATTCAACTGGCTTCAACCGATCAGTCGGTTTGGAGCATCCAGAGCTTGCTGGCTGACGCAGGACCGCAGTCGTTGCCCGGCTCGGGAGTCGAGCAAATGCAGTTCTCCAACGATGGCGTCAATTGGAGCGAGTGGGAACCATATGCCACGACCAAAGCATGGACGCTTTCTTACGGCAACGGAACCAAGACGGTCTATATGAAGCTGAAAGACAAGGTCGGCAATGAAATGACGACACCGTATACAGCAACGATTGATCTTCAGCAGCCGTTCTATTCGAGCTCCGGCTCATCTTATACACCAAGCGAAACGATCACGGTAAATGTGGAAAACGGCGTAGCACCGAGCGGTTCCGTGGTGTCGACGGCAACCATCAACCGCACGACCGATGCAAACGGGCGCAAGACAGACGCGGTGACATTTACGCTTGACCAAGTGAACAAGACGGTAGACCAGCTTAAAGCGGCAGGATCCGATTCGGCCAGAATCGTCATTCCTGATCCGAAAGACGAAGTATCCGAAGTGAATGTAACGATTCCGAAAGCTTCCACCGACAGCCTGGTGAAAGGGAACGTAGGCGTTGAAATTTCCACAGCCAACGGCCGCGTCGACATTCCGAAAAGCTCGTTGGAAGGATTTGCGGACGACGTTTACTTCCGCTTCGTGCCGATTAAAACCGAAGACGAGCGCAAAGTCGTCGAAGACCGCGCGAAGAAAGAACAGGAAGTACGACTGGCCGTAGGCAACGACAACATCAGCATCGTCGGCAGACCAATGACGATTGAAACGAATCTGCAAAGCCGCCCGGTCACCTTGGTGATTCCGTTAGGCGACACTTCTGCGTTAACGGAACAACAGCTGCAAAATCTGGGCGTGTTTATCGAGCACAGCGACGGCACAAAAGAATTCGTCAAAGGGCAAATCGTAAACTACGACGACAGCGGCAAGCTTGGCATTCAGTTTACCGTTACGAAGTTCAGTACATTTACGGTTGTGAAAACCGACGGCTTGAACAAAACGACACACAAAGCATACATCAACGGTTATCCGGACGGCACATTCGGTCCGGAGAAAAACATCACCCGTGCGGAAATGGCCTCGCTGCTTGCCCGTGTATCGGATAAAGCGGCAACCAAGTCCAGCATTGCTTATACCGATGTGGCTTCGTTGCATTGGGCCAAAGACGCCATCGATCAAGCGACGAAAATGGGCTTGATGGAAGGCTACAACGGCGGGAGCTTTAAACCGGAACAAACGATCACCCGCGCGGAAATGGCAGCGATCCTCTCCCGTATCTCGGGCAATAGCGCCAGCAGCGGCGACAGCTTCAATGACGTAAACGGCCATTGGGCGCAATCCGCGGTAGCGCAGGCGAAAGCAGCCGGTTATATCGACGGATACGCAGACGGCACCTTCCGTCCGGAGCAAACGTTGACTCGCGCCGAAGCGGTGACGATGATCAACAAGCTGCTGGGACGCGGCCCGTTATCCGGAGCGGCCTCCAAATGGAGCGACGTATCCAGCGGCAGTTGGGCATTCGAGCAAATCCAAGAAGCTTCCATTGATCACACGTCCGAAAAAAATGCAACCGGCGGCGAGCAATGGGTGACAACGCCTTAATGGGTTCAATCTGTAGAACGCATGGTCCGTGAACATCATTCACGGCAGCCATGCGAAACTGAGCATTTTACAGCATAAAGCAAAAAAGCTTTGACCTTGACGCGCAATGTGCATCATCGGGTCAAAGCTTTTTTGTATTTCCCTGTATTTTTCCAAAACATACATATTTCACATAAATTTGTTCAGAATTTGTTCAGTCTTCCCATGCTATAATCAACCGATCCAACTTAAGCAAGAAAGGGGCGATTCGTATACATAAAGCCGCGGCACTACGGCCACTCAGATCACAATTTTATGCCTATGAAGAAGCACATATTGTACGTGCCATACGAATGCCGTATGCGGGAAGGAAGCGGAGCTGGAATAGGACCGTTTGCGTATGAACAATGGATTGAGAGATTTAGAGGATGTGAAAAGCTTGAAATGGTATAAGGAGGAACATATGATCCAGGTTCAAATGAGAAAAAATGTATTGTTGATCTTATTGGCATTATTATGCGCCATTTCATTCTGGAGCAGACCTGCGCATGCAGCTCAGGTTGAAATAGGAGGTGTATCTGCAACCGCTACTTTTAATCCGACTACCGGCGGTTTTGATATGCAGGTAGATTGGGAGGATGATATTTCCCCGGGAAACACGATTTTAGGACATATGATATACCTAGTGCCGGCGGGACCGGAAATCTATAATTTCCAATCATATCATAATGTAAATCAAACTATGATTAACGGTGCTGCGAGAAGTTGGACAAGCAGCTCCAGTATCTTTAATGACAGCTTCTCAATCGGGGCCGGAAATCCGCTGATTGAAGGAGATTATCATGTATATGTGGTCGCTTCCGTAATCAATAGCGGCATGCCATTTACCGCGATAAGTTCGTCAAACACCGTTCACTTATCACCGATACAACCGATCAGCGCAACATACAACCTGGCCCTGAACAACCAGCCTTCGTTACCCCAAGAAACGGTATATGCCAAAGTTGGAGATACGGTAAACTTAAGTTTTACGTTGAGCAGGGCGCCGAGCGCGATGCCGACGGTCAAATTAGCAGCTCAAACCGTGAACAATGTAAGCAGTGTAGGAAACAATGTGTATAAAGCTTCCTATCAATTTGATGCCAACAGCATCGAAGACAGCGTGCAGGTGGAGATCAGCGCGGAGGGCAATACAGTTGCTGCGACGTCGGACAATAACAGCGTTATCATTTTTGATCGCACCGCACCGACGGCGACGACTTTTAATATCAATAATGGAGATACGGTGACAAACAGCCGATCGGTTACGCTGACAATAGCTAGCGTGGATAACCCGACCCCGCGTGGGGTTGGAGCAAGAGGGACGCTTGCATTTGGTTCGGCAGTTCCGGGGACAGGACCAGTTCGTCTGGCTTCGCTCGACAATTCTGCTTGGAATATACGGGGGCTCCTGGCGAGAAGCGGAGTGACATCCGGACTTGGAGAGATGCGGTTTTCCAACGACAATGCGAATTGGAGCGAGTGGGAACCGTATTCCACATCTAAGCAATGGGAGCTGTCTGATGGAGATGGCGTCAAGACGGTTTACATGGAGCTCAAGGACAAAGCCGGCAATATAACCACAACACCAGCTTCAGCGAATATTCAACTGGAGCTGCCTGTGAGCATTGCGCCGGTCAACATCAAGAGCAGCAACGACTTGACGGGATACGCCAAAGTCGGGGACACCGTAACTTTGACCTTCTCGCTCAGCAAACCTACAAGCTCGGCGTTAACCGCAACCATTGCAGACCAGGATGTTACGGTAACGAGCGTCAGTTATAACGTCTACAACGCATCGTACACACTCACCAATTCGGACTTTGAGGGACGCGTATGGTTCTCCATCCGTGTGGGAAGCAACCCGCCGGAAGCTTCAACAAGCAGCACAACCGACGACACCAAAGTCATTTTTGACAAAACCGCTCCGACAGCGACGGTGCTCACTATTAATAGCGGCGCAGCAACGACAAACACAATGGCGGTCACTTTGACAATTGAAGGTCAGGATAATTCGCGTTTAGTCAGAGCAGGCAAATTGCTCGCTTCCGCGGACAATTCGCTTTATACGTGGGGGCCTTTGGCTTACAGCGAACCGGTAGGTTCGGGACTTGGGCAAATGCAGTTCTCCAACGATGGCGTCAATTGGAGCGATTGGGAACCGTATGCCACGACCAAAGCATGGACGCTTTCTTACGGCAACGGAACCAAGACGGTCTATATGAAGCTGAAGGACAAGGTCGGCAATGAAATGACGACACCGTATACAGCAACGATCGATCTTCAGCAGCCGTTTTATTCTTCAAGCTCCGGCCCGTCTTATACACCAAGCGAAACGATCACGGTAAATGTAGAAAACGGCGTAGCACCGAGCGGTTCCGTGGTGTCAACGGCAACGATCAACCGCACAACCGATGCAAATGGCCGCAAGACAGACGCGGTGACATTTACGCTTGACCAAGCCAACAAGACGGTAGACCAGCTTAAAGCGGCAGGATCCGATTCGGCCAGAATCGTCATCCCCGATCCGAAAGACGAAGTATCCGAAGTAAATGTAACGATTCCGAAAGCTTCCACCGACAGCCTGGTGAAAGGGAACGTAGGCGTTGAAATTTCCACGGCCAACGGCCGCGTCGACATTCCGAAAAGCTCGCTGGAAGGATTTGCGGACGACATCTATTTCCGCTTCGTGCCGATTAAAACCGAAGACGAGCGCAAAGTCGTCGAAGACCGCGCGAAGAAAGAACAGGAAGTACGACTGGCTGTAGGCAACGACAACATCAGCATCGTCGGCAGACCGATGACAATTGAAACGAACCTGCAAAGCCGCCCTGTCACCTTGGTGATTCCGTTAGGCGATACTTCTTCGTTAACGGAACAACAACTGCAAAATCTGGGCGTGTTTATCGAGCATAGCGACGGAACAAAAGAATTTGTCAAAGGGCAAATCGTAAACTACGATGACAGCGGCAAGCTGGGCATTCAGTTTACCGTTACGAAGTTCAGTACATTTACGGTTGTGAAAACCGACGGCTTGAACAAAACGACACACAAAGCATACATCAACGGTTATCCGGACGGCACATTCGGTCCGGAGAAAAACATCACCCGCGCGGAAATGGCATCCCTGCTTGCCCGTGTATCGGATAAAGCGGCAACCAAATCCAGCATTGCTTATACCGATGTGGCTTCGTCGCATTGGGCCAAAGACGCCATCGATCAAGCGACCAAAATGGGCTTGATGGAAGGTTACAACGGCGGCAGCTTTAAACCGGAACAAACGATCACCCGCGCGGAAATGGCGGCGATCCTCTCCCGTATCTCGGGCAATAGCGCAAGCAGCGGCGATAGCTTCAATGACGTAAACGGCCATTGGGCGCAATCCGCGGTAGCACAGGCGAAAGCAGCCGGCTACATCGACGGATACGCAGACGGCACCTTCCGTCCGGAGCAAACGTTGACTCGCGCCGAAGCAGTGACGATGATCAACAAGCTGCTGGGACGCGGTCCGTTATCCGGAGCGGCATCCAAATGGAGTGACGTGCCAAGCGGCAGTTGGGCATTCGAGCAAATCCAAGAAGCTTCCATTGACCACACGTCCGAAAAAAATGCAACCGGCGGCGAGCAATGGGTGACAACGCCTTAATGGGTTCAATCTGTAGAATGCATAGCCCGTGAAATTCCGCGGCAGCCACGCGAAGCTGAGCATTTTACAGCATAAAGCAAAAAAGCTTTGACCTTGACGCACAATGTGCATCATCGGTTCAAAGCTTTTTTTGTCATTGCCCAGACTATTCCAAAAAATGAATATTTAACATAAATTTGTTCAGAATTTGTTCAGTCTTCCCATGCTATAATCAACCGATCCAACTTAAGCAAGAAAGGAGCGACCCGCATACACACATACTAGTAGACCGTTTGCGTATGAACAGTTGATTAAGAGATTTAGAGGATGTGAAAAGCTTGAAATGTTATAAGGAGGAGCATATGATCCAGATTCAAATGAGAAAAAATGTATTGCTGATCTTATTGGCATTATTATGCGCGGTTTCGTTTTGGAGCAGGCCGGCGCATGCCCTTTCTGTAGCCAATGTGCAGATATCGACGGCTACCGCTGCTTATAATCCGGGTACCACCGCCTATAATATACAGGTGAATTGGTCTGTTGATCCGTCGTCGGGGTATACGATTGTTAATCAAAAGATATACATGTTGCCGGAAGGAACACCATTTGATGCTTACAACACGTCATCCTATCATCCTATTGGCACTGCGGGGGTAGGGCCAACCAGTTGGACAAGCCCCACAAATATAGCTAATGATAGTGCTACTATTGGCTTAGGAGCTCCGCTTACTGCAGGAAATTACGACGTATATGTCGTCGTTTCTCTCATCGATGTTGGTATGAACTATTATTATGTTGCCAATACGCCAAAAACTGTGCAGCTGACATTGGAACCTCCTATCACCGTCCCGCTGGTTACCATCACAACCAATGACCGTTTGCCTGCAAATCCGACATACGCTAAGGTTGGCGATACGGCGAAAGTGACATTTATGCTCAGCAAGGCGCCGAGTGCATTGCCAACGGCACAAATCGCTAATCGGAATGCCACAGTGACCAGTGTAGGCAACAATGTGTACAAAGCGCAGTATACGTTCGCTGACATGGATTTTGTTGAGGAAGGAATTATCGGTTTTTCGCTTAACATACAGGACGGAGGAAATTCGCTGCCGGCAGTGAGTACGACGACGGACACCAGCGCCGTATTCTATGACAGAACAAATCCTGAAGGATCGTTTACGATCAATGATGGAGCGATCTCGACGAATACGACAGCGGTGGCGTTAAGCATTACCAGGTCGGACGTATCCACCCCTATGGTTGGCAGAGCGTATAATAGGCTTGCTTTCGCAGGTGCGGCGACAAAGCCATTTCAGCTGGCTTCCACTGATCAGTCGGCTTGGAGCATCCAAGGCTTGCTGGCGGGAGCAACACTGCCGCCCGGCTCGGGCGTCGACAAAATGCAATTCTCCAACGATAATGTCAACTGGAGCGGTTGGGAACCATTTTCGGAGACCAAATCCTGGACGTTGGAAGACGGCGACGGCATGAAAACCGTATATATGAGGCTGATCGACAAAGCGGGCAACGAATTGTCGCAAGTAGCGAGCGCAAGCATTTTGCTGCAGACGCCGCCGAGCATTACTCCGGTCAGCATCTCCAGCAGCAACGGTTTGACGGGATACGCCAAAGTCGGGGACACCGTAACTTTGACCTTCTCGCTCAGCAAACCTACAAGCTCGGCATTAACCGCAACCATTGCAGACCAAGTTGTTACGGTAACGAGCGTCAGCTATAACGTCTACAACGCATCGTACACACTCACCAATTCGGATTTCGAGGGACGCGTCCGGTTCTCGATCGATTTGGGCAGCAATCCGACGGAAGTTTCGCAGGACAGCACAACCGACGGCACTAAAGTCATTTTCGACAAAACCGCTCCGACAGCGACGGTGCTCACTATTAATAGCGGCGCAGCAACGACAAACACAATGGCGGTCACTTTGACAATTGAAGGTCAGGATAATTCACGTTTAGTCAGAGCAGGCAAACTGCTCGCTTCCGCGGACAATTCGCTTTATACGTGGGGGCCTTTGGCTTACAGCGAACCGGTAGGTTCGGGACTTGGGCAGATGCAGTTCTCCAACGATGGCGTCAATTGGAGTGATTGGGAACCGTATGCCACGACCAAAGCATGGACGCTTTCTTACGGCAACGGAACCAAGACGGTCTATATGAAGCTGAAGGACAAGGTCGGCAATGAAATGACGACACCGTATACAGCAACGATCGATCTTCAGCAGCCGTTTTATTCTTCAAGCTCCGGCCCGTCTTATACACCAAGCGAAACGATCACGGTAAATGTAGAAAACGGCGTAGCTGCGAGCGGTACTGTGGTATCGACGGCAACCATCAATCGCACAACCGATGCAAATGGCCGGAAGACAGACGCGGTGACATTTACGCTTGACCAAGCTAACAAGACGGTAGACCAGCTTAAAGCGGCAGGATCCGATTCGGCCAGAATCGTCATCCCCGATCCGAAAGACGAAGTATCCGAAGTAAATGTAACGATTCCGAAAGCTTCCACCGATAGCCTGGTAAAAGGGAACGTAGGCGTTGAAATTTCTACGGCCAACGGCCGCGTCGACATTCCGAAAAGCTCGCTGGAAGGATTTGCGGACGACATCTATTTCCGCTTCGTGCCGATTAAAACCGAAGACGAACGCAAAGTCGTCGAAGACCGCGCGAAGAAAGAACAGGAAGTTCGACTGGCCGTAGGCAACGACAACATCAGCATCGTCGGCAGACCGATGACGATTGAAACGAACCTGCAAAGCCGTCAGGTCACCTTGGTGATTCCGTTAGGCGACACTTCTTCGTTAACCGAACAACAGCTGCAAAATCTGGGCGTGTTTATCGAGCACAGCGACGGAACAAAAGAATTCGTCAAAGGGCAAATCGTAAACTACGATGACAGCGGCAAACTTGGCATTCAGTTTACCGTTACGAAGTTCAGTACATTTACGGTTGTGAAAACCAACGGGTTGAACAAAACGACACATAAAGCATACATCAACGGTTATCCGGACGGCACATTCGGTCCGGAGAAAAACATCACCCGTGCGGAAATGGCCTCTCTGCTTGCCCGTGTATCGGATAAAGCGGCAACCAAATCCAGCATTGCCTATACCGATGTGGCTTCGTCGCATTGGGCCAAAGACGCCATCGATCAAGCAACCAAAATGGGCTTGATGGAAGGTTACAACGGCGGCAGCTTTAAACCGGAACAAACGATCACCCGCGCGGAAATGGCGGCGATCCTCTCCCGTATCTCGGGCAATAGCGCTAGCAGCGGCGCCAGCTTCAACGACGTAAACGGCCATTGGGCACAATCCGCGGTAGCTCAGGCGAAAGCAGCCGGCTACATCGACGGATACGCAGACGACACCTTCCGTCCGGAGCAAACGTTGACTCGCGCCGAAGCAGTGACGATGATCAACAAGCTGCTGGGACGCGGTCCGTTATCCGGAGCAGCATCCAAATGGAGCGACGTATCCAGCGGCAGCTGGGCATTCGAGCAAATCCAAGAAGCTTCCATTGACCACACGTCCGAGAAAACTGCAACTGGCGGCGAGCAATGGGTGACAACGCCTTAATAAGTTAAGGACTGTAGAATTAAATCTGTAGAACGCATGGCCCGTGAACATCATTCACGGCAGCTACGCGAAGTTGAATAGTTTGCAGCATAAATCAAAAAAGCTTTGACCTTGGCGCACAAAGTGCATCATCGGGTCAAAGCTTTTTTTGCTTTTTGTTAGGGGAATGTTCGCCTGTATTCAGACAAATCTGATGGCGTGACCGCTATTCGCTTCTACCAAATACAAACTTGTCGACAACGTGTTTGATGCCGTCTTCGTTGTTGCTGCGCGTGACGTAATTCGCGAGTTCTTTGAGTGCAGGTTTGGCGTTGCCCATCGCTACGCCTAGTCCGGCAACCTCCAACATTTCGCGGTCGTTGTCGCTGTCGCCGATGGCGATAACTTCGCTGATCTCGTAGCCAAAATGCTCGGCCAGAGCGGTTAAAGCATGCCCTTTAGTGCCTTCCTTGTGGACAAATTCGAGGAAATGCGGCTTCGACTTCGTGATGTGCATTTCATGTCCAATGAGCTGTTTCAGCTCGGCAGCGATCTCATCCAGTTTGTCTGGATCATCGATAATGAGCAACTTGGTGTTTGGTTTTTCCGCCAGCTCGTCGAAATTGGGATATACTTCAAAAGGAATTTTCGACAATTCCGCGTAGTCAATCGCCTTTTGGTTCGCTTCCTTCACATACAACACGTCGTCATAGTAAGCTTGCAGATGCAGGCCCCGCTCCTTGGCGTATTGGAATAAAAATACCGCAGCATCCCGCGGAATCGCGCGTTCGTACAGCACCTTGCCGTCAATGCTGTTTTTGACAAGCGAGCCTTGATAAGTGATCAGCGGCACGTTCAGATTCAGCTGCGCCGCCACTTGTTTGGCGGAAGCGTACATCCGGCCGGTTGCGATCGTGACGGTTACGCCATGCTGTACCGCTTCGGCCAATGCCGCCTGTGTGCCTGGGGAGACGACTTTTTCATCGTTAAGCAATGTGTCGTCGATATCGATTGCAATCATTTTGTACATGTTAGGTCCACTCCTGATTTTATCTATTAAGACAGTTCCATTATTATACCGTATTTTCATAGAGGCGGATAGCGGGGCGAATACGATAATATTGTAAACGGGAGCAATGAAGAGGCCAATAGTAGTCAGCGAGCTATCAGCTTCCTGTCACTTAACTGACAGTTAACTTGTCCCGTCGTTTTCTGTTATAATGTGACTTATGAGAAAAAGATGCTCGGATATTGGAAGGGGACAAATATGAGCGCTAGAGAAGTCGTACGTATTTTGGGGGTGCCGTTTTCCAAGTTGTCGTTTCGGGAAACGGTTGATTTGCTTAAGCAAAAAGCATCGTCCGAACGGGAGGATAAGCCTTTCCATCTGATTACGGCAAATCCGGAAATCGTCATGAAATATCAGGAAGATTTGGAGCTTCAGCAAATTATGCAGGAGGCGGGTATTATTACGCCGGACGGAATCGGCATTGTACTCGCGTCGCGTTGGCGGGGGCAGCCGATCGCCGAACGGGTGACGGGCTACGAGCTGCTGCTGGAGCTATTGGAATTGGGCAGCCGGGACGGGTTGTCGTTTTATTTTCTGGGCGCTGACGAAGAAACAAGCAGGATGGCCTGCGAGATCATCAGGCGGGATTATCCGGGCGTACGGATCGTAGGCAGACAAAACGGATTTTTCGGTCCGGATGAGGAGCTTGGCATTGTCGAGCACATCGGAACAACCGAGCCGGATTTCCTGATCGTTGCCATGGGTGCGCCGCGGGCGGAGCAATTGATTTTCCGCTATAAAGCAAAGCTGAACGCGAAGGTAGCCATGGGCGTCGGCGGCAGCCTCGACGTGATTGCAGGCAAGGTGAAGCGGGCGCCGGAAGCTTGGCAGCGGCTAAATCTGGAATGGCTGTACAGGCTGCTGTCCCAGCCGTCGCGTTGGCGCCGTCAGCTGACATTGCCGGTATTCGCTGTGAAAGCTTATTTCGAGGGGCGCAGGCAGTAAAACAATATATTGCAAGTGTTACAATTAAAGGGCCGAAGGCGCTGCTGCAGCGCGCTTCGGCTTTTTTGCATAGGGAAGCAAAAACATCCGTTCATGAAAAGAAGGCATGGCCCATATATTTAGAGACAAGGACTCACGTCTGTAATCGTATGGAGGTGTCACGGATGAGCAAGCAAACCGGCACGGAACCGCTGCTGCTCGATATAACGGGAATGACCTGCGCGGCTTGCTCGGCCCGGATCGAGAAGGTTGTCGGCAAGCTCGAAGGGGTGCAGGAGATCGGCGTCAATTTTGCGCTGCAGCGGGCTCGCGTCGTGTATGACGAAAGCCGGATCGGGCCGGAGCAGATCGAAAACAAAATCCGCGGTCTCGGCTTCGGTGTGCTTCAAAAAAAGCTGGCCGAAATGTCGGCGGAAGCCGCTTATACGGAAGCTGCTGACGAGTTGAAGAAAAGAGCGCTGCTTGGTGCTTTATTAACGCTGCCATTCCTATGGGCGATGATGGCCCATCATGAGCTGACCCGCGCGGTTTGGGTTCCCGAGCTGCTGCTCAGTCCATGGCTGCAGTGGGCTATCGCCACGTACGCCCAGTTCGTCATTGGGTATCCGTTTTATTTCAGGGCCTACCAGGCGCTGCGCAGCGGCGTGCCGAATATGGATGTGCTTGTGGTGCTGGGCACGACGGCTGCCTATTTATACAGCCATTATTTGATTTTTCATCCTGCCGGAGCAGCGGCTATGGGCCATCATGCGGGTATGTTGTATTTTGATACCGGGGTGATGATCTTTACGATCGTGTTGTTCGGAAAATGGCTGGAGGCCAAAGCGAAACGGCAGACGATGGGCAGCATCCGGCAGCTGAGCGGACTGCAGGCGGGGACGGCGAACGTCGTTCAAGACGGCCGGGAAACGGTCGTCCCGGTCGGGCAGGTCAGACCCGGGGATATGGTGATCGTACGTCCCGGCGACATCATTCCGGTCGACGGCATCGTCGCCGAAGGAAGCGCCACGGTCGACGAATCGGCGGTGACCGGCGAAAGTTTGCCCGTCGATAAGCACGAAGGCGGCATGGTCGTCAGCGGCACGATCAATACCGACGGCTATTTGCGGATTCGAGCGACCCGCTCGGGCAGCGATACGACGGCCTCCTCGATGCTGCGTCTGCTGGAGGAGGCGCAGGTGGCCAAACCGCCTATTCAGCGGTTGGCGGACCGGCTTTCCGGCGTATTTGTACCCGTGATCATTGTGGTTGCCGCCGCCGCATTTCTCGCCAGCTATTATGTGATGGCGCCGGGGGAAACCGGCTTAGCCCTGGCGACCGCCGTTGCCGTGCTGATGATTGCATGCCCGTGCGCGCTTGGGCTGGCCACGCCGATTTCCGTCCTGGTCGGTTCGGGCAGGGCGGCGCTGGCCGGAATATGGTTCAAGCAAGGCGCGCATTTGGAAAGCCTCAGCCGGGTCGATACGGTGCTGCTCGATAAAACCGGCACCTTATCGGAAGGAAAGCCGGCGATCGTGGCGATTGAAGCTCCGGCAGGGCGCGGGGACGGGGAAAATGAGCTGCTCCGGCAGCTTGCCGCAGCGGAACAGCATTCGGAGCATCCGTTCGCCAAAGAAATCGTGCAGGAGGCGCAGCGCAGAGGGCTGCCGCTGCCGGCGTGCGAGTCGTTCGAAGCCGTGCCGGGCTGCGGGCTGCGGGCGATCGTGGAAGGCCGCGAGGTGCTGGCCGGTTCGGTTAAATGGTTTCGGCAGCTTGGCTTCCGGATTAGCCTGCAGGACCAGCTCGGACATATCGCGCAGCAGGGGAAATCGGCGCTTTGTGTAGCTGTGGGCGGCAAGTGGGCGGGCACCGTCATCTTTGCCGATAAGCTGAAGCCGACCTCGAGAAATGCGGTCCGGCGTCTTCGCGAGCTTGGTTTGCGTGTCGTCATGGTCACCGGCGACCGTACGGCCGCCGCGGTTGCCGCCGCCGGGCAAGCCGGCATCCAGGAGACCTATGCGGAGATGCTGCCCGAGCACAAGCTGGAACTGGTCCAGCGGCTGCAAAAAGAAGGCCGCAAGGTGCTGATGGTCGGGGACGGGATCAACGACGCTCCGGCGATGGCCTCCGCCGATGTCGGCGCGGCGCTGGGCTCGGGTACGGACATCACCAAGGCGTCGGCCGATCTGTATTTGCTCAAAAATGATCTGAACGGCATCGCGGAGGCGATCCGCTTAAGCCGGTTGACCTTGCGTAATGTCCGGCAAAACCTGGCGCTTTCGCTTGTTTATAACGCCGTTGCGATTCCTTTTGCCATAACCGGAAATCTTGCTCCTTGGATGGCTTGTACGGCGATGGCTCTAAGCTCGCTGACGGTCATCGGCAATGCGCTGCGGCTGAGGAACGCTTAACCGATGGATTACTCCTTACTCACATTGGCCGTATTGACCGGAATCGCCGGAGCCCCGCACTGTACAATCATGTGCGGAGGGATCGTTTCGGGTATGGCGCTGAACGCGGAAGCGGGGGCGGCGCGCACCGTGCTGATGTACAACTTGGGCCGGGTGACGACGTATACGCTGCTTGGCGCTATGATGGGAGGGATCGGCTCCTTTTTGAACGGAGCCAGCAAGCTGGCCGGCATTCAAGGGGCGGCGGCAATCGCCGGCGGAATTTTTATCCTGCTGTGGGCGCACTGGAAATACGAGCTGCCGGTATCCGGCGGAAAGCTGCTGCGCTGGCCACCGCTGGAGCGGCTTACGCGGATGCTGCGCCTCAGCAATGATTATGCCGCTGTATGGGCAAGCGGCCTGCTGCTTGGCTTCATCCCATGCGGGCTGACGTATGCGATGCAGATGAACGCTGCGGCCAGCGGCGGCGCCGGAACTGGGGCATCGATCATGGCGGTGTTTGGACTGGCGACCGTTCCGACACTGATGATCGTTGGCCTGACGGCGGGCGCAATCCGCGGGGCTCTGCGCAGGCGGATGATGCGGGTGGGCCGCTGGCTGGCGTACGCCATGGGCGTATTATGCATTTTGCGCGGGTTGGCCGCCAACGGCTGGATTCCGAGCATCCACCCATGGCTGTGGTGAAATCATGGCGTGAATGTCGAGCGGGAATCCGAACGCGAATTTGGCGTGGATTCCGGCGTGGATCTCAAGCGGGAATACCGAACGCAATTTGGTGTGGATCCCGACATGGAACTCAAGTGGGAATCTCGAACGTGAATCTGGCGTGGATCCCGGTGTGGATCTCGAGTGGGGATCCCGAACTCGAATCTGTGGTGGATCCCGACGTGAATCCTGAACGCGAGTTTAGAGCGCCAATCCCTAGCACGCTTCCCGGCGTCGCATGGCGGCGGCCACACCTCACGTGGCCTTCATAAACAAAAAAATCCCATCCGCCCAAGGTTCTTGCGAACCAAAGCGGATGGGATTTCTTTAATGTACGGCGGTAAACAGATACCGCACGGCAATCGCTTGCTTGCCGGTGTCGATCGAAACGTCGGCGGAGGAAGCTCCCGCCATCAGCGGAACGCCGCTGCCGCGGTAGACGCCGGGCGACGTTTCCTCCAGCACGGCAGAACTGGTGCCGCAGAACATATCCGGCATCGACAGCAGCATGCCGATCTTGGCCCCGCTGACCGGCGATCCCTCCCGGTCCTTAAGCGTCAGCGTAAACGGATTTTCGGCCAGCGCTTTGGCCGGCCCTTCCGGGAGCGCAACTTCAATGCGGTAATCGTCTTTGTAGAAGACCGCCGGTTTGTCGTTTGCTTTGGCTGACGTAAACGATTTTCCAAGCAAACTCAGACCGGCCACAAACAAGATGACAAGCACGGGAAACGAAAACAACCGCCGCAGCTTCCTCATATTCGCTCACCGCCTTTTGCATATGCGCGTCACTTATCAGACACCTTTGTTATATGTGCTTGGGGGCTCAAGTATGCCACTTAATACGGCGGGAGCGGGGGAAACGAGCAGGACGGGCAATTGGCATTCGCGCGCTGGAACGTTTGAGCCACGTCCTGGCTAGCAGCTAACGCTGGACGTTGCCGTTGCTGATAAAGGAATTGGCTTCACTAGCCCATTTCCGGGTTTTTGTAAGGAGCTTTATCCTTTTTGTTGATATCCCCCAGCAGCGGAAGTCTCTGCAGCATATTTTGTAAGCGATAAGCATCCCACGGGAAATGTTCTGTAATTCCTAAGCCTGCAATGTCATGCGCTTTTGCGACATCTTGGAGAACACGGATGATCGTTTCCATGCTGGACGCTTTCGGCGCTTTTCGGAGCATCTCTTCATATGTTTCCGGATAGGCTGCTAGAAGAGAGCGGAACTCTCTTAGATCAAGGACATCCAAATCGAAATGAATAAATACTTTGGAAGGACGTAATTTCTCTAACCAATTTAATACCGCTGAACTATCGTTCACTAATTCTTCCGGCGTCACAGCGTTTAATTGAAACTGGTTCATCACTTTTTCTTCTTCGGCAGACCATTCGTTTAAGCCGACATAAAGGACGTGGTCGGGTTCAACAAGTTTCGGAACGGATGCGATAAATTCTTCATCGCCGACACCAAGCAAGGCGGCTAACACATGCGCGTGTTGACCGATGTAATGATCCGGTAATTTGACGTCGGGATGGGAATCCACCCAAAGGATGGCGAGATCGCCGTTGTATTTTTCATTTAAATACGCAATGGGCGCTAATTCTACGCCACAGTCTCCGCCTAAGACAACGACACGATCCGGTTGATGTTTATGTAAAATGGTAAATGCATGCCGCAACTGTTCCAATACGTCGGCGCGTGCATAAGTCCCTTTTTCTATTTCTATTCCCTCTGTATGTAAAGAAACCGGCACTTCCTCTTGAATATCGTCTGAAGCGGGAGCAAGCCAGTTCAACAATTGCGCGCCTAAATAATAAGGCGGGTTATAGCCGCCTTGCCATTGCGGCATCAATAAGCGGAGTGTTTTACGGCTATCTGTTTCGTTTGTTGTTGACATACCCCGCTTCTCCTTTCTCATTTTCAGCAATTCCGCAAAAGATACGGCCGGACGAGGGATAATTTCCCCTCTTTAAGAGATGCTTGGCTTTCATACGTCTGAGCAGGCGCTTGGTGGACTTGCTGAATGGTAAAATGTTCCAATCTCCCATTGCCAGACAGCAGCCTGTCTTAAGCACTGGGCTTTGTACCGATGATTATCGTGGCGTCCAACTCATCGGAACGGGTAACCTGTGCAATCAGTCCGCTTCGAACGAACAACTCGGCGGTCTGCGGCGCCTGCCGCTGGCTCGTTTCGACCAGCAGGCGGCCTCCCGGCGCCAGCCAGAGCGGCGCCTCAGCAGCTACCCGGCGCTGGATGTCGAGCCCGTCCGCCCCTCCGTCGAGCGCGATCCGGGCTTCGTGTACGCGGGCTTCCGCAGGCAGCAGCCTGATTGCGTCGGTGGGAACGTATGGCGCGTTGGCGAGCACAATGTCGACGCGCCCGTGCAGTGAGGAGGGCAGCGGCTCGAACAGATCACCTTCGAATACGTGACCGCAAACGACGGCGGCATTGCGGCGCGCGCACTGCACAGCCGCAGGGTCGATGTCGACGGAATATAACTTAGCCTGCTGCAATGCTGAGGCCAACGCAACGCCAAGCGCGCCCGAGCCGCAGCATAAATCGGCAATGACGGTTTGCGGCCCGGCCAAAGCCGCAGCCTGGCGAACGAGAAACTCGCTGCGCTGGCGGGGAACGAAAACGCCCGGGTCCACCTCGATTCGCAATCCGCAGAACTCCGCCCAGCCGATCACGTGCTCGACGGGTTCGCCCCGGACACGCCGCTCCATCATCGCCGCAAGAGCGGCAAGCGACGGGGCCGCGGAAATAAGCAGCCGGGCCTCATCTTCGGCGAAAACACAACCCGCGGCGCGTAACTTCACGGCCGCGGTTGCAAATACATCGGTACTCTCAGATATGCTGCCGTATAAAGGGGGATTTGCGCTTAAGCTTTTATTCCCGTTCCCAGGTGTCTGTTTACATTTCATCTTTTCTCCTTACAACGACGGAATTTTAGCCGAACGTTCGCGGCGTCTGACACAGCTCTGCACGTGAAGTGCGGCATAATTGGGCGGGTCCACCTGGTCTTGGATTAGAGCGAACCTCACGCAGCTCTGCGCACAAAGTGTGGTGTCACGGAGCCCGTTCATTCTAGAAAACGTTAGCGTTCGCGGGTGCAGGAAACGGATTCACATGCATCCATTGTATCCCTTGCTTTATGCGTACGACAGGTACAATTCCGTTATAAGGAACTTTCCGCGGCGGGAAATGTCCGGGTTGCAGGAGTGAGTGAGCAGGAGAGACATGCTGCGGAAAACTATGTTTTACTTCGTGCCGTAATAGCCGAGTTGTGCGGAAATTTCCAATGCGGACGCCTTAACCTTCTCCCCGACTTTGGCGATATCGTGGATCGGCAAATCGGTGCGCAGGGCGGTAATGCTAATGGCCGCCTTCAAATTCCCCTGATGGTCAAAAACAGGCGCTCCGACGCAGCGCACACCGCTTTCGCCTTCCTCGTCTTCCACCGCGTAGCCTTGCTTGCGGATCGCCTCCAGCGCAATTTTAAAATCGTTCACGTTTGTGATCGTTTTTTCCGTTTTTTCCGGAAGTCCTTTGACTCGCAGGCATTCTTCAAGCTGATGTTCCGGCATATAGGCGGCTATCGCCTTGCCTACTCCGGTTACGTGAAGCGGCTGTCTTTGCCCGATGTAGGTGGAAAATTTGACGAAGGCGTTGTTCTCCACCTTCTCCACATACATCGCTTCCCAATTATCCAAAATAGCTAAATGTACGGTAAAACCGGTCTCATTCTGCAGCTTTTCCAAATAAGGCCGGGCGAACACGCGGATGTCGATTTTGTTCAGGACAGCTAAACCGATGTTTATAAATTGCGTGCCTAATGTATATTTGCCGTCTTGCGTCTTGGCAATGTACTGGTGCTGCTCGAGCGTATTGAGAATAAAAAAGACGCTAGTTTTCGGTATGTCCAGCAGCTTGCACAATTCGCTTACACCGACGGGATCGTTATGCTGGGACAAGGTCTCGATGATGGCGATCGCTTTTTCCAGTGCGGGGACGTTATATTTTTTGTCGGTCGTTAACATGGAACACACCTCGATTCGGTCGTTGTTTGTTACATTATAGCTTAAACGTTGTGGAATAAAAAGGGTTTTCGAAAACAATGTTTAAACAATTCAAGAGTCCCTCTCAATTGTCGATTTCCCCGTTTATGTGCGGCTAAATGACGAAATAACCGCTGAATTTTAATTTCGCGGAATATAAGAAAAGCAGTATCGAAGTCCTTCAAGGATGGGCGACCGCGGTTTGTCGGAAGTTTTTCTTGGTAAACAATTTCGCAGTCCGCTTAAGCGAACTTATAAATTGTTTAATGTTTAAAAAATGATTGACAAATAAAAAAAGTAGGTCTAATTTTAAAATAACGGTTAACCTACAAAACGATGGTTACATTTTTGTGGTGTAGCTGATCGACAACAACGCTACCGCGGTAATGGAAGAAGGGGGGATCTTGAGTATTTAAAATGTTGCATGTTTTTTGACAGCTCAGAGATGACATAAGGGACAGCATGATCTTACACATCGGCTTGGAAAATAACCTAATCCTTAAGGAGGTCGTCCCTAATGAGAAAAGCGCTGCATTTACTGCTGAGCGTTGTGTTTACTTGTTCACTCGCCGCATGCAGCTCGGCTGGAAACTCCACTGCGCCCAGCGCGTCCAAACCCGCCGACAGCGGCAAAGCCGCCGAAACGAAACCTGCCGAAACGAAACCCGCCGACAGCAAGCCGGCCGAAGCGCCGAAAGCCGGAGGTACACTGAAGGTGGCGCTGAACAGCGAGCCAACCACATTAAATCCTTACATATTCCCCGCCAACAACGACCGCAACGTCTTTTTGCAAGTGTTCAACAGCTTGATGGAATACGACCCCAAGACACTTCAACCCGTACCCAGCCTGATTAAAGAAGCGAAAGCAAGCGACGACGGCCTCACGTATACACTCAAAGTCCAGGAAGGCGTGATCTTCCACAACGGCAAAAAATTAACCGCGAACGACATTAAATATTCGCTGGAAAAAGCGATGGCGCCCGAAGCAAGCCGGACGGCGGCGCTGCTTAAATCGATCAAAGAGATCAAAGCGGACAATGACACCCAGCTGACCGTCACGTTAAACAACCGGGACAACTTGCTGCTTGACTCGTTTATCGAGGTGTTCGTCACACCAAACGATCCGTCGATCGATCAAGCCAAATCGCCGGTTGGCACTGGCCCCTTCAAGTTCGTCAGCTGGAACCGCAACGAGAAGGTTGTGCTGAAAAAGAACGATACTTACTGGAAGCAAGGGCTGCCGAAGCTGGACGGCATTGAGTTCATGCCGGTTCCGGATGCGGAGGTCAAGCTGCTGCAGCTGATCAACGGCCAGGTCGATTTTATCGACATCGTGCCGACGACCAAAATCGAGCAGGTGTCGAACAACGCCAACCTGCAAATCGCCAAAATGCCGGAGGAAGCGGCGATTCAAGACCATTTCCTGCTGTTTAACACAACCAAAGCCCCCTTCAACAACGTCAAATTCCGTCAGGCCGTCAACTACGCGCTTGACCGCGAAAAAATGAAAAAAGCGCTGTTCGGCAACTTTGTCGTACGTGCCAGCGCGATTCCCGAAAAACACGAAAGCTACAATCCCGATTCGCCGAAATACGCAAAGGATGTGGAAAAAGCGAAAGCGCTGCTTAAGGAAAGCGGCTATAACGGCGAAAAACTTGGCATGGTATACCTCAAGCTCGACATGATGTATGAAATCGTGGCGCAAATTACCGAGCAATCGCTCAAAGACGCCGGCATCAGCATCGATATGAAAGGTCTCGAGGTCGCCCAATGGACCGACAGCGTGTACCAGAAAAAAGCGTTTGACATGGCGATCACAGGGATTACGCCGAAGCCGAATCCGGTCGATATGCTGAATCACGCTTACGGTAAAATCAACGGCGGAGCAATTCAGTGGTCCAACCAGGCGTGGTATGACAATTTGCTCAAGGTCAGCCAAATGTCGCCAAGCGACGGGAAAAAGGCGCTATTCGATCTGCAGAAGCAAGTGCTTGACGAATCACCGGCGATCATCGTAGGAGGGCTTGTACAGCTGCCGGCCTTGTCCAAAAAGGTGCAAGGTTTCGTGCCTAACCCGCAGTCGAAGTTTTATTTTGAAGCGGTGACGAAGCAATAAGCCGGATTAACAATCCGCTGGTTTTCTTGGTCTGCCGTTTCCCATGAGGCGCTTGCAATCTACAAGGCTAAACGATGTTTTATCCCCTAATGGCAAGGGAGTGAAGGAAAATTGCTGCAGTTAATTTTGAAAAAAGTCGCCGAGCTCTTGACGGTGCTGCTGTTTGTATCGCTGATCGTGTTTTTTACATTCCGGCTGCTGCCGGGCGACCCGGCGCAGATGCGTCTGGGGCTTAATCCGACACCGGAGGCGCTTGCCGCTCTGAAAGCGGAGATGGGGCTGGATAAACCGCTTGTCGTCCAGTATGTCGACTGGATCGGCCATGTGCTCACAGGCAATCTGGGCAAATCGGCGCTGGACGATAAAAGCGTGGTTTCACTGCTTGCGGCCAAAATACCGAATACGTTCGAGCTGGCCATCTTCGGGACGGCGGTTGCGCTGCTGCTGGCCGTCCCCGCCGGGGTGCTGGCGTCCGTCTACAAGCATTCCTGGACGGACCGGCTGCTGCGCACGGTATCGCTGTTTGGCTTCAGCATACCGGCCTACTGGCTGGCGGTTCTGCTTATGCTGCTGCTGGCTTACAAATTCCAGCTGCTGCCGGCCGGCGGATTTGTGCCTTGGTCGGAAGATCCTTGGCTGCATGTGAAAAGCTTGGCGTTGCCCGTAGTGACGGTTGGCATCGTTAATGCGGCGCAGGTGTTTCGTTTTTTGCGGGCGGGTATGCTGGAAGTCATCGGCCAGGATTATATCCGCACGGCCCGGGCGAAAGGAATTTCCGAGTTTTACGTCATTTTCAAGCATGTGGCCCGCAATGCGCTGCCCGGACTTATCACTGTGATCGCGCTGAACTTCAGCCTGCTGCTGAGCGGAATGGTCGTCACCGAGCAAATTTTCGCCTGGCCGGGACTCGGGTGGCTGATGATCCAATCGATATTGGCCCGCGATTACGATGTTGTGCAGGGGGCGGTGCTCGTATCCGCACTAATTATTGTCATCATCAATCTGCTCGGAGACCTGCTGAACGCAGCGCTCGATCCAAGAATCAAATACAACGGCTGACGGCAGGCGTGGAGAGGGGGAACTATGAAACATGTGCTAAAAGACACCGCTGCTGTCGCAAGCCTGCTTATTTTTGCGGTCATTGTGCTGTTGGCCGTACTCGCCCCGGTCATTACGCCTTACCGGTACGATGAGATCCAAGAAGCGCCGCTGCTTGGCCCTTCAGCAGCCTACTTGTTCGGAACGGACGAAATCGGCAGAGATATTTTTACCCGGATCGTATATGCGGGCCGTGTCTCGCTGCTTGTCGGCGTATGTTCCACGCTGATCGCTATGGCGTTTGGCATCAGCCTGGGGCTGATCAGCGGTTATTACGGAGGCAAAACGGATGTGCTTGTCAGCCGGTTTTTGGACGGATTGCTTGCTTTTCCGTCGATCATTTTGGCATTGGCCGTCATGGCGGTGCTTGGTCCGGACATTTATAACGCGATGATTGCGATCGGAATTGTTTCAATCCCGGTGTTCGCCCGGATTACAAGGGGCAGCGTGCTGACCGTCAAAACACGCGAATTTGTGGAGGCTTCGCGGTCGATGGGAGCTGGCGATATACGCATCATGCTGCGGGAAATACTGCCGAACTGCTTGTCGCCGATTCTGGTGCAGTTCAGCTTGACTTTCGCATCCGCCGTATTGATCGAAGCGGCATTAAGTTTTCTCGGTCTTGGCGTACAGCCTCCGACGCCTTCTTGGGGTTCGATGCTTAATTCCGGGCGCAGCTATTTGACCCAGGCTCCGCAGTATTCGCTGATTGCCGGAGCGGCCGTCTTTTTGACCGTGCTTTGCTTGAATCTGCTCGGGGACAGCTTGCGCGATATTTTCGATCCCAGGGAAACGCGAAAACGTTAGGAGGATGCTGATATGAACGAGCCATTGCTAAAAGTGGAGCAGCTGACGATCGGCTATGCCTCCAAGCGGGAGCGTGTCGACATTTTAAAAAATATCGGGTTTACCGTTGGCCACGGCGAGACGCTGGGCATCGTCGGGGAAAGCGGCTGCGGCAAAAGCCTGACCTCCCTGGCGGTGATGGGGCTGCTGGCGGACCCGCTGAAGGTGCAGGCCGGGGCGATCCGCTACGGGGACACCGATTTGGCGGCCTTAAGCAAAAAGCAGATGAACCGGTTCCGCGGAAAACAGATCTCGATGATTTTTCAGGAGCCGATGACTTCGCTGAATCCGGTGTTTACGATCGGGGATCAGATCGGCGAGGCGATCCGTACCCATCTGGATACGCCCAAAGCCGAAGTGGAAGGTCAAGTGGCCGATCTGCTCAAGCTGGTCGGCATTCCCTCGCCGGAAAAAAGAATCCGCGATTACCCGCACCAGCTGTCGGGCGGCATGCGGCAGCGGGCGATGATTGCGATGGCGTTGTCGTGCAGGCCGAAGCTGCTGATTGCCGATGAGCCGACCACGGCGCTGGATGTAACGATTCAAGCGCAAATTCTCGGTCTGCTGCACGACATCCGGCAAAAAACGAACATGTCGATGATGTTCATCACCCACGATTTGGGCGTACTGTCGCAAATGGCCGACCGGATTATCGTCATGTACGGGGGACGTATCGTGGAAACCGCCGACATGCGCAGCTTGTTCGAGCAGCCGCTGCACCCGTACACGCAGGGGCTGTGGAAAGCGATTCCGGGCAAATCGCAGGCGAAGCAGCGGCTTTACAACATCCCCGGCACCGTGCCCGATCCGCGCGACAAGACGCCGGGCTGCCGCTTCGCTTCGCGTTGCCCGCATGCCGAACTCAGCTGCCGGGAAAGCGAGCCGCCATTGCTTCCGGCAGCTGCGGAGCACGAAGTAGCTTGCTTTTTATATGCGGAGAAAGGAGGGGGACGGTATGAAGGAGCTGCTGCTCAAAGCTGAAAACATCAGCAAGCATTTTCCCGTCAAGGAGAGCATGCTCCGTAAAAGCAAATCGAAGGTGCATGCGCTTGATAAAGTGAACCTGAGCATATACCGGGAGGAAATCGTCGGTGTCGTCGGCGAAAGCGGTTGTGGCAAATCGACGTTGGCCCGGGTCATCTGCCGTCTGATCGAACCGACCGAAGGCAGCATCGAATTTGACGGGGTACGGCTTGAGCAGCTTGGCAAAAAGCAGATGAGGGACATGCGCAGGCATATGCAGCTTGTGTTCCAAGACCCGTTCTCGTCGCTCAATCCGCGCAAAAAAGTGCGGCAAATTATCGCTGAGCCGCTCGACATTTACAGCGTCGGCACACGGAGCGAGCGCAACAAACGGGTGGATGAGCTGCTGGAGGTCGTCGGACTGAGCGCCGGTCATGCCGAGCGGTACCCCCACGAATTCAGCGGCGGGCAGCGCCAGCGGATCGGTATCGCCCGGGCGCTGGCTTTGAAGCCAAAGCTGCTTATCTGCGACGAGCCGGTGTCTGCGCTTGACGTTTCGGTGCAGGCGCAAATTTTGAATTTGCTGCAGGATTTGCAGCAGCAGTTCGGCTTGTCATATATGTTTATCGCCCACGGGCTGGACGTGATCCGGCATATCAGCGACCGGATTGCCGTGATGTATTTGGGCAAGCTGGTCGAAATGGGAACCAGCGACGCCATTTTTAACCGTCCCAAACACCCGTATACGCAAGCGTTGATCTCGGCCATTCCCGTTCCCGACCCGGTGCGGCGTCAGGTAGCGGTCGCGCTCGCGGGCGAAATCCCGTCGCCGATCGATCCGCCGTCCGGCTGCCGCTTCCATACCCGCTGCCCATTTGCGGCGGATACCTGCAGAACGGTGGAGCCGGAGCTGCGCGTAGGCGGCGACGGCCACTCGGTAGCATGCCATTTGGCGGAGCTGTAACATCAATATACCCGACAAGGAGGATATGAACATGATTTTCGATTGCCATACTCACGTTTTTGGTCCCGGCCATGTAGGCGGAGCGACCCGAGCGGCGAACAAACGCGCCTGGGGTGAAGACAAGGAAATGGAGGCGCTTCCCGAGGAACATTGGGAGATGATCAAGGATTTTTCCGGCGGCATCATTTTGGCGATGGACGCTCCGGCGACCGGCATCGTTGTGCCAAATGAATACGTGGCCGATTATTGCGCCAAACACCCGGGTAAGCTGTTTGGTTTTGCCAGCGTCGATCCGAACAACCTGAACGCCGTAACGATTTTTGAAGACGCGATCCGCAATCTACATATGTGCGGGCTCAAGCTTGGGCCGATTTACCAAAACTTTTACCCCGATTCCAAAGAGCATTACGCTTTATACGCCAAAGCCGAAGAGCTCGGCGTTCCGATTTTGTGGCATCAGGGCACGTCGTTTGTCCCTGAGGGGTATTTGGACGCTTCGCGTCCGGCCATGCTGGACCCGATTGCCCGCGCTTTTCCGAATTTGAAAATGATCATCGCCCATATGGGGCATCCCTGGGTCGGCGAATGCATTTCGGTCGTGCGCAAGCATCCGAACCTGTACATGGACATTTCCGCTTTGGGCACAAGGCCGTGGCAGTTTTACAATGCGATGGTGCTGGCGGTGGAATACGGAATTCCGCATAAAATTTTGTTCGGCTCGGACTATCCGTTTTTTACGACACAGCAGACGGTCGACTCGTTCCGTAAAATCAACGATGTCGCCGAAGGTACGAAAATGCCGCGTATTCCCGAAGAAGTGATCGAAGGGATCATCCATCGGAATACGCCTGAGATATTAGGTTTGATCGATTAATCGTTCTGTTGAAAGGGACGATGCGGATTGTTGCCAGGCTGGGCCTGTACATGAAATCAAGCAACGACAGGTACGATACTTAAGATTACCTGGCTTCATTGATTTGAGATCAGCAGAAATTATCTTTTTCATTCGGACTTAAGGAGTGAGCACAGCTCATGAGCGATCCAAAGCAAAATTCCAGTAACGGTACCAATGAACCCGAAGCCGCCAAGCGAAAAGGCGAAGCCTATTTTACCGATCAGGGCATGTGGGGGTTCGTGCACCGCTCCTTTACCAAATCGATGGGCTTCACCGAAGAGGATATCGCCAAGCCGGTGATCGGCATCTGTAATACGTTCAGCGAGCTGAATAAATGCCATTCGCACTTTAACGAATTGGTGGATTACGTCAAACGCGGCGTCTGGCAGGCGGGCGGATTGCCTATGGAGTTTCCGACGATTTCGATCGGCGAGCCTTACGTCAAACCAACGACGATGCTGCTGCGCAATTTGATGGCGATGGACACGGAAGAAATGCTCAAGGCGCATCCGCTCGACGGGGTGGTGCTGATCGGCGGCTGCGACAAGACGGTGCCGGCCCAGTTGATGGCGGCGGCCAGCGCCAATGTGCCGGCGATAGTGCTGACCGGCGGACCGATGCTCAACGGCCGTTTGAACGGCCGCAGCCTCGGGGCTTGCACCGACTGCTACCAGTTCACGCTGGAGCATAAGGCGGGAAATATCACCGATGAAGAGTTGTCCACGGCGGAAAATGCGATCTGCCGCAGCGACGGCCACTGCATGGTGATGGGAACGGCGAGCACGATGGCTTCCATTGCGGAAGCAATCGGCATGGCGCTTCCCGGCTGCGCCGCCATCCCTGCGCCGGACAGCCGCAGGCGGCATATAGCGGAGCGGACGGGCAAGCAGATCGTCTCGCTGGTCCAAAACAACATCAGGCCGCGGGACATTATGACCGAGCAGGCGCTGGAAAATGCAATCCGCGTGACGATGGCCAGCGGCGGTTCGACAAATGCGATCATTCACCTGGTCGCTATCGCCGGTCGCCTCGGCATGAAGCTGCCTTTGGAGAAGTTCGACGAAATCAGCGCGGAAACGCCGTTTATTCTCAACCTTCGGCCTTCCGGTAAATATCAAATGGAAGAATATTTTGAAGCGGGCGGCGTTCCAGCTTTAATGAAGGAACTGGAGAGCATGCTGCATGGAGACTGTCTGACCGTAACCGGCAAAACGGTGACCGAAAACTTGGTCGGCGCCCGCGTGCTGGACCGGGACGTCATCTACCCGGTCGATCAGCCGCTGGATCGGCAGGGCGGTATTGCCGTGCTACGGGGCAACTTATCCCCGAACGGCGCTTTGATCAAGCAGACGGCCGTTTCGCCGCATCTGAAAAAACACCGGGGCAAAGCCGTCGTTTTCGAATCGCCGGCCGATCTTGAACGGCGGATCGACGACCCGGAGCTGGACGTCGACGAAACAAGCGTGCTTGTGCTCAAAAACGCCGGCCCGAAGGGCGCCCCGGCGATGCCGGAAATCGGCCAGCTGCCAATTCCGAAGAAGCTGCTGAGGCAAGGGGTACGCGATATGGTGCGTATCTCCGACGCACGCATCAGCGGTACCTCTTATGGGGCGCTGATCGTGCACGTTGCCCCGGAAGCGGCGATCGGCGGCCCGCTTGCTTTGGTGCAAAGCGGAGATGAGATCGAGCTTGATATCGCCGAGCGCCGCTTGAACCTGCTCGTTGACGACGCCGAGCTCGCCAGGCGGCGCGAGAGCTGGCAAGCCCCGGCTCCTTTCTACGACCGCGGCTACGGACTGCTCTACATCGATCGGGTGCTGCAAGCCGATCAAGGCTGTGATTTCGATTTCCTGCTCCCGAAAGAGCTGCGGGGACAAGTTTAAAGGTTCAGATGTATCTAGATGTAATAGCGAATTGCGCTGAAAGTAACATTTAGACATAGTATCGGGATTGAACTCAAAGTAAAGCATGGTGCGCAAAAGCCAAGCGATAGCGATGGCAAGCGGACCAAGGTGCGAGCCCGAGGCACAAAGTCTCGCCGCGCATCACCACGCCGCAGTAGAGCACGGTGCGCAAAAGCCAAGCGACAGCGATGGCACAGCGCACCAAGGTGCGGGCCCGAGGCACAAAGTCGCGCCGCGCATCACCGCGCCGCAGTAGAGCACGGTGCGCAAAAGCCAAGCGTCAGCGATGGCAAAGCGCACCAGGGTGCGGGCCCGAGGCACAAAGTCGCGCCGTGCATCACCACGCCGCAGTAAAGCACGGTGCGCAAAAGCCAAGCGACAGCGATGGCAAGCGGACCAAGGTGCGAGCCCGAGGCACAAAGTCGCGCCGTGCATCACCACGCCGCAGTAAAGCACGGTGCGCTAAGCCAAGCGTCAGCGATGGCAAGCGGACCAAGGTGCGAGCTCGAGGCACAAAGTCGCGCCCCGCATCATCGCGCCGCAGTAAAGCACGGTGCGCAAAAGCCAAGCGCCAGCGACGGCAAAGCGGACCAAGGTGCGGGTTCGAGGCACAACAGCCGCTCAAACGTAGCGGGTCCAGGGCGCAGCGCCTGGAATCCCCCGGCGGGGGGACTTAGGGGGGGGATCACACACATGATGATAACCGCAATTCACACCATCACATTGGACGAATTTCCGAATCTGATATGGGTCCAGCTCGAAACAAGCGAGGGGATTACAGGTTTAGGCGAAACCTATTACGGCCCTCAGGCCGTCTCGGGTTACATTCACGAAACGGCGGCTCCTTATCTGCTCGGCAGGAACCCGCTGACCATCGACCTGCATGCGCAGGCTCTGGACGGTTACGTCGGCTTCAACAGCATCAGCGCCGAGATGCGCGGAGCGTCGGCGATCGATATCGCCTTGTGGGATATTTTCGGTCAGCGTGCCGGTCTGCCGATTTATCAGCTGCTCGGAGGCCGGACACACGACAAAGTGAAAGTGTACAACACTTGCGCCGGATACGGGTACAACCGCAAAAAAGTTTCCCCGGAATTTAATTTGCACGACGGGCAAAATTTATCGGAAAAACACGGAGTGGGCATAGCGGAGGCAGGGCCTTACGAGGACCTCGACGCATTTCACCATCGTCCTGGCGATTTGGCGCGAAGCTTGCTTGCCGAAGGCATTACCGCGATGAAAATATGGCCGTTCGACCAATTTGCAGGCCCATTTAACGGGCAATGGATTTCGCCGGAGGATTTGGCAAAAGGCGTCGCCGTCATCCGTGAAATCCGCGACGCTGTCGGCAGCAAGATGGAGATTGCGCTGGAGATGCACGCCAAATGGTCGCTTCCGGCCGCCAAAGCGATTGCCGCCGCCGTAGACCCGTACGGCCCGGTCTGGTACGAGGATCCGGTCAAGCCGGATAACCTCGACACCTGGCTGGAGTTCGCCCGCTCCACCCGAACGCCGGTGGCCGGCAGCGAGCTGCTCGCTACGCGCAGGCAGTACCTGCCCTTATTCGTGAAAAGGGCCGTCGATTTTGTCATCGTTGATCTGGTATGGTGCGGCGGCTTTTCCGAAGCGAAAAAAATCGCCACGATGGCCGAAGCGTATCGTCTGCCGGTAATGCCTCACGACTGCACAGGGCCGGTGGCGCTTGCCGCAAACGCTCATTTTGCCGTGAACGCGCCAAATTGTTTTACCGCGGAATTTGTCAGAGCGTATTACTCGTCCTGGTACCGCGATCTAGCGACCGCGCTGCCGGTCATCGAAAACGGCTATCTCGTTCCGACGGAAACGCCCGGGCTCGGGATCAAGCTGCATCCTGTTATCGAAACATACCCCGGCTATAAAAAAAGATCATCTTTCCTTACCTAACCGCCCAACCAAGGATTACGATCGGCGTAGGTAGCCAAGGAAACTTGTGTCCAGAATAGTTCCTTACAAAACATAACGAGGAGTGAACTCCAATGAATGACAACGAATTGTTCGATCTGATGTGCGAAAAATTATATACCGCCGTAGTTTCGGATACGTTAGACGAACTGGGGCACCGCAATCAGGTGATGCGCGAAAATATCGTCCCTTTAAGCCTGGAGTGGATCGTTGCGGGAAGGGCGAAGACCATTCTTGCGGTCGACGTGCACCACATTCCGGAAAATCCCTATGAGAAGGAAATCGCCGCGGTAGACAGCGTCAAGCCGGGCGAAATCGTCGTCGGCTGCACGAATGAATCGAAGCAGAACGGCCTGTGGGGTGAGCTGCTGTCGACAGCATCCAAAGCCAGAGGCGCCCGCGGTGCGATTGTGGACGGTTTAATCCGGGATACGAAAAAAATATTGGAGCTGGACTTCCCCGTTTTCGCCACTGGAACAAAACCTGTCGATTCCAAGGGGCGCGGACTCGTTATCGATTATGACGTGCCGGTCGTATGCGGCGGTGTGCTGGTTTATCCCGGGGATGTAATTTTTGCCGACCGCGACGGCGTTGTCTGCATACCGCAGAACCTTGTGCAGGAAGTTGTCGAGATTGCGCTGGACAAAGCGACAAGGGAAAATCATACACGCGATGAGCTGCTGGTCGGCAAGACGCTGCGCGAAGTTTACGATAAATACGGGGTGCTTTAAAAGTAAGCCGCGTATCAAACCGAATGGGCGATACTGTTCAGAATTGATGAAAAAGCCTGCTTTATGGCTTCAAGTGATATCGTGCCGTTAAAAGCTGCAATGCCGTTCATGACCTATGAACGGCATTACGCGTGCGGCCAATTATAAGTAGGCGGGCCTTACGTACGATTATCTAAATAAAGGTGGAGATGCCAGTGATTATGGACATAACCCCGGTAAAAGACATCGATTGGGAAAGTCCCGGCAATAGGCTGTACCATGTCCCTTTTACATATGACGGCGAATGGGCGCGCGTCCGGGTTCCCGTATCCGTCATTTGCGGGCACCGTCCCGGCAAAACGCTTGTCGCGATCGGCGGAACGCACGGGGACGAATACGAAGGGCCGATCGGCTGCAAAAAGCTGGTCGCCGAGCTGGAGCCGGAGCGGCTCAGCGGCAGGGTCATCGTGATCCCGGTGCTGAATGTGCCGGCTTTCCAAGCGGACCAGCGGGAATCGCCGCTGGACGGAGGCAACATGAACCGCGCGTTTCCGGGCGATGCGAACGGGACGATTACTTCGCGTATCGCGCATTTTGTCACACACGAGGTGTTAAGCCGGGCGGATATCGTCGTCGACATTCACGCCGCCGGTACCTCAATGGAGATTATGCGCGCGGCCAGCTTCCATCAGATCGACGATCCGGAGCTGTTCCGGGCGCATGTGGAGACGGCTTTTGCTTTTGGCATGCCGTTTGCGCTGGTATACACAGGCGGGATGGGGACCGGTCTGTTGAGCGAAGAAGCCGAGAAGATGGGCAAAATTACGATCGGCGGGGAATTCGGCTACGGCGCTTCGGCCGATTTGGAAGGCGTCAGATGGGCTTATGAGGGATTGAAAAACGTCATGAAGCTGCATGGCCTAATGCCCGGGGAGCTGGAACGTTTGCTGCCCGAGCGGTTCAAGCGGCAGGTTCTTGCCGCCAACACCGACATTGACCGTTATATTACGGCTCCGATTTCGGGCATTGCCGAGCCGCTTGCGCCGATCGGGGCTTTTGTGAACAAAGGTGATCCTGTCGTTTGTATTCACGATTTTGACGACATTACGAACCCGGGCGTCATTATTCAAGCCGATCGTGACGGCTATGTGGCCTGCCGTAAGTTCCGGGCCAGGACGCGGCAGGGCGACGTCGTGATGGTGATTGCCGAGGAAATACCAAATCCTTTGGCGGAGGGGGAGGGACTGCAATGAAAATCACCGATGTGGAATGTATCGTTTTGGAAAGTCCTCATGTGTACGGCATGAAAGACGGAGCCGACGATTCGCATGGCCCCAAATATGCGGCGATCGTGAAGGTGCATACCGATGAAGGGATTACCGGCATTGCCGATTGCGATTCGCATCCGCATATTGTCCATTCGATCATCAACGCGCCCAGCTATATTCCCGCTTTTTCGGAAGGGCTGCGTTATGCGGCAATCGGCGAAAACCCATTTGAAATTGTAAAAATATGGGATAAAATGTACCGCTATTCATTTTACCAGGGACGGCGCGGGGTCGCCCTTCATGCGATGAGCGCCATCGACATTGCGATCTGGGACATCATTGGCAAAGCAACCGGACAGCCGGTGAGCGTGATGATGGGCGGCAGGCAGCATGAACGAATACGCGCATATGCCAGCACGTTGTTCCGCAACACGCCCTCCGGAATGAAGGAGGCTGTGCATAAATACCGCGAGCTCGGATTTACCGCGATCAAATTTGGGTGGGGGATCGTGTGGGACGACCCGCGCAGCATCGTGAAGCTGGTTGAAGCGGCCCGACTGGAAGCGGGGGGTGATATGGATATCATGGTTGACGGGATGTGGACCTCCGACGTCAAGCTGGCTGTTCATCTGGTTAAGGAAATCGAACAGTATGGCGTATTTTTCGTTGAAGAGCCGTTAAAGTCCGACAACTTGCAGGGATACGGCAAATTATCCCGCTCCGTTAACGCACGGATCGCCTGCGGTGAGCAGCTGGCTGGATTATTCGAATACGAGCAGTTGATTCGTGAAGGGGATGTCGACATCATTCAGCCGGATATCTCGCGTGCGGGCGGCTTAACTGAAGTGCGCCGCCTCGTTTCGGTAGTTGAGCAAGCGGGGAAATTGCTGATCCCGCATGCCTGGACATCGGATATTTTGACCGCTGCATCCTTGCATTTAAACGCATACCAGAAAAATCCGACGTTCCAAGAGTTCTGCACCAACGACACGCCGCTGAGCAGAGAGCTGACGCTGAATCCGCTGAAGCTGGAAGCGGACGGCACTCTGCAAGTGCCGACAGGACCGGGTCTTGGTGTTGAACTAAACGAAGAAGTCGTCGACAGATACAAGGTAAGCGCTTTATAATGGAGGAAATTGGTATGCGGGGTGTAAATCATGATTATTTCTATGGCCTATCCGACCATGTACATTCACGAGAAAGATATTTTGCGCAGCGCCGCGGAACATCTTCGCAAATTCGGCAGCCGGCTGTTTATTGTCAGCGGCCGCACCGCTTGGCAGCATGCAGGGAACGCTTTGACGGAAAGCTTGCAGGCGGAGAACCTGCCTTATGAGCTGATCATGTTTGGAGGAACCTGCACGTATGCCGAAGCGGACCGCATCCGGTCGTTGATTCCGGAAGGTACGGATCTGCTTGTCGCCGTCGGCGGAGGGCAATGCATGGACACGGTCAAGCTGGCGGGGATTCGCGCTGGGCTGCCTGTCGCCACGATCCCTACGCTTGCTTCAACATGTGCTTCCACCACGCCGCTATCCATTATGTATGACGAGCATCACCGTTTTGTAAAAGGTGAGTATTTTCATTCCTGTCCGATCCTCACCTTGGTCGATACGCTGATTTTAGCGAATGCCCCTTACCGTTATTTGGCTGCCGGGATCGGCGATACGCTTGCCAAATGGTACGAAGCCAATCCGATGAATGAGGGCAAAACGTTAAATCCGCGCACCCGTTTGGGTTTGTCGATCGCCGGGCTGGCACGCGATATGCTGCTTGAATACGGGGAACAAGCGATTGAGGAAAATAAACGAGCCGAAGCGGGAGAAGCCATCAAAAATATCGTTGACGTCAACATTTTATACGCCGGGCTGGTGGGTGGCATCGGGCATTATACATGCCGCGGTTCAGGCGCCCATTCTTTTCATAACGGCATGACGCATTTATCCGGTATTAATCGCACCTATCACGGCGAGCTTGTCGCTTTCGGCATCTTATGCCAGCTGATGCTTGAGCAAAAGCAAGACGAGGTAGCGCGGCTGCTGCCATTTTACCGTAAAGTAGGACTGCCGAGCACAATGGCGGAGCTGCGGATCGAATCGTTAACCGATGCATCTTTGCGTGAAAGCGCCCGGCTAACTTGCGACCCTATACAGGAGATTCATTACCTGCCGCTTGTCGTAAACGAAGACACGGTATATGCCGCTATTGTAGCGGCCGACCAATATGGCAGGGAACATTAATCCTAACTGCGCGATTCGGATACATATTTTTTTGGGTCCCGGGTACATTAGTAAAGATGGGAGAGGAGTGAAGGCATGATTGTCACAACGACATCGGGCATCGAAGGCAAAAAAATCACCGAATATTTAGGTATCGTCAACGGAGAAGCGATCATGGGCGCCAATATCGTGCGCGACTTTTTCGCGTCAATCACGGATATTGTAGGCGGCCGATCCGGAGCTTATGAAAATAAGCTGAAGGAAGCCCGCGACGTATCGCTTGAAGAGATGAAGGCCCAGGCCGCCCAGTTGGGCGCCAATGCGATTATCGGCATCGATATCGATTATGAAGTGGTCCGCGAAGGTATGCTGATGGTAGCCGTCAGCGGGACGGCGGTTAGAATCGTCTAAATTTCGTTTTACCTGCCTCCTTTATGCAACTGCGAAGTTTTTGTGTAGATTTTTTGACCAATCCGCGAATTTATTATGAACAAAATGTGAAAAGTGTGGTATACTGTTGTTTAGAAAGCATTTTCATTAATTTATGGAGTGGATCAGACATGACTACAAAAACGGCATCGGTTGGTAAAGTAGGAGCAAACGGTCGCGATGCGAGCCGCCTTGTTACGATGATGACGGCTGCGGCGTGGGTATTTCTTGGAATTGGGCTTTTGATCAGCCTGTTGAATATTGAACATTTTAGCGACCGCAACACATCCCTTATGGTGGGCATCGGATTTATGGTTGGCAGCGTTCATATTTACGTCATTCGCACTGCGATTCATCTTGTGCTTTCCCGCGCGGCGGCGAAAGCGGAAGAAACATCACATTAACTTATACGATACAAGACATACTACACCCTCTTTGGCCAAGTGCCTAAGAGGGTGATTTTATAATATCAGAATTTATAAGTGTTGAGCGGAGCTCAAGGATTCTGATATTGCAAGAAAAGCATCAGCTAGGACACGAATGTACTTCATCGAAAGTTGCTTCAATCAGAAACTTTTCTTATATGGAGCGGGACCGCTGCTTCTTTTTCTTGTTTTTGTTTTTGTCGTCGCCATGCTCATCGTCTTCTTCTTTTTCTTCTTTTTGCATTTGAAATTCCACGGTTGTTTGACCGGTCAATCTGTCAAACGGCGTATACCGGCTGTCCGGAATTCGCTTGGTAATAAGCACTTTGGTCATAATGTAGATAATTAACACAAATACGGGGACAATTAAAGACAACAGCGTAAGCGCGCCGAAATCTATCATTGTTTTCCTATGTATTGGTCGGCTAGGCTAGGAGGAAGTTTGTAATCTTTAGTATGGGTATATTGGGTAGTGCTGACCTCACCGCTCGGGTTGACTGTAAACGTGATATCGTCTTCTCCTACCGTCACATGAGCCCCGATATATGGAACTACGTGAACCGTCACCAGAAATGCATTGGGTTCTTTGGACGGAGACTCAATTGATATTCGTGTTCCATAATAAGGAGCAAAATGCGGAGGGTTTTTGAGCGTCTTACTGTAATATTGATTGATCTCTTTTGTGATATAAGGCGTAAGTAAGGTAACGGCGAGATCCTCGTACCGCGGTGAGCCTTTCATATTTGCAGGTTCGGCATGCACAGCGGTTGCGGCGGAGAGGAACAGCAGCGGGAGAGTTAGCAGAATGCGCGTTATTTTCATCTAAAAATCTCCTTTATCTTCCGATATATGGTTATAGGTTACCCGATACCGCTGCAAAAATACAATGTCCGGGATGCTGCGAATCAGTTTTCGCAGAACAATATTTTCGCGAGAACAATGTTAAGGAGGAAAGGTATGCTGCATTTCGGTTTGGCTTCTATGTTTTATAAGTATGAGTGGAATTATAATTTTTGGGAGCAAGGAAGGAAAGAAACTGCATGTAAGCGGCTTGAGACGGTATGCTGCAAACGCGACAGTGCTGCGGTGCAGGCGTTAGTCAGCGGCAGCGACGACTTTATGCTGACAGTGAGCCGTGATCCGCTGTTCTGGAAAGGGGGTCCGCTGCCTGTTGCCCGGCTGGAGCTGCAGATGGACGGTGGGGTGCGCGCGGAGGTCAAGCTGATCGGATTAATGGAGGACGACGATAGGGTCAGTAAATCGGATGTGCTGCTGGAGCAAAAGCAGATTTTCGTCGAGCGGCGCAAAATCCAGCAGGTGTGGGTAGAGGTTCATACGGACGAGTCAACTCCGTCCGGAGTATATGAAGGCAAACTGCGTTTGTACATACATGAAATGTTTGAAGAGGAGCGCTGCGTGGAAGAATGCTCGTTTTCCGTCACGGTCAAGGACTGGCTGCTGCCTGAACCGGCCGACTACCGCTTTTACCTCGATTTGTGGCAGCACAATTCAAACATAGCACGCAAGTACGACGTTGAATTATGGTCGGAGGATCATTTTGCGATTTTGGATCATTATTTGCAGGCGTTGGGAGCGCTTGGCGCTAAGGCCGCTTCGGTAGTCGTGTCGGAAATCCCCTGGTCGGGGCAATGGTCTCACCGGGTTCGGCGGCCTTCCGATTTGTTCGAGTATAGCATGATCAAGGTTACTCTCGGATCCGACGACAAGCTCAGCTGCGATTTCTCGGCCATGGACCGGTATATCGGCCTGGCAGCTAAATACGGGATCGACAAGGAGATCGAAGTATTCGGGCTGCTGAGCATTTGGCAGGATCCTGAGGCGGGTTACGGTGCAATTGTGGACGGGGTGCCGGACGGCATGCGAGTCCGCTATTATGACGAAAGCAGGGGCGTTTACGCTTTTATCACTGAGAAGGAACATCTGGCCGAATACATCGCCGCGCTGGAACGGCATTTCGTGGAGGCCGGCTGGATCGAGAAGGTCAGGGTAATGGCCGATGAACCCAGCGATATGGAGCTTTTTCGCAAGAGGGTGGATTTTTTGCGGGAAACCGCGCCGCGGCTGCGTTACAAAATTGCGCTGGACCACGCCGAGTTTATCGAATGCGGCATAAACGAAATCGTGGATTATGTGCCGATTCTTCATTGTGCGGCCGAACAGTTCGAACGGCTCATGGAGCTGCGCAAGACGATACCGGGAAAGCTGATGGCGTATGTGTGCTGCAACCCGGTACGGCCGAATACGCTGCTGGTCTCCCCGCCTCTGGAAAGCCGGCTGCTTCCGTGGCTTGTGGAGAAATGGCAGCTTGACGGACTGCTGCGCTGGAGTTTTACCGCCTGGAGCGACAATCCGCTTTCGGAAGCGTCTTACCGATATCCCGACTGGAAGGCCGGCGATTTGTGCCTTGTTTATCCGGGCAGTAGGGGCAGGCCGCTGCTGTCGCTGCGTTATAAATGGCTGCTGCGCGGCATCCGCGACTTCGAGCTGATGCAAATCCGCAAAGCGGCCGGTCAAGCTGAGACGGTGCAGGCTTTGGTCGACTCCGTGTTTTATTTTGACCACCCGTCTGAACTCAGCCCTTCCTCGCGAAAAAACGGCAAGGAGCTGTACAGCTTGACCCCTGAACATTACGACCGCTTGCTGACACAATAAAGCGCATTCATAAAAAGGGATTCGAATCGTGTATCGATCAAAAGCGAGGGAATTGGGCTGCCAAGCTTAATCCTCGCTTTTTTCAATTTTGGTGATGCAGCGGTGGCTGTTCTCCGACATAAAGTTGCAGAATTCGTCATAAGTGGAAAAACAATGACTCATCTCGTCTATCACGACGATGTAAAGCGTTTGGTGCTGGCCCATAAATCGCACGTCACCTCCTTTAGTCCATATGTATGATGGAGATGTGAATGAAATACGGGCAAGAACGATAAAATATTTCGGTTAAGGACAAGCGCCGCTCACGCCGGTCGGGTGAGATTGCGGCAACTTCGTGACAAAAGTTTTGTCCAACAAAAGGCAAACCGATGACTAATTTGTTAACTGAGGAGAATAATATGTGGAAATCTGTTATGTTAATAGTGAAAGAAATCACATTGTTTCATGAAGCCAGTGACATTGAATTCATAGGGTGGCGGAGGACTTGCTGACGAAGCCAATTTTGCTGGCGCAACCCAGAAAAAACATGAAACAACCTTATGAAGAAAGTTGTTAAGGAGGATCGCCATGCAAAAGCCGAAACAAGTTTTTCGGGCCGCAATTCCGCTGCTTGTGATGTTTATGCTTGCCCTTGTATCGGGCTGCGGAGAACAAATCATCGTGCTCGACCCTAAAGGTCCAATCGGGCAAAGCCAGAAAGATCTGATTTATTTTTCCTCCATCTTGTGCGCGGTCATCTTGGTGCCGGTACTTATCTTAACCGCCTATATCGTCTGGCGTTACCGCGATAAGCCGGAGAACAAAGCGGCCTACCAGCCGAATTGGTCGCACAGTACAACGATGGAAATCGTATGGTGGGGAATTCCTATCATTGTTATCATCATATTGGCCATCACTACCGCACGGTATACGCATCATCTGGAGCCGTCCAAGCCGATCGAATCGGCCCAGAAGCCGGTCGTCATTCAAGCGACGTCGCTGGACTGGAAATGGCTCTTCACATATCCTGAGCTTGGCATAGCGACCGTCAACTCGATCCAAATACCGGAAGGCGTGCCGATTAAGTTCGAGCTTACATCCGATGCGCCGATGAACTCGTTTTGGATTCCGCAGCTGGGCGGACAGATGTACACGATGTCCGGTATGGCGATGACGCTGTTTTTGCAGGCTGACGAACCGGGTACGTATTTCGGGTCTGGAGCCAATTTCAGCGGCGAGCATTTTGCCGATATGCGGTTTGACGTAAAAGCGACAAGTCAGGCTGACTTTGACGCATGGGTTCAGCAGATCAAGAAATCGTCGCCGGGCCTGACGATGGAGACCTACGATGCACTGGCCAAACCGGGCAAATCGGTGAAGCAATATTACTCCTCGTTCCCCGAAGGATTGTTTAATAAAATCGTCACCAAATATGCGGCTGGAGGACAAGGGCACGCCCACGGCTCCCATACGATGGGAAGCGGCCAGACGGACATGGGCTCGTCTTCGCAAACGGGGGGCGATGTCAAGCAGTCTTCTGCGGAGCCAAAAGCTCCGGCACAACCGCAAGCGCAGCAAAAACCTGAGCAGGCCGGGCATCATGCAGGCCACTAGATAATGGAAAGGAAGTAAAAGCCCATGCTGGATCAAATCAAGCATTTCGCATCCTGGTTTTTCGTAACCGGCGACCCGCTTATTCTCGGGGCACAGGTCAGTATCGCCATTGCGATGGTGGCTATCGTCGCCGTGCTTTCGTTTTTTCAAAAATGGGGTTGGCTGTGGCGCGAATGGCTGACAAGCGTCGATCATAAGCGTATCGGCATCATGTATATCATATGCTCCATCCTTATGCTGTTCCGCGGCGGCGTGGATGCGCTGCTGATGCGGCTGCAGCTTGCGGTGCCGAACGCGCAGTTCCTGCAAGCCGATCACTATAACCAAATATTTACGACACATGGCGTCATCATGATTTTGTTTATGGCGATGCCGCTGATGTTTGGTCTTTTTAATATCGTCGTACCGCTGCAAATCGGCGCCCGCGACGTGGCGTATCCGTTCCTGAACTCGCTGAGCTTCTGGATGTTTTTCTGGGGCGCGATGCTGTTTAACGTATCGTTTATTATCGGCGGTTCGCCGGATGCCGGATGGCTTGCGTACCCGCCGCTTTCCGAAGTGTCGCATAGCCCGGGCGTAGGGCAGAACTTCTATATTTGGGGCATTCAAATTTCCGGTATCGGGAGTTTGGCAACAGGCATTAACTTTATCGTGACCATTCTGAAAATGCGCGCCCCAGGCATGAAGCTGATGAAAATGCCGATGTTCACCTGGTCCGTATTTTCGAGCTGCATCATGATCATCTTTGCATTCCCGATTCTGACCGTCACGCTGGCGCTGTTGTTCCTTGACCGTTTTGTCGGCGCGCATTTCTTTACGCTCGACGGCGGCGGCAACCCGATGATGTACATCAACCTGATCTGGATGTGGGGACACCCCGAGGTATACATTGTCGTAGTTCCGGCATTCGGGATTTTTTCCGAGATTGTGGCTACATTTTCCAAAAAGAAGCTGTTTGGCTATAAATCGATGGTATTTGCGATGCTGATTATCAGCGTGCTGTCGTTTTTCACTTGGGCCCATCACTTCTTTACGATGGGTTCGGGTGCGGATGTAAATACATTTTTTGCCATATCCACGATGGCGATTGCGATCCCGACCGGGGTGAAAGTTTTCAACTGGCTGTTTACGATGTTCCGCGGCCGGATTCGATTTAAAACGCCGATGATGTGGACGATTGCGTTTATTCCGTGTTTTGTCGTCGGCGGCATGACCGGGGTGCTGCTTTCCGTGGCGCCGGCGGACTTCCAGTTCCACAACAGCTACTTCCTGATCGCGCATTTCCATCAGGTACTGATCGGCGGCGTCGCTTTTGGTTACTTCGCCGGACTGTATTATTGGTGGCCGAAAATGTTCGGCTTCAAGCTTAACGAGCATCTTGGCAAATGGGCGTTCTGGCTCTGGAATATCGGCTTCTATGTCTGCTTTATGCCGCAATATTTCCTTGGTCTCATGGGGATGACGCGGCGTGTGTACGTGTACGACTTCGATATGGGCTGGGGCCCGCTTAATATGATATCGACAGTCGGCGGTTTCCTGATGGGTATCGGGTTCCTGTTCCAAGTATGGCAAATCGCTCATAGCATCAAGTTTCAAGAAAAAGATACAACCGGCGATCCATGGGACGGCCGC
This sequence comes from Paenibacillus thalictri, assembly GCF_004307995.1. Lineage (GTDB taxonomy): Bacteria > Bacillota > Bacilli > Paenibacillales > NBRC-103111 > Paenibacillus_AF > Paenibacillus_AF thalictri. The sequence goes on along the minus strand of NZ_SIRE01000028.1, from coordinate 29,839 downwards.
ACGTTGGAATGGTCGATTCCGTCTCCCGCTCCGGCTTATAACTTTGCCACGCTGCCGCAAGTGGAGCATGTGGACGATTGGTGGGAACGGAAGCAAGCTCGCTTGAAAGGTACGGCACGCACGCCGAAGATACCGCTGGAGCCGATTCATATGCCGAAAAACTCGGCCATTCCGTTTATCAAATCGGCACTCTGGTTTGTCGCCGGCTTCGGTTTTGTATGGGGCTGGATGTGGATGTCGATTCCGGCGCTTGTAGGTATCGGCATCTGTATGATCACACGCTCGTTCACTTACGATACGGATTATTATATTCCTGTTGATGAAATTGAGCGGACCGAATCCGCATTGAGGGGGGCGAAGGTCTGATGGCACACGCTGCAGCGCATGAACACGCTCATCATGAGCATGAGGATCACGAGTCGCTCAAGACATTCGGGTTCTGGATATTTCTGATTACCGACTGTATTTTGTTCGGTTCCTTATTCGCCACCTATGTGGTGCTTCACGGCAATACCAATGGCGGACCAACGCCGCATGAGCTGTTCAAAATGCCGGGTATTATCGCCGAAACGTTCATCCTTCTTACAAGCAGCTTTACCAGCGGGCTTGCCGTATTGGCAATGCATCAGGGACGCAAAAACCAGTTGATCGGCTGGCTTGTCGTCACCGCGCTGCTTGGCGCCTCTTTTATCGCGCTCGAAGTAACGGAGTTTGTCACGATGGCTGTGCATGAAGGCGCAACAATGAGCACCAGCGCGTTTTTATCCGGATTTTTCGCGCTGGTCGGCACGCACGGGCTTCACGTCTCGCTTGGCCTTGTGTGGATGGTCGGGCTGATGCTGCAGCTTGGCAAAAGAGGCATTACGCCGGTCACCAAACGCAAAGTGGAAGTTCTGAGCTTGTACTGGCATTTTCTCGACGTCGTATGGATTTTCGTCTTTACCGTCGTTTATTTGATGGGGGTGATGTAACGTGGCAGCAAACAACACTTCTTCCCATGAGCATCAAGCATCGCACGGATCGCTCAAGTCGTACGTGATCGGTTTTGCGCTTTCCATCGTGCTGACGATTATCCCGCTAGTCGTAGTGATGAACGGCATGCTGGGCAGGACGGCAACGCTTCTCCTGATCCTGATTATGGCGGTCTTGCAATTTGCGGTGCAGCTGTTTTTCTTCATGCATTTGAAAGATGGGGAAAACGCCCGCTGGAACATGTCCGCTTTGGTACTCGGCATCATCATCCTGCTGACGATTGTCGCCGGATCGATTTGGATTATGACCTACAACCAGGTTGCGCATTAAGCGCGACTTCACGGCCCTCGCCTTGGCGGGGGGCCACTGAAAAAGCAGCGGAGTGAACGAAATCATGCTGGAGAAGCGCCAGCGTTCGCTTTTGTCCCCGAATTTCACCTGCCGCAAGCAGGTACATTCAAGAAATTCGGGGACAATTGGCGATTGTAAGCATGATTCGCTCATGCAGCGTTCACTTTTTCAGTGGCCTCCCCAAGCGGCGGGGGTCTTTTTGCTTTTACCGGGCGTATGTTTTATGAAAAAAATCTGGTGCCAAGCGTCCGGGGACGCCAAATGCTTGATATAATGGACTTACTTACAGCTTTTTACAACCTGCGTTAGGAAGCAGCTTATCAAACGGTGAGAAAGCGAGTGGAGCGGGGATGGAGCATATTGCAGCAGGAAAATGGGAGCTGCCGGATCTTCTGACAGGAAGCGAAGGCGAGCGAATTACGACGCGGGAGCAATGGCAGCTGAGACGGCCCGAGATTCTGGAGTTGTTTCGGCAGCATGTCTACGGCAGAAATGCAATAGACCGGCCGGCTGAGCTGCGGTTTGAAACGGTGGATCGTTCGGACGGATGGATGGACGGCAGAGCGGTAAGGAAACAAATCAACATCGTTTATGAAGGCCCTGGAGGTACGGGGGTCATCCGTTTACTCCTGTTTATTCCTGCGGACATCCATCGGCCAGTACCCGCTTTCCTGCTCATCAACAACCGGGAAGAGGAACATATCGATCCTGACCGTACTATCAAAAGCGCTTTCTGGCCGGCGGAATATATCGTATCCCGCGGTTATGCGGCGGCAGCGTTTCATGTGGCGGATGTCGATCCGGACGACCATGACGGTTTTATAAACGGTGTCCACGGCATATTCGACCCCCCTGGCATTACTCGTGAAGGCGATGCATGGGGAACGATCGCCGCATGGGCTTGGGGAGCAAGCCGCGTGATGGATTATCTCGCAGAAGATCCGGATATCGACGCCAATCGAGTTGCTGTCGTCGGACACTCCAGAGGCGGCAAAACGGCGCTTTGGTGCGGAGCGCAAGATGATCGGTTTGCGATGGTGGTCAGTAACAACTCCGGCTGCGGCGGAGCTGCTGTCAGCAGGGGCAAGCAAGGCGAGACGGTTCAGGCGATCAATGAAAAGTTCCCCCACTGGTTTAGCGGCAATTTCAAAAGCTACAACGGCAAGGAAAACGATTTGCCGGTGGATCAGCACATGCTGCTCGCTCTTGCCGCGCCCCGGCTGCTTTATGTCACCAGCGCTACGGAAGATACATGGGCCGATCCGGATGCGGAATATTGGGCATGCACGCTGGCCAGTCCCGTCTATGAATTGTATGGGCTTAAAGGTTTGGCCGCGGCGGGCCGGCGGGAAAAGCCGGATCCGGGATATCCGCTGCAAGAAGGGCGCATCGCGTACCATCTGAGAGCAGGAAAACACGATTTGACCGAATACGATTGGTCGTGTTTCATCGATGCTGCGGACCGGCATCTACAGTAAATGGATCCGTTTATGCGGGCAGTGCCGCCGCTTGCCGTCCATGTCCCGAAATGGGCATGGCGGCATTTTTGCGTGGCGCGATTACAAAGGTTCCTCATGAATCTTGACACTCAGCACAAAGCCGATAGCTAGCATGTTGGTGAGCAGCGAGCTGCCGCCATAGCTGACAAAAGGCAGCGCGATCCCCGTAAGTGGCATCAGGCCGGTATGCATCGCCACATTTTCGAAAATTTGCAGCGTAAACATCGAAATAACGCCCACGATCAAATATTTGCCTTCATCGTCCCTGGTATCCACGGCAATACGGATCATCCGGTAGATCAGAATAAAATAAAGCATAAACAAAGCGGAAGCGCCAAGAAACCCGAACTCCTCGCCGATCACCACAAAAATCGAATCCGCGTAATCGTAAGGGATAAACCCTCCTTGAACCATTCTGCCGTGCCGGAAGCCTTCCCCCATCAATTGGCCAAACGATATGGCTTTAATCGAGTTCAGCACATGCCAGCTGTTATTGGCGTCCAAGGTGGGGTCGAGAAAGGTCTGGATTCGGTGCAGCTGGTGCGGTTTGACGATTTTGGAGAACAAGGCAAAATTGTAAAAGTACAACGCGGTCACGCTGGCCACCACCACAGCAACGGCACTCAGCCCGGCGATCAGATGTTTCCACTCGATATTTCCGATCCACATCATGCCGATAAAAATCGCCAAAAACACGATGGAGGTACCCAGATCGGGCTGCTGGAGTACGATGAAAAAAGGTACGGCAACAAGCGCGCCAAGGGGCAGCAAATCATTTGTCAAACGCAGAGAATGCCCGTTGCGGGTTTTGAGCCATTTGGACAAAACCAGAATAATAAACAGCTTCATCAGCTCGGAGGGCTGGAAGGCCATCACCTTCAGGTCGATCCAGCGCTGCGAACCGTTAATATTCATCCCTTTAAAAACGACAAACAGCAGCAGTAAAATCCCCACGCCGTATAAGATATAAGACAAGTGCTGGACTATGATACGGTAATCGAACAACGCTACAAGGATCAACGGCACGAACAGGACGGCAAATGTAACGATATTGTTGATATGAATGCCGGCAAAACTGGTGCCTTGCGTTGCGCTATAAATAACCGCCGTGCTCATTCCCATAAAAACGAGCAGAATCATCAATATGGGGACGTCGATTCGTTTAATTTTGTTCAGCATGACCCATCCACTCTTTCATTTCAGTATCTCATCTAGAGAAGCCTTTTTAAGAATACTAGGTTAGCATCATAATGTACAGGCTGGCAACTAAGAATATTCACCTCCATACGGGGGGGCTTTGTTTACCATCCTGAACGTTATATAATGATACTTATTCATTCTTGCGCCGCGGCGGAGAAAGTAATTGAAGAGGTGGATTATGAAGGCGTATCTGGAATTGCTTAACGATATATTGGAGCATGGCGTGCGGAAAGAAGACCGTACCGGTACCGGCACGATCTCCGTTTTCGGAAGACAGCTGCGGTTTGATCTGCGGCAGGGGTTTCCGCTGCTTACAACGAAAAAACTGCACATCAAATCGATCGTTCACGAACTGTTATGGTTTTTGAGCGGAGAAACGAACGTTCGTTACCTCCAGGAGAACGGCGTGACCATCTGGGACGAGTGGGCCGACGAACAAGGCAATCTCGGCCGGGTGTACGGCGCGCAGTGGCGTACCTGGCTTGGCCCGAACGGGCAAGTTGTCGATCAGATCGCCAATGTGGTGCAGCAAATCAAGAAAAATCCGGACTCGCGGCGGCATATGGTCAGCGCGTGGAATCCGGCCGAAGTGGACGGCATGGCGCTGCCTCCTTGCCATTATGCAATGCAGTTTTATGTTGCGGACGGGCATTTGTCGTGTATGTTCCAGATGAGGTCGGTCGATACGTTCCTCGGCTTGCCGTTCAACATTGCTTCTTATGCGCTGCTGACACATATGATTGCGGAGCAGTGCGGGCTGGAAGCCGGAGAGCTGATTTGGACCGGCGGCGATGTGCACATTTACTTAAACCATCTGGAGCAAGTAAAGCGCCAGCTGACACGGGAACCATATCCGCTGCCAACGCTGCATATTCGAAGAAAACCGGATTCCATCTTCGATTACGTATTCGAGGATTTCGAAATCGCCGGTTATCAGTCTCATCCCGGGATCAAAGCGCCGATTGCGATTTAAACGTTAACGTTAAAATAAAATATAAAAAGAGCTTCCTCAGGAGATGGGACGGTCAGACTTTTCCGTCGGCGGGGAGGCTCTTTTTTCAATGGGCCTGAACCGATGTCAGGCTGTCGGAGGGAATGTATGGAGAAACGGCAACGCAATCAAGTGCTTGTTGTAGAAGACGATGACAATATCAGACGGTTTATCACGATAAATTTGGAGCGAAATGACTTTCAGGTTACGGAAGCGGCATGGGGGACGGCAGGGCTGGACAAGCTGGCTGCAAACCGGCCCGATGCCGTGGTGCTGGACATCATGCTCCCCGATATGGACGGATTTGAGTTCTGCAGGAGGCTCAGAGAAATCGACCGCGATATTGTCATCATCTTTTTGACGGCGCGGGGTCAAGATTTGGACAAAATCAAAGGGCTGGAGCTTGGTGCCGACGATTATATCGTCAAGCCGTTTAATCCGCTGGAGCTTGTCGCCCGGATCCGCACGGTGTTGCGCCGTACCCGGAGAACGGCTGAGGAGCGGCCGGGAAACATCCTTGAATCCGGCTGCATCCGGCTTGATCTCGACGCCAACCAGCTGTACAAGAAGGGCGAACTAATCGAGTTAACGCGCAAAGAGTATTTCATGGCGAAAACGTTTATAGAAAATCAGGGTAAAACGCTGTCCAGAAACGAGCTGCTTAACTTCATCTGGGGGGAAGATTTTTTCGGCGATACAAAAACGGTCGATGTGCATGTGCGCAAGCTGAGAGAGAAGCTGGAGGATGATTGTGCGCATCCGCGTCTGATCGAAACGGTGTGGGGACTGGGTTACCGCTGGAGAAAGGGCGATTGATTTGCTGGGAATTCAAAAAAGACTGGTTGGCAGTTATTTGATCGTCATTTTTATTACGGTGGCGATTCTGGAAACTTTGCTGATCGGATTCGTGAAGTATTACTACTACTCCAACATCGAGCGCATTTTGCTGAACCAGGCGGAGCTGTCCGCCTCGTTTTTTCAGCAGTATTTTGCCGATGAGGAGCTCGAAAAACAGTCCGGGCGATTGTTGAACGGATTTTCCCAGCATTCGTCCGCACAGGTTCAAATCGTAAGCCGATCGGGAGTGCTGCTGCAGGATTCCACGGGCCGGCAAACCGGGGCCGATATGTCGTTGTACCCGGATGTGCAGGAGGCCTGCAGCGGAAGCGCCGGTATCTGGGAAGGGAAACTTCCGGCTACCGGTGAATCGGTGCTTGCGGTATCGTATCCGCTGAAGGCGCATGATACGACGGTGGGGGTAGTGCGGTTTGTTACCTCGCTGACCGAAACAACGGAAGCGATCCGGCAAATATCGGTCATTTTTATCGTGTCCGGGCTCGTGGTCATCGTGATTGTAGCGGTGCTCAGCCTGCTGCTGTCGCGGACGATTACCGGTTCCATCACGAAATTGAAGCAGGCTGCGGAGAAAATGGCCGAAGGCGATTTTTCCGTCAAAGCGGAAAAAACATACCGGGATGAGTTGGGGACACTTGCAGATACGTTAAATACGATGGCTGCCAAAATCGTACAGAACGAAAAGCTGAAAAGCGAGTTTATCGCCGCCGTTTCCCATGAGCTGCGTACGCCGTTGACGTCGATCAAAGGTTGGGTGGTCACCTTACAAACGGGTACAGACGGCGGCAAGGCTCTTTTGGATGACGGATTGGAAATCATCGACGCGGAAACCGACAGGTTAACGCAGCTGGTGGACGAACTTCTCGATTTCTCCAAATTGGATAACGGACAAATGACATTGAACCGTGTCCCTCTGCAGCTATCCGACTTGCTGCAGCATATCGGCAAACAGCTCTCCCCGCGAGCGGCAAGACAAAACATTGACCTGGAGGTAAGGGTAAGCGGCAATCTGCCGGTCATCTATGCCGATGAAAACCGTCTGAAGCAGGTGCTCATCAATCTAATCGATAACTCGCTTAAATTCACGAATTCCGGAGGTTCGATCAAAGTACATGCGTATTCGATGCAAGGGCAAGTGATTGTTTCTGTCGAGGATAACGGTTCGGGAATTGCGGAGAACGAATTGGCTCGCGTATTCCAGAAGTTTTACCGTGGCAGCGGGGAAGCGGTCGGCAGCGGATTGGGTTTGACCATATCGGAGGAGATTATCCGGCTTCATCAAGGTCGGCTGAACATGAAAAGCGAGCTGGGCAAAGGAACAAAAGTCGAGTTTTGTCTGCCGTATGAACCGTTGGCGGCACATAAAATTTAACCTTTTCATAACCTTTTGCGGCCGGAAAACAGTTAAAATCTAGCTGAAGGCATAAGGAGGGAGTCGCGATGTACCGCAAGCTGCTGGGAATCTGCATTATTGCAGCGGTATTGCTGTGGATGAGCGGATGCGGCATACCGAAAGCGCCGATCGATCTGATTCACGCGCCTGCCATCGAAACAAGCATAAACGAAGATCAATTCAGCAAGATCATCCGTGGCTTGCTGCCGGATGGAGCCCACGTTGTAGTGACCGACCGCTTGAAAGGAAACAATGGCGTGCTTTATGGCGATGTGGACGGGGACGGCATCGACGAAGCGCTGGTCGTATACGAGGAGAAGCGGACCGATGACAAAGCGTTAAGGGCCGCTCTGCTGAAACAGAACAATAAAGAATGGCGCATTGTCTGGAAGATGGCCGGTTCCGGATATGGCATCGATTATGCCGGATTTGCCGACGTGACCAAGGACGGCGCACCCGATCTTATTTTGGGCTGGTCTTTGGGGGCGGGAGAAAACGGCATGGATATCTATGAATGGAAAAACAACACGTTACGTTTGTGGGGCAAAAAAGGGTATTACGGGCAGTTCGATTTGGAGAAATTGTTATAGCCTTTCACGGGCAATCCCATTCAAAAGTGCCGATGCTTGCCGTTGTCCATAACTAGGCAAAATGTGCGACTCTCTCTTGCGGGAGAGTTTTTTTCTAGATCTATGGAGGGTGGGGAGCGCTTTGGAGGGTACGATAAGAGGCCGTCCGGACTTTTTGCTGTTGTTCGTAACGGTATTGCTGGTTGGTTTCGGTCTTGTGATGATTTTCAGCGCGAGTTCCCCTAAAGCGCTTTTCAATCATGCCAGTCCCTGGTATTTCGTATTGAAACAGGGCACTTTTGCCATGATCGGTTTATTTCTCATGTTTTTATTTATGAGTCTCCCATTTTCCGTCTGGAAAAAAGCAGCCCCCGTCCTGTTGATCTCCTCGCTGCTGCTGCTGGTACTTGTTCTAATCGGCGGAGTGAACATCAATGGGGCCAAACGGTGGTTTGTCGTGGCCGGCTTTAACTTTCAGCCCGCGGAATGGACCAAGCTGTCGCTGATCGTTTATTTATCCGCTTTGATCAGCAAAAAAGGCGAGCGGATCAAAAAATTTCGGGACGGCTTGCTTCCGATTCTGATTATCGTTGGTTCGATCCTGCTGCTTGTTATGAAACAACCGGATTTCGGCACCGTGTTAATCCTCGTTTCGATTTCCACGGTCATACTAATTGTCGGCGGCATGGCGTGGAGTCATCTTCTTCTGCTCAGCACCGGATTTGCGCCGGTAATGGCCTATTTAGCAATCAGCCAAAGCTACCGCTTGAAAAGGATGAACTCGTTTCTGAATCCGTTTGACGATCAGACCGGCGCGGGTTATCAGCTGATTCAATCTTTATATGCATTAGCTCACGGACGGCTTACAGGCACCGGTATAGGAGGAAGTGTGCAAAAACTGTTTTATTTGCCGGAAGCTCATACGGACTTTATTTTCGCCGTCGTCGGAGAGGAAATCGGCTTCGCCGGGGCTTCCCTGCTGTTTATCGTTTTTTATCTGTTTATATGGCGCGGGTTTACGGCGGCGGTCCGCAGCGCCGATCCGTTTGGCGCCATGCTTGGTATGGGCATCGTGGCGATGATCTGCATCCAACTGCTGCTCAATCTGGGAGCCGTGACGGGCAGTCTGCCTATCACCGGCGTGCCGCTGCCGTTTATCAGCTACGGCGGGTCCTCGCTTATATTATGCATGGCGAGCACGGGGATACTGCTGAGCATCTCCCGCGACAACAACAGAAGACTTCATGAAGAATCAAAAAAGTAGGGGGTGCTGCAACATGCATCTTTTGCCGCATGTACCGGATCTCATGTTTCAAGAACCACGCAACAACCGCCGGAATCCCGATCAGATCATATCACCATAACATGATGATGGTACATAAGGATAAGCGCTCTTCAAAGGCCGGGGTGCTGCAACGGGTACTGCTGCTGTCGCTTGCCGCCATGCAACCGGCAAGTCACCGGTTGATCTGGCTTATGGCACTTGCGGTCACCGGACTTTTCCTTGCGGGAATTATGGGGCCTTTTATCGCTTCGCTGGATTGGTTTGCCCTGCTGACTTTATTTATTCCCGTTGTGCCGGGCATACCGGGTAACCACGAACTTCAGTCGATGCCGGAGGCCGCCGGAAGCAGGGCAGGATCGCTTGCGGGCAGCAGGGGGAATGTGATTGGCCGGGAATTGGGAGGCGGCGGATTTGTAGGAGGCGTATGCGGATTAGCCGCGTCGCTGCTGCTGACCCTGCTATTTCAATTACCGCTGCAAGCCGGAATTGCTGTCGGTCTGGCGTTATGGATTTCCATTATGTTCGGGACGATCATAAGCGCCGTTCTCCCGCTCCTTTTCCAACGGTTGGGAAAGAAACGGGGGGCCGCATCAGGACCGGCTGCGGCGGCGGTCAGCGGTAGTATCGCGCTGCTGATTTATTTCGGTGTCGGGTATTTGCTTTCAGGCGTCTAACACGCTCCGTTGAGGATAAGTTATATTAAAAACAAATTTTCATAGTAGGATGGGAGAACTGCACATGGACTTTATTCAAACCGTCATTTTTGCCATTATTCAAGGTATTACCGAGCTGTTTCCGATCAGCAGCGTGGCGCATGGAGTATTGACACCATATGTGTTCCACTGGCAATTGGATCCCGAATTTCTCAAAGAGCACTTCTTGCCGTATGTCGTAATGCTCCATCTGGGGACGGCTGTTGCTTTGCTGCTCTTCTTTGGCCGCGATTGGCTCGGGATGCTGCGATCTTTGTTTGCAGGTGGAGGGACGCGTTCAAGGAAGGTGCTGTGGCTTGTTGTGGCCGGAACGATTCCCGCGGCGGTGATCGGGTTGTTGTTGGAAAAAACGTTAAGGCATCTTTTCAGCAGCGTGACAAGCGCCGCCATTTTTCTTATCGTCAACGGGATTTTGCTCTATTTCGGCGAGAAAGCGGCCGGCAAGGGCAGCAAAGAAATCGAAGATTTAAAGCTGGGACAAGCTTTTGTCATCGGGTTGTTTCAGTCTCTGGCGCTTGTTCCGGGGTTCTCGAGATCGGGATCGAGTATAACCGCCGGCTTCTGGATGGGACTCAAACATGAGGCCTCCGCGCGTTTCTCCCTGCTGCTGGCGACTCCGATTATTGTCGGAGCGAGTATTCTGGAGGTCCCCAAATTAAAGACAGGCATGCAAGGATTGCTCGGCATGTCGATTGTCGGGGGGATTTTATCGGGGGTGTTCGCTTTAATTGCCGTATGGGTCATGATGAAATGGTTTAAAAAACACGAATTTCAGGCGATGAGGCCTTTTGCTTATTACTGCTGGATTGTTGGCGCGCTTGTTCTTTTATCGATCTACATGTTTTGAGAAGGCGGTTTCAATTGAATTGCCGTCCAACTTAATTTAGAATAAGGAGTGTTGAAAACGTGAAAAAACAATAGTTAAAGAAAGCGGGGCAAACGCATGAGCATCAGTTTCCTGCTGGCAATGGATTCCAACCGGGGGATCGGTCTCAATAACAGCTTGCCGTGGCGTCTGCCTGCCGATATGGCTTATGTCAAACGGCTGACGATGGGCCAAACGCTGCTGATGGGGCGCAAAACGTACGACTCGATCGGCAAACCGCTGCCCGGCCGGCGCAATGTTGTCATGACACAGCAGCCGGACTACCGGCCTGAAGGCTGCGAAGTCGTTCATTCGGTGGCGGAGGCGCTCGATAAGTACCAGGACGCAGAGCTTTTTGTTTTTGGCGGTGCGGAAATTTACAAACTATTTATGCCATACGTCGATAAAATGTACATCACCGAGGTAGGGGGCGTGTTCGAGGTGGATACGTGGTTCCCCAAGATGGATATGTTGGAGTGGGCTGAGGTGTCCCGCACGCATGGCGCAGTCGACGAGAAAAATAAATATCCGCACGATTTTGTCGTGTACGAGCGGAAGATTAAGGAATAAATTTGGCGTCATTCGCGCATCTTAAGGGATGCTAAAATCGGCGGCAAGCGCCTTGGCTGCTTCATCGGCCCGGCGTGAACGCCAATACGCTACCTTGGAGGATCAGCGCATATGACACAAGAACAGCAGCACCAAATGCCGGAGCGGCATGCCATCGATAACGCCGAGAAGGCCATTTCCATGGCCCAATATGCCGAGCAGGAAATCGAGCGGGCAAGGGAAGCTTCCGATCCGCACAAGCTGCAGGCGGCGCTTGGCAAGCTGCAAACCGCGCAAAGGGAAGTAAGAGAAGCGCAAGAGCAGCTTTCCGCTCAAGAGGACGGACATCATCATCAGGAACTTGTCCAAGTGGAGGAGCAGACCGTATCCGCCCTGCAAAATATCGACAGCGCCGAAGATGAGTCGCTGCAGCCCAAGCAGGTTCGCTAAGCCCCTAAGGCAGGCAAGCTGAAGCTTGGCGTCAACACGGATTCCGCCGATCGGTTGGACTCCGTGTTTTTTTGCGCCCGAATTTGCTTATTTGTGTTAATATGAAATAGTTGCTGATATTCGTTATAGTGCAAATTCAAAAAGTCGGCTTTTCAGCACCGAGAAAACTTCGTGATCCAAAGTTGACTTTTAGAATAACCTCTTATAGAAACGGTGAGGGATGAGTAATGGTCGAGCATTTGGTATTGTTTAAATTGAAGGAAGAAACGACAGAAGAAGAAAAGCTGCATATTGTGGAAACGCTGAAGCAGCTCTCTGGGATGGACGGAATAGCGGCTTTTTCCGCGGGCCTCAACCATTCTCAAGAGGGAAAAAGCCAAGGTTTTGAAGTCGGCATGCGTATCGGGTTTCATACACGCGAGGCGCTGGACGCCTATTTGCCGCACCCGATGCATACGTCAACCGTCGATAAAATAAGAAGGCATTTTGCCGATGTCATCGTGCTGGATTACACCTGGTAGTCCGGAGATAAATGCGCAGGGGATAGGGACGGGGCAAGCCAGCGGTAACCGCAATAGCCGCCGCTAACCGGGAGGAGAACGGCATGATCAATTGGTTCAGAACGATATTTATGGCAGGGTTGTCGGCAATTGTCGCGCTGCTGCTTGTGACGCATACCATTGCGCCGACGTTTGGAAACGAAGCGCTTCTCTCTATCGTCATTGCATTTTTTGCAATTTTTTTCGCAGCGAGATAAGCTTTGCTCCGCAGGATAAAAAAAAGAGCCCGGAATCATCCGGGCCGTCGAAAAATGTATATAAGTGAGGATAGGTACATTATATAAGCCCCACCTTAAAGCAAAATGAAAGAAAGCTGAAATTTTGCTTAAAAATGGATGTTTGTTCATGACGTTTCCGTTCAACCTTTCTTTGAGCCGCTATTGCGGCGGAGAAAGGTTTTTTTGCGTACGCCCGGCCGGACGCGCTTGCCGCAGAAGGGCGGCGGCTTGGCTCAGTAGCCATGCGGTGAGCACGGAGCCCGAAGCGCACAGCGCAAACGAGAGGATCGTCCGCAGCGTTGTGTTTGCGCCCGGCAGCAGCAGGTCGGCGATCCAGGTGGACCCGCCCAGCACAAGCGCATGCGCCAAATACGCAGTGTAGGAATGGCGGCCGATCAAATCCGAAAGACGGCGAAGCTTGCCGCCGGCCCAGCGGGTGAATTCGGCCGCCGCCAGATGCATCGCCGGGATGGAGACAATCAGGAACGAAGCCATAAGCGGCTGCAGCAGCAGCGTGTCGTCATAATGAATGACGAGATCAGGTTGAAAGCGGAAATGGCTGACGACAACATAAAACATGACGGCGAGATAGACGCCGTATACCGTAATAATCGCAGCTTTCCGGCGCTGCAGCCATGCCTTCCAACGCTCCATGTATAATCCTGCTGCGGCCCCCATGATAAAGTAATAGATGAACAACAGCGAATTGCGGTCGATATAAGCGGTGAACAGGTCGGATAACACCGGGATGTGCCAGGTTCCGAAAGCATTGCTTATCGCTGCGGTTTCTCCGGTCAGCCAGATGTAGGCGGCAGCCAGTATCGTCAGCGCAGCGGCTCCGGCGGTTCCCGCTCCGATCCGGCGGGCGATCGGCAGAATGACATACCGCAAGGCGGGAAAGATCAGGTACAGTTGAAAGATCATAACGACATACCACAGGTGGTACGAAGCTTTCCCGGTAATCAGGAGCAAACCGAGCTGCTTCCAATCTTCCCAGGAACCCAAAGTCAGGCTGTTGTAGGCGACGCCAAACAAGACGACCCATGGGGCATACGGCAGCAGTATGTCTTTACAGCGCTTGAGTACAAAGCGGCCGTAATGGACTCCTCCTTCATAGTTGTAAAATAATACCAATCCGGTGATAAAAATAAATACAGGCACCGCAAACTTGGCAAGCAGCAGCAACATGCCAAGCAGCACGCCGTCAGCCAGCCGCGATTCCGGCAAATAAGCGTAATGCCCGATGGCATGCTGCAGCACGACAGCCAAAAAAGCAAACGCCCTCAGCGCGTCAATTTCTTCAAGTTTTTGTTTTTTCATGTTTCCGATAGTACTTCATTTGTATAACAGCGTCAATATGAGTATCGTTTTCACAGTCAAATGGGAAGCTAAATTCCACAACGGCGTGCAAACTTTTCAACTTTATTTCCCGGGCAGCTTGGGCTACAATCGGATAAAGCGGGTTTTACTCCGAGAAAGTCGAAAATGAAACCGAAGGTGATTGCGATGAATAAGCTGGGAGCAGCAATTGTCGGCTGCGGGTCCATATCCGGAGTGCATTTGAAGGCGTTATCCGGACTAGAATTAGCGGAGCTGAAGCTCGTTGTCGATACCGACGAGGAGCTGGCGAAGCGCACCGCAGAACAATACGGCTGCGAGTACACAACCGATTACAAGGAGCTTTTTGGGCGCAGCGACGTTCAGGTTGTCCATTTGTGCACGCCTCACTTTTTGCATTCGCCGATGGCGGTGGAGCTGCTTGCCGCAGGCAAACATGTGCTGACGGAAAAGCCGATGGCTGAGAATAAAGCAGCCGCAGCCCGCCTGATCGAAGCGGCGGAGAATAGCCAGGATGCGCAGCTTGGCGTTATTTTTCAAAACCGTTATAATCCCGCATCGCAGCTGTTGAAGCAATATGTCGATCAGAACCGTCTGGGCAAGCTGCTTTGCATGAAAGGACTTGTAACTTGGTTCAGAGATGCCGGTTATTATAAGACGGCTTGGAAAGGCAAGTGGGCTACCGAAGGCGGCGGCGTGCTGATTAACCAGGCGATTCATACGCTGGATCTGATTCAATGGTTGGGCGGAGAAATCTCCTCGATCAAGGGTTCGGTCTCCACCGATTCGCTCGAAGGGGTAATTGAAGTGGAAGATTCGGCGCATGCGCTGATCCGTTTCACGAGCGGGGCAAGAGCGATTTTTTACGCGACCAACGCTTATTTGAAAAACTCGCCGGTCGAGCTGGAAGTCGTATTCGAGCAAGGGACGCTGTATATGCGCGGCGATTACTTGTACCTGCAGCAGGACGGCGAAGAGACACTGTTGTGTGAGCCGGCTGTCAACGATTTGGGAGAAAAGTCGTATTGGGGCGTAAGCCATACGGTGCAAATTCGCGATTTTTACGAGCATGTGCTGGCTGGTAATAAGTTCTGGATCGATGCCCGCGAAGGCGTCAAGGCCGTAAATATCGTCATGGATATTTACGAATCGTCACGGCTGCAGAAAGAAGTGCCGTTTGCCGTAACATTATCTTAATTTTCAAGCAGAGTTGCTCTTTATATGCATAGAAAAAGCTGTCTCGCCTTATGGGCGAAAGACAGCTTTTTTGTATGCCGGGATATGGAGGCCGGAAGTTGCATGGCGTATCCGATTCGCGCGTGCGCCGGCTTATTGGGACAATTTACCCAAGAAATCGGCGACTTTGGTTTCATATGCTTCGGGAGCAGCCGGATGAGAGCGGACATGCCCTTCGTTTTCCGTTTTCCACAGCTCAAACTTATCGGGATGCCGGCTTGCGATCGCTTCGCTGTTGGAGATCGGGATCGAGTGATCGTTGACGCTGTGAATGAACAGAGCCGGCCGCGGATACAGTGCATCGGCCGCTTTGATGGCATCCACTTGCTCCGGATCGATGCCCGTAAGCGGCGGGATGATGTTCAGAATGAGCGGTGTAAACGGAAAATTCGGCAAATGCGACCAAACCGGCAAATTTTCCTGCAAATACGGCTTCAGTTGGCTGAACGGGCTGTCTGCGACGATGCCGGCGACGGAAGGTTCTTCCGCAGCGGCCATGAGGGCTGTCGTGGCTCCCATGGAGAACCCGATGATCCCGATAATGCCTTCCGGTTTCTTCGTCTTGACCCAATCCATGGCGCCAAGCAAGTCGCTTTTCTCAAAATAACCGACCGAAGTCACGTTGCCTTCCGAATTGCCCGAATTGCGGAAATCGAACATCAGCACATCGTATCCTTGCTTCACGAGAAACTGCGCAAGCGGCAAGGCTTGGGAAGGCGACTGCAGCCGATTTTCGCGATAGCCGTGAGCCATCACGACGGTCATCCGGCTGCGCGGTTCGGCTCCGGCAAGATACCAGCCCTGGAGCGATACGTCATGCCGGCGGCTCGGGAACTGTACGTTTTCGTAAGCGATCCCGTAATGGTCCGGCGTTTCGGTAAGCGGGCTGCGCTGCGGGTGCGTCAAACTCCACCCTACAAAAGCGGCAATGCCTATACTGAGCAGACAGAGCGCCAGCACAGCCGACACAATAACGATGACGATCGGTGCCATCCTGGGCGGCAACCTCCTTCGGCTGTTCATTCTGGAAATGGTAGGGGTAGGTCTCATGGGTTAAGATCCTTTCTAGAAGGTGAACGTTAAAGCTCATTATACCGCAGATGTCAACACGGCGCTCTTTACCGGGGATGCGAGTCCCGAAAACTTTTGCCGGGCCGGTATAATCGTCCAAGCAAAAGCATCCGCGAATCCGTAATGTATAACAGATTCACGGAGAGGAGGCTTAAGCTAATGAGCTATGCTGGTACTGGATTGTGGACTTCGACGGCTGTCATTTTGGTGCTCTTCATTTTGCTTGTTATCATAAGTCGCGCGGTATGGTGATCTGACTTGATCATATGACCCCAAATGCCATCGGTTCCCCCCCACCCGGTGGCATTTTCCCGCTCGTTTTTACTATTATACTCAGGTGAGGTGAATAACAATGAAGCCGTTGGCAACTTTTCCATATTCCGAACAAGCGCTTTCTCCCCATTGCGGCGAACCGGTGGTGGCTGTGCTGCAGACGGGCGAAGTTGTGGCCGGAGTGATCGATAAGGTCCACGGAGGGCAGCTTATACTGAAGCCGCTTCAATTGAAGCCGGCTTGGGTGAAGAGCATCCGCCAATCGCTGATGGCTCAGCCGCACGTCAAAACGCTCATCCAGAAAAAGAAACGCCCGTCCGGAAAACAAGCGAAAGCGCAGACCCGCGCATTTGGCTTCGGATATCCCGGAATCGGAGCGGGATTTGGTTTTGGCGGCGCGCTTGTGCTTTCTTTATTGGTATTGGCCGCGCTGTTTGTGTTTCCATTCTGGATCTAGATGAGCAGCCATCGCTACCACGATCTATTGGCGCTGCTCGGCGAAGGAAGCGCGCATCCCGGCGGCTTCGCCATGAGCGTAGCGCTGCTCTCCCGTCTCGGTCTTCACGCGGGGATGCGGGTGCTGGACGCGGGATGCGGCACCGGGCGCACCGCCTGTTATATCGCACAGCAATACGGCTGTTCCGTTACGGGCGTCGATGCGCATCCGATGATGATTCGAAAAGCGGTGAAGCGTGCGCGAAGAAGCTCCGTTTCCGTGCAATGGGTTTGCGGAAATGTGCGGGAGCTGCCCTTCCCCGCCGAATCGTTTGATCTTGTTATCGCCGAGTCGGTCACGGTTTTTATGCCGGACAACGAGGCGATCGGCGAGTATGCCCGGGTCCTTAAGCCGCGGGGGCGCATCATGGACCTTGAATTGTGCGCCAGAGGGATGATCCCGGAGGAACAGGTGCGTCTGATCTACGGTGCGGCAAAACTTCCGTCCGCTGAAGAGTGGATGAATCGGTACCGGTCCTATGGATTTTCCCGGGTCAAGCTGCTGCGCAACCGCCGGCTCAGCATGCGTCAAACGCTGCGAAGCGAAATCGATTATCCCGACCCGCACCGGTTTGTATCCAAAGGGATCCATAAGCAACCCGGCCTAACCGATACGCTGGCGCTTAACGGCATGTTTCTCGCTGAATACGAAACGTGTCTCGGGCTGGTCGCAATCGAGGCCCGTAAATAGCTCCCGATTAACCCGGATAAAAAAGATAGCGGCATGTCCTACTTGCACCGGACAGGCCGCTTCATCATATGAACAACCTGGTTATCCGGCATGGGAAGCCTGGGTAACCCGGCTTTTTGCGACTTTCAAATAACCGCGGACGTTCTGCAGCTCGCTTTCGCTGACAAAACGCAGCCGCATCGTACCCGCCGCCTCCAAAATATACGATTTCAGCGCGGCTGCACCGCCGCCGATTACATAATAACATTGAATGTCGGGGCATTTTTTCCAACGCTTGCGAATCAATTCGACGATACGTTGTGCGGCGCGGCTGAAGTATTGGTCAACGATGCCTTGAATGCTGGCTTGTCCTTCGCCGATGCGTTGGATCACAAAATCGCGATTTTTCACGCGTTGGACAAGCTTGGCGCGGGTCGGGAACGAATATCCGTAGACGTCCTCTACATCCCTGATAATCGAGTCCAAATACGTGGCAATGCCGAGCTGCTCGCCATAACTGAAATGATTGTCGATGCCCATCCGCCGGATGACCGGCAAATCGGTGGTCAAAGCTCCGATCTCGCATACTCCGATACACCCGCTGTATATCTCATCGTCCCTGACCTGCAGGTTGTCGTGCGTAGCCAAGTTAAACACGGCCGCCGCGCCTTCAATAGAACAAACGGTACGGGTTACGCGAACTTTGACCCGGCGTCCTCTCAACTGCGGTGTCGACATAAACGTCACTTCGTGCTCACCGGTCAGCCTCTTCTCGAACGCTTCGTGGAAACGGGCGAATGTCCGTACGGGAAGGCCCGTGCCCAGCACGTATTCCACCTCATCCATCGGGGAAAGTCCGCCGCCGGCGTAGCTTTGGCTCACAAGCCCCTGATAAGCGAGCGCCGTCAAAGCGACAATCAGGGATTGGTCCGACAACGCTTTGTTATCCGTCTCCTCCAGCTCCAGACTGTCCTCCAATTCCGTGGCCAGCGTGCCGACGAACCAGCGTTTATTGTTTTGCGACAACGCCGGGCTGTACACCACAACGTCGAGCGCCTTCAGCGGAGAATCCTCTTCCTGCAAAATATGTCTGTCGTAGCCTGTCGACACGATATTAGGGATCACTAGCGCATCCTGGGCTCCGTCCAGGACGAGTTTGATGCTGTCGTTTCCTAAGTCGATACCGGCAATTTTATACATCCGTATTCCTCCTAAATGTTTTACGCCAGCCAAGCTGGCTTCATTAAGCGTCCTAAGCGTTCTTTGCAGGGGAACCTGCATGCTATCCGGTCAGTTTTCGGTAAACCCGGTTTCGTCATATATGCTTAAGGAAAAATAGGCCTCCCTCGTAATACCTACTTAATTTCGAGCTTTATGTCCATAATCCCTTGCTACTTTTTTCCTATTTTTACGTGATTTCGACAACATCGGAAGGGATTCCTTAAATTTTGGAGAATACTTGCACATATCACACACAGGAAGAACATGACAACAGTTCCGAGGAGACCGCTATGAAGCTTAATTGGCGAAAAAAGAAGCTCACCTTCGTGATCATTCCGGATGCCCATAGCTCCGCAATTCGGCTGAGAGTGCCGCACTATGTGATCTATACCATCTTGCTGAGCTTGGTGCTGGTTCTGGCCACGATCGTCACGCTGTACCGGTACGAATCCCGGGAAAAGCTGGCGAACGAGCAGTTGGCTACGGAGTTAAGCGGAAGAACGATTCAATTCGATCAGACGCTGGCGGGCAAAAACGAAGCGATCGAGCAGCTGCAAAACGATGTGATCCAGCTTTCCCAGCAAGCGACGGAAATCAAGCAGAAGATGGAGGAAATGAAAACGCTGGAAAAGGACTTGAGGTCGATCACTCAAGGAAGCACGGCAGTTAGTTCGGCAATATCGACAGGCGGTCAAAAAGATGCTTCGGGACTCGGCGGTGTTTATAATCCGGTTTCGGATGAAGAAATCGTCAAACTGTCGGAAGATACCAAGACGTCCTTCACTGCAATGACGGACCAATTGGAGAAGCTGAAGATCAGTTTGGCCAACGTCAAAGAGGAAGTTTTGCAAAAGCAAAAAAAACTGAAGGTGACGCCGACGTTATGGCCGGTCACTTCGCGTGTCATCACTTCTCCGTTCGGGTACCGCAAGGATCCGTTTAACAGCCAGCCCAGCTTTCATTCCGGCATGGATATCGCGGCCCGGCTGAACAGCCCCGTGGTTGCTACGGCCGACGGCATCGTTGTAACGACCGGCTCGGATAGTTCTCATGGAAACAATATTATCATCGATCATTCGAACGGACTAAAGACCTGGTATATGCATCTCAATAAAATCTTGGTTAGCAGAGGCGACACCGTGCAGAAGGGGCAGCAAATTGGTCTGGTCGGCAGTACAGGCCGCAGCACAGGCGCTCATCTCCATTATGAGCTGCTGAAAAACGGCCAAAGTGTAGATCCGTTGCCATATTTAACTGAAAACGGAAAGGATTGAATGAGATGTTTGGGAAAAGAAGATCATCTAACCCGAACTTGACAGATACGCTGATTGGCGAAAGAACGGTGTTTGAAGGCAAAATCAATTCGGATGCCAGCGTGCGGATTGAAGGGAAGGTCACCGGGGATATCGAGTGCAAAGGCGATGTAACCGTAGTGGAAATGGGTTCTGCGCGATCGAATATTAAGGCAAGGGATGTCGTCATTGCCGGGACTTTGAATGGTTCGGTCACCGCCACGGGGAAAGTGACGATCATGTCCAAAGGCAAGCTTTACGGCAATGTGGTAGCCGGCTCTTTTATCATCGACAATGGCGGCATCTTCCAAGGCATGAGTAAAATTGACTCGAGCCGGGCGGCTATGCCTAAGGAAACCTCTCCGGACACGGCGGCGGCACCAGCGGCGGAGAATCGGGTGGAAATGCAGCTGGGTTTCGGCCAAGCTCGCGGCCTGGACCCGACGCCGGAGCATCGGTCGGAAGCGCAGCCGAGCTTCGGCGAGCATCGTGGCTTGGATACAGCGCTGGAGCATCGGGTGGATGATCAGCCGAGCTTTGGACCAGCTCGTGGCTTGGACTCAGCGCCTGAGAATCGATCGGAAGTGCAGCCTAGCTTTGGCCAGCCTCGCGGCTTGGATACGGCGCCGCAGCTTGTTCCGGCTCCGTCCCCCGCGCCGGCTCCGTCTTCGGGAACAACGCCTCAGCCGGGCACGGTGCAACCCGAACCGTTTGGCAACGGGCCGACGGTCGTGTTGTGAACCGGTGAAGCACGCAAAGGTGTACATACTTTCATATTTCGCATGAAGAAACGGGCTGTCTGGCTCGTTTTTTTTGCTGAGGGGGATATGCTGTAATTGTCATAGGCCTCCCGCTTGCCCGATCTGCGGGATTGAAATAAACGAAGCTTTCAGCTATGATTACTGCATTATAAAGGCATACGCCGAGGCAGCATTCATAGGGGGCATACGATGCGAAGATTAGAAGGAAAAAGAATCGCTTTGACCGGTCCGCGGAAAGCGGAGGAACTAAGCGCAGTTGTCGAAAGACTTGGCGGAGTTCCGCTTGTTCGGCCCGCTCAAGGCACGGTAGCCGTCGAGCAAGAGAAAGTGGAGCCGCAGCTCCGGAAACTGCTGGACGAAGGTGCCGATTGGGTGATCCTGACCACCGGAATCGGTACGGAGCTGTTATATAAAGCGGCCGAAAAAATGGGCGAAGCTGCGAAATTTGTAGAACGGCTGCAAGCGGCGTCGATAGCCGCACGAGGCTACAAAACGGTTAATTTTTTGAAAACGCTGGGTTTGAAGCCAGCCGTATGCGACGATGACGGAACGACGGCAGGATTATTGCGGGCCCTTGAGCCTTACGAATTGTCCGGCCAACGCGTCGCGCTGCAGTTATATGGCGACCATGCTCCGAAGCTGGTAGCTTGGCTTGCGGAGAAGGAAACGCATGTTTACGAAATCCTGCCTTATTTGCACGTTCCACCCGACCTGGACGTGTTGGAGAAGCTGATCGGCGAAATTATGGAGGGCAGCATTGATGCGGTTACTTTCACAAGCACGCCGCAGGTCCGGTTTATGATGAAGTATGCAAGGGAGAACGGATACACCGCACGTCTGCTTGAGGCGTTTGCCGGTCCAACGGTTGCTGTGGCTGTGGGCAAGGTAACCGCGGAAGCGCTGCGGGAGGAAGGCATAGAGCGCATTGTCGCTCCGGAAGAAGAACGGATGGGCAGTATGATCGTTTCATTGGCCAAATATTACGAAGGTTTGTCTTAAAGGTTTATCTTAATGGAAAATTTTATGCCCGAATTGGGAAAGCTGTCGTTTATAGACCTTAAAGAAAAACAAGGCCGGTGACGCTTAAAACGCATAGGGAGGCGCTTATGAACGAGCAACCCGTAGTACAGCTGCGCGGAGTGACCAAAAAAATCGGCACCCGTACCATAGTGGACGATCTGAGTTTTGATGTGATGCCCGGAGAAATATTCGGTTTTCTAGGGCCAAACGGCGCGGGGAAAACAACGACGATCCGCATGATGGTCGGCTTGATCTCCATGACATCCGGTGAAGTGACGATTGAAGGGCTCAGTGTCGTTAAGGAATTTGAGCGGGCGATGGTTCGAGTCGGCGCCATTGTGGAGAATCCGGAACTGTACAAATTTATGACCGGATACCAGAACCTCGAGCACTATGCCCGCATGGTGCCCGGCGGAGTGGATAAAGCGCGGATCGATGAAGTGATCGCGCTTGTCAAGCTGGAGCAGCGCATTCAGGATAAAGTGAAGACCTATTCGCTAGGCATGCGGCAGCGGCTTGGCGTGGCCCAGGCCATTCTGCATAAGCCGTCGGTGCTGATTCTCGATGAGCCGACCAACGGTCTCGATCCCGAAGGGATCCGCGAGCTGCGCGATTATTTGCGGCATTTGTCCAGAACCGAAGGCATTGCCGTCATCGTGTCCAGCCATCTGTTATCGGAGATGGAGCTGATGTGCGACCGGGTGGCGATTATCCAGAACGGGAAGCTGCTGGATGTCCGCACCTTCAAGGAAACGCAGGAGGGCGAAGAAGGATTGACGATCCGTTTTGAGCTGGACCCGATAGAGCGGGCCAGAACGATCGCCGCCGGGATGGTCCGTGATGCCGAAATATCGGCGGACGAGCATTCCGTGACGCTGCGGCTGACGCGGGAAATGACAGCGAAGCTGAATGCCGAATTTGTGGCGGCAGGCATTCAGGTGTACGGTATTGGGCAGGTGACCAAATCGCTCGAAGACCAGTTCCTTGAGGTGACAAGGGGGAATCGCATTGTCTAACTCCAGCATGCTTTCATTGATTCAAAATGAGAATATGAAAATTTATTTACGCGCCCGCACATGGATTATGATCGGGCTCATCCCGGTTATTTTGCTCGCATTTGCTATATTGATGAAGTTTGTCATCAAGGGCGGAATCGATCATGTGCTCACCTTTGCCAGTATGAGCACCAACGTCAGCACCCTGGTGCTTATCTTTTCGGTCATCGTGGCGGGGGATATCGTCGCTTCCGAGTTCACCTGGGGGACGATCAAGCTGCTCTTGATCCGCCCGGCCAGCCGCAGTAAAATTTTGCTGTCCAAATATGTGGCTGTAGTGCTGTTTATGCTTGGTATGCTGGTGGTGACGTTAATCTGTTCTTATTTCATCGGGCTTGTGTTTTTTGGCGCCAGCGGGCCGACGGCGGGAAATGTGTCGTTTAGCCGGATATTGGGCGAATATGGATTAAAGGCCGTGGACATGCTGATGGCGGTGACGCTTTCCTTTATGATTTCCAGCGCTTTCCGCAGCAGCTCGTTTGCGATTGGCCTTTCGATGTTCCTCATGTTTATGGCCGATCCGTTTGTCAGGATACTTGCGATGATGCAGTATGGTTGGGTTAAATTTATCCTGTTTGCCAATACGAATCTGGAAGTTTACTTCTTCGGTGGAAAACCGATGCTTCAAGGAATGACGCTCGGATTTTCGGTTACGATGCTCGTCTTGTATTGGATTTTGTTTTACGCTGTAGCATGGCTGCTGTTTACAAGAAGAGATGTAGCCGGGTAAACGGCCGATTTGATATCGCCTCGTTTCAAGCATGTCCGCTAGCTGCAAAGAGCCGTTTCGAAAAGCGAGACGGCTTTTTACTTGCGCTTTTCCAGTAGACTCGGCAAGCTGTGAATGGTATGCTGAGAGCAAATCATGATCAATTGAGGGAACGGGTGCCAATTTCTGCAATTCATTGCAGAGAGGGCTCAAGAGGGAAGCCGGTGAAAATCCGGCACGGTCGCGCCACTGTAAACGGGGAGCTGCCTAGAGGCCACTGCTGCGCGTAAGCGAAGCGGGAAGGCATGGCAATCAGCTTTGATCCGTAAGTCAGGAGACCTGCCTGTTCTGTCGACACCAATTGTGGCCCTACGCGGAATTAGGGAGGTGTATGAAAGCAGCGCATCCCGGTCGACGGTGGACCAAAGGGGAAATTGGGTACAACGGGACAATGCGCAGCCGGATTATACTGAGACCATGGCATCTTCCGCTGGAAGGTGTTTTTTTGTTGAGGACATGTAGGGTTCGCAGGAGTAAGGGGAGGAGAAATACAATGGGGAACAAAAAAGTAAAATCACAGATGGCCAAGCTGCTGCTTGCCACCATGCTGGTCTTGCAGCTGGCGGGCGCTTTCCTGCCGGCCCAAAGGGCAGCGGCGCAAAGCGGCACGATTACGATTGCCGAGGCGATTGAAGACGCTAGCGCGTATTTGCAAGCTCAAAGCAATCTCAGCGATTGGGATGCTTACGCGCTTTGGAAAGCCGGAAAGACTGTGCCATCCAGCTATTTGGCTAAGGTGACGCAGCAGATCAGAACGGCAAACGGCGAATACAGCTCGGTAACCGACTATGCCCGGATTGCGCTGGGCATTCGCGCGGCTGGGGGAGATGCAACAAGCATCCCCAGCGGAAGCAGCAACCCGAGTTACAATCTGATTGAAAAGATATACAACAACGATAAAATGAAAAATCAGGGCAGCAACGGACTTATTTATTCGTTGCTTGCTCTGGACGCCGGCAGCTACGTTATACCGGGAAATGCCGTGTGGACCCAGTCGAAAATCGTAACCGAGCTGCTCGGCGGCCAAAATGCCGACGGCGGCTGGTGCTGTACCGCAGGCGCAAACGCCAGCGGCGTGGACATGACGGCGGCCGCTTTGGCGGCTCTGGCCCCATATAAAAGCGACCCGGCCGTTCAAGCGGCAGGCTCGCGTGCGGTGGCCTGGCTGCAATCGAGACAGCTTTCCAACGGCGGCTATAATGACGGCGGAGAAAATGCGGAGAGCACGGCCCAGGTTATCTTTGGCTTGTCTGCATGGGGCATCGACGCCAAAAGCGGTAATTTCACCAAGCCTGGCGGTGACCCTTTAACCTACTTATTCGGATACAGGCAAAATGACGGCGGTTTTGCGCATCTCAAATCGCTTGTTACCTCTTCCGTCATGGCGACCAATCAGTCGCTTCAAGCGCTTGCGGCATACCATGCGCTAAATGCGGACGGCGGCGTTTATGAGGGCAGCCGCAGGCCCGCGACGGGACCGGGGAATGTGCGCAAAGCGTTTGCGAAAATCCATGTGGAAGGGCCAAACGGCATCATCGCCGAAGGCGCCGTAGAGGCGGCGAATGTATACGAAGGGCTTACCGGCCTGCTGACCCGTGCGGGATATACCGGAAGTCAAGTCGATATAGCCGATTCTGGCTGGATTAACTCTATAGCGGGATATGGTCCTTCAAGCGATTGGTCGAATTATTGGGCGTATAACGTCAAAAGACAAGACGCCTGGGACTTCGCCGGAACCGGCAGCGCCGGCACCAAAGATTATGCGCTGCAGGACGGGGACGACGTTTATGTGTATTATTTTGCGTCGAGTACGCAGTTAGTCGATTCGGTCACCGTTGGGTCGACGGAAAACAACGAATTCCATACAGGTGTTCCCGCAGCAAATAACCCATTTCAAGTCAAGGTAACGCAAATTTTGGCATATTCCGAAAACGGCCCTGCTGCGCCGACGGTGGCTGATAATGTATACGTCAGCATCGGCAGCCAGCGGCAGACGACAAACGCCGGCGGTATCGCCGCTTTTACCGGGCTGAATGAAGGTTCCTATACATTAACCGTATCTGCCGGTGTATATAACGGAGCGCCAAAGCTGGTTTCCTTCAGCAGACAGCTGGATATCGGAATCGGCGCAAGCGTTTCGCTGCAGGTGGAAGGTCCGCAAGCGCCGATTGCGACTGGAACGGCCAAAGGCGTTCATTTGCAGGATGCGCTTACCGGCTTCTTGACAGACAATCATATCGGATATGAAATTACGAGCTCCAGCTACGGCAATTACATCAAAACGATCAACGGTTTTTCCGACTATTGGAACTTTGCCGTATGGCGCCAAGGAGAGCTGCTGCTGCCTCAAGTAAGCATGGCGGATTTCGAATTGAAGCCAAAGGACAAAGTTATTGTTTATTACGGCGGTTTTGCGCCGCCGACGGGCGTAATCAGCTCCGTCGAGCTGTACCCGGCGCTGCCGGCAGATAACGAGCCATTTTCCGTGATTGTGCAGAAGCAGTTGTACAATTGGCAAACAAATGCAAACGAGAATTCGCCTGCTTCCGGCGTTCAGGTGCAAATCGGCTCGCTGATTGCAACAACCAACGAGCAGGGTGTGGCTACTTTCCGAAGCGGCGTTAATGCCGGAAGTTATTCGCTCGCCGTAACCGGATATGTGCCGGACAGCACGCCCAAAGTGGCAAGGGCTGTCCAACCGGTCGTGATCGGCACGGCGGGATACGCCAGTGTGGCGATTGAAGGTTTGCAGAAAACTTTTGCCGCCGGCACAGCCGCCATCGGTACGGATGCAACCGTGGCAGGCGCGATCAAATCGGTGCTTGATGCAAATAATGTCTCGTATGTGATGGAAACCTCAGGTTATGGCCCTTTTCTCAAAAAAGTAGAAAATCTCTCGTTTAGCGAGGAAAACAAAGGGGTCAACGGCTGGAGCTTTGCGGTTAAGCATAACGGCAAGTGGGATTATTCGCCGATGGTTGGCATCGGCGAGTATATGCTACAATCCGGCGATCAATTGCTTGTTTATTATTTGGGATTGGATCCGGTTGATTACAGCGCTAAAACGTTTGTCATTGATTCGGTTGCCTCAAATCCGGAAACAATTTACAGCGGAAACGGCTTCGGCGTTTCAGTGAAAAAAGGTTATTACGATTTTGGCAGAAACGAATCGGTTACAGCGCCGGCAGCTGCCGTTCAAGTTCAAGTCGGCGATAGTAAAGCAACGACGGATGAGTCGGGCGTCGCTTCCTTTAACGGCGTGACGGCGGGAACGTATCCGGTCACCGTAACCGGATACGTCTACGACCAGCTAAGCGGCGCAGGTCCGTCCAAGGTGATTCGCAGCGTCAGCACTTTGACCGTATTACCTCAGCCGACGACAGGCGGGGGCGGAACGACTCCCCCTGGGCCATCCGTTACGATTAGCGTGGAAGGAGATGACAGCCGGGGAACCATCGTTTCGCAGCAAAAGGTGGATTACCAATCGGGAGACAATCCGTATACGGTGCTGACCCGCGTGCTTGGTACCGACCGGGTGGAAACAAAAGGAACGGGCAGCAGTTCCATCTACGTCAGCGGCATTGACGGGCTGCACGAGTTAGACAAAGGTGCCAAAAGCGGCTGGGTTTACGCTGTTAACTGTACCGTGCCGGGCATAGGCGCCGGAAGCTACAGCCTGCGCAGCGGAGACCGGGTCGATTGGCGGTATACCATCAATAATGGCGACGATATTAAAGCTTCGATTTCCAGCTGGTGTGTCATACCGGCCGGCAGTTCGAGCAGTAGCGGCGGCAGCAGCTCGGTAGCCGGACTTCCGGAGTTGAGCAGTCAAGTGCTGGATGGCATCAGCAGGCTTTCCTTTGGTTATGGCAATATGAAAGCCGACAGCATGAAGTTGTTTACCGTGAGTGTGCTGAACGAAAGCTCGAAGATGAGCTTGTCCGCCGCACAGCAGCTGCGTGAGCGGCTTAAGGCCAATCAAGTGGAGCTGGAGCAGGCGGCTGCTGCAGGAATGGCGCAAACCATCGGCGATGCCGAAGGGGAAGTGAAGCTCCGGCTGCCGTCCAATGCGCTGCGATCAGACCAAACCATCGGCATTCGCAAGCTGGATAGCGGTGAAAGAACGGAAGCGGTAAGTGGGATGTTCGAATTCTCGCCTAGCGGCGCACAGTTCGATCAGCCTGTATATATATCGATTACAGCACCACTGGATATCGAACATTTGGACAATTTGGCTTTGGTTTGGCTGAACGAGGAAACGGGCGAATGGATTCCGATTCCGGCGGCGGTAGATGCGGCTACGGGTATTGTTACCGGGGCGGTCAATCATTTTACGAAATTCGCGGTGGTCGATAAAACCAAGCTGGGCGCGGCCGTTCCGGTTAAGATGAATAAACCGGCGCTTGACCTGAGCAAGCAGATTCAAAACGCGGTGAACCGTGTGCTGGCCGATCCGGATATTTCCGACTGGGAAGCTTATGCGCTTGGGACGGCAGGTCAAACGATTCCTGCTTCTTATTTGCAATCTGTGGAAAACACGCTGAACGAAAAGCAGGGAAATCTGCGGCTAGTCACGGATTATGAGCGGATGGCGCTTGGCGTTAAGGCGGCGGGCGGCAACCCGCAGAACATCGCGGGTATTGATCTGATCGAGAAAATATACAATAATGATCGTATGACTGCACAAGGCGTTAATGGGCCGATTTTTGCCGTCATGACGCTGCAAAATGGCCGTTATGCGGTTCCCGCTTCGGCTAAATGGAGCTTGGACAGTTTAATCAAGTGGGTAGTGGAGCGGCAAAATGCCGACGGCAGCTGGTCGCTAGACACTGGCGATGAGCCAAATGTGGATTTGACGGGAATGGCTTTGATCGCACTTTCGGGTCTGCAGGACCGGCCTGAAGTCAAGGCCGCGGCGAATAAGGCGTTGGCTTGGCTTTCGGCGCAGCAGACGGAGACAGGCGGGTTTAAGCTGGTCGGGCTGGAGAACAGCGAAAGCGCGGCATGGGCGCTGATGGCCGGGACGGCTTACGGCATTCCGGCTGCGGACGCGCGATTTACAAAATCGGGCGGGAATACGCTGACTCATCTGCTGGGTTACCAGCAGGCCGACGGAGGTTTTGCGCATACAAAAGGCGACCCTAGCGGCGACATACCGACAGAGCAAGCTTTGCTGGCGCTGGCGATGTACCAGAACGCCTTTGGGACTGCTTTGGATGCAGGCTCCGGGGCGGCCGTGAGCGCTGCCGTATTCACTGATGCTTCCGACATATCCGGTTGGGCGCGCGATTATGTGCAGCGTGCGCGGCAATACGGCTTGATGGAAGGCGTAGAGGCTAATCGTTTTGAACCGAAGAAGCAATTGACCCGGGCAGAGCTTGTCGCTTTGGTGCTGCGGCTGATGGGAGAAAAGCCGGACCTAGCGGCGCAAAGCGGCTTTGCCGATGTGAAACCGGGCAGTTGGTATGGCGCATATATCGCCAAAGCGGCGGAGAAAGGCATTGTGCAAGGAGTCACCAGTCAGGCGTTTGCGCCTGAGAACACAATGTCGAGACAAGATATGGCGATTGTGCTGGCCCGTGCTTTTAATCTGAAGGCGGCGGGAGACGGCTCGCAGTTTAAAGATATTAGCCAGGCGTACGACCGGGCTGAGCTGGCGATCAGCGCCGTTCAGGAATTTGGGTTTATGGAAGGCGACGAACAGGGCAATTTCCAGCCGAATGCAGGTATGACCCGCGAGATGGCGGCTGCTGTCGCCGTGCGGGTATATGAGAAAAAAATCGGCAAGTAGGCTGCAGATAAGCAAGATGAAGATAATTCCTTATGAATTCGCACGGACATAAAGCGCCAAGCGGCGGAGAATTAAATAGTAGTGCAAACGAATCATTTTTTAAACGAATCTTCTTAAAACGAATAATCGGCGGAGGGCTCCATTATGAAGCCCTTTGTTCCATTTCTATTGTGTGGGGTGATCATCATGAGAAGACCGACATGGCTTATCGCCGCCGGACTGGCGGCGATGCTGGCGCTGGCCGGCTGCGCGGACGACCCGGCCGCTCCGGCCGGCACGGCCAGCCCGGCGGCACAGCCGCCGCCAGCGCAGGCGCAAGCCCCGCAATCCGCGGGGCAGAGCCTGCCGCCGGCCGCGGGCGCCGGCGACACGGGCGG
>NZ_SIRE01000027.1 GCF_004307995.1 Paenibacillus thalictri | reverse complement strand
TAAGAATCTTCATTTATTTTTCATTTTTCAAAGATCAAATTGGAAATTTTGAAGGTGGCCGCCAGTACCCTAGGGTACTGGAAATTGGCTCAACAACAATCTTTAAGAAATACTATACGAGGAGGAACCGGCATGCAAACCAAAGAACGGACCTATCAATGGCTGATGAATGTGATCATGGCGGGGCTCGCTTGCATCTGCGTGCTGCCTTTCATCCTGCTGTTTTCCGCTTCGCTTACTTCGCAGGATGCCATTATCGCAAACGGGTTTACGTTTATCCCGACGGTGTTCAGCACGGATGCTTACGTTTACTTATGGAACGATGCGGCCAAAATAGCCAGAGCATACGGCGTGACCGTATTTGTGACAGTGGTCGGCACGGCGGCCAGCCTGATCATCACGACGCTGCTTGCTTATCCGCTGTCCCGTAAAGATTTGCCGCTGCGCAACGTATTAGCGTTTTTCATCTTTTTTACACTGCTGTTTAACGGCGGGCTCGTTCCGTTGTATCTTGTTTACACAAAGCTGTTCGAGTTGAAAAATACGATCTGGGCGCTGATTGTGCCGATTGGGTTAACCAATGCGTTTTTCGTCATGATTACGAGGACGTTTTTTCAAACGACGATCCCGGGCGAAGTTGTTGAATCGGGGAAAATCGACGGCGCAGGCGAGTTGAAAATTTTCGTATCCATCGTATTGCCGTTGTCTTTGCCGATATTGGCTACGGTGGGGCTGTTTCAGACGATTCATTATTGGAACGACTGGTTTAACGGCCTGATTTTTTTGACCGACAGCAAATTGTTCAGCATTCAGAACATGCTGAACCGGATATTGCTCGATGCGCAGTTTCTTTCCACCATGGATTTCGGCGCGGTTCAAGACAATATGACGGCTACCATTCCTACACAAACGATCCGGTTTGCGATCGCCGTGATCGGCGTGGTTCCCATTTTGCTGATCTACCCGTTTTTCCAAAGCTTTTTCGTCAAAGGACTTACGGTAGGCGCCGTGAAAGGATAGTTCCGTTAAGGCGGCAAGCGCTGCCCGCGTTCAGCGAGTGATCTGCATCAAGGGTTCGATGGAAATGAAGCCTATTTGATCTGGGAGGGGTTTATTTATGAGCAAAAGAAAACATGTCACCGCGCTGATATCCTGCCTGCTGGCAGCCGCGTCCGTTGCGTCCGGCTGTTCGACGGGAGGATCGAATGCCGGGGGGACAGCATCGCCCGGAACGGGCGGCAAGGCGGCGTCCGATGACAAGGGGAAAGCGCCGTATGAGATCAATCTCGTATATATGGGCAACGAATCCGCGGATATCAAAAAAGTAGCCGAAGCGATGAGCAAAATTACGAAGGAAAAAATCAACGCCACGGTCAAGCTGCAGCCGATCAGCGCCGGAGCATGGTCGCAGCAAACGAATTTGGCGCTGACCAGCCAGGAGAAAATCGATGTCATCATGGCGTCATCCCTTTACAGCAATTTCACTGCGCAAATTTCCGCCGGGCATTTTATTGCGCTTGACGAGCTGCTGGCC
This sequence comes from Paenibacillus thalictri, assembly GCF_004307995.1. GTDB lineage: Bacteria > Bacillota > Bacilli > Paenibacillales > NBRC-103111 > Paenibacillus_AF > Paenibacillus_AF thalictri. Next base: position 133,064 of record NZ_SIRE01000027.1, on the reverse strand, counting down.
AAATATGGGAAAGATATCACAAAGCTGGTCGATCCGGCTTACATGAACGCCGGCAAGGTGGGCGGCAAGCAATACGCCGTTCCGACCAACAAGGATATGGCCACCCAAGGCGGATTTATTATGCGCAAGGACCTGCTGGACAAATATAAAATCGATGTCACGGCCATCAAATCGTACAAAGATCTTGAACCTGTGCTGGCGACGATTAAAAAGAACGAACCCAATCTGCTGCCGATCGCCACGGTAACGTCGTCGACGCCGGTCGACAACTTGCCCTTCTACGATTCGCTCGTAGACAAGCTGGGCGTGCTGCCTAACAACGAGAACAACTTTAAGGTGACGAATTTGTTCGAGCTTCCCGAATACGCGGAACTGCTGAAAACGATGCGCAAATGGTACGAGGCCGGTTATTTCTCACGTGATGCCGCGACGGCAACCGAGCCGGCTGCGGATGTCGTCAAAGCAAACAAAGCGTTTGGCTTCTTCAATCAAATGAAAGTGGGTTCATCCGAATCCCAGAGCTTGCGGACCGGCATAGAAATGGTTGCCGTCCCGATGACGGCGCCGCTGGCGATGACCTCCAGCGTAACCAATTTCATGCATGCCATCCCGCGCGGATCGCAAAACCCGGAAAAAGCGATGATGTTTCTCAATTTGCTGTATTCGGATAAAGAGCTGGTCAATCTGCTCAATTGGGGAATTGAAGGAACCCACTATGTGAAGAAGTCCGGCGAGGTGATTGAATATCCTAAGGGTGTGGACGTCAAGACGGTTGGCTACAATGCAGGCAACATCAGCTTTATGTTCGGCAACCAGTTCCTCAACTACGTCTGGCCGAACCAGCTGCCGGATATTTGGAAACAGACCGATCAATTCAACAAAAATGCCAAAAAGTCGGTAGCGCTTGGGTTTACGTTTGATGCGACGCCGGTCAAAACCGAGGTTGGCGCGGTGAACAACGTGCTGCAGCAGTTCAAGGCGGGGCTGGAGACGGGTACATTGGATCCGGAGAAGACGCTGCCGACCTTTATCTCCAGATTGCAGGCGGCCGGATTGGATAAAATTATCGCGGAAAAGCAGAAGCAGCTTGATCAATGGAAAGCTTCGTTGAAATAAGACACGGAGGATGGCCTTAATGAATCTGATTCTGATCACAATCGACAGCTTGAACAAGCATTTTTTGAATGCCTATGGCGGGCAGCCGGGAATGGACGTGCGCACGCCTAACCTCGACCGGTTTGCGGCAAAATCCGCGGTGTTTCACCGCCATTATTCCGGAAGCTTGCCGTGTATGCCGGCCCGGCGGGAATTGTACACCGGCACCCAGGAGTTTCTGTGGCGCTCTTGGGGACCTGTGGAGCCGTACGATATGCCGATTGCCCGCGCCGCAGGCGAGCAGGGGTATGTAACCCAATTCATTTCCGATCAGTTTCATTTTTTTCTCGGATACAGCCATGGATATTACGACGATTATCATGGCTTTGAGCTGATCCGCGGACATGAGCTGGATCCGTGGCGGACGGCCCCGTTGAGTGAACAGGACGAGACGTTCTTGCAAAAAATCAAATATCGTCAGAATTCGCCCAAGCCGTTTGATCGGGCGATGTACGCGAGGAATGTCAAGAACTTCAAGGAAGAAGCGGATTTTTTCGCTCCCAGAGTGTTTGCGAGTGCCGAGAAATGGCTGGAAGACAATCATTCGCATGAAAAATTCATGCTGGTCATCGACAGCTTTGACGTACACGAACCGTTTCATAATCCAGACAGTACTGCCGGCATGTATACGGATGAAGACATCCGCGACCCGGATTTGCCGGTGTGGGCGCACTCCGGGCGGACGGATGAAGGGCATGGCAGCTTAAGCGAACGCCAGATCGCTTTTATACGCTCTCAATATGCGGCGAAAATCACCTTGGTCGACAAGTGGCTCGGCAAAGTGTTCGACAAACTCGATGAACACGGGTTGTGGGACGATACGATGGTCATTGTCACCTCCGATCACGGGCATTATTTGGGCGAGCGCGATCTGATCGGCAAGCCGGCGTACAACAACTACAACGTGCTCGCGAACATCCCGCTGATGATCTGGCATCCGCAAGGCGCGCATAATGGCAGCGGGGTTAGCGCTTTGACGTCGACCGTCGATTTGTACGCGACGATGATCGATGCGGTAGGAGGCAAAGCGAAGCCGATCGGGCACAGCCGCAGCCTGATGCCCTTGCTGACGGGACGTGCCGACCATGTCCGCGACTGGGCGATTTACGGTTATTTCGGGCGCGGCATGAATGTGACGGACGGCCGGTATACGTATCATGTCGCACCGGATGAAAGTGTGCCGCTGTTTAATTATTCGACCATGTACATGAACCCTGCCGCGTTTTTCTTTCCGGGTTATGTCCCGGAGGAGGTGGAGAGCGGACGGTTCCTGCCGTATACCGAGGCGATGGTATGGAAATACGAGGTCAAGGTGCCGCCGGAATTCGCACGTTTCCACAGCGGCGGGTACGCTACCGAGCTTTATGATGTGGAGAATGACCCATGGCAGATGAACAATCTGCTGGACAGCTCTCCGGAACTGCACGCGCAGATGAAAAACTTGCTGGCTACCGCATTATCGCATCTCCGTGCCCCGGCTGAAACGTTTCGCAGGACGGGCTTAAGTCCAAGTCAACTGGCATAGCTCCCGAATCGTCTAATCGCCGTGCATAGCAAGAATGAGGGCTGCCTACCAAGTCATTTTATCGCTTTATAGCGTCACTCGCTTCAGACACGATTACATGCAATAAAGAAGCCATCCAACCCACTGCAGCCGTGGTTTTGATGGCTTCTTCGTTTCATATTGGGGATCTGCCTCACCACGACTGCCGCAGCGTAAACAGGTCGCGCAGCTCCTCGTTCGACAGTTCCGTAATCCAGTTCTCGGAGGTGGAGATGACGTTTTCACTGAGGCTCATTTTGCTCTCCAGCATTTCGTCGATTTTCTCTTCCAGCGTCCCGAGGGCGATAAACTTGTGCACCTGCACGTTGCGTTTCTGCCCCATCCGGTAGGCGCGGTCGGTTGCCTGGTTCTCCACGGCGGGGTTCCACCAGCGGTCGAAATGAAACACGTGATTGGCTGCCGTCAGGTTGAGGCCAACTCCTCCCGCTTTCAGCGATAAAATAAAGATGCCGGGCCCGTTTCCGTCGGCCGCCTGGAACGTTTCGATCATCTTGTCGCGCTCCGCTTTAGGCGTGCTGCCGTTCAGGTACAGTACAGGCTCATCCCGCTGCGAGCGCAGAATGTCGGCCAATATGCGGCCTGTGCCTACATATTGCGTGAAAATCAAGCAGGAGTCGCCTTCGTCCCGCAGCTCGCCTACCATCGCGGCAAGCCGCTCCAATTTCCCTGACCGCGTAATAAACGCTTCGCGTTGTTCCTCGGAGCGCAATAAAGATTCAGGCATCACGGTATCCTTCGTCAATGTCTCAGGATGGTTGCACAGCTGTTTCAGCCGGGTTAACGCAGCCAAGATCGCACCTTTCCGCTCGATGCCCTCCAGCTCTTTCATACGATTCATCAAATCTTTGACGGTTTGCTCGTAAAGCGCACCTTGCTCTGCGGTCAGGTTAATGTACACCTTCGTTTCCAGCTTGTCCGGCAAATCGAGCTGAATCGCGGGGTCTTTCTTTTTACGGCGCAGCATAAACGGCTTGACCAGCTTCTGCAGTTGGGCTGTACGTTCCTCATCGCGATGCTTCTCGATCGGATTGGCAAATCGATGCTGGAAGCCGCGGGCATTGCCCAAATAACCGGGATTGAGAAAATCGTAAATCGACCATAGTTCAGATAGCCGGTTTTCGATGGGTGTTCCCGTCAGGGCGATACGATGCCTTGCCTTGAGTGAACGGACGGCGGCGGATTGCTTGTTTTGCGCGTTTTTGATGTTCTGGGCTTCGTCCAGACAAAGGCAACTCCAGGTGACTTCCTGCAGCGTATCTTGATCGAGCAAAGCCGTCGTATACGAAGTGATGACGATGTCGGCGTCTTTCAGCGCGGCATGAAACGTTTCGCCGCTAAGCCGGCCTTTGCCGTAGTGAAGCAGCACCTTCAGCTCGGGCGCGAATCGCGCCAGCTCCTTCTGCCAGTTGCCAAGCACGGATATGGGACAGATCAGCAGGGCAGGGCTCGCGGATTGTGTTTGGTGGTGCAGTAAATACGTGATGAATTGAACGGTTTTGCCAAGTCCCATATCGTCGGCCAAGCAGGCGCCAAGCCCAAGCTTGCGGAGAAAGCTCAGCCAGGTGAAGCCTTCCTTCTGGTAGCCGCGCAGTTCTGCTCGCAGTCCTTCAGGCACCGGCAGCTCCTGCAATTCCGCAGGTGTGCCAAGCTGGCGAAGCAGCGCCAGCAGGTGGGCGTTAAGCTCAACCTCCAGCTTGATCCGCTCTTGTTCGTCTTCTTCATTGTCCTCGGCTGCACGCTTTCCCTCGGGGGACCGCTCCTGCTCCAGCTCGCTCAGCAGATGAAGCTGCAGCACATCCTGCAAGCTTAAGCCTTCTTCCGGGTTTACACTCTCCATAAGGCGTTTGATCTGGTCCAAAAGAGCGGGGTCAAGGAAAACCCATTCTCCGCGAAAACGGATGAACCGCTGTTTACTGCTCAGCAGTTCGGCAAATTCCGCTTCGTTCAGGTCGGTATCGCCGATTGCAATTCGCCAATCGAAATCGACCAAAGAGTTGAGTCCAAATAACGATTCGCCTCTGCCGCCGGCTTCGGAGGTGATTTGCGCGCGCAGGCGCGGCTTCCGTTTGGAAGCCGCTTCCCACCAGCCGGGCAGCAGCACGTTCCAGCCGTCGCTCAGCAGCGATCGGCTGTCCACGGTCAAGAAGCGCCAAGCGGCTTCGTCGCTCAAAGGCTTGGCAAAAAGCCGGCCGCCGCTGCTTTCATTGGGCAGCGCGGCGCTCAGCCTGGCGGCCCAGCCGGGAGCGCGTTCGCGGATGTATGGGCTCCACTCGCTGGCCCAAGCGCCGGACGCATGGCCGTCTGCAGCCAGACGAACGGGCACCAGCGCCGTTCCTTCGTTTTTATCCTGCAGCACTAAGCGAAGCCGCCAATCGGGCTGCTCCTCATCGGGCTCCAGCAGCTGCAGCGCAGGGCGGAAGGGGGCTGTATCCGGCCTCCAGCCAAGCGCGGCGAGCCATTCTTCGGCTGTAAAGGCATTTGCCGGTAGAGCAGCCGCCGCTTGCCGGGATGGAAACAAAGCGGGGTAATCCCGCCGAAGGTCGGCCATGGCCGCTTCGCCCGCATAGTGCTCGGCAGTGACGGCCGCAGAAAAAGCCGATCGCAAGCCGGACAATCGTTTACCCGGTTCATCTTCGCGGTTGAAGGTACCTTCTTCCAGCTTCGCCAGCGCTTCCGAATCGGGATCCCACGTCCACTGCAACTCGCCGCGAAGAAATGCGCTGTAGCTTGGCAAATAACGCGCTTCCTTGATTTCTTGGCTCAGCAGCGGGGCGGATGCAAGCAAATCGGCGGCGGCGCCGACTGCTCCCTCCCAGCGCACAATATCCATAAAACCCGGTTCGGCGAAGAAGCTCAGCACCATTTCGGCGGGGAGGACCGTCACCGTCAGCCCGCCGGCCTGCCGCAGCTCCAGCGTTGTTCCGTAGCAAGATGGCTCGTGCCAGGCGAACAGCCATTTGCGGAATTTTTCGCCGGGCATATCCAGCCCGTTTTGCGTTCCCCATAATAAGGCATCTCCGCTGTCCGTCAACATCGCATGCAGCGTCATGTCGTACAATGATGTGCTCATTCCAACAGCTTTCCTTTCTTTAATTCCTCTTGCAGCGCCCGCAGTCGGCTATGCCTCTCCGTAAATCCGCTGAAGAAGCGCTCCCAGCGCTCCTCCTGCTTCAGCTTTTTGTACACTTTATAGAGCCGCTTCAGCAGCTTGACGGCCGATTTGTAATCGCGCCGGTTTTTCAAAGCGACATAATGTTCGATCGCTTGATGGTAATAAGGCCGCAGCAGCTCGGGAGCTTCCTTCTCGATCGGCTGCAGGACGCTGACCTTGTGGTGGAAGGGATCGTGCTCCTGCACGATTTGCAGCTCCAGCCAAAGCTTCCATTTGCGCTGTTCGTAGAGCATGTCCTCGATCAGGGAGAGGGAATGGGGCAGCATGTCTTCCAGAACGGTCCACATCACCTTCTCCGCTTCAGGCAGCTGCGAGACGGTTTCCCTCCAAAAGCCCATATACGTATCCAAATCGTTTTTGCCCGGTCCGTAGAAGAACTTCGCGGTTTTGAACAGCCAATCGGCCAAGGCGTCCCAGTCGTGAGCGTCGGCAAGCTGCTTGAAGAACGGCAAAAAGAGATGCGCCGGCGCTTGCTTCAGCACATCGCCGGTTTCCAGCGCTTCCCACGCTGCTTCACTTCCGGATTGATGCAGCTTCAAGAACGCTATTGCCGCCGCCAGGGAAGGGGAGATGGATCCGGGAGCCGTCTGTTCGATTTCATCCGTTTCCAGCGCCGCCCAGTAGGCTGTTTTGCGCTGCGGAGTAATCCAATATTGCCAAAACATGGCGTACAGTCCGAAGTCCATATACTTATGCTCGGTTTCCTCGGCCATCAGCGACCTTACCAAACTTAACGTTTGCCGGAGGCGGTTTTCGGAAAGTGTGAAATCGAATAAAGCTGAGCTGCGTTTAGCCCATGCCTGAATATCGCCGTACACGCGGTACAGCGAAAACGAGACGTAATATTGGAAGCCGTTTTGCTTGGACAACCGCTTGATTTTTTGCAAAATAAACAGCTCTTGATGCAGCTCGAAAATCAGCCTGTCCGATTCAGAGAACGGAACGGAGCCAAAATCGACGGCTTGCAACTGATGCCGTAAAGTATCGGTCACTATTTTCAAATCGTAGGACGATGTCGTGGACGCGGCGTATTGATCCAGAAACCGATGCCAGCCGGACACGTCCATCTCGGGCAACTGCTGGAGATCCGCTCCCGATGCGGGCGCGGCCGCCATTCGCTTCAAGTAGTGCCGGGCATTCATAATCTGGGAAGCGGGATAACCAAGCCGGTCGGCCAGCTCCATCAGGACTGCGACCATATGTTTGCAGCAGCTTTGGACCGGGCAATTGCACGAACTGGAAGCGAGTTGGTCCAGGCGCAGCTTGACCTTGTAATCCTCCGAGCCGGTAACCAGCGCCTCGATGACGCGTTCCCCGGAAGTGTTCAGATTGACGACGCGCTGCTGCTTGAAGTAGTTGAACCCTCTGCTCAAGGTCACCTCATTAAACGCAGCGGCGACTTGCTTAAGCAGCATCGGCCATGTGTCATCGTTTAAAGCGGAAGAAAAGCTCATCGTAAAGCTCCTTGTTAAAATATAAAAAAATCCCTTCGTTCTAATTATAGAACGATACGCATTGAAATACTAACGGGAAATACGGCTGTCTGCCCCAAGCAGCAGCTCCAGTACCTGTTTCCGCAGCTCCTCATCGTTTAATTTTGCCGCCTGTTCAAGAGGGGAGGTGCTTTGGGAATTGATTGCGCCAGGATTGGCGCCCGAGTTCAGAAGCAGACGAACGATCTGCAGCTTGTCCTCGTATGTATCGGGAGACATGTTGTCGATTCCCTCGATGGCAAAGAAGAGCGGAGTATTCCCGTCCTGGTCCGGGTCATTCGCCGGAGCCCCCAGTGCGAGCAGCTTTCCGACGATCTCCGCATCACCTTTGCGGGCTATATAATGAAGGGCTGTTTTCTGCCGGCTATCCTTGGCTCTCACATCCGCTCCGCTCTCGTAAAGCAGCTGCACGACCTGCTTGGAAACGGGCAGGTACTGCGATGCCGTGATGAGTGGCGTTTGCTGCTCGTCGTCCCTGACATTGACATCTGCCCCTGCAGCCAGCAGCATGGCCGTGGTATCCGCCGTTTCGATGCGGTAATTGGCGAATAGCGGGAATACCGCGGCTTTTAACGGGCTATAGCCGTTGTATGCTTTGGCATTTGGGTTTGCGCCATGATCGAGCAGCAGTTTTACAAGATCGGTCATGCCTCTGTTTGCTATGGAAATGAGCGGTGTACTTCCATCGGCGTCCCGCTTATTGACGTCCGCCCCTGCTTCAATTAAGAGGGGGATGTATTTAGGCGACTGGACGGACAAAATAGTAAGCGGTGTGCTGCCCCGCTCATCTTGGACATCAAGATCGACGCGCTTATCGATAAATAGCTGTAACAGCCCGGTCATATCGGATTCCTGACCATATAAAAACAAATGCCTGCCAACGGACAAAAAGAGCCGGTCCAGCTGCTCTCCGCGAAATGAATCGATAAGCTGCTCCGCTTGGTTCAGCTCCCCGTGCTTTGTGTATTCCATGAGCACTTTGGCGGTGGCGAGTAAATCTTGAGGCGGAACAAGCCGCTCATCAACGATGGAAAGCCGCCGGGTTTCTTCCTCGTAATACACATGCCCTCCCATCGATTCCACTGTAAACCGGGCCGGCAAATACACATGCCCGTTGTAATTCAAAACGCGGTATTCGTCGTCAAGCCGTTGAGCCTCGCCGTTCACATCGATCCGCAGAGGAAACAGCAGCGCTTGCACGGCATCGGAGGCGTAAGCGGCAGAACAGGCTGACAACACCATGCCGCTCAATAAACCAAGTATAAATTTTTTCATCAGCTTCACTCCCTTCACCCAATTAAGCTTTTATCATATTAAACGCTTCAATGGGAGGAATGTCTCAGCTTATTAAATTTAACTTAAGAATTAGCGCCATTCCATTCCGAAATGGATTCCCCCGCAGCTTCGAATTTCTGTGTTTTTAGGACCGAAGATGATTGGCATTTGCCTTTAATCGAACGATCGTTTATTATATAGTCATGAGACAAAAAGACGAAAACAAAAACGAAGCGATCTTTCGCGCAACCATTCAGTTGTTGAACGAAATCGGTTTTTCCGAAATATCGATGTCCAAAATCGCCAAACGGGCCCAAGTATCGTCGTCCACGATTTACGTATACTTTGAGAATAAGGAGGACATGTTAGGCAAATTGTACCTGAGCGTAAAGGAAAAATTAAGCAAGGCCATTTTCCGGGGCGTTAACGGCGATCAGCCGGTGCAAGCGGAGTTCGAAGCCATCATCAGGAACTATGTCGAATTCGCCTTAGCTAATAAGGAAGAATGCTTGTTTCTCGAACAATTCACGAATTCGCCGCTGATCGGCAAACTATGCCTGGAACAAAGCAGCGCTATGTTTGGCCCGCTGATTGGACTGCTGGAAAGGGGGCAACGGGAGGGCCTGATTAAGCCTGTCAATCCGGTGCTGCTGCTTTCCTATTCATTCCTGCCTTTCGTCCAACTGGTCAAAGAGCATTACAATGGAACGTTCGAGTTAAACTCCGACCATCTCCAAGAAATGATTAAAATGAGCTGGGATGCGGCGCGCGTATAATGATGTTTTATTGATCCAAGCTATCCGCCGCGGTCCTGCTTATATGTTACGGAGGGCCTCATGATATGAAATCCAAATATTACAATCAAATTCCGACGCCGATGAGCACTTCCTTTGCTTCGCTGGCGTCGATGATTAAAGAGTACTCAAGGACCGGTGTGCAGCGCAAGCCGGATCAGGCCATTCCGGTTAGAGTCATGGACGCTGCAGCGCTGACGGAGGGCGAGGCAACCCAAGTCACTTGGTTCGGACATTCCGCCTCCCTTATCCAAATCGATGGCAAACGTTTGTTGCTCGATCCGATGTTGGGAGAAACCTCTTCTCCTTTTCCGATATTTAATAGCAAGCGTTACAGCGGCAGGTTGCCGATTGAACCGGAGCAGCTGCCGCCGATCGATGCTATTCTGTTATCTCACAATCATTACGACCACTTGCATCATGGTTCAATTATGAAGCTGAAGGATAAGGTTGAACATTTCTTCGTCCCGCTGGGAGTGGCCGATTACTTGATCCGCTGGGGTGTTGAGCCGCATAAAATCAGCGAGCACAACTGGTGGGACGAAGTGGAATATATGGGATTGAAGCTGGCATGCACCCCGGCCAGACATTTTTCCGGGCGAGGCTTGTTTGACCGTGATCAGTCGCTATGGTGCTCCTGGGTGATCGAGGGTGCAGAACATAAGATTTTCTTCAGCGGAGACAGCGGTTATGCACCTCATTTCAAAGAAGTCGGTGCGAAATACGGCCCGTTTGATCTGACCTTGATGGAATGCGGCCAATATGACGAGCGATGGTCCTCCATTCATATGTCTCCGGAGGAGACGGTGCAGGCGCAGTTGGATGTGCAGGGCGGCTTGATGATTCCGATTCACTGGGGGGCGTTCACATTGGCGCTGCACGCTTGGACGGACCCGGTCGAACGGGCGCTTAAGGCGGCATCGCAGCAAAATGTTCGCGTGATTACGCCGCAGATCGGAGAAACGGTAACACTGGGTATGGAAGATTACCCAACGGCCGCCTGGTGGCGGTAAGGTGAATAGTCAACAACCCCCTGCAAACCGGCCGCCGGCATGCAGGGGGTTGTTTGTACATTCCTACTAATAGAACGTAACTTCCAGTACGCTGCCGTTGTCTGTCTGATGGCTGGAGCCTGGGTCTACGGTGATCTCGATGTGCCTCAGCCGTTTGCCGACTATGCGCCTGTCGTACCGCCTGTGGTGGTGATGGTCATTTTCGGATGAAGGCGAGACTCAAAAAATACTCGAAAAAAATAAGTAGTTCCTTTTGCTTACATATTTGGTATTGTGAAAGTAAACGGTGGAATCTGCAAATTGTGAAGAACGGCAATGGAAAAAAGGGGCGAACGGGAACATGGAAGAGGGTAAGATCAGGCTGCTTGTCTGTGAGGACGATGAGGTGTTTACGAAGCTGTTGCTCAGCCGGCTATCCAAGGAAGCCGATCTGGAGGTCGTAGGGACTGCAATTAACAAGGAAACCTTGGCGTTTGCGATGGAGCAGGTGACCTTCGACGTGCTGCTGCTCGACCTTAACTTGGCGGACAGAAGAATGGAAGGTATGGAAATCGCCCTTGATCTCCGCAACCGCTATCCCTCCATCAAAGTTATCGTGCTGTCTTCTGTAGAAGAGGATGAGATCGTTGCCCTCATGTTGGGTTTCGGCCGCGTTGTCAACTATATCATGAAGGAGAATGTGCAAGACATTCCTGCTGCAGTAAGGGATGCTTATTACGAACGTTCCGGCATTCATTATTCTTCGGCGAAGAAACTGCTGAACAATTTGAATGCTCAACAGGAGCGGGAGCTGAGGAAGAAAATTACTCCCAAACAGCTGCAAATTCTCAAGCTGCAGGACGCCGGATACACCCGCAGGGAAATATCGGAAATGCTGTTTTATAGCGAATATACGATTAATAACGAGCTTTGCAAAATATCCTCCGCTTTAAAAGGAAAGTTCCCATACCTCGAATGGCTTCGGCTTAAAAAACACAATTCCAAAGATATTCTTCAGCTTGCCCGGCAACTTCATCTGATTTAAGCGAACGGGGGTTAGAGGCCTGAAGTCAGTTCCGATTGGCCCGCAGTGGGCTTGCCTTGCTTGCCTATGATCCGCCTAGAAGGAAATCGGATTTGCACATGTGTACCTTTCCCCTTGGAACTTTCGATTTGCAATGAACCGCCATGCTTTTCGACTACCATATTGCAGTAGGTTAAGCCAAGACCGAAGTTATGGGAACGGTCCTTGGTCGAGTAGAAAGGCTCCATGATGTTGCGAAGATGGTCGGCGGAGATCCCTTCTCCATTATCCCGAACATTCAGCGCAATTCCGTCTCCCGAACGCTCGCAGGAAATCCGTATGGTTCCGCCCTGCTCCGGCAAAGCGTCCAGCGCATTATGAAGCAAATTGACAATCACTTCCTTTAGATGCACCCGGTCGCCATATAATATCGTCTCGTCCTGCAGATTTAGTGAAATCTGCGTTTTTTTGTCGCTCATGTACAGCGAACATGCTGCTGTGGAGTCCTGAATGATGTCTGTGAGGCTGCATTCTTGCTCGTTTAACGCAATCGGCTCGGTCTGGTGTTGAATACGTCTGATCATTTCCAGCACCTGCCGGGATTCCGAGTGTATAAGCTCCACATCTTCATGGACTTTATCGCGCATGTTTACGTTTTGCTGTTCCAGAATTCGATCGGCCAGCAGATCGATATTGGTCAGTCTATTTTTAATCGAATGGTTTAATATGGCCGTTCCGGTCGTCACTGAACGCAACGTATTGGCAGCGACCTGCCGCTCCAGTCTCAGCTTGATGCCAAGCATTCCTGACCTGGATATGACGATGAGAAACAATATGAAGGTGACGGCCATAACGACGAGAATGGTATCGCCTAAACGAGACCAACTGCTTACGTAAATGGAGGCATAATGAAATATAAGCAAAGCCAGCACGTTCGGAATGATAATGATCGCTTCGGCGATTTTTTTGTTTCTCGGGCGGGTGTTCCGTTTCCTGATTAACCCCAGTCCCATAAGCGCAGCGGTTAGCATTAAATACACGGTAGTCATAGCCAGGAAAAAGGGGGTTTGCAAATCGAGTAAGCCGTTATCGTCCAGCGTCAGGAGGGAAAGGATCGGAGGCAGAAGCAATATCGCGGCGAACCGCTTAAGTGCCTTTTGCGAGAAGAAGCCGTGGTACACGATTCCTGTCATGAGAAAAGCGTAAGGAACCCCGGTTTCCTGCAGGAAAAACAAGACCGGGTACACGGTGCCGAGCGCCGTGACCAGCACATCCCAATGCTTAGAAGATGCGTAGGGGATAAACAAGCCCTGTATCCATTCGGTAAGCTCAAACAAGCTGGCGCAGAGTAAGCTAACGGCAGACCAAAACTTCACCCCGTCTTTGCGGTCCTGCAATAACACGGTAGCGAAAATCAGCTTGATTGAAAACGTAACTAGTTTTAACATAAACCTCCGCGTGCTACCAACCGAATGAATTTAACCTGTCCCCCTTCTTATTTTGGGCATATTTTCCTGTAATTTCAAGACCTTGTCTCGATGATTTATTTTAAAAAAATTGTAACCGATGATTTATATAAAATTTTCTTTAGAAAATAATGGGAAATAAGAACTAATTTTTATCACATATGTTGTTAAATAAAGGAATTTGTTGGATAATGTAAAAATAGGTAAATTGAAATGTCAATCACGATTCAAATGACCTATTAGCCAAGAAAATTGAAAAGGGCAAACCCGTCCGAAAGGCGGGGACGCAAAGCCATGGGCCTAAATTGATTATGTTATTTTGGAACAATTCCAGGATATCGTAACCGATATGGTCGCCAGGTTGCCGGTTAGCTTGGCTTTTTTGCGTGCAATTTTAGGACGAGAGACTGATAGAGAGAGAGTGAGTGAGGATGCATTGAAAAGAATTTTGTCAAAAGTATTTTGCTTTATTCTAGTTATTCAAATGATCTCCAGCGTTTTTTTGTATCAGCCGCAAAAAATATTTGCAGATCCAGCCAGTGTGATTAAGGTCAATTTCCAGACCCAGAATCTATCTGTGCCCGCCGGATATAGCGCTGATTATGGACAGACATTTGGTTTACACAATGGACTCCAATATGGATGGAATATTAACCATGCGGATTCCACTGTAGTCAGGAATACATATCAACAAGATCCGCTTCTTGATTCGTTTATTCGATTTCATTTAGGCGGCAGATGGGAAATAGAAGTAGAAAATGGAGAATACGATGTTGCCGTAAACGTTGGGGATGCGGTGTATGGCAGCACAAATACGGTATTTGTTGAGAATATTTCAGTATGGAGCAATGTATATCTACCTGCCGGGCAACACATGACCGGACATAAATCCGTTCAAGTCTCTGACGGCAGAATTACTATAGATCAAGGAAATATAACAGATGAACGCACGGCAATGAATTATGTTGAAATTACCAAGTCATCCGGCATGCCTATAGCTTTGATGAATGCTCCTTCACAGGGAACTCCGCAAATAGCTCCTCCGCCGGAGCGAAGAACGATTAGTGGAGAGAGGATGTTAATCTCGGGAACAATCATTAATGAATATAATGCTCCGCCTTATACCCGAATAGAAGGGCTACATGAGGAAATTGGACGTTACCTGAGCGAAAAATCGCAAGAAGTAGAACAAGCGATTGCCCAATATGAGGCCGGTGCAGAGAGATGCTCAAACTGCGATCTCAATGCTTTAGTTCAAAAAATATCCGCTAGTAATCAAATACCTGCGGTAGTTAAGGCAGGAAGCTTGAATTTAGATTCGAGTGTTGTCTTCGGTAATCCCAGTAAACCAGTTGTCTTAATTATCGACGGATTAAATACGAATCAGAAGCTGTCTATCGACATATATGGAACTTTAATTATTAAGGGCGCTTTAAATGCCAACACACAGCTAACCGTTAATGCTTTTAAACCTCAGATAGCAGAGCAGCAGCAAGGAAACTTGTTAGTAACCGGTCCGGTGCATCTGAACAATGACTCGACCGTACATGCTGCTGATCTACTGTATGCCGATACTTTAACGTACAATAATGGACTTTTGGATGTGCAGGCAAGCCGGATTACGGTAAAAAACGGGTTGAATATTAATACAAAGGTTGAAATGAAAGCGGTAGAGGAACTTGTAGTTGGAGAGTTGGTGTCGAATAACCAAACCGCCAATATAAGCGTTTCAAAGGGTGATTTGTTTATAAGAGACAATATTAGCGTGAACAATCATCTTAGTATTAAGACAGGAGGATTATTCGCAGTCGGGGGTAATATGACCTCCAATCAACGTCCGCAGATTGTGACTGGAGCGGGATCCGAGGGACAGACTCTCTTAAAATATCAGCTTCATGGCTTGAAGGCGGAATATTTTACTGAACCGGATTTAACAGGCGGAAATTATTCGAAAGTAGATGAAACCGTTAATTTAACGGCGGCACCCATTCTTCCTATAGCGGGTTTTAACGATAATCAATTCTCAGTCAGATGGACAGGTCAACTCGAACCGCGGTATTCCGAGGCCTATACATTTGATATAGCGGCTAATGGTGGGGTACGGTTATGGATTAATGATGAGTTATGGGCAGATCAATGGGCCAATTATTCAGGAGTGAATCATCAGCCTATACTATTGGAGGCGGGCAAGCGGTACAATATCAAGCTGGAATACTCTGCTAAGGGAAATCCTCGTGCAATTGTATACTGGCAAAGTCTATCTCAACAACGTGAAATGATTCCTAAAACTAATTTATTCCCTTTTGGGACACCGGTGCCACAATTCAGTTCGACTGAAAACAGCGTCAAGCTTCAATGGCAGCCTGTTTTTAATGCCGGCGGCTATGAACTCGAAATAGATGGCAAAATTATACCCTTAGCTATCGTATCCGAATACACTCACGAATCGCTGCTACCAGGCACTATCCATTCCTATCGAATGAGGGCTAATAGCTTAGATATGATCGGAGAGTGGACTCCGGTTACAAGCTACTGGACGCTTCCGGATGTACCCGGCAACATTCGTCTTACCTCTACAAGTAATACGATTTTGTTGGAATGGGATGAAGTTACGGGTGCTGCAGGGTATGAAATCGAAGTCAATAATGCCGTTATAGACAATGGGAGTGCGACTCGATATGAAGAAAATAATTTGAATCCCAATATGCAGAAGACATTTCGTGTCCGGGCCAAGAACAGCAGCGGTGTCAGTAAATGGAGCGAACTCCTTGTAAAGTCAACGATTGTTGCAGTGCCTACCAATTTAAAAGGAAATGCTACAGATTCATCTGTCCGTCTATCTTGGGACGTGGTTTCAGGGGCGGAGGGATATGCTTTGGAGGTCGATGGGAATATTGTTGACCGGCTACAATCACCGAATTATATGCATGCCAATTTGCAGACGAATACGACACACACGTATCGAGTCCGGGCTTACAATAGCACAGGTATGAGTAATTGGGGACCGTACATCAACGTTGTTACGCTTCCAAGCGTGCCTGGGCAATTAACATTGGCTACTTCCGACAACCAGATCATAATTACGTGGAAAGAAGTTCAGGGGGCACAAGGATACGACCTTGAGGTAGACGGAGCAGTAATTAGTATCGGGATAGAACCACAATATACTCATTCGGGCCTTTTGCGCAATTCTGAACATACATATCGCGTACGCGCGAAAAACGACCAGGTTTATGGCGAGTGGAGCGCTATGGTAAGAGGAATAACCCTTGCGGGAATACCTAATAACGTTCGCGCTTCCACTGCCAGTGATTTTGTTACAGTGACTTGGGATATGGTCACCGGGGCGGTGGCATATGATGTTGAGGCGGATGGAGTTGTCATCGATAATGGTCAAAATATTGAATACTTGCATAAAGGGCTCCTGCCAAGCTCTGAGCATACTTACAGGGTGCGTGCCCGAAGCGCAGGTGGAATTGGTGAATGGAGCTCAATAACGACGGTAAAGACCATTCTGGGGCATCCGCTAAATATAAGGACCGATGTATCAAATACATCTATTCAAGTTACATGGGAGCCGGTACCAGGGGCCACCAGCTACGACATTTTTATCGATGGAGAGTTGATAGAGGTCGGTAATGTTATAAGTTATACCCACGATCAATTAACTCCCTTTACGTGGCATGTTTACCGGGTAAGGGCCAGAACTGAAGCTGCAGTCGGAGAATGGAGCGCAGCGCTTACACAGTCTACGGTTATGGGAACGCCTGGGAATATACAAGCTGTGCCAGAAAGCACACAAATCACATTAAATTGGGATACTGTAGTCGGGGCAACCGGTTATGAGGTGGAAGCGGACGGAATGGTGCAAGAGGTCAGTACAGGGACGATCTTTGTTCACCAAGGGTTGGCCGTTAATTCAACTCACATGTACCGGATCCGTGCTAGAAACGAACAAGGGAACGGAGAATGGAGCAGCGTACAAAGCGGTCAGACGTTAACCTCGGGGTGGACGCCTACCATTCCGATTGTAACTGCGCCGGATATTCCGAAAAATATTAAAGCGGAGGCAACTGTAGATTCAGTTACTTTAACCTGGGACAGCGTTGCTGGAGCCAGCGGCTACGATATTGAGGTAGACAGTCTTGTCGTTAGTAATTCCGGAACTACATATATCCATAATGGGCTTGAGCCCAATACAATGCATGAATATAAGGTCCGATCGAAGAACAGCCGTACTCAGAGCGGATGGTCAGATAAAGTTCAGAAAAACACAGTACCGGCACTAACGGTCAACTTGCAAAAAGATACCGAATTTAACTTTATTATCGTCGTTCCGAGGAAAGAAGCCGTTTCCGTTCGCGAAATAACGGTTACTTATGCAGCAGAGGATATGGAGGTTCTGGATTTAAGCTTGCTTACCCCAGAAAGAGAAACGAAAGAGGGAGTTATTCAGGGGACACCTATAACCGTGAGCTCCTTTAAACAGGGTAAAATTGTTCTTCTCGTTCAAGATGCGGGGAAGACAGTTATTAACGGTATCCGATTCTTGGCAAAAGACAATAAATACACCCAATTAACGTATACGATTAAGTAGTTGCTGAGGTGAAAGGCTTGAAGGGTAAAAGGTCAATCAAACTAACTATATTAGTATTAATCGAAATTCTCTCCTTGCTTGTCTCGACGGCGACGGCATTCGCAGATTGGACTGGGCCTACGAACAGTGCGGGACCTTATAATTACTTTTTTCAGTCTGACCCCGGTCCCGAAACGTGGAATTGGGGGGACACGGATAACGGAACGATGTTTGATGAAGACGGCAATGTTTTTTGGTTTAACAGTTACCAATTATTTAAAAATTCAGCGGCAATTACGCCAAGCTTTTCCGGGCGCCTTGAAAGCATGGTTAGAGTCAATGTCACGGATCGTTTTATTTATGTAACTACCGGATATTATTATGGGGGAACCTACAATCCTTGCCATACCTCATATGATGATGGTTGCCAAGGTGGTTATGACAATGAAGTATATGCGTATCGTACTTACCGTGGTACTACAGCCGATCCTGCGAATCTAGCTCTAATGAGTTTGAACGGGGCCAATACAGGGGATATTTCATACAATAATCGACTTGCTGTCGCCGATCTGGGGGCAAAGGTTGTAAATTTGTACGATGCCGTCACAGAGACGCTTCTAGGTTCGTATCCAATGGATGAGTATGGATATCCCTATAATACTTCTTGTTATTTTCAACCTGAGGTTGAAATGCTAGTGCCAAGAAGCGGTAATAGGTTAATGATGGCTCTTAAATTTACCCCAAACCCTAGATATACTTGCATTGGCGAGGTGAAAATGCTTTACGAGCTTCGAGATACCAGGATGACACTGCTTCCTTCCACAAATAACAGGTACAAAGCCATTGATTACTACGGAGACTACTTAATGGACACCCCAGATCGGTATACGTCTAGTCTCCTCGGTTTGCCTAGTTATGTAACTCGATACTGGACACCACAAACCAAAAACTGGAATACGGGGAAACAAACCCCCGGGAGAAATACGGAAACCTCAGGAATAGGAAGAAACTCTAATCGAAGTTGGATCAGGATAACTTCGTCAGGAGCATCCAATTGTACCAATTATACCGGTCACGTTCCTGGTCCATGCGGATATGATTATTATTATTACACCTGGTTGTTACGTCCGATTCCTCCGCTTAAGGTATCAGGAACCGCTAATGGGGGGGCAGTTACCTTATCTTGGGCACCGGGCTATAACGCAGAAGGATACAACATTTATAGAAACGGAATATTCATTGGAAGTACGACTTCCAAGAGCTTTACAGATAACACTCCGGGAAGCATATATGGAGTCACCGTTACAAATGCCGGGGGAGAGTCGGATCAGAGATACGTTACTTGGACTTCGGCCGCACCTTCTATGCCAAGCGGGTTAGTGTTGGCGAAAGATTATACAAACGGCTCTATTAAGGATAAGAGTAGCTATTTTCCTCCCGTAACGAATGCGCAGTCGATCAGCATAGGGGGAGGACGATATTTCGTTCTCTACAAGGATGGAACGGTTAAATCGAAAGTTAGCCCTACATCCGAAATAGAAGACGTAACGGCTTGGTTCCCGCCATTAACTGATGCCATTTCCATTGCTTCAAACGGGGGGTATCACTATGTGCTCTATCGCAACGGTGTTGTTACGGCAGGCCCAAGTGGAGGGCCATTCACTGATGTGAGCGGCTCGTTTCCTAACACAACGACAGCTAAAGCAATAACAATTGATTCCGCGGACTTTTACACGCTACAGAATGACGGAAGAATTATTAAGAAGAAGACCGCTAGTGGTCCGGTATTCGAACAAACACAATATTTTCCCCCCGTTAAGGATGGGATTGGCATTGGAATCTACGGGGGAGACCGGTATGTGGCATATCAAGCTCCATCGCCGCCTGAATTGGAAATCGTATCACCGGTGTCTAATCAAATGCTTGGGGCGGGAGTAACTTTGGTTCCTACAGCAAGAGTTAGTGATACTAATAATAATACGTTGAGCTTGAATTATTATATGGATGGTGAACCGTCCCCGAGAGACACAAAATCAGTTTCAAATACAGCAACTTCTCAAGTAGTGAGTTTTAACGGACTTTATATCAATGAATTATCAGAAGGATGGCATACGATAAAGGTTATCGTAAACGGAGGCAGTCAACCCGTGGAAAAGTCAGTCAACATTCTCATTGACAAGTCCCCACCACAATTGGATAGCTATAACGTTGTGACTTCCGATTCATCCATTCAGATATCGGGTACGGCCACAGACGCTCTGTCCGGTCTTGACTCCAATCCTTATCGGTATACGGTAGGCTCCGAGGTAAGCGGATGGTCACCGAGCAATACTTATGTAAAGGGAGGCTTAAGTCCGGATACCGGGTATTACGTCAAACTAGAAACGCGGGATAAGCTAGGGCAGATTTCGGCTCGCGAAGAAACGGTATACACTGGGGCGCAGTTGCCAGCCGTATCGCTAAATCGAACGGCGGAAACCTCACTGGAGCTTACGTTTGCCGATGCAAACCCCTCGCAAACAAAATATCAGGTATTAGTGAGCGGACAGTATGTTAATCAGTCAGGGACATTAACAACGACACCGGTTTGGATTTCGGCTTCGGCCAGTAAAATCATAAGTGTTTCCGGACTGGTTGCAAATACAGCCTACAGTGTGCAAGCAAAGGCACAAAATACTGCAGGTGCGGAAACATCGTGGAGTTCTCCGGTTCAATTTACGACTTTGCCCGGTGCACCGGCAGGTATTACGGCGAACGTGTCGCAAAGATTCATTCAATTGAGTTGGAACCCCGAAACGGGGATAACTGCTTATGACGTCGAAGCGGATGGGGTTGTTTGGGATAATGGAACATCTGCCAGTTTTGTGCACAACGGATTATTGCCGAACACCCAACATAGTTACCGGGTTCGAGCTAAAAATATTGGGGGAACAGGAGCATGGAGCGGAATTGTCACAGCGTATACATGGCCAGACCCGCCGCCAACACCTGCAAATGTGAATACTGACTCCACGCAGACAGAGGTTACCGTATCCTGGGACTCTGTAGTTCGGGCAACGGGATATGAAGTAGAAGCCGATGGAAATATTGCGGATATTGGAAATCAGACGTCCTACATTCACAGCGGGCTTCAGCCGTTAACCAACCATAGTTACCGGGTTCGAGCCAAAAATATCGGCGGCAGTAGTCCCTGGAGCGATCCGCATGTTCAGAAGACGCTTCCTTACCCGCCCAATATGCCGGAACACGTAAGGGCGCAACCTCTAATTCATAATGTAACGATTACGTGGGAGGCGGCAGAAGGCGCAACGGCATATGAGATTGAGACCGACGGTCTGATTGTCGATTTGGGTAATGTCACGCAATACATTCATGAGGGCCTGGATGCACTGACAGGACATACCTACCGTGTTAGAGCGAAAAACGCAGGCGGGAAAAGTCCCTGGAGCGAGCCTTTGAATATTACGACACATCCGGAGAAACCGGATATCCCTTCTAGCTTAATGGCTACAGCGGATGAAACGTCCGTATCAGTCATGTGGTATAAAGTTCCACATGCAGACAGCTACGACGTTGAAATTGATGGTACGGAAATTGCCAATATCCCTGACATTCAGTTTGTCCATAGTGGTTTGCAGCCCGATAGCAAGCATACTTATCGGGTACGGGCCAAGAACATTAGTGGAGACAGCGGATGGAGCGCTCCTATTCAGATGGCTGCTTTGCCTAAAGGAAGTGCGGAAAATAAGGCGCTTACTAACGTTGTGGCTGTAGTGACAAATCGGTATATTACGCTTTCTTGGGATACTGTGGCTATGCAGGCAGGGTATGAAATCGAAGTTGACGGAGAATTGCGCGATAACGGCAAGAATACGATCTACCAGCATTCGGATCTGAAAGCGAACGAATTTCATACGTATAAAATTAGGCCTAAAAATCAGGATCAAACGGGCGATTGGGTTGCCATCTTATCATTGGCTACTTTGCCGGATCCGCCAGATGCTCCCACAGGAATAGAAGCCACCGCTACCAACAACAGCATCGAGCTTCGTTGGCAAAAAATTGAGGGAGCCGACGGTTACGACCTTGAGATTGACGGAAATACGCTTGAACTTGGGCGCGATACAGGTTATATCCATATTCCACTGGCTCCGGGGACTTCTCATACTTATAGGGTACGGGCCAAAAATGTAACCAGTGTGACAGCTTGGAGCGCAGCGCTTGTCAAAAGTACAACCAGTCCGACGTACAAAGTGAAGGCGACAAACGGCCAAACGTTTGATTTGTCGCTGCTTGCTTCCAATGTGCAGGATTTCAGCGAATTGAATTTTGTCGTTGCATATAATCCTGATGAGCTTGAAGTTATTGATTTATACGCGTATACGCCAAAACAAGATACCGGCACTGGAAAAATCCCCGGGTCTAATTTGGAGGCTGTCTATACACCGGGGAGAATCAAATTTAAGGTGCAGCAAAATATTGTACCAGGCACTTCGTGGTCAGGGGACGTTAGCTCCCTCCTGTTCAAATCGAAGATTGATGGAGAAACCGCTATCGATGTAACGGTAGAGTAAGTGATCGAGGGGGAGAAGAGCCGACAATGAGTCTCTTTTTGAAAAAGTATCAGAAATATATGGCGGTGCTTCTAGGGATCGCGTTGATCGTCGAATTGGCTGCCTTTTATCCGTTTGGCAAGGCAAAAACGCCAGAAGCGTATGCTAACGCCGATGGAGGCGATGAGCGCAAAATAGCGGCGGATATATCCAATATGACAGGTGTCTCTATCTCGAAAATTATGGAGATTAAAAAGACAGGTAAAACATGGAATGAAGTTATTCAAATACTAAAAACTTTTGACAAAACCGGCAATTTGGCGGAGAAGGAGAGAAGAAATCAGGTATTAACGGAGTCGGGGTTGGAGGAAGAGGACGTCAAGCAGTTAACGGCTCAAGGTTATAGTAATCAGGAGATCACTGAATCCAAGTTGCTGGCTGAGCGTGTACAGTTTCAAATTAAAGAAATGACCGCAGAGTCCCCGCTGCAACAAATAGAGAAGCCTCATGTAGAGGCTTCTCTTACTAAAAAAGATGATGACAGAAAAAACGTATACCGGAAAATTGCTGAGCAATTCAGTGTAAAGTTAGTCGTCACCTTCATGCTTAAGTTAAAGAAGGATTATGGAGATATCGAGGCAGTAATGGACGAGTACTTGCTATCGTTGCAGTTGGACCTCGATTTGGAGGATTATTCAAAAGATAAGCAGCAATATCAGCGTGATAAAGAAGAAAAGAAGCTAGGTGTTTTTAAAGAAAGCATCGTCACTCTATCCGTTCTAGAACAAGATTTACTGGAAAAGATGAAAACTTCAAATAACGCCACTAAAGAAGAGTTCTTCTCAACAATGCCGTCGAACAAATCGGGAAAGGAAGCGGACTTAAAAAGTCCGATCCCGGACGTTCCGATTCCTGTAGTCAAAGACGTACGACCTCAAAATCCTGGAGATGCAGTGCGCAAAGAAATCGACAGCATCAATCCAAATAAAAAAGATTAGGAGCGAACGATGTTGAAACAATTAAAAAAAATAATGAAAAGGATAGCCAGAACGGTAGTTGCTATCGTCTTTATAGGCACAACACTTCAAATGGGACTGACCGCATATCGAATGGCGGAAGCGGAAAGCGGACCATCGTCTGTAATAAATGCAGAGCAACCGGCAGCACCGATTTCCTCCGGCAATCAGCAAGAAGCTGCCGCCGTGAGAGAAGTTCAAATTTCGCAAGCTGTATTGGATAAAATCAGAGAAGAGAGTCCGGCTCGTTTCGATCAAAGTGTATCGGATTACAAAAACTTGCTTGCCAAGATTGACGCACATCAAAAAGTTCAAGATGAAATAGAGCAGCTTATCCTTGCGGGCTATAGACTTCCCGATTTGTTAATCGCCTTGGAATTTCTGAACGATGAATATGCTCAGATACAACAAATGGAGTTGCTTCTTAAGGACAAGCAAGCAGGGAAGTCGTGGGCAGCGGTATTTAAGAGTTATCACGACACCCACGCCTCGTTCGTTCCACGTGCATTTGATTCAGACGAACTGGAAACGTTGCTTACGAAATCCGGGCTTACCTCCGATGACCTGATGATAGCCGACCGCATTTCCTTTGAAACGGGAGAGGCTGTTAAGCAACTTATCGCATCGAGAAAATCGGGCGGCAGCTGGAAGGATATTAAAGCCGATAGGAACATCATTAATAGCGCTGCCGCACTGCCACGCGTACCATTAACGGCGGAGCAGCTCAATTATTGGATGCAGGCGGGCAATATGATCGAGGATCAGGTGGCTGCAGCGTTTGTACTGGCGTTTAAAACCGGGGAGCAGCCTGAAAATGTCATTCAGAAGCTGAACGGCGGCTCCAGTCAAGAGGCTATTTTGGCTGAAAGCTATCAAAGCAAATATGAATAAACCGGAACTATGTTGGTGATATATGCTGGAGGTGTCATTTTTTGAATCAATTATATAAAGTATGGGTGTTTGTCTTGCTGTTTCTGACAATTCCGACACAGATGGTGTGGGCTGAAACGGTAGAGGAGCAGTTGAACAACCTGATCGGCCCGAAAGATCAGTACAATACGCTACTGTCTCCTGTTTATTTAAAAAACAATACGACGGAGGAGCGTATCAATCCTCAGAGCGGCGAGCTTGTTTTAAATCAAACCGATTATGTATTGCCGGGAAGGCGTGGAATGGATCTGGAAATCCGTCGCATTTACAAAAGCGGGATATCCAACATCCAAGAAATGAAAGTGAAGTATGTAAATGGAGCTTGGGTGGATGTTGCATCTTCGGATTGGTCGACATCCACTTTTTATGAAGACCGATATAATCTAGGGGTCGGTATGAGGTTTTCTTTTCCTGCAATGGAAGTTCGAAAAAATTTGGACGGCACAAGCCACATCTTTTTACACACGGACAGCGGTGATGTGTACCGGTTAAAGAAGAAGGAAGAAGGCGGCAAATTCTTTTATAACGTGGAAGGCCAAACCGTCAAAGATACCATCATTACGGAATCCTCGGATTTCAGCAATGGACAGGAGGACGGGACCTCCAAGTTCGTTGTAACCCGTAACGATGGGAAGAAAACGTATTTTGCCGAGGATGGGCGTGTGCTTGGTATCGTGGATCGATACGGAAATACGATCAAGTTCGAATATGCCGATGTGAAGGATTTGTTTCGGAATAAAAGACTCATCTCACAAATTACCGACACTGTAGGGCGCGTAATCACCTTTGAATATAAAGAGGACTATCAGTATAGGGTAGGAGCGGCAGGCAGCTTGCCGATGGATCCGAGCGATAGTCATAAAGCCTCGCAGGGGCCAAATGCCAAGGATTCAGGAGATTTGGATGGGAAATATCAGGTCATCGTGCATCTTCCTGGAGATAAGGCGTTGGTGTACGACAAATCGGCTACTCTCGTCGATTCAATGACTAAGCAGGTTATGCGGACAAGATTGCAGCGAGTGTATGATGTCGATAACCAACCCAAGTACCACTACTGGTACGAGCAGCCAGACCTTGGTTTCACCTTCAGCAATGGCACGCAATATTCCGCATATAACCGGTATGAGAATTTGGTGCAGGTCGATTATGTGAAGACGAACCGGGTCAAACGTTATGTGTACGATACGTACACCAAAAAGCTGAATGAAGATAAGGGCAGTATGCAATACCGTAAGGTTTTTGAGCAAAGCGAGCTGATCAAGAAGGGGTTCGATGCAACGCAGGCGGTATGGACCGACAGGTTCGTGACAGACACGAAAGATAAGGCAACCTACAAATACACCGGTGAAGCTGATGGCTTCGGAGCGGATGGCTATCAAGGGTACAATGAAATTTATTTGCGCGATACATACAGGTACTATACCGATCAGACCGATATGCGAGGCAACCTGATCAAGTATACGTATGATGGTTTGCAGCAGTTGGTTGTGACGGATAAGAGCGGCGCAGATCATAAAGAGACGATCACCAGTGAACGAGATGAATTGAAGTTGGTCAAAAAGCAGGAGACCGCTATGTACAACGTTTCCGGTGGAGAGCCCGTAGGCGAACCGGTCAAGAAGATTGAAAATTACCGATATGACGAATACGGGAACTTAACCAACTACACCGGACCGGAAGCGATCAGGGATGCTACCGGCTATCCTGTGGATGATGAGAGGACCGTCGTATATGCCTATGCTTACGATAAATATCACATTCTTTCGCAAAAAAGCTGGAAGCAAGACGCGGATACCAGGAATCAAATTATTTACGCTATCGATGACAAGGGAAATATTACGAAAGAAACAAGGGTAAATGCCAAAGTTGCAGGCGGAAATATAATTACCGACTATGAATATGACAGTTATGGCAACTTGACCCGTAAGGAGGTATCCACTGGCTCACAGTCTTTTATCACCCAATACGAATATGGTATCGATGCGAATGGAACTGATGTCAAGGGTGCGTATTTGACGAAAGAGTACGGCACGGTAGACGGTCAGGAATCGGCCAGAACACTTGCTTACGACTTTAACAACGGCAGTCTTCTAGCTGAAAACGATGCCATGGGAAACAAGACAATGTATGAATATGACGCACTTCAACGGCTGATGAAGAAAACGATGCCGGATAACAGTGTCAAAGCATACAGCTACGAAGAGAACCGTTTTGCCAATATGAAAATTCAATATACTGACCCGGAGCAGACGCCATTTCTCAACGAATATGATATTCTGGGCGCTCTAGTCCAAGCAAGCGTGTTCGACAACGGGGCATGGCATGTGCTGAAAAAAGTTGAATACGATTCGAAAGGAAACAAAACGAAAGAAACGGATGCGAACGGACATAGTGTTCTGCTCGACTATGACAGCAACTACCGTTTAACGAGAAAGACGTATATGGAGCAGGACACGGTGGATAAGGGGGCCGTAACCATCGCCTACAACTTTAGCGGGGATACCGAGATGCCGATCATTGTAACGATCACCGATGAAGAAGGCTATGTGCAGAAGTTGTATTCGGATATCGCAGGCAAGGTACTGAAGGCCGAAGTTACCCCGGACCGCGTCCGAATGGATGCGGTAACCTATACTTATGACTATACGGGCAACAAGCTGAGCGAAACCAATGCGCGAAATTATACGACCGGCTACGAGTACGATAGCCTAGGACGCATGACCGTGAAGCGGGATGCACTCGGCAACGAAACGTCCTATGCTTACAATGCGTTAGGGAAGATTGCGGTTCAGAAAGTTCCCGGCAGCAAAGTAACCGAATCATTGTTTGATGCACTTGGAAGAATGACGATGAAAAAGCTATACCGGGACGGCTCTCCGAACTATCTGTACACGGCATACGCTTATGACTTGAATGGCAACGCCATAAGAACAAAGCAGGGGCAGTTCACGGACGGAGTGGATACGGTATCGTCCGATATATCTTCCGCGTATAATGCGGTAAACAAGCTGACGGACGAATTTCGTAAAATCGACGACGCAAGAACGGGCCATATTAGTTACAGCTACGATAACAACGGCAACAAGACGCAGATGAAGCAATATGCCGACGCCGCCGAGACAGCGTTCCGTTTATTTTCGTACCATTACGACTTCGCCGGACGGCTGAAGGAAGAAAGCGGGGCTTACCGGGAGTCGGACGGAAACGGCGATTACACGGAGCACGGCTCCTATCTGCGAAAATACGAGCAGGACTACGCCGGCAATACGGTGCTGGCGCAGATTTTTAACGGCAGCGGCTACGATACGACACAATATGCTTACGACTACCGCAATAAGCTGGTTGCCAAAACGGAGCCGTACGGAAACGGCGGTGGCATCAAGATAACCACCTATCGTAACGATAAGAAAGGCAACAATCTGTCGGAAACGATAACTGTATTGGGAGCAGAAAACGTTACCTCCTACGAATATGACGGGCTTGGCAGAGTGGTGAAAACAATTGATCCGTTGGGCAATACATCCAGAATTATATATAACGAGGTTGGCAATCGCATCAAAGAAATCGATTCCCGTTATGCCAATATAGCTGACGATAAGGCGCCTGGCATTGAATACGAGTATGACCCTCTAAACAGGTTAGTAAAGGCTGTGGCTTTCGACGGGACCAGCCGTGAAGTCTTGGCTTATCGGGAATACGATGCTAGAGGCAATCTGGTTAAGGAAGCGGATGGCGAAGGGTATAATGCGGCTCAGCCCGGCAGCTCGATCGGGACCGTCTATGAGTACGATATGAATGATAAACAGACCAAGGTTATTTCCGCCCAAACATTTTCGCTTAATGCGAGTAGCGGATCGGCGTACTTTACGAAGAGATTCGTTTACGACGGCTCCGGCAACGTCATTTCGGAGACGGATGGACTCGGTAGAGAAACGAAGATTGCATACTATTTGAACGGCCTGCCGAAAGAGAAGACGTATCCGGACGGCATTGCGGAGCGTTACGATTACGATCTTAGCGGCAAGGCCATGGGGGCGAAAACAGATCGGGCGGGACGTGTAACGACGACATTCCTGACGATCTTCGACAAGCCGTATCGGATCGACTATCCTGACGGAACTTCTGTGCAGTTTGCCTATTCCGCTAAAGGAGATCAAATAGAGAGCTTTGATGAGGTAGGTAATCGGACGCTACAGGAATACGATCCTTCCGGAAATTCGATTACGAAGAAGGAATATATCCGGACGGACGGTGTAAACCGTTTCTATAAGGTTTCACGGAAGCAATTTGACGAATTGAACCATTTAATCAACAGCGAGACATTCCTGCGACAAGAGTCTGGATCGGAAGCGGATACGGTAGAAACGTCTGCCGGTGATCTTGTAGAGTATTCATATGATAAGGCTGGACGACTTAAGACAACCTCCGGTCCTTTTGGCCGGGAAGCGATTCAAGAGTACGACCGTGCAGGGAACATAATTACAAAGCTGCAGAAGGTTGAGGATGGCAATTACGATGTACGGAGGTATGTGTATGATAGTCGGAACCGGGTTATGCAAGAGGCTTTGCTCGTTCCTACTTCAGACTTAAGCTCGGATCAGCTAGCCGCGGCGAAGTTCGATAATGAATATTATGACAGGGTCTTATCGACAACGAGCTACGATTATTACAAGAACGGCAAGGTGAAGAGTAAAAAAGACGCCAAAGGACAGGCAACTATATACGAGTACGATTACGATAAACGACCTAAGAAAAAGAAGGATCCTCTTGGCGCAGCAATGGCTTATCGTTACGATTTAGCTGGCAATCTGATCGAAGAAGTGAATGCAAGAGGAGTTTCAACCTGGTACGAATACGATGCAGTGAACCTGCTGATCCGCAAAATTACGCCGATTGATGGAACTTTGACTGCGGTCACGAGGTACTTGTATGATGCAGCAGGCAATCTCATAAAACAGATTGCCCCGAATGATTATGACCCGCTAAAGGACATTCCTACCCTGCTCGAAACAATGGCAGGCATGGTCTATGTTTATGATGCCAGAAACAGAAGGACGACAACTATTGCGCCGGATGGCCGAGGTATCGAGTACATCGCATATAATGCCCGGGGGCAAGCGGTAAAAGTCGTATCGGGTATACAGTTTATGGGGGATATTTCCTCTTCCTTGGGAACGGTTTATGCATACGATGGCTTAGGCTATGTTGTGAGATCTGTCGACGCAATGGAGTACAGCACGTCGTATCAATATGATGTGCTAGGGAACGTGACGGTACATACAGATGCAAGGAATAATACGACAAGGTATGATTATAATCCTAACGGCACATTGGAGAAAGCAACATTTGCTGATGGAGGAACAATCGCTTATACGTATGATAAGCAGGGACGCAAAATTTCAGAGACAAACCAGCTAAACAATACGAATTCATATAGCTACAATGCGTTCGGCCAAATGAAGACGACGACAGATCCTTACGGGCAGGTGACAGAGGATAAGTACGATCTGGTTGGCAATATGACAGCATCGAAGGATAAACGGGGAAGTATTACATTATTCAAATATGACGCCAATCGAAAAGTGACCGAGAAGCGAACGCAGCTTGATTTGGATAAGAGCGGGAATGTGGTGTATGCCGTAGAAGCGTATACATATGACCCTATGGGCAATATGATCAAGAAAAGCATCTCGGATTCCAAGGATGAGGCATTTTATCGGGAAACAATCTATACGTATTACGATAATAACGCAGTTGCTACTGTTGCGGATAACAGCGGGGCATTTGCCAGAAATCGTTATGATCGGAACGGCAACATCATCAAGACTGAAAAGCTGCGTGACGGAGATCAATACGACTTTACGAAATTTACGTATGACAGCATGAACAGGGTGACGCAGCGTATTCAACTGGTCGATTCGGACGATTTCGATAGCGAGGCCGGGTATAACGTTCCCGAACTGAAGGATGACGAATATCCGGACAAGCTTCGAGTAATCACCGGCTACGAGTACGATTCGGTGGGCAATCGGGTGAAAGAAATCGAACCGCGCGCATTTGCCGTGTCAAGTTCAGAAGATAGGGAAGCTTTTACGGTGCGTTATACGTACGACGCCTTGAATCGAGTTAAGCAAACGATTCGCAAGGTGAACGGAGCCGATCTGTCTACACAGTATAATTACGACGAGGCAGGAAACAAAATCGCTGAACGCAATGAACGAAACTTCGAAACCAGCTATTCATACGACAACATGAACCATTTGCAAACGGTCACAGATCCGGAGCAGCATACGTTGGCTTACCAGTACGATCTTGCTGGAAACAGAACCATCGTAACGAATGCTCAGCAAAATAGCGTGAGTTACAGCTACGACAAGCTGAATCGACTTGTTACTGTAACCGACGCCTACAATGTTGTCATTCAGCGCAATATGTATGATGCGAATGGTAATGTCATCAAGAAAATCGATGCCAAAGGATATTTGTCGGGTGGTATCGATGAAGAACGATACGGTTCGCTGTACGAGTATGATCTAGCCAACCGTCTGGTGAAAATGATCGATCCGGAACTGGCCGCGCGTAACGAGCCGGAGTTGCTTACACAGGCATACCGGTACAATGCGGCAGGACAGAAGGTTAAGGAAACGGACGCATTGGGTCACTCCACCTCGTATGAGTATGATCCGGCAGGCCGACTGGTCAAGATGACTGATCCGCTTGGTGTTGCCACGGCATACGACTATGACAAAGCAGGCAATAAGCTATATATGATTGATGGCCGAGGAAAAGCAACGAAATATAGCTACGGCGCATTCGGTTTGCTGCGAGAAACGACGAATGCCGCAAACAGTTCGATCCGTTATCAGCACGACCTTTCGGCGAACGTAACCGTTATGATTGACCGGCTTGGCAACCATACAAAGTACCAGTACGATAACCGTAACTTCCTCGTTGAGAAATCGGTAGCGGAAACCGGCGACCGGATTATGTATGCGTACGACGAAGCGGGTAATCGGATCTCAATGAAGGACGACAGCGGCATAAGCAGCTTTACCTACGACAGCCGCAATCAATTGA
This sequence comes from Paenibacillus thalictri, assembly GCF_004307995.1. Classification (GTDB taxonomy): domain Bacteria; phylum Bacillota; class Bacilli; order Paenibacillales; family NBRC-103111; genus Paenibacillus_AF; species Paenibacillus_AF thalictri. The sequence continues at coordinate 101,977 of NZ_SIRE01000027.1, read as the reverse complement.
AGCGCATTGAAAAAGACGGCGTGATGCAGCTAGCGTACACCTACGACGAGATCGGCAACATCGAGACTGTAACTGATGCGAAGGGCTTTATGACGACCTACGGTTACGATAAATCGAGCCGGATGGAGCATGTTGCTTTTAACGGCAAAACAACTTCTTACAGCTACGATGAGAACGGCAATCGGACGTCGATTGAGTATCAGGGCGGTGTGCGAGAGGAGTATGTTTTTGACAGAACTAACAGATTGATATCGCTTGCCAATAAAGGGCCGGACGGCAGCCAAATTTCCAAATACAGCTATACGTATGACGATGCGGGACGTCAAGCAACGAGGACGGACAGCTTTGGGATAACCAATTACAGCTATGATGCCGCAGGGCGGATTGAGAAGGTGGAGGCGCCTGGCAAGACGACCGTATACGGCTACGACCGTGCCGGTAACCGTCAGTCTCAGCAGGAGACCTATACGTCCACGCAGCCGAGCGGCTACAACGACCCCGGCACCCAAGCGGAAGTACAGTACATGGTGAAGAAAAGCGAGTATGTATATTCCGCGGCGAACGAACTGCTTCAGCTTACAGAAACGATGCTGGATGCCGGCAAGAAAGTGTTGGAAAAGACGACCGGTTACCTTTACGATGAGAATGGCAATGAAATACGCCAGAAGGTCAGCTATTTGCGTCCGCATACGAAGAGCATGAGGCAAACAACCGGAGGCAACCTGTACGGCGACGAAGTGGCGGACGAACTGAGTACGCTGCTGGAAAAAGTAAGCAGTACGTTTGACGGTTTCAACCGGTTGAAGCAGATGGAGAAGGTGAAAGCCGGGGAGCGGGTAACCGTCGACTATATTTATAACGGCGACGACCTCCGCACCCGCAAAACGGTTCGTAGCTCGAAGGACGGCTATGCGGAAAAAGTGACGAATTATTTGTACGACCGTCAGTACGTTATTCTGGAAACCGATGCAACCGATCAGGTGGCGACAAGGTACATTAGAGGAATCAACTACATTGCTCGCATCGATCAGTCAGACAAGCTGTCGTATTACCTGTACAACAGTCATGGAGATGTCGTTCAGACGGTAAATGAAGCAGGCGTTGTGGAAAACCAATACGACTATGATATTTTCGGTAACCCGACATTGACGATCGAGCAGAATGGGAACGCCATCCGGTATGCCGGAGAGTTTCTGGACGAGGAAACGGGACTGTATTATCTCAGAGCGCGCTACTATAACCCGTATACGGGGAGGTTTATATCGGAAGATAGTTATTGGGGTGAGGATACGAGCCCGCTTAGCTTAAACAGGTATACTTATGCGCATAATGATCCATTGAAATATCTTGATCCAACCGGACATTCTATAACAGTTTCAATTGGATCTTATATTACTGATGTATTCGAAACAGCGGCATCTGCTTCACGAGCTGGATTATGGGGCATGGTAACTGGTGTATTTGTTGGTGGGTTAACTGCAAATCCAACCCCTGCGGGAGAGTCCCAGGAGGATATTGATAGAATTAGGGCAAATAATCTGGAGAATACACAATTTGTTGGACCAACAATATCACCGCCACTGATTGGACCCTTGGTTCAGCCTCTGCATATAAATGTACCAGAAGCCCCAGCTATTGAACCTACACTAACAGTAGCTCCAATAGATACTGCGTCTCCTTCATTTGTTAATAGGGATTTTACATTAAATGATGATAACACTTATACTGTTAAATCTGGAGATAATCTAACAAGGATATCAAATGCGACCGGTGTTTCCATTGACCAAATTGCAAGATTAAACAATATTCAAGACGTTAATAAAATAAGGGAAGGACAAATATTATTTTTATCTAATCAAATAGAAAAGGATTTGGGATCGTTAGTAAACGAATTTCCTATAATTCAACCTGAATTGGGGATTGAAATCTTTCCTCTAGATGAAATGCAAGAACCCGACATAGATAGTTTCCCGATATTACAGGATAAGCCGGTTATAACGAGATTTCCGACAACTATCAGAGGAATGGAAGTAGAAACATTTCCAATTACCCAAGAGGAGTTAATAATATATCTTACTGGTCTAAAAGTGAGTTCGAATCTACTTGGAAGCGGTAAAGTAGGAGATTTTACTGGTCTTAAAGGAACCACTATTGAGGATATTCTTTCAAGGATACCCTCAAATGCAAAAGGAAGGATTTTAACTCCAATTGAGGGAGGGGCACAGGAAGGATTCGAATATAAATGGGATCAGGATGGAGAAAAATGGACAGTGAGAGTTCATGGGCCTGATGCAAGTGCACCGGCTGGGTCAAATTCTGCGGAAGATTGGATAGTAAGGGTTTTAAAAGGAAAAAAGAGCATGGATGCTGACGGAGTCTTCCATCCGAGAGGAATCTTCAGTCCAGATAGTCCTTTCTACGATGAAAAGTTGATAAATGACGTTCATATCCCTATCACCGCACCATCTATCACACCAAGTATTGAAGGGCCAAGTTCTTCGAGTAATACAATAAACTTTTACATTAGCCAGATCATTTCTGGAGATAAGGGAATATTTATTTCTGATTCGATTGAGAGGAGGCTCGCTCCAAATGCGTACTATACTAACGATGGTTTTGTGCATACCGATGTGCGGGGACATACTGTGACAGGAAACTATGAGTTTGACAATGATTCAAGAGTTGCTTGGATTCCCAATGGTGTGGGGGAAGTTGTTGTTAATAATAATACTGTGCTGCCGGAAGGGGCCTATTATATTAACTAATGGAATATAATATTGTTGGTTATCGATATGCACATGTCAAAGTGAGGAGGTTTAAAGGGATCATTTCTATAGTTAACAAAACTAACTTTAATATCAACGATTAATTAAGGAGGCTGACATGGCTGATATATTGCAAATGTACCGAGATGCTATAAATTCGGATTGTCCAGAGCGCAAGATAGATGAAATTGCGGACATACTTGAATATGGTAAAGTCAATAAAGAGATGGTGAAAGTTCTTATTTACGAAATGATGGAACATGCCCGTAGAGAACAGGATGGGGCAATTAAGGAAAGTTTATTTAATGCTATGAGTCTTGCTGCCGTTCATCAAAATATTGGGGAAGATATAGAATGGGATCCTCTACTTAACGATCTCGAGACTGTCAACGTTACCTATCTTGAAGATATTATTTTATGTCTTGGTTTTTCCCGCAAGGCTAAGTATCTTTCGGTGATCAAAACATACTTAAGCCATCCTAAACAGCAAATTGTACAATGTGCAGAAGAAGCTATAGAAGAAATTAACTATAAAATGAACAAGGTGAATACCCAAAAAGGGAAGTAATCAGAGAATCGCTGCTCCCAGCACAAAGATAAAAAAGGATCGCCGACTCACACTCTCCGGGTCGGCGATCCTTTTTCGACTTGATGTGTCCACTTCTAAAACATCCAATAACCCAGGCCAGGCTTCGATTAATAACTGCTGAACGGAGCCGCCCTGTTTAAACAGTATAATTACGACGAAGTAGGCAACAAAGTCTCTGAGCGTAACGAACGAAATTTCGAAACCCGCTATTCGTACGACAACATGAACCGTTTGCAAACGGTCACGGATCCGGAGCAGCATACGCTGGCCTACCAGTACGATCTTGCCGGCAACAGGATCGTCGTAACAAACGTTCAGCAAAATAGTGTGACTTACGGCTACGACAAGCTCAATCGACTTGTTACTGTAACTGATGCGTATCATGTTGTCGTTCAGCGCAATATGTACGATGCGAACGACAACATCATCAAGAAAATCGATGCTAAAGGATATTTGTCGGGCGATACCGATGAAGAACGGTACGGTTCGCTGTACGAGTATGATCTAGCCAACCGTCTGGTGAAAATGATCGATCCGGAACTGGCCGCGCGTAACGAGCCAGGGCTGTTTACGCAGGCATACCGGTACAATGCGACGGGGCAGAAGGTCAAGGAAACCGACGCATTGGGTCACTCCACCTCCTACGAGTACGATGCAGCAGGCCGACTAACCAAGGTGACTGATCCGCTTGGTGTTGCCACAGCATACGACTATGACAAAGCCGGTAATAAGCTATACATGATCGATGATGGCCTAGGAAAAGCAACGAAATATAGCTACGGCGCTTTCGGTTTGCTGCGGGAAACGACGAATGCGGCAAACCGTTCGATCCGCTACCAGTACGACATCACTGCGAACGTGGCGGTTATGATTGACCGCCTCGGCAACCATACGAAGTACCAGTACGACAACCGCAACTTCCTCGTAGAGAAATCAGTAGCGGAAACCGGCGACCGGATTATGTATGCTTACGACGAAGTGGGTAACCGAATCTCAATGAAGGACGATAGCGGCACAAGCAGCTTCACCTACGACAGTCGCAACCAATTGAAACGCATTGAAAAAGACGGGGTTATGCAGCTAGCCTTACCTACGACGACATCGGCAACATCGAGACTGTAACCGATGCGAAGGGCTTTACGACGACCTATGGTTACGACAAATCGAGCCGGATGGAGCATGTTGACTTTAACGGCAAAATCACAGCGTACAGCTACGATGTGAACGGCAACCGGACGTCGATTGAGTATCAAGGCGGCGTACGTGAGGAGTATGTTTTTAACCGGAACAACAGGCTTGTATCGCTGGCTAACAAAAAACCGGACGGCAGCGAAATATCCCTATACAGTTACACTTATGACGATGCGGGACGTCAAGCGACGAAGACGGATAGCTTCGGTAAAACCAATTACAGCTATGACGCCGCAGGGCGAATTGAGAAGGTGGAAGCTCCTGGAAAGACTACCGTATACGGCTATGACCGTGCAGGTAACCGTCAGTCTCAGCAGGAGACCTACACGTCCGAGCAGCCGAGCGGTTACAACGACCCCGGTACCCAAGCGGAAGTGCAGTACACGGTAAAGAAAAGCGAGTACGTGTATTCCGCGGCGAACGAGCTGCTTCAGCTTGTGGAAACGATGCTGGATGCTGAGGGCAAGAAAGCGCTGGAAAAGACCACCGGCTATCTGTACGATGAGAATGGCAATGAAATACGCCAGAAGGTCAGCTATTTGCGTCCACATTCCAAGAGCATGAGGCAGACAACCGGAGGCAACCTGTACGGCGACGAAGTGGCGGACGAACTGAACACGCTGCTGGAGAAAGTTAGCAGTACCTTCGACGGCTTCAACCGGTTGAAGCAGATGGAGAAGGTGAAAGCCGGGGAGCGGGTCACTCTTGACTATGTGTACAATGGCGACGATCTCCGGACACGTAAAACCGTACGCAATTCTAAGGATGGATATGCAGAGAAAGTGACGAACTATCTATACGACCGGCAGTATGTCATTTTGGAAACCGATGCAACCGATCAGGTGACGGTAAGGTATGTTAAAGGTATTAATTACATAGCTCGAATCGATAACTTAGACAAGCTGTCATATTATTTGTACAACGGTCATGGAGATGTCGTTCAGACCGTGAGTGAAGCAGGCGTTGTGGAGAATCAGTACGACTATGATATTTTCGGCAACGCAATCTTGACGGTGGAGCAGTATAGCAACGCGATTCGGTACGCAGGAGAGTTTTTAGATGAGGAAACAGGGTTGTATTACCTACGTGCACGTTATTACAATTCGTATACGGGATGGATTGTCAACAGTAAATCAGACAACTTTTTTAAGGGCTGCATGGCGATACTGAACAGGTGTCATGTATCCTAGTGATCCATGAATCCGATGCTTGTTAAACCAGTTCACATAATCGTATAATTCCAGTTCCAGATGACGAAGACTCTGGAAATTCATCTGATTCACAAACTCCGTTTTCATAATCTTGTAGGTCGCCTCGGCCACAGCGTTATCGTAAGGGCAGCCTTTCGCGCTTAGGGATCGGCCAATTTCAAATGTCTCCAAAAGCTCATCCATCTTTTGATTTTTAAACTCGCTGCCGCGGTCGGTATGGAAGCATTGAATCTGAGATAAATCACCCTGAACCGTCGCAAAGGCACGAGAAACCAACGCAGCATCCTTATGAGGACCTACACTATGGCCGATGATCTCTCGATTGAACAGGTCGATAAGTACACAAATGTAATGCCAACGATTTTGAACCTTCACATACGTTAGATCGCTGACAACGAATCGTTTAGCCTCGGTCTGATCGAATTGGCGACTCAGTGTATTGGCTGTAGACGCTTCATTACACGCGACCTTAAGAGGTTTATATTGCGCCCTTGCTCTTTCGTGATCCGACCAATTCGACGCCTGGAGACGACGAAACCACGTTCCTGGAGCTTGACTTTGATCTTGCGCGTACCGTAAGCTTTTCGATTCTTATGGAAAATGTCCGTAATCGCTTCCGTGACATCGTCTTCATTCGCTTGTTCCTTCGCTTCATAGTAAAACGTACTTCTTGCGATTTGCAGGACGTCGCACATTGCTGATACCGAGTATTTATCACGGTTGTTCTGGATGATAGCTACTTTCGTCCCATGATCAGCGCGGCTTGCTTTAAAATATCCACCTCCATTTTCAGACGCTGGTTCTCTTTTCGTAAGGCAACCAGCTCATTGTCTTCGGAAGAGCGATTGTCCTTCTCCTTGAAGGAGCCCGTCGATTGGGCCTGTTTGATCCAGCGATCTAGAGCGGAGGCTGTGAGGTCATATTCCTCTACAATTGCTGCTCTGGATTTTCCGTTTTCATAGAGTTCCACCATTTGTTTTTTGAATTCTGCTGTAAAGGTACATCGTTGTTGTTTTGGCATTGTAGAGATCCGCTCCTTTGAATGATAGGTTTATTCTACAAGCCCTCATTTTTATTGTCCAACTTAGTGTAGCCGATCCAGGAAGATTTATTTCCGAAGATAGCTATTGGGGCGAGGATTCTAATCCACTCAGCTTGAATCTATATACGTATGTGACGAATAATCCAATTATGTTTGTTGATCCAAGTGGACATTCTGCGGCGACGGCGACTTATAGTCAAGAGTATGAAGATGCGTTAAGAGAAATGGCGAAAGGCGATGATGGTAATGCAATATGGGCTCAAAATGAAATAGAGAATAAGGGTTGGTATAAGGACGAGAATGGAAGTGTGTATAGCAAAGATGAAGTTTTACATGCGCTATATCCAGATTGGTATTCCACTCCAGCGAATATTACAGTGGGAGGGGAACAGATTGGAAATGCCCGAGTGGAGAATGGAGTATCTACGGGTAATTTGACAGATATAGCCAAAGGACTGGGTGGATCTGTACAGTGGAATGAGAACACGAGAACGGCGACACTTGCTCTAGGCAATCAGATCGTGACTTACAATTTGAATGACATGGTACACGGGCAAGGCGTAGCAAGTGATGGAACCATGTTTAGAATATCAAATGATAATAAACTACAAGTTTCGGTCAGAGACGTAGCGACGACTGCAAACGCATCGGGTAAAGATTCCTCTGCCAACCAGATTACATGATCTGTAGATTCTGGGACTGTCAACGTTACTATAAAAACAGCTTCAGAGGATCCTACTGTAACAGGTGCGGACGATCTAAAACGAATTGCAGATTTGTATCGAGCTGTGCCAAGCATAGACCCGAGTCCTAGTAATGGGATTTCTTCGAAAGAAACCAGTAGTAATCAATCATTTAATGGTTCTGAGGGGACGGGTAATAATTCACAGTTAGGGATATTATCTAAAAAGTATGAATCTAATGGGAAGCCAGGGACAGTCTCGAACGGGAATGGGGATCTAGGTGGTGCCTCTTATGGTGCCTATCAATTTGCAAGTACATTTAATGTCCCATTATCGTTTACTAAGTGGCTGAAGGATAAGGATGATGACTATTATGCAAGATTACTTTCTGCTTACGAAAAAGATGGAAATAAATATGGCGAGAAGTTCAATAGTACATGGAAGGAAATAGCAAATGAAAATAGTAACGTATTTTTACAATTGCAACACGATTATACGAAAGAGCAGTATTATGATAAGACTATAAGTAAATTAAAGAACGATATTGGATTTGATGTAGATCAACATAGTTTCGCATTGAAAAATGTTATTTGGTCAAGATCAGTTCAACATGGTGCTACTGGAGGGGCGAATGTCATTATAAATGCATTAAGTGGCTTAGATATTAAAAGCGCAAGTGAAGAAGAAATTATAAGAACAATTTATGCAGAAAGCGGAAGTGGTTCTAAGAACAATCTGAAGTATTTTGGTGGGAATTCTGCAGCAGTTCAAGCATCAGTATGGCAAAGATTGAATGTTGACGAACCAAATGAAGCTCTAAAGATGCTTTCAAAAGAACGAAATTAGATACAGTCGGAATAAAATGTGTGGCCCTCCAACTTAATGTAAGTTGGAGGGGAAAATATCCATCTGGTGCTTTTTGGAACAAACAATTTTATTCTGATATTTTTTAAGGAGTATAGATCTATGAAAAAAATATTATTTTATTCTTTTATAATAGTACTACTTTTACTTTCAGCTTGTAGTTTCCTAAAACCATCTACTTCAGAGCGCGCTGAAAATCCACAGAATGCTAAAATAAAAAGTAATTTAGATACTCAGACTCCCGCCGCTACTCCTACGCCTGCCCCCGCTTCTTTGCCTAATCTAGTTCCTTCCAAGGAGGAGCTGTTAGAACAAGGAAGTGCGAAAGCGGATACGTTTTATCTAGAATTGTTAATTCAAAATTATGAACAAACATTGATTGATGCAATAAATAATAATGATTTTTCACTAGTGGAACCTTCTTTAATTTCAGAAAGTAATTTATACAATTCTCAGAAACAGCTTATCTCCAATTTAAATGTGAAAAAAATCAAAGAAGAGTTAATTGAATATACTATTAAAGATATAAAAATAGATAAAAAAAGCAATGAGTATCAAATTTATGTTGAAGAAAAAATTTCTATAACATACCCGAACAGAACTGATTCGGAAACAAAAGAATTTAAATGGGTTTACACAGCGGTGCTAGATAAAGGAGTAGTTGGTTTAAAAGATGTTAATGAATGGAAATAATGGATAATAAGACGGAAAGTGGCTTAGTAATTTTCGATGATTTATTAAAAGACTGGCAAGCTTGGCATCCAATACAAATTGTGCGTTGTAATTGTCAACTTTGATTGAGTGTTCGTCACTCAGTCGAGGATTGTAGCTTAGCAGTGCTAGTCTAAATTGGTTCTATACTCACTAAGTTTCTTTCATATGGATTCTAGCAACTTTGGGCAGCAAAGATGTTTTAGTCCAGTACTTTGTACCACAACCGACCACTAAAAAACGCCGACCCAACCCGGGCCGGCGTTTCTTCAACTCGACGTATCCACATCCAAAATATCCAGCAAAAAGATAAAAATCGGGATACCCACAATCAGGCCCCATACCCCCAAATAATGCTCGGAGAAAAGAAGCACAAGGAACGTGTAAAACATCGGAAGGTTCATTTTGGAGGACATGAGCTTTGGATTCAGGAAGTAACCTTCGATGAAATGAAGCACGGCGATCATAATGACCACATAGATAACCATCGTGATGCCGTCGATATTGTAACCGATGATGCAAAGCGGAATGAGCGAAATGAGGAATCCCGCCACCGGGACCAAGCTCAGCAGGAAGACGATAATCGCCAGCGCAAACAAATAGTTGAACCCGAGAATCCACAGGCCAATCGTAGTCAGCACTGTGTTGCACAGCGCTATCAAAATTTGCGCTTCGATGACTTTACCGAAGGACAAGAGGAACTTTCTCCCGAAATACTCCAGCTCATCATACAGCCACGAAATTTTGCTTTGTTTGAGCCTTGAGGTAAAAGAGACGATGCGGTTTTTCTCGAGAATAAACACAAAGCTCAAAATGAGCGACATGACGAAGGTCGTTCCCCAATTGCTGGCCCGCAAAATATATTCAAACCCTTGTTTGACGTAGTTTTGCAGGTTCAATTCTTTCAGCGTACGGTAGATATAACGCAAAAATTCATCTTCCGGCATCGGCATGGTCGTCAAGCTGATCATCACGTTTTTGAGCTGTATAAGCTGAACGAGCAGCTTCGGCAAATAATGGACGAGGGCCAGAACGACAACCGAGACCAGCGCCAAATATAAAACGACAATGATAATCTTGCTGTTAATGACCAGAAATTTGCTCGTCTTCCGGGATACTGCCTGCTGCATACTGTTCATGACATAAGCAATTAAGAAGGTTAAAAGCACCAAATTCAGCATATCTCTTATCGTAATCAACAGAACGCAGATCAGTAAGATGATGAAGAAGCGCCTCACCGTCAAATTGGAAAAAAATTGCTTGAAATAATCCATCCATTCATCCCCATTTCGCAAAATCCGCCTAATTTCATCTTAGCATATCCGGGCTTCCGCCACTAGAGAGAGCGGTCTAATAATCGACAAGAATCGCGTGTGCCGGGAAACCATGTTGGTGCAGTCGGGCGGAATTCGTTCTATCGAAGCTGCGAAGGCGGTCTGAAATTGTGCTATAATAGAATCCATAAAAATCGCGCCCTGCATCAAACAGGGAACGACGAAGTTGCGGGAGATGAGCTTATGGAGCGACCGCTTGTTTCGGTCATCATTCCGACCTATAACCGGCCGGATATTTTGTGCGAGCTGCTGGAGGCGTTGTCGCGGCAGACGTACCGGCATATGGAAATCATCATTGTGAATGACAACGGGGAGCCGGTAGATTTTACAGCCGAGTTATACCCTGAATTAAATATCAAGGTCGTTAACCAGGAGGGCAACCAAAAACATGTGTTTGCCCGCAATCGCGGCTTGCAGGAAGTAACGGGCGATCTGATTATGCTGTGTGACGACGACGATCTGCTGCTGCCGGGTCACCTGGAGCGGATGATCGCGGAGCTCGCGGACAGCGACCTCGTTTACTCCGATGTGGAGATTTTCGACTATGTGATCGAAGATGGCATGCGGCGGCCGACCAAACGGTTTACCTTCGCTTATGAGCACGATGTGGAAGGGATGCGGAAGTTTTCCACGTTTTTCTCGTCAGGCTGCTTGTATCGCAGAGTGCTTCACGACACGTTGGGGCCGTTTGATACGGAGATGTTCCATTACTGGGATTGGGATTTTTATTTGCGGACGGTCGAGCGGTTTCGGGTCAAAAGAGTGCCGGTCGCCAGCGCGCTCTACGCTTTCTCCGGGATGGGCGACAACATGTCCGGCAACCACGAGAACATGCGGCCGTACCTGGATAAGCTGTCCGCCAAGCATGGGCTGGGGGAGCTGCCGACCAAAAATTTCTTCCTGCTGCTCGAAGAACCGGATATGCAAAACCGCAGAGCGGAGACCCAGCTATTATGGGACGGCCAGCCGATCGTGTCGCGCCGCGTCCAAGCGGACAAGCAAGATAATAATAATTAACCATAGCATGGAAAGGAAGGAACACACGGTGGGTTTGGAGCAAGTAAGCTTGACGCGGGCGGAAGCGCTGCTGCAGCAATATTTTGGCTACCCGGCCTTCAGGGAGGGGCAGAAAAACATCATCCGCAGCATCATCAGCGGGCAGGATACGCTGGGCATTATGCCGACGGGCGGCGGGAAGTCGATCTGCTTCCAAATTCCCGCGCTGCTGTTCTCCGGCACGACGATCGTCATATCGCCGCTGATCTCGCTGATGAAAGATCAGGTGGACGGTCTGGACAGCTACGGTATTTCCGCGGCTTTTATCAACAGCTCGTTGACTTATGCGCAAGCCGAGACACGCATCCGCAAGGCGGCCAAAGGCGAATACAAGCTGCTGTACATTGCTCCCGAACGCCTGGAGACGGAGCGGTTTCAGGAGCTGATCAACACGCTGGACGTGCCGCTGGTGGCGATCGACGAGGCGCACTGCGTATCGCAGTGGGGCCACGATTTTCGCCAGAGCTACCGCGCGATTCACGGCTTTATCGCACAGATGCCGCAGCGGCCGATTGTGGCCGCCTTTACTGCGACGGCGACGCCGGAGGTCAGCCGCGACATCGTCGAACTGCTTCGCCTGCAGGAACCAAACCAGTTTATGACCGGCTTTGGCCGGGCCAATCTGACGTTTGGCATCGTCAAAGGCGAGAACAAACGCGACTTCGTGGGCGGCTACATCGGCGCGCGCAAAGGCGAGAGCGGCATCATTTATGCCGCCACCCGCAAGGAAGTCGACGCGCTGTACGAAGCGCTGCTGAAGAAACGCGTGGCCGTCGGCCGTTACCATGCGGGCATGACCGACAAGGAGCGCAAAGAGAGCCAAGACGCGTTCCTGTACGACGAGGTGCAGGTGATGGTGGCGAGCAATGCGTTTGGCATGGGCATAGACAAGTCGAACGTGCGTTATGTCATCCATTACAATATGCCGAAAAACATGGAGGCGTATTACCAGGAAGCGGGCCGCGCCGGACGCGACGGCGAGCCAAGCGACTGCATCCTGCTGTTCAGCCCCCAGGATATTCATATCCAGAAGTTTCTGATCGAACAGTCCGTGATGGATCCCGAACGCAAAACGCACGAACAGCGCAAGCTGCGCTCAATGATCGACTACTGCCATACAACGATGTGCCTGCAAAAATATATCGTCCGTTACTTCGGCGATATGTCCGAGGAAGAATGCGGCAAATGCGGCAACTGCAGCGGCGATACCGAGATGACCGACATTACGGTGACGGCGCAGATGATTTTTTCGTGCGTCAAGCGGATGCGGGAGCGGTTTGGGGTCACGACGGTTGCCTCGGTGCTTAAGGGATCGCGTAACAAGCGGGTACTGGAGCTCGGCTTCGACAGCTTACCTACCTACGGGCTGCTGAAAAAGCTTACGGAAAAAGACATCGCCGACATGATTAACATGCTGGCGGCCGAAGGTTACCTGTCGCTGACCGACGGCCAGTATCCGGTGCTTAAGCTGACTCCGGCGGCGCTGGAAGTGCTGACCGGCGAAGCGAAGGTCGTGCAGCGGGTGCGCCGCGAGGAAGAACGTCCGGCCGCGCCGGACGGGCTGTTCGAGGAGCTGCGGCAGCTGCGGATGGACATCGCCCGCCGCGACAAGGTGCCGCCATACGTCGTCTTCTCCGACAGCACGCTGCGCGAGCTGGCTGAGGTGCGTCCGACGAATCCGGCGGCGATGTTGAAGATCAAAGGGATCGGCGAAGCGAAGTTTATGAAATACGGCGCGGTGCTGATCGACTTCTTCAAGCAGGCGAATGCACGGTAAACAGAAAGGAAGTTGAACAAATCCGTGGCCAAATCGAAATATTACGTCGTCTGGGTAGGCAAGCAGCCCGGCGTTTACACGACATGGGCGGAATGCCAAGCGCAAACGAACGGTTATCCGCAGGCAAAATTTAAAGCGTTCGAGAGCGAAGCGGAAGCGAAGGCGGCCTACGCCAAAGGCTGGAAGGCGACTTTCGCCGCGGCAAGCAAAGCGCAGAGCGCAGCAAGCGGCGGCGGAAGCAAGACGGCGGGATCCTACGGCGCCGGCCGCACGCGTTCCTCGCAAGCGGGGAGCGAACCCGAGGAAGTCGACTACGACAGCATTTCCGTCGACGTCGGCTGCTCCGGCAACCCCGGCATTGTCGAATACAAGGGGGTCAGTACGCGAACGGGAGAAGTGATTTTTTTCCATGAGCCGATTCCCAAGGGCACAAACAACATGGGCGAGTTTCTCGCCATCGTGCATGCGCTGGCGTATCTGAAGAAGAAGGGCAGCAGCATGACCGTGTACAGCGACTCCAGAACGGCGCTCAGCTGGGTGCGCAACAAAGCGGTAGCGAGCAACCTCGTACGCGACGCCTCCACCGAGCAAATCTGGACGCTGGTCGACCGGGCCGTCCAATGGCTCAAGAGCAACAGCTACCCGAACAAGGTGCTCAAGTGGGAGACCAAGAAGTGGGGCGAAATCAAAGCCGACTACGGGCGGAAATAACCATTCCGCAAAAAAACAGGGCTGTTCCGGCGTTTTGGATACGGCTGCACTCCTCTGGCCAGGCCGGGAGGCAGCTCATATTCAACGCAGGAGACAGCCCTTTTTAATCAATGTATATCTAAATGACGGTATCGCAAAAATGCGCTAGGTGCGTGTTTTTGGCGAACGTGTGCCAAGATCCAGATGCTTGCGCAGCGCTTTGTTTTCCGACGATTCGTCTTTGTACAGCTCGGCCTCTTGGCTTTCCAGCGGCAGACTGACGAGCTCCCACTCGGTTTTGCCAAGCGTCAGGTCGGAAGGGAACGTATCGCCGCGCCGCAGCAGCTCCTCGCGTCCCGCCTCGTTGGCGTAAATGCCGTCCGTTTCCACCTCTTCACCGGAGAACGGGTTCATGTCTTTGTCGATGGTCATGGATGTTGTGCCTCCTTATTGGGTCATCGGAGGTTATTATGCCCCGGCAAGCCACTTTCATCCATGCCGGTGCGCCGCTAGAAGCGGTTTATTTGCCGTACATCTGCTTGAAAACCATCACTTTCAGGCACATTGTGTAAGGTGCTGATGACACACTGTCTTACGGCACTTCGGTTTCTCGGTTTTCCCCAGACGGGGGTTTGCTTCGCTTCATCCGTTTGCGGATGAATGTCGCCGCAATAATAAGCAGCAAGGGCAAACCGTAAGCAAGACTGTTCAGCAGGGGCCATGTTACGTTGACGATTTCCTCCATTTTCGATTCTTGGGTGTAGGTGGTGAGTGACAGAAGCAGACAAATGAAGGCCACAGGAAAAACAAGCAGCCGTTCGTTGCTCAGCCTAAGCAGTTCCTTCAATGTCCGCATAAGGATCAGCAGCAGGATGGATGCTTTGAAATAAAAGCCGATAATAAGCGAGAAACCGATGACCGACTCGATACGTTCGATAATCTCTTGGATATAGATCAACCTGGCCAGCTGAAATAACGAATATTTCAAGTCCCCGGACAGCGGTCCCAGCACCATGATGCTGCAGATGACCGAGGCCATCAGCGTGAGGGTGTTGATCGCTAGCGCTATATACAGCTGCTTCCCAAGTCTGGGGGTATCTTCGCTCCGCACAAACGGCAGGATAATTGAAAACACGATAAGTTCGGAGTAGGGAAAGCCGTAAACGACATAAGCCGCATGCAGCACGGGCGGGAGTCCTTCGGGCATAACAGGCAGCAGGTATTCGGGATGATATAAAGGGGCTACCAGCAACCAGACGAGAATGATAAATCCGAACATCAGAGCCAGCAGGATAACGGCCATGCGAGCCATTGCCTCAATGCCGGCCATCGCCGTAAGCGCGATCATCAGAAAAAATAAAGTGCTGACTGCGTAAGTCGGCGTTTCCTTCAGCATCGTACTTTTAAAAAATATGCCGATTTCGATGACGATCCCCGCAACGTTCCAGAACATCACGCAAGTGAACGGAATGAGCAGCACAAGGGTCAGGCGGCTTCCGAGCATCAATCGGCCCTGCTCGATGAGGGAACGGTTCGGCGATTGCCGGTACAAGTAATGAACGCCGCCAAGCAGCAGGGTGCCTGCCGCCATGGCAATCAGAAGCGAGATCCCCGCCCCGTTGCCGGCCATATTTGTTAGCGGCGAAGGGACGATAACAATGGACGAACCTGTCATGAAAAAGAGGAACAGCAGAGCCATATGGAACGAGCTGACGCTTGCTTGTTTATTCATGCGTTCCCCTTCCTTTCATGTTTAAGTGCTTGCCGGATCAAGCCAGCGCACGATTTGCCGGGCCGGAGGGGCAAACAGATTAAAGAGCGTATCCAGGTTAGGCCAAGATTTGCCCCATATAAAGACAATCCCCAGATAAAGAAGCGGAGCCAGTATGAGGATGTAGGCCAAGCGGTCGTGCCGGGTGGCTTGTTTGCACTTTGGTATATCGTGAATCAACATGGCGCAGGCCAGCAGCAGAAAGCAGGCTAATTTTCCGTACACGACTACTTCTCCTTTGTTCCGAATGGTGTGCCTACATTTAAGCCGGTGTTCAACGTTTTTACCGTAACATCAATGTGAAATTCGCTCTGGGCAAAATGTTTCCCCCAGTCGGGTTCAAGACGTTTCCAAAGCTTCGGAGAGTTGCGGTAAATCTGATTGGCAATGCCAATCGCATCGACCTCCTGTTGTTTGAAATATGCGACCGTGTGCTGAAGCTGCCGTTCAACCTTCTCCTTAATTGATTTCTCGAAGCGCGCAACGTCGTTTTTAGTTTTCAGATGAGAACAGCGCAGTTCGCCGACGGTACCTTCAATTCGGATCTGGACATGAACGGACACATGATCTTCCTCCACCAACGGCGTCATGCTGCTTTGAAACGTCAGCACTTCGAGCGATTCCTTACTGCTCTGGTTCTCGTTGCCGTTCCGAAGGCAAGGAAACTCAATCACACCGCTGCGATAACGGCCTGTCAGCATCATGAACGACTCGGTATCGGGGGAGTCAAGGATATCGACCAGCTTGCCGTCCCGGATTAAAGCAACCCCGGAGACGACGGCTCTGTGTGGCGTGTGATTTCTATGCAGATAAGGAAGAACCGCGGTTTTGGACGGACTTTTCAGTTGGATGGCCATCTCGTACAACGGAATGCTCGAGGTGTCAGCAGAATACACGGTGCCCGTTGTCTCCATCTTTTTGAACTGCTGGCCAATCGTTTGCTCGATAAAGGGTTGAATGTTCAGAAATGGGCCGGCCTCCTTCTCGGCAATCATCGGCATGACGGTGCCGCGCGGCTCGTGATCTCTGGAGAAAAAGTCGAGCACCTCCCGGATGTTTTCCGTTTTGGCCAGCTCCTCCCCGAGCAGAATGACACGCATATGGTCCCATTTGGCCTTACGTCCGAACTCCGTGGGAATGTCCCTGATCGCTTCAAAAAAGGTTTCACCGCTTGTGCGGATATTGATTCCTTTTTGTCCGGCTTTAATGCCTTCGGTAGCGTTCATTTTGCTGGCAGGATTGTAAAAATGGGTAGTCACTCCGATAACGCCGCTGGCATCGCGGTCAATGGCCACCGCCTGAACGTACCCATATTCGTCCAATTCGTTATTATCCCAGCATCCTGCGGTTAAGCCGAGGGTCAACAAGGCCGCGAGCAGGGAAGTGAGCCGTTTCAAGGCGCATTCTTCCTCTCCGAGTTTTTTCTGAACAAATGCCGGCTTCGCGGCGAATGAATCAGCATTTGCCGCGGCATGACAATGATTGCATCGCGCATCCTCCGGGCGTCCAGGGTGGTCAATGAGGCCAGATACGGCTGGCCCAGCGAGCGAAGCGTAGCCAGGTGCAGGAATATCAGGATAAAGCCGACCATAATGCCCAAACCTCCGAACGAAGCGGCGAGGAACATGAGCGGAAATCGCAAGATTCTGATCGCAATCGCCATGTTGTATTGGGGAAGGGCGAAAGACGCGATGCCGGTCAAAGCGACGACAATGACCATCACCGGGGAAGCGATCTGCGATTGAATAGCCGCTTGCCCGATGACGAGGGCCCCTACAATGCTCACGGCCGAACCGATCGGCCGCGGCAAGCGAATGCCGGCTTCCCGCAGCAGCTCAAAGAAAAATTCCATGATGAGCGCCTCGATCATGGCGGGAAACGGTATCCCCTCGCGCGTGTTCAGAATGGCCAGCAGCAGTACGGTCGGAATCAGCTCGGAATGGAAGGTGGACAAAGCGATATAGGTGCTCGGCAGAAGCAACGCAATGGAAAAAGCCGCTACCCGGATCAGCCGAATCAAGGAAGAAAAGATCGTTCGATTATAATAATCCTCGCTTGTCATAAAAAATTCCATAAATGTAACCGGGCATATCATGGCGTTTGGGCTTCCATTTACCATCGCTACAATCTTGCCGTCCAGCAGGGAAGCGACGACCGTATCCGGCCGTTCCGTATAACGAACCTGGGGAAAAGGAGAGAAGCGGTTATCGCCGATCCATTCCTCCAGGTAGGAAACCTCCAAAATTTCCGCTTTGCCGATGCAATTTAAGCGCTTCTTGAACTCATCGAGAAGCTCCGGTTTGACCGAGTTTTCCAGATAGCCGTATGACACGGCCCTCCGGCTCTCTTCTCCGGCTTGTATAAATTCGAATTTCAGCTTGGGCGATTTAAGCAGGCTGCGAACAACTCCCAGATTCCGGTCAAGCGTTTCGGTGAAGCCAACCTGCGGCCCTTGTACCGAAGGCTCGGATATCGGCTCAGAAGCTTGCCGGCGTTCGACATCTAGCGCCATATAAGCGATCGCTTTGCACCAGCCGTTGAAGAAAATCACTACTTTCCCATCCAGAACGCCGGTAACAGCTTGCTCCAGATCCTCTATCAGCTCAGCGGAAAGCGAAGATACACCGAAGCGTTCAAAGAACTCCATGACCTCCTCAATCGTAAACGATGTCGCCGATTCCATCTCGCAGGTGACCAGATTTTGCAGTGCGTCCTTAAGGTGTCTGGCGGGAGCTGTCTTCGTCAGCGTTTCGAAATAAACGGAGAAAGCCGATTGTCCCAGATCCGGCCCGTAGTTCCAATGGACGATCTGGAAATCGCCGCACTGCACAAAGGCATTTTCCATAGCCGCCTTATTGCGTTCCAGACAAGAAGAAATGGCCTCCGGTGAAGACGGTGCTTCGGAAGCCGAAGATGACGATGGAGCAGGCGAAGAGCTGTTATCATCAGGTGAGTGACGCATGCTGATCTCCTCAGCTCCTTATCCTGATTGTTAAAAAAGCATTTACATCTTTCCCCTACGTTAGAGATTATATGCAGTATGTGAGGGAGGGCGTGATGCGGATGCCCGGCGCTGAAATGAAGCAGCGTTTCCCGATGCTGGAGCGAATGAAGGAGGTGCCCGGGATTTACTGAAAACGTTGTTAAAAAAATTTACAAAACCTGCGGAACACTACTAAAAATAGACTCGTTTTTTGTCGATATATGTCATATTCGCACATATAGGGGTGGCTGCTTATGACATGGTATCGGAATTTAAGGCTTTCAATTAAACTGATTGGCATTGTCTGTCTCATCTTGGTCATTATTTTTACCACCATGATTGGCTTTAATTTGAATCAACTTCGCACAGTCAGCTTAAGTAAAGGCATGTTGGAAGCAAATGAGGCGGGCAATGCATTTTCAACGCAATTCGAGGACAATCTCGTCAATACGCAGTCCATGCTGCAAACCATGTCGACCGTGCTGCTAGATGCGCGGAACAAAAAGCGACTATCCCGAGAAGATGTGACTCGGATACTGGGGGATTTGCTCGATAAGCATCCCGATTACATCGGCATCTATACCGCGTGGGAGCCTAATGCTTTTGACAATAACGATAAAGCTAACGCCAAGCTGCATGCCTACGACGACGATAGCGGCAGATTCGTTCCGTACATAGCCCGCAACGGCGACAAGAAGACGATCGAACCGTTAAAGGATTATGAGCTGAGCGGTGCAGGAAATTATTATCAGCTTCCCAAAAAATCGAAGAAGCTTGTTCTGATGGAGCCTTATACATATCAGGTAGGCGACAAAAAAGTGCTGATGACCTCGCTTGTCCTGCCGATACTCGATGAATCGGGCAATTTCGTAGGTATCGTCGGTGTGGATTTTCCAATCGACAGTTTGCAGAAAAAAGCAGCGGAAACCAAACCGAACGGCGGTTACATGACCATCGTTTCCAGCGTGGGGAATTATATCGCCAACGGCAATTCGCCTGAATCGGTCGGCAAGTCGTACATCGATACACCGGAGAAGCAGCGGGTGTGGGAGGAACTCCGGGGCGGAAAGCTGCAAAATTTCTCGATCAATTCTAGCGGTGACTCCGTGCTTCGCACGTTCTTGCCGATTCAACTGAGCGGAAGCGATCAGACGTGGTACGTAGAAACAGTGATTCCGGAACAAAATGTGTTGTCCACCTATAGGGACAACATGCTCGTATCCGTCAGTATTGCCATATTCTCATTGCTGCTGCTTGCAGCGCTGCTCATTGTCATTATCCGCTATATGGTGGTCCGTAATATTCAGAGAACGGTCGAAACGCTGGGGCGGCTTGCCGGAGGCGACTTCACGTTTACGCTGCCTGTCAGGGGCAAGGACGAATTTGGCCAGATGGCCCGGCACTTTAACGAGACGATCACGAAGCTGCGCACCATGCTGCAGATGGTTACGGATATGGCGATGTCGGTGGGCGCAACCTCGCAGCAGTTGACGGCCAGTGCGGAGCAGACCAGCAAAGCGGCGGAGACGATCACCCAATCGATCCAGGAGACGGCTATCGGGGCTGAAGCGTCGCATAATCACTTGGAGGAATCGGCCAAAACGATGAGCGATTTATCGGCCGGCGTCCAGCGGATTGCGGAATCTTCTTATGCCGTATCGGAATCGGCCGAAGAAGTGACCAAACAAACGGAGCAGGGGAATGCAGCTTTGCAGGAAGCTATCGGTCAGATGGGCGTCGTTTCCGAAACCGTACGTCAATCCGAACAAGCGATGCTTCAGCTCGAACGGAGATCCGAAGAAATTGAAGGCATCGTTTCGCTGATTACGACAATCAGCACACAGACGAACCTGCTTGCTCTGAATGCAGCGATCGAAGCCGCGCGGGTCGGCGAGCACGGCAAAGGTTTTGCCGTCGTGGCGACCGAAGTGCGCAAGCTCGCCGAGCAAACCAAGACGGCGGCAGAGCAGGTGTCTGAGCTGATCGGTGAAATCAGGCAAGATACGAAGTCGGCAGCTGCGGCAATGGCTCAAGGCTCCGTTGAGGTAGGTAAAGGGGTTGTCACGGTAGAGGACAGCGGCAAGCTGTTTGCTTCCATTTTAACGGAAATTCAATCGGTGAATATTCAAATTCAGGAAGTTTCCGCCGCAGCCGAACAAATGTCTGCGGGCACGCAGCAGATCGCAGCGACGGTCGAGCAGCTCAGCGAGCTGTCAAGCGGGACGTCGGCAAGCTCGCAGAATGTCGCCGCAGCTTCAGAGGAGCAGCTTGCCTCCATGGAGGAAATATCCTCCTCTTCGTCAGCGTTAAGCGCCATGGTGCAGGAACTGCTGGACCGGCTGTCGCAGTTCAAGCTGTAACGGCTGCTTCACAGCAGCAAAACGCGCATAAAGGATTCGCTCGCGCCAAACGAATTGGGCAAATGATACGATTCATACCGGCAGCAGTTTTTAAGCATCGGGGTTTCTCCTTAAGTTGGAGGGTCCCGATGTTTTTTTGGCGTGGATGTTAAAAATTGTTGATCCTGTTTATTTTTTGACTTCACCCGCCTATCGCGGGAAATGCGACACGATCGTAAATTGTGCCTCTGTTCAAGGGAGGAAGGAAAATGGCAGAATGAGAGCGTATTCATCATAGGGTGCGAAGGAGTTGGTATCGGCATTGAATGTGTTAAAAAACAGATGGTTTGACGGTGTGAATACGGTATTTCTGCTGCTGGTGGCCGTCATCACCTTCTATCCGCTTTGGCACGAGCTGTCCTTATCGTTCAGCTCCATGGAGGAAGCGATGAAGGGCGGAGCTTTCCTATGGCCAAGGGCGTTTACAACGGCCGCCTATCATACGGTGCTCGGTTCGGACTACATCTGGGTGGCTTACCGCAACAGCGTCTTCTCGACGGTGGCGGGCACGCTGATCGGCGTGCTGCTTACGGCAATGACGGCCTATCCGCTGACGAAGCAGGAGATGCCGGCCAAAAATGTCATTTTGTTTCTAGTCCTTTTTACGATGCTGTTCAGCGGCGGCATGATTCCGACTTATTTGCTCGTCAAGCAGCTTGGACTGATCAACTCCTTATGGTCGCTGATTTTGCCTACCGCGATCTCCGCTTTTAACGTAATTATCATGCTCAGCTTTTTTCGCACGCTTCCTGCCGAGCTGGAGGATTCCGCAATGATCGACGGAGCCAATCCGCTGCGCATCTTCTTTGGCATTGTGATGCCTCTTTCGAAGCCGGTTTTGGCGACTGTCGCCTTGTGGGAAGCCGTCGGGATTTGGAACAATTACTTAAACGCGGTCATTTATTTGAACGACAAAAGCAAGTACACGCTGCCCCTGCTGCTGCGGGATGTCATCAACGGCCAAATTACGGCGCGTATGACCGGAGAATTGACCGGCTCGTCCGTCGATTCCGTTGTTGCCGCAACGATTATCGTAGCTGTAGTTCCCGTATTGTGCGTATATCCTTATCTGCAGAAGTATTTTGTAAAGGGTGTCATGATTGGATCGGTCAAAAGCTAAAGAGACGAAATCTTGAATGGAGGTCTTTCGTTGAAAAAGATAAAACGCCTGAACACGATCGGCAGCTGCTCGGTCGCCGCGCTGCTTGCCTTGTCGGTCGCCGCATGCTCCTCCGGCACGCCGGATAAACCGTCCGCCGCACAGCCGCAGACCCCGGCCCCGCAACAGCCGGAGAAGAAAGAGACGGCCGCACCCCCGCAGCCGGTTACGTACAAAATATTCCGTAATTTCGGAGCACCCGAATATCCGGCAGACGGAGGCAAGGGCCACAAAGAGGTGCTGGCCGGGCTCGAGAAAGCCGGACTTAAAGGAATCGATTACCAGGTTAACCTGGCGAGCGGTACGGAATATTTTACGAAGCTGAACCTGCTCGCCTCCTCGGGGGATTTGCCGGACTTCTTTAATGTCGATATTCCGACGTTGACCCGCTTTGCCGATGAAGGGCTGATTATGCCGCTTGACGATTTGCTGAAAAACGCGCCCAATGTAGGCAAACTTGTAATCAGCAAAGATTTGGACGCGCTGAAGTACAAAGGGAAACAATACGGGCTGCCGGTCGGCTACAGGCCGGAGGCGTTTAACGGTCCGGATGTCAGCGGGTTCAACGTGCGCCAGGATTGGCTCGACAACCTTGGCCTGAAGCAGCCGAAAACGCTGGACGAATTTTACAACGTGCTGAAGGCTTTTACGAACGACGATCCGGATAAAAACGGCAAGAAGGATACGTACGGACTGGGTGCCGCCAAGCCATCCAATCCGCAAAATACGACATTTGCCGCGATCTTCGGGGCTTACGGCATTATCCCCAACTTCTGGCATGAACGCGACGGGCAGCTCAAGCAAGGCATGGTGCTCCCGGAATCGAAAGAAGTGCTTGCGCTGCTGCAAAAATGGTTTAAGGAAGGGCTGATCGACCCCGAATTTGTCATTACCGAGCAAAAGCAGCTGGATGAGAAGGTGGTAGGGTCCAAGGTAGGCATTTTCGAAGGCAATGCGTTTAATGTGGATCCGAAGCAGCCGGTCAATCTGGCGTTAAAGAAAGCGACGCCGACCGCCAATGTGCAGCTGCTGGCCCCTCCGTCGGGTGCGGGCGGGAAGAATGGATGGCCTGAAAATATGCCGGCTTACAACGATATCCGCGCGATATCCGCCAAGGCGAAAAACCCCGAGCAGCTGATGAAGCTGATCGACTGGTCCGCATCGGATGCGGGGTTCCCGCTGGTGACCTATGGCGTGGAAAACGAGCATTACACCTTCGACAAAGCGAAAAACCGCATCAATATGACCGTGAATTCGTATTCCGACCTGTACGCTCAAGGCTTCTCCAACCCGATCCGGTTTATCCAGGTCGTGGACAGAAGGTGGATGGTGGACGAGGCGCTGACCGCCATGGAAACGGCCAACAAATACACGGTGAAAAACCAGTTCTGGAGCACAACTCAAGCGATGCTCGATTACCCGGATTTGCCGAAGCTGTGGTCCGAATATTATGCGAAAATCGTGACCGGCACATGGCCTGTCGACAAATGGGACGAATTTGTCACGAAGTATTACAGCCAAGGCGGCAAAGAAATCGAAAAGCAGGTTAACGAGGAGTGGAAAAAGACGAAAAAATGATGCAGCGGCCGCCGCGGGCCCACGCTCCTTCCCATGCCAAAAAAAGGGTATCGTTTCCGAATATCGAACTTATGATGAATAATAGGTTTGCCGCTGCTCTTCGGAAGGCAGCGCATTCGGGAGGGAAGCGTGTGGCCCAAAGCAACCGAAAACCGTTCTTGTACAAAATGTTCGTCTCTTATTTGATAACCGTCTTTATTCCGGTGGCGGTCATTAGCGTGATGTATTATTATCATCTGTCCAAGGAGAAAAAAGAAGAGTTCGAGAAATACGCCTTGACCGATCTGCAGTATTTGATGTCGCAAACCCGCATGGTTGTGGACAATATCGACAATTTGGCGGTCCAGTTCTCGATGAATCCGAATTTGAACGAAAAGCTGATGAACCCGTTTGTATATGATATTTACGATTTTCAGCAGCTCAAGGAAACGATCAGAAACCAGATTTCGACGAACAGGTTGATTTATTCGCTGTACGTGTTTTTCAAGCTGAACGATAAGGTGCTGACGACGGGAGAAGGTTTTTACCGCAGAGCGGAGTTCTACGATAAGGCGTTTATCGACGGTATCGCCAGCCGGGGGCCGGCCGCTAATCCCAACGACTACGAGGTTCGGCGTCTGCACCGCAATATGGACCCTGAGGTGGATGTCATCAGCTTCGCCAAACCGCTGCCGCTCACATCTAAGGACGCGCTTGGTTATCTGGTCGTTAATGTGAAGAAGGACGTATTTTTTGAGATATTAGGCAAAATGGCGGGTGCCGATCTCAGCAACGTGTACATTGTGCGCGGCGACACCGGGGAGACCGTCTACGAAAGCCAGCCGGGCGCGATTCGCGCTTCGATCGGCGGTATACCCGCATCCAGCGCTTCCGGATCCCGTGTCGTCACGGATGAACGTGGCGAACAGCATCTCGTCACCTATGTAAAATCGCGATTTAATTCATGGATTTATGTCATGGATGCGCCTTACAGCGCGTACCAGCAAGGCATGGACGTGAAGAAGTGGGAGGTTCTGCGCATTGCGCTGCTGGTTACTATACTGGGGCTGATCGCTTCGTATATGCTGTCGCTGCGCATGTACCGGCCTTGGAAACGGATCGTTCGCGAGAACGAGCAGATCAAGCTGGCGATGGAGCAAAATAAGCCGATCGTTAAGCATAGGCTGATCTATATGCTGCTGAACGATCATGTGGTCGACACCGAACTGATTCGAACGCAGCTGCTGCAGGCGGGGTTGTATTTTGCTTATGAATATTTTGCGGTGTTAATTGTAGTCCCGAATTATCAAGAGGAGAAGGACAGCCAGCTGTCGCTGATGGTATTCAGTATCGTTGAAAACGCTTTACCCGAACTGGTCTGGGCCGCAGGAACGATGCTGGAGCACGGGCAGCTCGGATTTATCCTCAATATCGGGCGAGCGGACTTCGATCAGGATCTCAAAACGAAGATGACGGAGCATTTCAACGGCATCAACGCCATGTTGCAAACAGAGCTGGGGATTTCCGTACAATTTGCGGTCGGCGGATGCCACTTTCATTATGCGGGCATCTCTCAATCTTATCTGGAAGCGAAGCGGGTGATTGCCTGTAAAGCGCTGATTAACAAAAACGACATTGTGTTTATGCAGGAAATGGAGGCGGACACCCGGTTGGAATATCCACTTCATATCCAAAAGGAGCTGGCCGGCCATTTGATTGCGGCTAATGCGGAGCTGGCCGAATCGACGGTCGACGCTTTTTTCAAGCAGTATATTTACAGCCGGTACGATTCCCGTGAAAGGCTGCTGGAAACAATCCTGATGCTGCTCAGCAATACGATTCACGAGTTATACCAACAGGGCTACGATACGACGATTGGCATGAACCTGCTCGATATTAGCAAATGCCCGAATAACGAGGAGCTGCACCGCTTTATTTCCCGTTATGTGCATATGCTCGCTACAAGGCTCGGAGACCAGCTCGATAAAACGGGCGACAACGTGTACGTCGCCAAGGCGGTTGAATATATCGAAAGCCACTTTCACAGTGTCATTTCAATTGCCGATATCGCCGATTATGTGGGGCTGAGCAGCAGCTATTTAAGCCGGATTTTTAAAATGGAAACGGGCAAGCCGCCGCTCGAATATTTGACCCGGCTGCGCATCGCCCGCAGCAAGGAGCTGCTGGCCGTATCACGATATTCGCTGCAGGAGATCAGCGGTTTGGTAGGTTACCAGGATGCCCACAGCTTCATCCGGTTTTTTAAAAAATACGAAGGCATTACACCCGGAGAATACCGCAAAAAGCTGCTGAAAAACAAATCGCCGCTTCCGGATGAACAGACCGGAGTTTAAGACGGATGCGGGGCTGCCGCCGGGGGCTGCATATCTGCCGCAGGCCAAATGCAGGATGAAGCTGTTAGAAACGGCACGGATGGCATGAGCGGAATTGAATGACAACGGAGGTTGAAACGATGGGACAGCCAGCTGCGCTTGCATCGTCCGGAATGGGCAAAGTCCGGACCGGCAGGCTCATCCGAAACGTAAAACGGTATAAGTATCATTATTTGCTTTTGTTCCCCGGCCTTGTTTATTTTCTAGTGTTTAAGTATGTGCCGATGGCCGGGATATTGATCGCTTTTAAAGACTATAAATTGTCTGTCGGCATTATGGACAGCGCTTGGGCGGGACTGAAATGGTTCCGTATGTTGTTTCAGACGGACGATTTCTGGACCGCTTTTCAAAATACGATCATCATCAGCTTCTATAAGCTGATATTTGGTTTTCCGGCCCCAATCGTGCTGGCCTTGCTGCTCAACGAGGTGCTGAACGGCACGTTCAAACGGATTATTCAAACGATCGTTTATTTTCCGCATTTTCTTTCGTGGGTAGTGCTGGGCGGGATGATGTTTACGCTGCTGTCGCCGAGCAACGGCATATTGGCGCTGCTTGGCTTTGAGAAGTCGCCGGTGATGCAACCCGAGCATTTTCGCTCGCTGCTTGTATGGTCGAACATTTGGAAGGAAGCGGGCTGGGGCACGGTCATTTTTTTGGCGGCGATCGCCGGGATTAACCCCGAGCTCTACGAGGCCGCCCGGATGGACGGGGCCAACCGGCTGCAGATGGTCAAATATGTGACGCTGCCGGCTATCGCTTCCACGATTGTTATCCTGCTTATTTTGCGTACCGGACATATTTTGTCGGCGGGTTTCGATCAGGTGTTTATTTTGTACAATCCGCTGGTTTACAATGTAGCTGACATCTTGGATACATACGTGTACCGCGTCGGACTGACGATGGGGAGATATCCGCTTGCCGCCGCTGCCGGGTTGTTTCAGTCGGTTGTAGGATTGATGATGCTGCTGTTCTCTAATTGGGCGGCCAGGCGGCTCGGCGGCAGCGGATTATGGTAAAGTGAAATAACGGAGGAAAGTGCGCCGCCGGGAGGCGGGCTTAAGCGGCAGAAGTCCGGAGTTATGCCGCCTCCGGGTTTGGGCGACGTGCCGAGAACAGGGAGGAATCGCAATGAGCGAAGCAACAGAAAATCGTAACGATGGGAAAGACCAGCCGAATGTGATTGTGTTTTTTACCGACCAGCAGCGCTGGGATACGACCGGCGCGCACGGCAATCCGCTGCAGCTGACGCCGAATTTCGACCGGATTGCCAGAGAAGGGACACATCTGTTTCACTCGTTTACGTGTCAGCCGGTCTGCGGGCCTGCCCGCTCCTGTTTGCAAACCGGGCGGTATGCTACCGCCAGCGGCTGCTATCGCAACGGCATTCCGCTGCCGGAGGACGAGCCGACGCTGGCCCATGATTTCAAGGCAGCCGGATACACCACCGGGTATATTGGCAAATGGCATTTGGCGGGGCAAGAGCCGGTCCCGGAAAACGAGCGGGGCGGATATGAATATTGGCTTGCCGCCAACCTGCTGGAGTTTTCCTCAGACGCTTACGATACCGTGCTGTATGACAACGATATGAAAGAGGTCAAGCTGCCGGGTTACCGGGTAGATGCGCAGACCGATGCGGCTATCCGATATATAGATGCGCACCGGCACGAGCCGTTTTTCCTGTTCCTGTCGTACCTGGAGCCGCATCATCAAAATCATCGGGACGATTATCCGGCGCCGGACGGTTATGCCGAGATGTATACGGGACGCTGGACACCGCCGGATTTGGCGGCGCTTGGAGGGACCGCGCCACAGCACCTGGGCGGCTATTACGGCATGGTCAAACGGCTGGATGAAGCGCTTGGGAGGCTGATGGACGCGCTGAAAAGCCTGAACATGCTGGAGGATACGATCATCTTGTTCACCTCGGATCATGGCTGCCATTTCAAGACACGCAACGGAGAATACAAGCGTTCCTGTCACGAAAGTTCGATTCGTGTCCCGACGGCGGTATGGGGTCCGGGCTTCCGGCACCGCGGGCAAATCCGCGAGATGGTCAGCTTGATCGACTTGCCGCCGACGCTGCTTGATGCGGCAGGCCTTGAAGTGCCGGAGCGCATGCAGGGACGATCCGTTATGCCACTGGTTCGCGGTGAACGAACCGAATGGCCGGAGGAAGCGTTTCTGCAAATCAGCGAAAGCCAAGTCGCCCGAGCTGTGCGCACGCCTCGCTGGAAATACAGCGTTTCCGCGCCGGAGAAAGATGGCTGGAACGATGCCGGTTCGGATGTATACACAGAGGAATTTTTATACGATTTGCAGGCGGATCCTTACGAGCTGAACAATCTTGTCGGAGTCGAGTCGTTTCACGGCGTGGCGGAAGAGTTGAAGGGACGGTTGCTTCGCCGCATGCAGCAGGCCGGTGAAGCCGTCCCGGCAATTGTCGCCGCTCCAAGCCGCCCTGGCTCGCAGCGAAGGCTGGACATCGCTGAAGTGCGCAAGAAGCTGTGAGCGCAAAATAACCTTGGCCGCTCGGCAAAGACGCGGGTCAAGGTTATTTTTGTTATCAATGCCGCTTTGTAGGTAGAGGATGAGCGCCCTCAATAGCACAAAGCAGGCACCTGTTTCCCAAAATCGCCGCAGGAGTGTGCGGCGTTATCGCGACGAAGGGGCCGCCGCTGCCGTGCGGTCGAGCAAGCGGCTCAGCACCGCGATGGCTTGCGCGCGCGTGGCCCGCTCTTGAGGCTGGAACGTCCCGTCCGGGTTACCGTTCATCAATTCCGCGGCGTCGGTAAGCCGAATGCTGCGACGGGCCCAATCGGAGGCGGCACTCTCGTCGGTATATTTTGATTCGCGGGGGCTAACCATGTCCTGCACCCGGACGCCTGTCTTGAAAGAATAGGCGCGAATCATCATCACCGCCATCTGTTCCCGTGTTATCGTCTGATTTGGAGCGAAGGTGTTCTCGCCGATTCCGTCGATCAGCTTGGCGGCGTAAGCTTTGCCGACTTCGCTGCGATACCAGGCATCGGAAGGAACATCGTTAAATCCGCTTTTTTCCGGAACATTCACATTGAGCGCCCGAACGAGCAAAGCCGCAAACTCCGCACGCGTAATGTTGGCATCCGGGGCAAACAACTGGTCGGATACTCCGCTTGCGATATGTTTGGCCTCCAGCGCTTGAATGTAAGATTCAGCCCAATGCCCTGCGGTGTCCCTAAAAGAAGCGGCATATTCCATGATGGCATAATTGGCATACCGGTCGATGGTGAACAGTATGGCGCCGTCGGAGTTGATCGTGCCGCCGATATATTCCCAAACGCCTTTGGAAGCATTGTATCCATAGGCTCCCAGCTTGCTTGCGTTTTTGTATTTCGTAGGATCCGCTTTGATGGAAATAGGAAGCGGCTTGTTCGGCTGTGGTACCTGCACTCCGTTTTTGAATAAAGTAATGTCAACGGCGGCCGGTACGGAAACCACCCCTGCGGGTCTGGCTAACAGGGCGGCTTCGCCGTTTTCCATGTCTCGGATCGTCCATTTGAATTCTTCGTCATCGGCGGAAACGGTGACCGAACCCGGCGGCAGCTCCAAAGATGTCTTGTTGGTCTGAATCACGATCGCTTTGTTTTTGTCCGCAGCGGCTTTCAACAGACTGCCGGTTAACGTCACAACCGTTTTGCCGATCGCGGAATAGCTGGTAGCGTCGATAACGGCTCTGGAAACCGACGGGTTGCCCAGCGCCGTTTTGATATCATCGGCCGAAGCTTTGACGTTCAGCACGGAACCCGAGTTTTCGTCTTTGGATTCCGTTTGGGCTGCGGGGGAGACATAATCGAGACCGGCGGAAGCCGTCTGGCTGCCTGAGGTGACGATAACTTCCGTTCCCCGGCGGATGGTAATTTTATATACCTGGGATGTGCCGTCTTCGGAGGTGACGGTGATGTTTATCAAGGTTTCTCCGTCTGTCAGCTTGTCGATGTTCCGGAACATCCCCGATCCGGTCACCGAGTTGCTGCCCGCCGAAATTTTGGAGTTGATGTTGGAAGCCGCCGCGGAGATATAGAGATAATCCACAGAGTGGTCCACGATGACCAAATATTCAAACCGGTCGCGTTCGAAGCTATGATCCAGGCGGCCGGTGTTTACCGACAATCCGCTGAGATAGCTGTCTGCGGAAGCGAGACTGCGGGTGATGACGATCGTATACGTTGAGATACTCGATTTATCGGGGGAGGTCACCACGATCTGGAACGTATTTTTGCCGACGTTTAATGCAGCAGGATACGAGTTGGTTTCCGAACCGCTAATCAGCACTCTAGCGGCCGGATTTTCCGCCGTTGCGTTGATATTGAGCTTGTCTACCGAATAGTCGACCGTTGCCGAATAAGCATATTGGGTAGGGCTGAACCCCGGAGTCAAATCCGCTCCCGAAACGCTAAGCGCAAGGGAGTTCAGCAGCGAGGTACTGTCCTGACTGCTGTAAGTGGCCGCAGAGACCGTGCCGGCAGCAAGCGGGTTGACAACGGACGACTTGTTAGGACCGTCGATGCCGCAAAAGCCCATCGTTCCGGCAAGTAAACAAAAAGCGAACAAAACGATATAAACGACGGTCTTGCTGTTCACGTCAATTCCTCCATCCAATTGAAAAAAACGTTAGCGGGCATGGCGCCCGCCGGTTTATCTGTCTCTGAGCCAGTCGGCCAAAAGCTTATCCTCGCGGAATTCGCCTTCATAATACGTTGTTTCGCCGTCCGAATTATAAAGCTTGCCATAGCCGTGGCGAAGATCGCTTTTGAATTCGCCTTCGTACGCCAACTTGCCGAAATCGTCATATTGCTTGCCATAGCCGTTTTTCATATCGTTTTTGTATTCGCCTTCGTAAATTTTGCTGCCGTAACGGTTGGTCACGATGCCTTTGCCGGAACGAACATCGTTGACGAACGGTCCTTCATATACGGTGCTGTTCTCATAATATTTGCCGGTGCCCTCTTTGACGCCTTTCTTATAGTCGCCGTCGTAGACAAGCTGGTAGTCCTTGTATTGCTTGCCTTTGCCTTCGCGCAGGCCGTTCTTGAAGTCGCCTTCGTACAGCAGCTTGCCTTCCGTTTTCTCCAGCAGCGGCAGCGACGGTCTCGTTTCGCTGTCCAAATCGTAAAGCAGCACAATATGTCCGAAGCCCTCCGCTTTGCCTCCCGAGAAAGGTCCGTAGTATTTATAAATATTTCCGTTTTTCACCAGCTTGCCAGCCGTGTATTGGCCTTCGAACATGTACACTCCGGCACGTCCTGCGAAATCGGGCCCGGTGAATTCACTGTCATATTTGTAGATTCGTCCGGTTCCGCTTTCCTTGCCTTCATACCAGCCGCCTTCGTAATACACAACACCTCCGGTGTAAAGAATGCCTTGCCCTTGGCGGACGCCTTTCACCATTTCACCCTCATAGACCGGATTACCGCTGTTATCGTAAAGGATCCCACGTCCCGTCATTTCGCCGTAGACAAAATCACCTTCGTAATAGATCTGGTTATTTCTAATAACCCCCTTTTCGGTAGCCGATCTGGAAGTCGACCTCAACAGCTCGCCCAAACCGTGGGGCAGGCCGTCGCCGGATTGCGGTCCGCGGTAAACGAATTTATCCTCGGAGCTCAGCAGCCTGTCGCCGACGTAGCGGACTTTTTGGATTTCGATAGCGGGTTCGCTGACCGTATTGAGCACTTTTTCACCCGAGGTAGTCAAGAAATTGCCAGCGTAATGCATGTAGGTCGTGCCGGAACCCTCTTTTTTATCGTTTTTCCAGCCGCCTTCATATTCGATTTTGCCGTCCTTATCGAACGATTTGCCTTGCCCGTCTTTCAGGCCGTTTTTCCAATTGCCCTCGTAAGACTTGTTGCCGTTTTCGTTAAAGCTGACACCGTAGCCGGTTCGCTGGTTGCGGACAAAGCCGCCCTCAAACGCCGATTTGCCGTCGCTTGTGTACAGTCTGCCGAAGCCGTCCATCGTCCCGTCTTTCCAGTCGCCGGAATAGGCGATCTTGCCTCTGATGGAGTAAGTGCCGCTGCCTTGCGGTTTGCCGCCGGCAAATTGTCCGGTATATGTATCTCCGTTCGAATAAGTTAAAGTGCCGCTGCCGCTGGGCATATTGTTTTGAAATGTCCCGTCGTATAAAAGCCGCCCGTTCTCATAAATTTGTCCGACTCCGTCAAGCTGGTTATCTGTAAACAGTCCTTCATACCACAGCTGTCCGTCCAAGAACAGTTTGCCGGCACCTTGCTTTAGAGCAAATCGCGTGTCGCCCTCGTAGGTGAGCCGGTCGGCTTCATTTTGCAGCACGTTTATAATATAGGTCGCCAAATCGGGTTTGACGTAAACGGTTTGCGACAATGGATTCCACACGGTACGCCCGCCGATTAAGGTAATGAGCGGCTGCAGCGGGATCCATAAGGAGTCTTCTTTGGAAAGGGTGACATACCCGATATCTGTGACGATGCCGTTGACAAGCACGATAGCGCTGCCCGGTCTGAATTCCAGCTTCAACTCTTTATTGGTTGCGGTAACCGAACCGGCTGACGCCTCCCAGGCAACCTCGAAACCCAGCTTTTCCAGAAAAGACCGCATCGGCACATATAACGTTTCTCCTTGCATGAAAGGCGTCTGTTCGAAGAAGATGACTTCACCGTTAAAAACGACCTGGGGGGAGGTAGATTGTGCAGCGGAAGCGACGGAGGGCAGGGCTGAGGATAACGATAAAGCCGCTATTATAGCGATGGCCCATTTGAAAGTCAATAGTGCTCTCTCCCTAATTTCATTTCTTCCATTATAGCAGTTTTCGTATTTTCGCGGAATATGAGAGAATAATAGATACCGGGCCATCACATGAGATAGGGGCTTGTTTTGGAAGCAGGGACCATGGGTATTTGATTTTCCGATCCTTGTTAAGTTAAGCCTTGATAAAGGAATATTTCGAGCTGCAAACCCCTGATGCAGTGGCCCCGAACATAGGAAAAGATATAAAAAGTGCACAAACCGGCGGGTGGAGGGATAAATGTGAGTCATAAATACGGCAATATGGATATCGAATGGGTCAACAAATCGTTTGCAGATTTGCGGAAATGGCGTAAAGAACGCAAGGCCAAAAAGAAAGATTTATCGTATGTCGTCCCGTCCGCGAAAACCAAGCAAATCGGCTGGCTGCGCCAGAACCGGTCGGAAATGTCCATTACATGGATCGGTCATTCGACGTTCCTGCTTCAGATCGGCGGTTTGAACGTGTTAACCGATCCGGTATGGGCGGAGAGCATGGGGTTTCAAAAAAGACTTTCCGCTCCGGGGCTTACGTTGGCCGAGCTGCCGCCGATCGATGTGGTGCTGTTATCGCACAGCCATTATGACCATATGCATATGAAAACTTTATCATCGCTGCGGCGGCAGCCTTCCGGCGAGCCGATGCTGCTAGTGCCGGCCGGACTCTCCGAGTCATTGCGAAAAAAAGGCTTCCGCCGCGTCGAAGAGCTGCAATGGTGGGGGACAACCCGCGCCGGCGGAGTTGAGTTTCATTTTGTGCCGGCCCAGCATTGGACAAGAAGAACGTTGTGGGATACCAACAACTCGCATTGGGGCGGCTGGGTGCTGGAGAAGTCCGGCGACGACGGAGCGTCGGGAGTGGGAGCAGAATCGGGTAACAACCTTAAGGAAGCGGAACTGCGGAGCGGGAGCAGCTTATCGGTAGAAGGAACTGGGCGAGTGGATGACGGCGGCTGGAAGTCAGCCGAACCGGATTACGCGAAACGGAATGGGCAGACAGCGGAGGAAGCGGGGGAGGCAGGCGGCCGCAGCCAGGGAGCAAAACCAGCAGGGCTTACGCAAGCCGGCGAGAGCAGGAAAGGGGAAGACAGCGCAGGCAAGCAAACGATCTATTTCGCCGGGGACAGCGGATATTTCCGCGGATTTGGGCTGATCGGCGAACGGTTCAAGCCGGATTATACCCTGATGCCGATCGGCGCTTACGAGCCGGAGTGGTTTATGGCGCTGCAGCACGTCACCCCGGAGGAAGCGGTGCAGGCTTTCCTTGATGCGAACGGAGAGGTCATGATTCCGATGCATTACGGCGCGTTCCGGCTGGCTGACGATACGCCGAAGGAAGCGCTGGACCGGCTGTATGCCGAATGGCAGCGAAGGGGACTGCCGGCGGAGCGCCTGCTTGTACCGGCGTTGGGAGAAACGCTGCGCTTTTGAGGAGAGAGGACGGTTGAGCGACCGACCGTCACGGGGTGCCGCCACCGGTGTAGCCACCGACCGTCGCGCCGTGCCGTCACCGATGGTGTGGCCGACCGCCACGCGGTGCCGCCCCCGGTGGTTCGTGCGCGTGGAGCAATGATGTTCTTAGGTCTGCGCCCGAGCCAGGCTCCAAGAATAGTCGGCGCCAACGTATACTAGTAGCACGATCCGTAATTTCAGTTAATATGGCTAATGGACAGGGCTTACAGTCAGTACTGTGCCTTTGCGATTTCATCAGGACAATATGAGATGGCCGCCGAATGGCAGTTCTGAAGACCATTAACCTACGAACCGTCACGGCCCAATTCTGACGGACAGGAGTGCGCTTATTTGGCAAAAAAGTCGAGTTTTGCTTTTTTAACGGACAGAGACGCACTTATTCGCTCAAAAACTCAGGGAAACCATAGGTGATAGGCAAAATAAGGACCCCTGTGTCCGTTACGCTTGGCAAACCTCTGATTTTGTTTAAATTGCGGCGCTCATGTCCGTAAGAGGGGCAGGCTGATCGTATACTGGGATATGCGCAATGAATTAACAATCATGTCCGTAAGAGGGAGCAGCCCGATCGCATATTGAGATATGCGCAACGAAATAACAATCATGTCCGTAAGAGAGGCGGGGAGGCTGACCTCATATTGGCATGTGCGCAATGAATGATCAGGTCATGTCCGTTTAGAGGGGGCAGTGGGCTATGCGTAATGAATTAAAAGTCCCCGAGCGAGGTTCGTTAAAGCGAATCAGGTGTAACCGCCCATCAACTACCTGAATGGTAATGTTAAATCAGGATCGATCTGCTATAAAGCGGCGGTGGATTGAGAACCTTGCCATGCCAAGAAAGGTGACCAAATGAAAAAAAATGGCGCTTCCGGGTGGATGCCCCTGGAAACGCCGTTAACATGCGTTATTTCGAACGATCGCGGCGTGTCATCTGCTGCCAGACGGAACCTTCCGCTTCATGGCCGCCTTCGATGCGCTCCACCGCCATCTTGATCTGCATGCTGATCTCGAACTCCGGATCGTTCTCGGCGGCGCGCAATGCGGGAAGCGCCGTGTCGTCGCCGACCTCGAACAGGAAGCGGGCCGCCCGCCAGCGCACGATTTTGCTCGGGTCGGAGAGGGCGCGCACCATCGCCGGGATGGCGGCGGGATCGCCGATGTCCGACAGCGTGTCGCCGACCGTGCGCCGCACCGCCGCGGCATCGTCCTCGAGCGCGCGGCAGAGCAGCGTCACCGCCTCGGGGGACTTGAGGTCCCCGAGGTATACCGCTGCGAGCCGCCGCACCGAGGCGTTCGCGTCGCCGAGCGCGCGCTCCAGCAGCGGCAGCTTATCGGCCGCGGGCCGCATCTGCCGCAGCGCGGCATAGCGCTGCTTCCAGTCGGCGCTCGCGAAGCGCTCCGCGACCTCGGCCGCGGACAGCTCCCGCCGCTCCGGCGGCGCGGCGACGGCTTCTTGCGTCGGCGCGGCCATCGCCAGCCGCACCAGCTCTTCCAGCCGCGGCGGGTCGTACGCGGCGTCGATCTCCTGCACGACGGCGTCCAGCACGTCGCGCAGTTCTCCATAGCGGACGCCGAGCTCCTCGAGCTGGCGCTCCTTGATCAGGTTCGGCGCAGCGGTGCCGGCTTGCACGGCCGCTTGCGAGAACCGCTCCGGCAGCGCCGCCCGCTGCTGCTCGGTGCCAAGGCTGACGCGCACCTGCAGCGGAATGCCGCGGAACGTCTGCAGCAGCACGGTCACCTCGCCGAATCCGGCGGCATCGGCTTCGGTACCGGCATCTCCCGCGGCGGCCGGACCGCCTGCGGCATTGTCTCCGCCCAGCGCTTCCCTGACGCCGGCGAGGATGGCCTGCCAGTCCGCTTTAGCCGTACGGTCCACGGCGATAAAATCGGCGGCGCGGTAGACGCTGGCCACGCCGGAAATACCGAGCAGCTTGCGAATATACGCCGGCGCTTTCGCGGAGGTGTCGGCCGTATAGGTAACCCGCACACCGTCCGGAATTTTTTCGTCAACGTTAATTTTCATCGTGTTTGGACTTGGCGTCGGTTCAATAGAGTGAATCCGCATCGTATACCCTCCTGTAAAGTATGACTTGATCGGCCGGCTTCAAGCTCGCGGGACAAAGGTGTATAACGGCAAAGGCAATGTCTGCCTGTGAGGCACTGCCCAAGCGATGAAGCTTTGCTGGGACAGCCAAACCGCAGAAACGAAAAGACTGCCGGCAGCACCCGTGCGGGTCCCGGCAGTCTTGTTCGCTTTAGTCCAGATCGAGCAGGTTGCGGTTTAAATAACCGTCCAAAATTTTGGTCAAATCAAACATCGTATGCGCCGAATCAATATTTTCGAAGGCATGCTCACATTCCGAGCGGTAAGCCATCTCTTCATCATAATGGGACATATATCGCTCGATCATCAAAGCCGAATCCCCGCGATCCCTTTGACGGGCCAATATCGTTTCGCGGTCGGCGTATATGGAGATGCGCACGACATTTTTTCCATAGAGCTGTTTCAGCATTTCCGCGCCGTACCTGTTAAGCACCACGTAAATGGCATTGCCGGCTTGGATCATCTCGGCCAAGTCGGAATCCTTGATCCCGTACATAAAACCGTCGATCTCAATGACTTCCATAAACTCTTGGCGGCGGTCCGCTTCAATAAAAGCTTCTCCGGAAATAAAGTGATAATCCTCCCCGTCGACTTCACCGGGCCGCGGCGGTCTGGTCGTATAAGAGAGCACCTGCTTGATGCCAAGCGTGGTCCCCGACATTTCTGCTACCGTTCTGCGTCCGGCACCGTTGGGTCCGGTAAAAACGAAAATCATTTCTTGGTCCTTCAGTTCGTACATCGAATCCCTCCTATTCATATAATGGCAATAGATTGTAGTTCGAATACTTCATGAGAAAGAACTAACACGGATGGCGAGATGAACTTGAACTTATAAGGTGCGAGACATCTGCCTAAGAGGGAAGGTGCGAGAAACACAGGAGTACCTGACGGTCGGCCCGAAGAAGGGGAGAACGGCAGGCCTACTATTATATTTTACATGTTTTGCCTTGACAGGTAAAGTGAAGCTTTAACATTGCTTCCAAGTTCTCCTATCTCCCTCGGCGTTTCCCGCGTCCAGCCGTACCCGAATGGTTCCTACCCGGACCGCTGCGTCCCGGGTTCCCGGCATCGTCGGAACTCCGTCCGCCACGTGCGGTATTTCCAGGCGCGCCCGTATTCCGTCCACCTCGTCCTGCACTTTTGGCCTCATCAAAGCTCCGCCCGGCGCGTCCGCTGATGCCGGATTCGCCGGTATTCCGTCCACCGCGTCCCGCGCTTTTGGCCTCATCAAAGCTCCGCCCTGCGCGTCCGCTGATGCTGGATTCGCCGGTATTCCGTCCACCGCGTCCTGCACTTTTGGCCTCATCAAAGCTCCGCCCGGCACGTCCGCTGATGCTGGATTCGTCGGTATTCCGTCCACCGCGTCCTGCGCTTTTGGCCTCATCAAAGCTCCGCCCGGCGCGTCCACTGATGCCGGATTCGGCCGTATTCCGCCCGCCGCCGCGTCCAGTCCCCCCTGTATTGGAGGTTCTACGTCCAGAGCCGGCATTTCGGCTTGCCGTGCGTGGTCCGTCCAAAGACTCTCCGGCCCCGCCGGCCCCGGCTGTCCCATTCGATCTGAAGCCGCCGCGGCGCTCCTCAGCAGCACCGGACGTTCTGCCGCGGTTCGATTTTTCCGCGTAAGATTCGCGGGACGATCCAGACGTTGCTCGCCGTCCGCGTCCTCCGGGAGCTCTTCCGGCAGCGCGTTGCTCACCGCCGCGGCCTTGTCCGCCGGTTCTGGGTGAAGGTTTGCCTGTAGCATCCTGCCGTGTCCGGGCTGGCGCTTGCGGCTCCGCTTCACCGTTCGGCCGCACTTTGCGAAGCTTCATCTTAATGCCTTTTTCTATCAAGTCCAAATAACGCTGCTCTTGATCGGTCATCAGGGTAAATGCCGCTCCATGCTGACCCGCCCGCCCGGTACGGCCGATCCGGTGAATGTACGTTTCGGCGTCGTGAGGGATGTCGAAGCTGTAAATATGCGTGATGCCTTCTACATCGATGCCGCGGGCCGCGATGTCGGTCGCAACAAGCAGCTGAATCTTGGCTTCGCGGAATCGCTTCATCACTTGCTCACGTTTGGCTTGCGTCAAATCGCCATGCAGGTCATCCGCTTCATAACCCCGCTTAATGAGCTCGGCGGTCAGCGCCGCCGCATCGGTTTTGGTCCGGCAGAACACCATGGCCAAATAAGGATTGTGCCGGTCGATCAGCTCGCATAACGCATCGGTTTTCTTATTCGCCGGCGTACGCACAACGGTTTGTTCGATTTCCTCCAGCGTAATGCGTTTGCCGGGAAGTGACACCTGCCGCGGAGCCTTCATAAAACGCTTGGCCAAATTTTTTACGCCGGCGGGCATCGTTGCAGAGAAGAGCAAGGTCTGCCTGCGGCTCGTGCTTTGCGTAATAATGTTTTCCACATCGGACAGGAAACCCATATTCAGCATCTGATCCGCTTCGTCCAACACGAGAAACGCCAGCTTGCCGAAATGAATGGCGCCTCTTTTCAAATGGTCGGCAAGCCGTCCCGGTGTGCCCACGACAATATGTACAGCTCCGTCCAATTTGCGGATCTGCCGTTCCACATCCTGACCGCCGTAAGCGGCAAGCACCCTGGCACCGGAGAGCGGAGCCAGCTTTTTCAGTTCATTGGTGATTTGGATGGCGAGTTCCCGTGTCGGCGTCATAATCAAGGCCTGCACTTCGTCTTTGGCGGTGTCGATCTTCTCCAGGATCGGCAGTACGAACGCCAGCGTTTTGCCCGTACCGGTTTGCGCTTCGGCGATGACATCATGACCGCTCATCACAAGCGGTATCGTTTCCTGTTGAACCGGCGTCGGTTCCGTGATGCCCGAAGTCTTCAGAGCGTCTGAAAAAACGGCTCCAATTCCAAGTGATAAAAAGTTTTGCTTCATATTATATACTCCTATTTTCAAACTATTCGTATGAGGGGATGAAACCCATTGTACAGCAACCTGCAGCAAAAGAACAGGCAGATCGCAATTGCTGCGTCTGCCCATCTATTATAGAAGCGTTTTTTGCAGATGTCCGTTACGGCTTCGGTTCAGTCCCGAATATTTTCGTGACCGAGGCGTTAAAGTCGGGGAGGTACGCTTGAAGAGAGTTGCCCTTCCAGGCCTCCTGCGCATACATGTTCAGCTGATTCAGAAAGTCGCGGTTAGCGGAAATGTATACATCATGGACGGTCGGCTGCTTGCTGCGTATCGTCTCGGCGATCGTTTGTTTAAACGGGTGGGACAAATATTCATGGTGCTTAACCGTTTCGTAGCTGTTGGCGCCAAGATTCAGCTGATTGGGATCGTAATTATCATCCATTGGATTGTTGGCATTGTACAGACCGCGTACCAATCCGGCATTGTTGGTTTCACCGGAGTAGCCGCCGCTGCGGCCTTTCGGCGTGGAGCCATGCGTACCGCTGGCGGTGTCGTCAATCATAAGCGCAACAAAAGCATTGTTATCGGCAAGCATAACGATGCTGCTGTTGACTCCGTTGATGTTCTGCACCTGATCGGATAAATATTGACTCATTTCGAGCTTGCTGTAGTTATGGGAGACGGACGTCGCCTGCTGCTGAGTTTGATAAGCCCGGCTCGTGAGCTGCGGATCGGCGGTTTTCTTGCTTCCGAAATTGTCTTCGCTCAAGCCGTCTTTCACCGTGCCGCAGCCGATCAAGGCGACCAGTGCGCCGAGGCAAACGAGCTGCGCCGTATGACGTATGAAACGCATATGAATTCCCCCTTCTTAAGTAACAAGTCTGTTCATAGGATTCTTCATTTTGAGACGATTATTCATGTGAAAGCAGGACAGTCTAATTTGCATAAAAGGGCTTATTTATGGAAATAACCAAGATAGGCAATATGCTGAAACGGTGACCTAAATCACAGGATTTTCAGGGTTTGAGAACAATTTGTGAACTTCCCCAGATTCATTGACAAAAAGATATTGCGAATTTATAGTTAATATGGTGATTAGGTTCATTGACAAGATATGACCTTTTGTTCGAAAAATATGGGTTTGTAAGGTGGGGTTATGAGAATGAGTCGATGGCAAAAAATATGGCGTTTCATCCCGCTGTTTTCGGTGATGATGTTCCTTTTGACTGGGTGCGGACAAGACACGTTATCCGCCTTGAAGCCAAGAGGTCCGGTCGCACGGGATCAGCTGTTTTTGATGAAATTGTCATTAGGCATCATGATGGTGGTCGTGCTGATCGTTATCGTACTGTACATATACGTACTGATGCGCTTTCGGAAGAAGAAAGGCGACAACACGATTCCGAAGCAAGTGGAAGGCAACCACGTATTGGAGATTGTCTGGACAGTCATTCCGATTATCCTGCTGGTTGTTCTTGCGGTACCAACCGTAGCTTATACGTTCAAGCTTTCTGAAAACCACATCGGAGACAAAGATGCCGTACATGTCAAAGTAACGGCTCACGCTTTCTGGTGGCAGTTTGAGTATCCGGAGCTTGGCATCGCTACAGCGCAGGATCTGGTTATTCCGAAAGGCAAGAAAGTGGCGTTTGAGCTT
Organism: Paenibacillus thalictri; assembly: GCF_004307995.1. GTDB lineage: Bacteria > Bacillota > Bacilli > Paenibacillales > NBRC-103111 > Paenibacillus_AF > Paenibacillus_AF thalictri. The sequence continues at coordinate 60,897 of NZ_SIRE01000027.1, read as the reverse complement.
ACTTCTGCCGACGTGCTTCACTCTTTCTGGGTACCGTCTCTGGGCGGCAAGATTGATACGAACCCGGGAAGCAACACGAACGTGCTGTATCTCCAAGCCGACGAAGTCGACACGTTCAAAGGGAAGTGTGCGGAGCTTTGCGGTGCGTCCCACGCCCTAATGGACTTTAAAGTGAAATCTTTGGAACAAGCCGATTTCGACAAATGGGTCAACAAAATGAAGACGCCTGCTGTCGTTCCGGCCGATGCCAAAGCTGGCGAGCAGCTGTTTAAAGACAACTGCATGTCCTGCCACGCGGTAAGTCCACAAGGACTTGGCATGGGACCTAACTTGAACGGATTTGCGTCTCGCGAGATGGTAGCCGGCATTTTGGCCCATACCGATGAGAACATTGTGAAATGGATTAAAGATCCGCAAGCGGAAAAACCGGGCAACAAAATGCCTGCATTTGGTGCCACCCTTAAGGATGACCAAATCAACAGCATCGTGAAATATCTGGATTCCCTTAAGTAACAAACATCTTGACCAAAGGAGGTACATACGTTGTCACACTCACACACTGTAAAACGTTACAGCGGGTTGATGGATTGGCTTACTACCGTTGACCATAAGAAGATAGCCATCCTGTATTTATTGGCTGGCGGACTTTTCTTCATCTTCGGCGGTCTGGAAGCGATTCTGATCCGGGTTCAGCTGATGTATCCAGATCAGCACATTTTTGTCGGCGACACGTTTAATCAGTTGACGACAATGCACGGAACAACAATGATTTTCTTGGCGGCGATGCCGGCTATCTTCGCCTTCATGAACGCCGTTATCCCACTGCAAATCGGCGCGCGCGACGTTGCGTTTCCTTTTGTAAACGCGCTTGGTTTCTGGTTGTTTTTCTTCGGCGGTGTACTGCTGAACACAGGATGGTTTCTTGGCGGCGCTCCTGCTGCCGGTTGGACGGCGTATTCTCCGCTCGCATCCTTGCAGGATCCTAACAGCGCATACCACGGCGTCGATTTCTATGTGCTCGGTCTGCAGATTGCGGGTGCGGGAACATTGATCGGCGGCATTAACTTCCTGGTAACGATTATTAACATGCGTGCACCTGGCATGACTTTCATGAGAATGCCGATGTTCACATGGGCTTCCTTTATCACTTCGGCTCTCATCTTGTTCGCTTTCCCGGTTATCACAGTAGGTCTTGTCGAATTGATGTTTGACCGGATCTTCGGCGGCGCCTTCTTCGATGTGGGACGCGGCGGTAACCCGATGTTATGGCAGCATTTATTCTGGATCTTCGGGCACCCCGAAGTCTATATCTTGATCCTTCCGGCTTTCGGTATCATTTCCGATGTCGTCAGCACGTTCTCCAATAAGCGTTTGTTCGGATACAGCTCGATGGTATTCGCAACCGCACTGATCGGTTTCCTTGGTTTCATGGTTTGGGTTCACCATATGTTTACGGACGGGATCGGTCCTGTGGCCAATGCGATCTTCGGTATCGCAACGATGGCGATTGCAGTTCCGACCGGTGTCAAAATCTTTAACTGGCTGTTTACGCTGTGGGGCGGTTCGATCCGCTTTACAACGGCTAACCTGTGGGCGACAGCTTTCATCCCGACATTTGTTATGGGTGGCGTCACTGGGGTTATGCTTGCGGTACCTGCGGCAGACTTCCAATATCACGATTCGTATTTCGTCGTAGCGCATTTCCACTACGTTATCGTCGGTGGCTTGGTGCTTGCCTTGTTCGCGGGTTGCTACTACTGGTGGCCAAAAATGTTTGGTCGCATGTTGAGCGAAACGCTTGGTAAATGGCACTTCTGGACGTTCTTTATCGGCTTCCATCTGACATTCTTCCCGCAGCATTTCCTCGGACTGATGGGGATGCCTAGACGGGTGTTCACCTACTTGCCGAATCAGGATCTTGACGTGGGGAACTTAATCAGTTCCATCGGCGCTTTCGGCATGGGTATCGGTTTTATCATCTTCTTGATCAATATCGCAGCTTCCTGGGCGAAACCTGCTAACGCAGTTGCCGACCCTTGGGACGGACGGACGCTGGAGTGGACGATTCCTTCTCCTCCGCCGGAATACAACTTTAAACAAACTCCGCTTGTTCGCGGTTTAGACGCTTTCTTTAAAGAGAAAGTAGCCGGCAACAAAGAGATGACTCCGGCCGAGCCAATTGGTTCGATTCATATGCCATCTCCATCGATCTTGCCGTTTGTGTTGTCTCTTGGATTTTTTATTGCGGGTTACGGATTTATGTACCATCACTATGTTGTTTCCGGCATCGGCGGCGTGCTCATGCTGGGCTCCATGTTCTTGAGATCCGTATATGACGATCATGGCTTCCATATCGAACCCGAAGAGCTAGAAGACAAGGGGGTTAAGTCCTAATGGCTCAAGCACATCACGGTGGAGCGCTTCCGCATCATCCGGAAACCGCCACGCTGGAAGGCAAAAATAAAGTCACTGGTTTTTGGCTCTTCCTTGGCGGCGAATGCGTATTGTTCGGATGTTTGTTCGCTTCTTTTATCGCTCTTCGCAATCAGGTTCCGGAAGGACCGACCGGAGCGGAACTGTTTAACCTTACTACAGTGGGCTGGTCGACATTTATCTTGCTTACCAGCTCCCTGACCAGCGTATTCGGCACAATGGCTTTGCATCGCGGCAACTTGAAAATGCTCAACTTCTGGATGCTCATTACCGTATTGTTTGGTCTTGCTTTCCTTGGCCTTGAAATTTTCGAGTTTAACGAATACGTGCATGAAGGCCACAAATTTACAAGCAGCGCGTTTGGTACTTCCTTCTACACATTGGTCGGTTTCCACGGCGCTCACGTATTGTTTGGTGTATTGTGGATCTCGCTTCTTATTCTTCAAGGGATGAAGAAGGGCTTAACGGTCGTAACGGCTCCTAAATATTATGTAGCCGGCTTGTATTGGCACTTTGTCGACGTAGTTTGGATTTTCATCTTTACAGTAGTGTATCTTATGGGGAAGGTGGGTCACTAAGATGGTAAGTGAACACCATTCGGACACAAACGCGGCTGGACAACACCCACGTGAAGAAGGCCCGCGCAATCACTACCTGGCGTATATTATTTCCATTCTGCTGACAATGCTCGCTTTTGCCGTTGTTTTGTACGGAGAATTGGACAGATCGTTTATTCTGATGTTTCTAGTAGGTCTTGCCTTGATTCAGGCCGTGTTTCAATTGACTTATTGGATGCATATGAAAGACAAGGGACACCTGTTCCCGATTATCGGCATCATGTTTGGCTTCATTATCGCATTAACCGCGGTAGCGATGGCTGTATGGTGGCTGTGGTGGTAATTTGAGGCCCCAAGCCTCTTATATCATTGAAAATTTCAACTAGCTGGAGGCTTTTCCATTCGAAAAGCCTCTTCTTTTTAGGCGAATTTGCAATAATTTTCACAAAGTATACGAATCTTTATCTTGAAATACTTCGTTAAGTAGATTTTTTGAACAACCTACAAAGAAAGGGGTTTGTATCTATGTTGCATTTGGCTCAATCGGAGCATATGGGGCACATGTCCGGCGCATCGGGCCCGTCGTGGGCGGAATTGTGGAGCCCGGGACTAGCGCTGCTGCTGATCGTGATCGCTGTGTTATATATGGCGTTAATAGGTGATTGGAGAGACCGCTTTGAGGGTTCAGAGCCCGTGAAATGGATGCAAAAGTTCTATTTTATTTGCGGCTTGGCCTTGATTTATTCCGCTAACGGAAGTCCGATCAGCTATTATGGCCATCACTATATGTTCAGCATGCATATGCTTCAACAGTCCATATTGTACTTGATCGCCCCGATCTTGGTTATACTTGGGCTTCCCGCATGGCTGCTGCGGCCGTTGTTTAAGCAGCGCTGGGCGCATCTTCTAATGAAGTTATGGACTTCGCCGCTGATGGGGATTCTGGTATTTAATATGGTCTTTTCGTTTTATCATATTCCGATGATTATGAATGCGCTGATGGCTCACGAAAGTTGGCTGATCGCATATAACGCATTGTTTTTAATATCGGCATTTCAGCTGTGGTTCCCGATATTTGGGCCGATGCCCGAATACAACCGTATGTCCGGATTAAAGAAAATGGGTTACATTTTCATTAACGGCATACTGCTGACTCCCGCATGTGCTCTCATTATTTTCGCAAGCGATGTAATGTACGATATGTACAAGGATGTTCCCCCTGAAATGATGTGGATGATGACGCCGATTCAGGATCAACAGCTTGGTGGCGTTATTATGAAAATTGTACAGGAATTCGTTTATGCGATTGCTCTGGCGTACAGCTTTTTCCGTTGGTACCGGCTGGAGCGAAAACAGGACAACGAAGATCTCGATGCCGTACCGCAGTCTGATAGCCGGAATGCCGCTTTGTCCGGGCCAGGAAATCTAAATCAAGCATAACAAGCTGTTGTTTATGTCCCGTAGCAGTTGTTGCGATTAAAGGTTAACAACTGCTAATTGAGGGAATTTACAGGACAGGTGGTGTTTTATATGCATTTGCTGCCAACGATTTGTACGTTGTTAATCGTCATCAGCGCAACGTTTGTTGGTTTTGGCTGGTATCATATCTTGAAAGGAAACCGGGCGACCCATCGAAAATTAATGCTTTGGGGCGCAGCGTCGGCACTTCTGTTTTTCCTGTTGTATGTAGGCAGAACGATATTTGTCGGCAATACCTCCTTTGGCGGGCCGGAAAACATCAAGACCGCGTACCTTATCTTTTTGTTGTGCCATATTATGCTTGCTACCACTGCCGGTGTATTTGGCATTGTTACGCTGCTTCATGCGTTTAACGCCAGATTCGCCAAGCACAAAAAGATCGGCCGCTGGACAGCGGTGATGTGGCTGCTGACAGCTCCGACCGGGGTGGTCGTTTATGTGCTGCTGTATATCATGTACCCGGGCGGGGACACGAAACCGGTGATTGACGCCATTATGGGCTGGTAATGGACAAGCATAAATAAACAACTTATCAAAATGATTCGACAAACCATGAGCTGATACGGAGCTGATGGTTTTTTTGCATCATCGATAAAAAATGTGTTGACCCTGACGTTAATGTCAGCGTTTATAATAACATTACCAAACATCGGAGGGAGTTGTGCACGCTCTTGAAGATTGGCGAATTATCACATTTAACCGGCGTAAGCGTCCGTTCGCTGCGCTATTACGAGCAGCAGGGTTTGATTCACTCAGTACGCGAGGACAATGGTTACCGCAGCTATAATCAGCTGGTGGTGGAGCAGGTACGAACGATCCGGTTTTATTTGGATCTTGGTCTGACTACGGAACAAATAGCAGGATTTCTGCAGTGTGTGTTGATGAACAAGGAGGCATTTTGCCGGGAGGTGCTTCCCGTGTATCATCAGAAATTAAGCGAATTGGACCAACAGATTGGATTGTTAACGAGGATCAAAGCCAATTTGGAAGAGCGCATTCGTTCCATTCATTTGGAGAATCCGCTAATACGGGAGGATGAGCAAAATGACGGTGCAATATGTAAACGATGCTGATTTGGAAACAGGTATTCGCGAATCCGAAGTCACGATGGTTGATTTTACAGCAAATTGGTGCCCGCCTTGCAAGGCGCTGCTGCCGATATTGGAGGAGTTGGACGGCGAATATGGCGAGCGGTTGTCGGTGATGAAAGTGAATGTGGACGAATCTCCGGAATCGGCCGCGCGTTATGGAATCATGTCGATGCCAACGGTGGTTATATTCAAGGGTGGAGAAGCGGTGGAAAAGCTGGTCGGCTTACGTCCGAAGGAAGTATATACAAGCTTATTGAGCAAGTATACGGCCGTTTAATCGACGGGGAGCGGAGTGGAAGTCTGCAACGGAGGCTCTATAAGGAAGAGATGTAAAAAAAAGCCGAAGAACAAGGTTCTTCGGCTTAAGCAGGTTTAGTCGGAGTGATGATTGGTTGGCATGACTTCCGGCGATGTCAGTCTGTCGTAGAAATCAACATATCTGTCTCTTTCGTCAGAGCTGCGAAGAGCCATGGCGGCGCGTGGATGTTCGTTCAGCACGCCGGCTACCATGTAAGGAATGTTGTAGCCCCACTCCCATTTCTCACGCATAGCAACCATATGGCGTTCGATAATGTCGAGTACCGGACGTACTTCATATTTCGGATGCTTCAGATGGCTGACAATCAGCTCGGTCGGACAGTTGCCCGCCGCGCGGCCCATGCCATATACGGACGTATCAAGGAATTTCACGCCGTTTTGCGCGCCGACGATCGTGTTGGCGAAAGCAAGCTGCATGTTGTTGTGCATATGCACGCCAAGCTGCTTATCCGGGCACAAACGCTGGAACTTGGCAACCAGGTAATCAATGTCTTTATGGTACAAGCTGCCGTAGGAGTCTACGATGTAGACAACATCGACTTTGCTTTTGTTAATTTCCTCAAGCGCTTCGGCAAGCTCGTTTTCCATGACATGCGACAGCGCCATGATGTTAATGGAAGTTTCGTAGCCGTAGCCATTGAATTTCTCGACCAGATCAAGCGCTTTGTCCACATCTTTAATGTAGCAAGCAACGCGGATCAAATCGAGCATGCTTTGTTCGCGAGGCAAAATATCGTTCTCGTCAACGCGGCCGATATCAACAAGCGCGGACAGCTTCGTGTCGGTTTTCTTCGAGATGACTTCTTTCAGGAAATCTTCGTTCAGAAAGCGCCATGGACCTGCGTCAGCGCCTTTCAGCAGCTTGGCAGAGTTTTTATAACCGATTTCCATATATTCAACGCCGGCTTCGCTAAGGCCATAATATATGTCCTTAACAAACTGAACGCTAAAGTCCCAATTATTAACTAATCCCCCGTCGCGAATCGTACAATCTAAAATGTTATGATTTTCTCTAACCATAATGCTGCTGCTCCCTTCGGACTGAACATCCCTATTTGCACTTTCGGGCTTTTTAGCTTTTTAGCTTTTCAGCGGTAAAGTGTCTTTTTTACATACTGTCATATATTTCTCAACTTGTCAATCATTTAATTCATGATAAATGATAATAAGGACAAAAATCAATCGTCAAAATGACACGATATTGAAAATTAAAGAAACTTTTACAAAACAAACGGGGTATAAGCATATGCAGGTAAAATATGGAGGTGGCAAACGCTATGAACAAATTGGTTTTATGCGCCGTCATGTTGTTAGGAATAAGTGCCGGCGTATCAAGCGGCACGGGATCAGCGGCTTTACCCCCATTAAAAGGTCCGCCTGACCTCCCCAAGGTGATTACTTTGTTTGAGGAAACGCCGATTTATAATAAGCCGGATGCCTCGCTGAAGCCGTCGGCAACGTTATCTCCACAAGATGTGATTACTGTCGGAGCGGAGAAAGAATGGTATGCTCGGAGTTACGATCCGACCCATCCGGACGAAGAGAAAAGGTGGGTTCAAATCGAGACGACATGGCTGGGACCGCAATGGATGAGGCTGCACAGGTCGAAGATCGGCGCCGTAAAATTGCTCGACACTCATATATGGCTGCCCGACGGGGCATCGATATACGATGAGCCGTTCGCTAATGACGACGCGGCAGCCGTATTGACACCACAAACGGTGCACGCCAAAGCCGCGTTCGAAAGCCCGCAAGTGTCTCCTCTCTATTTAATTGAAACGACATGGTTGGGTGATAAATGGCTGGCCCCATCGGTCCGTCATTACACCAACATTGAGAAGGTCGAAGAAGATGTAGTGCTGCCTACGGAAACGATGATCAGCGACTTGCCGGAACCGGCCAGGCTGGGAAAATACACGGACCTGTGGGTCATTCCGGCGCAGACGGTAAAGGCGTATGAGAAATATTACGATTTCTACCACATCGAAACAAGCGTTGGTCCGAAGTGGGTCAACAAACAGTTTGCTCAGCCGGAGGGAGTCCGAAAGACGGATGAGGAAATCACACTGACCGAACCCGCAGTCCAATACTTATACCCGCATCAGCCGTACCCCACCTTCGGGCTGCTGAGTCCGCAAAAGGTGAAAGCATATGAGAAATGGCAAAGCCCGCAAGGCGACAATTGGTTTCGCATCCACAGCTGGAACGGCGACCTCTGGGTAAAACAGGAAACTCCAGGCGGAAAGAAACAGCCGGCAGAATTAAATTAAACATAGATCCCCTTAAGGCCATTAGCTCGATACGGTGCCTAAGGGGATTTTTATTTGGCGTTGACCCGGATGACATGCGGTGTTAAAATATATTTAAACAAAATCATGAACATGGTTCTAAATAATGAACTAAATAACAGGGGTATGTATGGACAAAAAGTATTGGGTTCCCGCATTGGAAAGGGCGCATACGATTTTGCGCGAGATCGCGGCGGAGCCGGGCAAGCTGAAGCTGACGGATTTATGCTCGCGCAGCGGCATCAGCAAAAGCACGATGTTCTCGCTGCTGCAAACGATGGAGCAGCTGCAGTGGATTGAACGCGATCGTGCCGATGCGTTTAGTTTGGGTGTGCATTTTGGCATGATGGGCAACGTCTACTTTCAGCAGTTTGATCTGATTGACGTATTCCGCAGGGAGGCGCCTACTGTCATGGCCAGGATCGAAGAATCGGTTCAACTGGCTCGTCTGGAGGGCGATCAGGTCGTTTATTTGGCGAAAGAGGCTGCTCCTAAGCCAGTTCAGATGGTATCCGGACCGGGGGCGAGATTCCCGGCTTATGCTACGGCTTTGGGGAAAATGCTGCTGACTGCTCTTTCCGAGGAAGCGCTGCTGGCCATGTACCCGGAGGAGGGGCTGAACCGGCTTACGCCGCATACGGTTAACAACCGTACCGAGCTGCTGGAACAGATCGCATTGGCGCGCCGTCAAGGATTCGCGGAGGAGATGCAGGAAGGGGTCATGGGCTTCTGCTGCGTGGCTGCGCCGATCATTCACCCGGGTGGACAAATGCTTGGGGCGGTCAGCGTATCGATGCCGGTCCACGAATGGGATCACAAGCGGGAGGATGCAAGACGGGCGGCGATTACGCTTGCCGGCAAGCTTTCCTACGGCAAGGCCGAATAGGTAACCCGAAATGTGTAACAAAAGCTGGTTTTATCGATAGCACAGTTAATTTCGAGGAGGAACAGATTATGGGAGAGTATGTTCAAACCGGTCGCTTGCAGGTTGCTTCAGAGCTTTATGAATTTATCCGTTCCGAGGCGCTTCCCGGCAGCGGAGTTGCTGAAGAGCACTTCTGGTCGGGATTCGATAACCTGGTGCACGACTTAATGCCGCAGAACCAAGCTTTGCTGGCCAGACGCGATGAGCTCCAGCAGGCTGTAGATGAATGGCACAAGAACAATAAAGACAGTTTTGATTTTGCAGCTTATAAATCATTCTTGCAAAGTATCGGATACCTTGAACCCGAGGCGGAAGATTTCGAAGTGACTACGCAAGCGGTTGACGATGAAATTACCGTGCAGGCAGGCCCGCAGCTGGTTGTGCCCGTCAATAACGCCCGTTACGCGCTCAACGCTGCGAATGCCCGCTGGGGAAGCCTGTATGACGCCTTATATGGCACAGACGCTATACCGGATGACGGAGGGGCTGAGCGGCAAGCGGCATATAATCCGGTCCGGGGCGACAAGGTCATTGCCTTCGGCCGGGGATTTCTCGACCAGGCGGCCGGGCTTATAGAAGGATCGCATGCGGAAGCTGTAAAATATGAGGTCGATAACGGCCGGCTTAGGGTCACTTTAAGCAATGGAACAGCCACCGGGTTGAAAGATCCGGCTAAGTTTGTCGGTTATCAAGGAGAAAGCGCAGCTCCTCATGCTATCTTGCTTCGTAATAACGGATTGCATCTTGAAATTCAGATCGATCGGGAATCTCCCATCGGCCGGACCGATAGTGCCGGTGTAAAGGATATTTTGCTGGAAGCGGCGCTGACAACGATTATGGACTGCGAAGATTCCGTAGCCGCTGTCGACGCGGAAGATAAGGTGCTTGTGTACAGGAACTGGCTTGGTTTAATGAAAGGAACTTTATCTGCAACGTTCGCCAAAGGAAAACAAACGGTCACCCGCACATTGAATCCGGACCGTGCATACACTTCGCCGTCAGGCTCGGCAATAAGCTTGCGCGGGCGCTCGCTTCTGTTTGTCCGCAATGTCGGACATCTGATGACGAATAATGCGATATTGGACCAGGATGGCAGCGAAGTACCCGAAGGCATTATGGATGCGGTTGTGACGGGACTTATCGCCAGACACTCTCTTCTTGAAAACAATCCGTTTCCGAACTCGCTGAAAGGCTCCGTATACATCGTCAAACCGAAAATGCACGGTTCCGCCGAGGTCGCCTTCGCCAATGAACTGTTTAACCGCGTGGAGGATCTGCTGGGCCTGGACAGATTTACGCTGAAAATCGGGGTCATGGACGAGGAACGACGCACTTCTTTGAATTTAAAGGCATGTATTCGTCAGGTGAAGGAGCGTATTGCTTTTATCAATACCGGTTTCCTGGATCGTACGGGCGATGAAATGCATACATCGATGGCTGCAGGACCGATGATCCGTAAAAATGATATGAAATCGTCGGTTTGGCTGCAAAGTTATGAGAAATCCAACGTTAACGCAGGGCTTTCCTGCGGCTTGCAGGGGCATGCTCAGATCGGTAAAGGCATGTGGGCGATGCCGGATCTGATGGGCGATATGCTGAAGACGAAAATTGCGCATCCGCAAGCAGGCGCCAACACGGCTTGGGTGCCTTCGCCGACAGCGGCAGTACTGCATGCTCTGCATTACCACCAAGTAGACGTTGTCGCCGTCCAGAATCAATTGAAGCAGGCGATTACCGATCTGCAGGACGGCATTCTGGAGATTCCGGTGGAGTCGAATCCAGCTTGGACCGCCGCGCAAATCCAGCAAGAGCTCGATAACAACGCGCAGGGCATTCTTGGTTATGTGGTCCGTTGGGTCGAGCAAGGCATCGGCTGCTCCAAGGTGCCGGATATTAACAACGTTGGCTTGATGGAGGACCGGGCGACACTGCGTATTTCCAGCCAGCACATTGCCAATTGGCTGCACCATGGCATCTGCAGCGAAACTCAGGTAATGGAAACGATGCGCCGCATGGCGCAAGTGGTAGATGGGCAGAACGCCGGAGATGCCGCTTATCGGCCGATGGCTCCGAATTATGATGATTCCGTTGCTTTTCTGGCCGCTTGCGAGCTGGTGTTCCAAGGCTGCGATCAGCCGAACGGTTATACTGAACCGATTCTGCACCGCAGACGTATCGAGTTTAAAGCCAAATCTGCGCAGCTTGCGCAATAACCAAAATGATGCTTGCAACGAGGTTTTCCTGTTGAAATCAACGGGAGAGCCTCGTTTTATTTTTTCCGTTATGGTATGGTAAAGAGTGGGCATTTTTACGGTGATGCAAGACGATAAAGGCAGGAGGCTGGATGTGGGGATGCTGAAGTATACGATTTGTTTTATACGCCAAGGCGACCGGGTGTTGATGCTTAACCGTAACGAGGCTCCGCTTCGCGGGACGTGGAATGGGGTAGGCGGCAAGCTTGAACCCGGAGAAACCCCGCACGAGGGCATTGTACGGGAAATAGTTGAGGAAACCGGCTTGATGATGCCCCCGAATGCCGTCCGGTTTACCGGTATTGTTACATGGGAATTGGAGGGCCGGGAGAATGGCGGTATGTATGTATATATCGCGGAGCTGAAAGACCATATCGAGTTTCACACACCGGTTGAAATGAATGAAGGACTGCTGGCATGGAAACCGGTCGAATGGGTGGTTAAAGCCGATAATGCTGGAGTTGCCGCTCACGTTCGGCATTTTCTGCCTTCCATGCTGGTTGAATCGGAGTTGAAGGAATACCGCTGCACTTTTATAGATGGAAAGCTGATTTCCTGCCGGCGGATGAACTTGCCTGAATGGATCGATCAAGCCGGCTGCCTTGGCCTGGAAGGAGACGCAAGATGAATCGGGAGCAATTATTGAGACAAGCACTGGAGGCTGCTGTTGAGGCGGCGAAGCTGGCGGGAGAAACGGCTACGAACCGTTTTGGCAGCACTTTAGACATTCAACATAAAGGGAGTATGGGGGACCTGGTAACGGAAATCGACCTGCTGACCGATAAGCTGATTGTCGATCTGCTGCAGCAGCGGTTTCCCGAACACCGCATTCATAGCGAGGAAGCGGGAGAGAATGGCACGCAGAGCGAGTGGGTATGGCATGTCGATCCGCTGGATGGCACGAACAATTTTGCGCTGGGGATTCCGCTGTACGGCGTATCGATTTCGCTGAGCCATCGGGGCCTCCCGGTAGTCGGGGTGGTGCACGATTCCGCGCTGCAGACCACCTATACAGCGCTGGCCGGACAAGGGGCCTGGAGAAACGATAAACCTATAACTGTCGCTGCCGCACCTTTTGGACTATCCAAGGGCACGATATCGTGGATTCAAGGCCATGGGGTCGGCAAACAGGACCATGCCGCATTACAGCTTCGCCACCATCTGGAAGCGAATATCAAAAGGGTGCTGAGGGTCTGGGCGCCTTCACTCACTTGGGCGATGCTCGCCAGAGGCGATCTGCAGGGCATTGTGCTGTACAATTCGGAAGGCGACGACATGTATGCCGGCGTGCTGATCGCACAAGAAGCGGGAGCAACGGTGACGGACTTCGAAGGGCGTCCGCTTGCCGAACTGCATGGCGAACCTTACATTGTCGCTGCGCATCCGGACAACCATGCCGCGCTGCTGCAGCTTGTTAACGAAGCGCTGCCTCAAGGAAAGCAGAAGATTTAAATTGCGCGGGTCAGGCGTTGGGAGCAAGGAGAAGGTTCGGGTTAAGGCAGTGCCGTTTTGGCAAAGCTAACTTCTGAGACAATCGATACCACGACTTCCAATCGAAGAAAGGGATGACCCGACATGGACGCCGCACCGATTCATTTTCAATTCGATCAGACGCCTTCCGCTAAGCTTGCGGTTGAAACGCTGGACGAGCTGGGTTATACGGCCAAGCTGCAAGAAAGCGGAGGAACGTCGCTGCTGCACCTGACCTTGGAGAAGGGTGATTTGACCTCGGCGCTTGAAATCGTACAAGCTTTCGGTGGCAAATGGGTGGAATACTCTGACAGCTCCTCGGAGACGGCTGCATACAATACGGCGTATGAAATCGACGATGTTGCCATTCCGGCGCATGTGGTCAATGAGGATTGGCCAGCCGGATACGCGGAAACGGAAAGCGCTACGGACGATTACGGCGCAGTTTCCACCTCCTCGCCATATCAGGAGAAAGACGGACGTGTCGACCCGTCGGGAGAAGACTACGATCATTTTTTGGCGGGGATCCGCTTATAGCGGGTTGTTGCAAGGATAACGGAAAAAAGCCGCGGAAAACGGATCCGCGGCTTTTTCATATCGTCAAAGAATGAGGCGATGGTTAGACCAGCTTGAACCTGCGGATGGAAGACTGCAGTTCGTCGGCCAATTGGGCTAAATGAGCCGAGGTCGATGAGATTTGCTCCATAGCGGCCATCTGTTCTTCCGACGCCGAGGCTACGTTCATCGTATTGTCGCTGGATTGCTTGGCAATAGCAGCGATGGAAACAACCGTGGAGGAAATTTCCTCGGTGGAAGCGGACATTTGCTGCGTAGTTGACGAAACCTCCAAAAATTGCTCGCTGACTTGCTCGATGGACTTCAATATTTGTTCGAACAGCGCCCCGGTATGTTTGGCTGCATCGGTGCCGTTTAATACGTCGGCTGCCGCTAACTCCATAGAGCTTTTGGCACGGGAGATGTCTCTTTCGATATCTTCGATCAGCGCGGAGATTTGGCTGGCAGACTGGCCGGACTGCTCGGCAAGCTTCTTGACCTCCAGCGCTACAACGGCAAAACCTCTGCCTTCTTCGCCGGCTCGCGCGGCTTCAATAGAAGCATTTAATGCAAGCAGGTTCGTCTGGTTGGCGATCTCGGTAATGATTGCGACAATGGAGCCGATCTGATCGGATCTTTCGCCGAGCCGATGAATGGCTTCCGAGGTTTGTTCGGTCGAAGACTGAATGGATCCCATCTGCTGCAGCATAGCCTGCATCGATTCGTTGCCGCGGCTTACGTTTTGCGTAGTCTCAACGGTTTGCTCTGCGACATTCGTCGCTTTCTCCGAGATACGTTCCACCCCAATCGTCATTTCTTCCATCGTGCGCGCCGTTTCATCAAGCCCGGTCAATTGCTCATGGGAGCCGGCAGCCACTTCATCGATCGAAGCGGCGATTTGCTCGGAGGCACGGCTTGTCTGCTCCGCACTGGCTGTCAGCTCGGCCGACAACGCGGCAACTTGCTGCGAGGTATCCATGGCTGTTTGCACGGTAGAGCGCAAATTCAGCACCATCGCGTTAACCGCTTGGGCAAGCTGACCGATTTCATCGCGGTTTTTAACCTGAATATCACGAACGGACAAATCCCCATCCGCCACTTTCAGCACGGTATTCGTCACTTTCCGGATAGGCACCGAAATAAGCCGGTGCAGTGTATAGGTAATGGCAATGGCGAATACCAGCGACAAAATCACAATGACAACCATGACCCGTGTGCTCGAAGTATACACGTCGCGGACGGATTGCGCAGCGTCAAGCGCGCCACTGTGATTGTGCTTCACCAATGCGTCGAGATCGGTTTGCATCGCAGAAAAAGCTTTATAGCTATCGGCCATCGCGGTCTTGATCTTGGTCTGATCATTAGTGAGGCTGACTTGCAAAGTGGCCGCATTGGTTTTTTGAAACTCCTTCCATTTGGCAATGAGGGAATCGTAATGTTTCTTTTCGTCCTCGGTGCTAACGGTAGGCTCGTATTCTTTTAAAGTTTGATCGATTTTTGCGGAGTAGTCGGTGATTTCCTTCTCAATATTTTTCATATTGTCGGCGTTGTTTTCGATTAAATGAGAATAAGTCAGGGCTATCACATGTTCCGTTTGGAAGTTCAAATTGTTGACCAGCTCGACACCGGGCAAATACTCGTCTGTGATACTCGATACGGAACCAAAAATGTTATTCATACTTTTAAAAGAAAACAGGCCTGAAATCAAAAGCAGAAGAAAAATAAAAGAAAAAGAGGCAATCATTTTTTGGCTAACCGATAATCTCATTTTGTCCACGCCCCATTCGAATGTTCAATGAATATAACGACAGATAATTCGACAGATCCTGTCGTTAATCCTGCTAAATATATATAAAACCGCCTTTTTTTACTCCAGCTTTACATAAGTCAAAGCGGCGTTTTTCCCAGCGGTATAACCGGTAGCAAAGGCCGCTGTAATATTGTAGCCCCCGGTATATCCGTGGATATCGAGAATTTCCCCGCAAAAAAATAAGCCTTCCGTCAGCTTGGATTCCATCGTTCGCGGATCAATTTCTTTCAGATGAACGCCGCCCCCGGTGACAAAAGCTTCTTCAAGCGACAACGTGCCGTTGATGGCGATAGGAAACGATTTCACGAGTTTGCTGAAGTCCTGCCATTGTTGTTTCGGGATATGGTCATAGGTGATATCCGTGCGCAGACCGGACTTCTCCAGGATCAGCGGGATCAAGCGTTCCGGAAGATAACCTTTCAGCACATTTTTAACCGCTTTTTTGGATTCTTGTTCAGCTAACCGCATCGTTTCATCATAGATCTCTTCGGCCGATTTCAGCGGGAGCAAATCGATCGTGAGCTGGACCGTTCCGGTTTCCGTCTGTTTCAGCGCTTTGACGACAAATTGGCTGCAGCGCAAGGCCATCGGGCCGGAAATGCCGAAATGGGTAAAGATCATGTCGCCTTGATGAGTAACCAGCTTTTTGCCTTTGGAATTCCAGACGGTTAAAGCGACATCTCTTAGGGACAGACCTTGCAGCTCTTTGCTGCGGATAAACGGTTCTTTCGAAGTCAGCGGAACTTCGGTAGGGTACAGCTCCGTGATCGTATGTCCGGCGGCTTCCGCCCAAGGATAACCGTCGCCTTCCGAACCGGTATGCGGCACGCTTTTGCCTCCGGTAGCAATGACGACACAGCGGCTGGAAATCCGCTCGCCTGTGCGCAGAAGGACTCCGGACGCACGCCTGTCCTCATATAGTACCCGGTCTACGGGGCTGTTTACTTTGATCTCAACGCCTTGCGCGCGAACCCGGCCGACCAGCGCGTCGACGACCGATTTGGCTTTATCGCTGACCGGAAACATTCTGCCGCGGTCTTCTTCTTTGAGGGAGATGCCCATGTTTTCAAAAAAGTCGATGATATCGTAGTTGCTGAACGTGGAAAACGCGCTGTACAGAAACCGCCCGTTACCTGGAATGTGTTTGACGATCTCGTCCAAATCCCCCGCATTAGTCACATTACAGCGGCCCCCGCCGGAGATCCCCAGCTTGCGCCCGAGTTTATCGCCTTTGTCGATGAGCAGCGTGCGGGCTCCCGCGGCGCTGGCCGCAATACAAGCCATCAAACCGGATGGCCCTCCGCCGATGACAATAATATCGTAATTCATATATAACTCCTTTTCGGACTGCGTTACTTTCTTCACAATTCATTGTATCCGGATCGGAGACGACTTAACAAGGCCGAACAACAAAAAAGCGCCGCGCGAGAACGTAGAGTTCTCTGCGGCGCCGCGTGTTAAGCGGATTGTGTTTGCCGGTGATGCTTTTTCACGGTGATTCGGGATATCCGGAGATGATCCGTTTCTTCCACAATAAAATCGAAACCGTTAAATGTAATAGATTGATTCTTTTTCGGAGGAATTTCCACTTGGGAATAAATCCAGCCGCCGATCGTGTCGACATGCTCTTCTTGGATATCGAGTCCAAACGTATCGTTAACCTCGTCAATCAGCATGCGGCCGTCGATCGAGAAGGTATTCTCGTCTTTTTTCTCCAAAGCCGGACGTTCCTGGTCGAATTCGTCTTGAATTTCGCCGACGATTTCCTCGATGATATCTTCCATCGTGACCAGTCCGGAGGTACCGCCATATTCGTCGATTAGCAGCGCGATCTGCACCTTTTTCTTCTGCATTTGTTTAAGCAAATTACTGATCGGCATCGATTCAGGAACACTCAGGATAGGGCGAGTGAGATCGCGGATATCGGTGGTGCCTTCATGAGGTTTCAATAAATCTTTAATATGCACGAACCCGATAATATTATCTTTGTCGGAATCACTGACCGGATAACGGGTGCGCATTTCTTTCAGCGCGATTTTCTTGTTTTCAGCAAACGGCAGATTCGTGTACAAACAATCGATCTCCGTGCGCGGAATCATAACTTCGCGAGCGTTTGTCTCGGAAAAATCAAATATATTATCAAACAGCGTCAATTCGGTATTATCGATCAGGCCGCTGCGATGGCTTTCTTTCATCAAGACACGGATTTCTTCCTCCGTATGCGCTACTTCGTGTTCGGTTGTCGGTTCGATGCCGGCTCTCCGCAGAAGCCAGTTCGATGCGCCGTTCAACACCCATATGAACGGGTACATGACTTTATACAATACAATCATCGGCAAAGCCGACCATAACGTTACATTTTCCGATTTACGGATGGCGTAAGTTTTGGGAAACTGTTCTCCCAGCGTAATATGAAGCATAGTGATGACGGAAAAGGAAATAATAAATGAAATGGTATGCACCGCAACATCGTTCAGTCCCAGATCTTTAAGCACCGGATCCAGTATGGCAGCAACAGTCGGCTCGCCGACCCAGCCAAGTCCCAGGGATGCTAATGTAATCCCAAGTTGGCAGGCCGATAAGTACGCATCGAGGTTAAGTACTATTTTCTGAGCCCACTTGGCGCTTATTCGGCCGCCCTCGGCAAGCGCGTCAAGTCTGCTGGAACGTACCTTCACCAAGGCGAACTCCGCCGCGACGAAAAATCCGTTGATGACGACTAGCAAAACGATCAATAACAGATTGAACAATAACGGTAACGGGTCACTACTCAAATATTCCCTGCCCCCTCAAGTAGATGGACAGGTACACCTCCCTTATTATAAAAAGATATCATTCGATATATATAAATTATATACTATTCGGTCTTGCGTCTCCACTCCAATTCGCCCCTCCATTGCGCCGCATACAGACGCAACGATTGAATTGAATCCCGGTTTTTCTGGATTTCAGGCGATTTTCCCTCGTTTTCGTAAGTTTTGAGCAAATATTAAAAAAAGTTTGGCATTTTTAAAAAAAGCTGCGCTATTTTTTACGGTACCCTCCTATTCTTAACATACTCGGTTTGAACCGGGGAAAAGCCTATTTTTGGTTAAGGGCAGTCGCCCTTTTTCGAATGACGGCATATGTTGAGATTAAGTTCTAAAACGAGAGGGGATTTCCACTTGACCGACAACCCATTCCAACCGGCCATCTTATCAGAAGAAACGGCCGAACGTCCGGTTCAGCAAGGACAATATCAAAACCCGCAAGGCGGATACTACCACTATCCTATGCAGCCGGCTCATCCGGTATATCCGTATCATGCTCATCCGCACTATCCGGTACATCCATATCATCCGGCGCATCATTATCCGTATCACCCGCATACCTACCCGCATCACTCTTATCCACACCAACAATGGGGTCATGGCCAGCAATGGCATGGACAGCAAGACCACGGCCAACAGTGGCATGGGCAGCAAGGTCATGGCCAGCAAGGCCATGGTCAACAGTGGCATGGGCAGCAAGGTCATGGGCAGCAAGGTCACGGCCAACAATGGCAGGGCCAGCAAGGTCATGGGCAGCAAGGTCACGGCCAACAATGGCAGGGCCAGCAAGGGTATGGCCAGCAAGGCCATGGTCAACAGTGGCATGGGCAGCAAGGACATCAATAAGCAATTGCCGGCGAAATAACCGAACAGGCAAGGATGACGACAAAAGGAGCCTTTATAGGCTCCTTTGACGTTATATGGCCGACTCCGGTTTGGAGTCTTGGCCGGATTTTTTCAGCAAGGGCACCATGACCAGCACCCCCAGGAAAAACAGCAGCGTGGAAGCCGCATACAACGAAACTAAAGAAAAGGCCATTTTGAGTGATCCGGCCAAGCTCATCGTAATGACCATGGCGCCCATGAACAAAGGGGTTAAAATACCGTTCACGCGGCCGACAAAAGCTTCCTCCGTATTTTGCAATATCATGGTATTGATCGAGATTTGAATGGCGGGCAGCACAAGCCCGCTAATGAACTGCCCGGCCAACGTCAGCGGCAGGCTCGTGGACAGTCCGGCAATAAGCAGGCCGATCGCGCTGACGGACATACCGAAGGCCAACATATGCTGCGGAGGCATTCGTTTGGACATGCCCATGGCGATGCCGCCGCCGATAATCATCGCAACGCCGTTGGCAGTCATCAACCACTGCAAATACTCCTTGGGCAGTCCCAACCGTTCAGTCACCAGAAAGATGCCTAACGGTTGGATCAGACCGATCGCCAGCCCGGCGGAAACAAAGGTGGCACCCAAGGTGGTCAGCATTTTGCTCGACAGCACATAGCGGAAGCCAAGGCCCATTTCCTGCAGCAGCGATGTGCCCTTGTTCTGCTCTTCGCTTATCCGGTCCGGGGGCAGGAACAGCAAAACGCCGGCGGACAGCAGAAAGGCGACACCCATCACGCCTATCGAAATATAAATGCCGTAATGTTGAAACACAAACGTGCCAAGAATCGGGCCAAGCACCATAAACAAAGCAAACATCGTCTGGTACAGCGACATCCCGGCTTGCATGAACTGCTCGGGAACATGAAGCTTAAACAGCTTCATCCCGGAAGGCTGGGAAAATTGCGATAAAATCGAGGAAACCAGTGTCGCGAAAAATACGGCTTTCCAGCCTGCCGATTCCATCACGAATAATACGGCGAATACGGATAAGGCGCTGAGCAAATCGCACCAGACCATCGTCCGTTTGGGCCGCCAGCGGTCGGCAAAGGTGCCCCCAATAAAAGAAAATATGAAAATCGGCGCAAATTCGGCAACCGAGATCATCGATATGGCGAATGGATCCGCATTGGTTCGTTCGGTCACAAACAGCAAAATGGCAAAGTTTCGTACCCAGATGCCGATCTGCAGCAGCAGCCCGGACAATAAGATCGTGCGGATAAAAGCGTTACTGAATAAACCGGCCGGAGCCGTTGTTGTTTTGGACATCAATCATTTCACTCCTTAATTATTGCATGCGGGATGGATAGGAGAGGGAAAGGTTCGCTGAACCCGGAGCATGCGGTTAATGCATAATGGGTCACTTCTTCGGCAGATGTTTCGGCCAAACCGCCACATGTATAGGTCTTTGGTTGTTTGCTGTCCGAACCGGCAAAAGCGTCTTCGGAATTGTCGATAGAGAGAAGGTACTGTTTCCCGTCATACACGATATCGTAAAAAATCGGGTCGCCTTCGATGGTGAAGCGTGTAATGCGCATCCGATCGGGAGTGTAACTGCGGATATGGGAAATAAAGCTTTCCAGCTTTGTTTTGTTCGCAATGTTGCCGTGGACATCCTCTACTTCGTCGCCATGCAGCTTATCCAGCACCCGTTCTATGCGTGAGCCATATTCGGTGCGCGGTGGTTTGGCGCCGTCCGCCGGAGCGTGGTGGACGTACAGAAGCAGCGCGTTTTTGACGCGGTACAGGACAATATGCGCCTTTTCTTCGCTCGAAGTCCTCTTGTCGTAGTCTTCGTAGGCCTTATGCGGCACTCGGGGGCCTGAGAATGTGAATACGAGAAGCTTCTCTTCGCCGCCTAATCGGTATGCGGCAGGGGCAGTTCCTGCAAGCCAGCTGTATTTGTCAGCGCTTGGAGCTACCGGGATGTTCTCCGCGGCAATCGCTTCAGCAACTTCATTTACAGATAAGTCTCCATGGGACATTGCCCGCTCGGGATCGCTCTGGCATCCGCTAAGCAGCAGGATGACGAGCAGAATCCAGGTTTGAACCATTTCGGTCAGCTTCCTCTCCGCCTGAAACCAGCACAAACATTAAACGCGACTTCCCCGAATAATGTTTCAGCATGTTCATGAAAAAAATGGAATTTTCGCGAAAAGGATGTTTTTATAGGTATGAGCGACTTGAAACTCTCCTTCACGTATTATAAACAGTAAGCAATTCTTCCATCAGCATATAGTTTGGCTATAGTTAAACTATACCGCAGCGTCAAGGTACATAGGGGGAGTGAGGTTTGAAAATCCATGAAGTGGCGCAAAGGCTGGGCCTGACGCCGCGCACAATCCGTTTCTACGAGGAAAAAGGGCTGCTCTCGCCCAGCAAGCTTCCGCATAGCGGTTACCGCGAATTCAGCGAATCCGACGTGTGGAGATTGGCTTCGATTGCTTCGCTGCGCGAGGTTGGGATGAGACTTGAGGACATCGGCCGGCTGCTTGGCCAGATGGAACAGGACAATCCGGACGAGGTCAGACATTTGTTGGAGCTGCAGCGCTCGGCCATGTTCTCGCAGTGGCTGCAGCTTAAGGAGATGATCGGTACGCTGGACCGGATCATTGAAGAGAACGCCGCGGCAGCGGACCCAAGCCGGTTGCATTGGGGGCAGCAGTTGCATAAGCTCACGGACAGTTTAGGGGAATTAAAAGAGCGCCGGAGCCGCTGGATTGACCGTTGGAACTTTGACGGGCTGCCTGCGCTGCCCGGAAGTACGAGCCCCGATTTGCGCAGCCATGTGCCTCCGGAACAAGAGTACGAGCGTGCACTGGAGATGGCGGTGCAATGGGTCGGCCCTCGTTCGGGCGAAGCGGGGCTGGACGTTGGCACGGGTACGGGAGAGCTGGCCCGGCGGTGCATACGCAAAGGCGCGGCTATGGTTGGTGTCGACCAGTCGCGGCGAATGCTAAGCCATTGCCGGGACAAGCTGCCGGAATTGACAACACGGCTAGGCAACCTATTAGCTTTGCCTTGTTTTGACGCCCAGTACGATTTTGTGGTCAGCAGTTTTGCTCTGCATCATTTGAGCGGAGACCAGCATCCTCTTGCGCTGGCGGAAATGGACCGGGTGCTGAAGCCGCGGGGACGTTTATGCATCGTCGATTTTATGAACGAAGAAGACGGGCTTCGGACCGGAGCGGGGACGACGGAAACCTTCGGGGCAGATGAAGAGAACCCGGCCGTCAGAGAGCGGCTGGTCAGTATATTGCAAGCCTGGGGTTATGTGACGATTCAGCAGTCTGTTGAGGGGGCGACACATATTGTGTACGCAGTCAAAACCAACACTTGAGTTTAACGCCACGTGAGCCTTTATGATGAATGGCAGGGACGCATATGCTGTCCAATCATAGACGGGAGGGTTCGACGTGGAAGAAAAAAACGAGCCGGATCACAAGCGGATTTACGAGGAGCAAGAAAATGAGTATGAGCAGCTTGTCGAGCGGGAAGATGTAGGACCGCTGCTGAAGGCTATTCGCCCGCTTGCGGAATGGCAGGGAAAAACGGCGGCCGAGCTCGGCGCAGGTACAGGGCGCTTAAGCAGGCATATTGCGCCTTGGGTTAGCAGCTTGGCGATACTTGATGGGGCGGAGCCGATGCTGGAGCTGGCCAAGCGCAAATTAAGCGAAGCGGGGGTGCACAATGTCAGCGCTGCCGTCGCCGATCACCGTGAGCTGCCGCTTCCTGCGGAGAGCGCCGACATTGTGCTTGCAGGCTGGACCTTGTGTTATATCGCCAGCAGCAATAGGGCAGACTGGCGGGAACAGCTTTCCCGCGCGATGGAGGAGCTGAATCGCGTGCTTCGGCAGGACGGCGTTGCCATCATTATAGAAACGATGGGTACCGGCGTTGCGGCACCGCAGCCGCCGGCTTTTTTGCAGCCGTATTACCGTGAATTGGAGCAGCATTACGGCTTTCGGCACATGTGGGTAAGAAGCGATTTCCGCTTCGCTTCGGCGGATGAGGCGGAGCGGCTGACCCGGTTTTTCTTCGGGCAGGACTTGGCCGATCTCGTTAGAGCGGAGCGATTGACCTTCGTGCCCAGCTATACCGGGATATGGTGGCGGTGCAAGTCCTGCTAACCCTCTTTATATCGAATATATCCAGCCTCCGCAGCCGTTTGGGAATGGCCGCGGCATACAAGAGGGAACTTGAGGGCGCTGCGCGCTGCTCATAAGCGCCAGAGTTATTTGAGCTTGCAGCAGCATCAGGAAGAGGCGAACTAGCACAGAGTAGACCAAAGGGATGCGTATGGGGCGTAAAAGCGTAAGCGGCCGCTTTTAAAATCAGGGTCCGACCTACTTAGCTGTTCATAGGGACATGATTTTAATTGGCGGTTGGAGTCCCATACTCATCCCCATTCAACGCGCCGAAAATAGCTCCACGAACCAAAAGGACCGTCAGGGTGGTTTTCCCTGACGGTTTTTCTTAAAACCTTTTCCGTAACGGCCGCAGAGCTTCCTATAGAGCCATCTGTTTAAGAAGTACCGGGCAGAGGTCTGACTTGTCCCCCGTCTTAGGTCTAGTGCCAAAAACCGCCGCAGGTCCGTTTTGAAGAAGCCCGATTTTCCCTAGAATAAAGACATAAGCAAGCGCAGCAACAACACAAGCAAAAAACACGATCCAAAAAAACTAATCTGTGAAAGGCGGTGAGTACATAGATGAGATGGAATGGAAAAATGGGATTTGCGATTCTGCTGATCTTTGTAGGCGTACTTGTTGTAATTAATGGCTTTGGCTTCCATACCGGGCATTTGATGAGTTATCTTATTCCGATTGCAATGATTGGACTCGGATATCTCGGAATCATTAACGGCAAGAAAGTGATTGGCCTCATTATCGGCGGTCTGGGCGCGTTAATTCTGTTAGGCAAGCTTTCGGGCCTGTTGATCGCAGTTGGCTTGATTGGCTACGGCGTATATCTCTTAAAGCGGAACTCCAATAGAAGCTATTAATTTTGAAAATAACGAAGAAAATCAGGGGATAGGTGGTAGATGAGATGAGCATAAGTAAGAGATTGCGGGACATCAGCGTAGCGACGCTGAACGAAATGCTGGAATCCTCGGAGGATCCAGTGCGACTGATCGATAAATATTTGGCGGCTCAAGCGGAACAGATTCGCTCCACAGAACGTCTGCTGTCCCAATGCCTAGCGCATTCCCAATCGGTCCGCCAGCAATATTTGACGGCCGACCAAATGAAGCAGAAGCGTGAGCAGCAAGCCATGTTGGCCTTGCGGGCCGGTGAAGACGAGGTGGCGCGTCTGGCTCTGCAGGAGAAAATGCAGCAAGAGGAATTAAGCGCCAACTACAAAGCGTTGTACGAGGAAAGCCAGTACTCGATCCGCGATCTGGAGGATCAGTTGAGACAGCTGAAAGCGGATCTGGACGAAGTCGCTGCGAAACGGGGCTACTATCTGGCAAGGCTGGAAGCCGTAAGGCTGCAGCAGCGGATGAACGAGCGGGTGCGCCCGTCCGGCAGCGGTTATGGCGTACCGAGAATGTTCGACCGTCTCGATGAGCGGTTGTCCGATATGGAATCCCACGCCCGGACACTGCGCGAAGTACGCAGCGGCACACGCGAAATGATGCGTTATGCGGGCGCCGCGGTGGATGCGGTCGAACAAGAACTGGCGAATTTAAGGCGCAAACTGGAACAGGAGGGCTATAAAAGATGAGCAGCAGATTGTATCGCTCGCGCACAGACCGGAAAATAACAGGGCTCTGCGGCGGATTGGCAGATTGGATGAACATGGATGCAAATGTGCTCCGGGTGCTTGTCATCATCATTACGTTTGTACTTGGCGGAGCGCCCATTCTTATCTACATTTTAGCAAGCATCGTTATTCCCAAGGATCCTTACGGAGATGAAACTTACGACCGTTTCGGCAGAGCTCACGGATACGATAGCTATGGCCGGCCGAGCCGTTCCTACGGAGGGTCGACATTCGAACGTCCCGAACGGAACTACCGCGATGCGGAATATACGAATTATCAGCAAGGCCCGAAAACTGGCGGCGCCGCTCCATCCGGCCCTTCGAATATAGATGATATGATGAAAGACATCGAAAAAAAGGCAATGTGGAAGGAAATCGAGGAACTGCGCGCCAAAGTGGCCCAATTCGAGAAACAAAATAATAACGAAACCAATAATAAAGAGGAGAAGTGATTATAATGGGAGTATTCAAAAGACTGAAAGATATGACGAAGGCATCGATGCACGAGTTGCTTGATAAAGTGGAAGATCCGATTGTGATGCTGAATCAATACCTGCGTGATATGGAAGAAGAAATTGCACAAGCTGAAGTGACGGTAGCGCGTCATATAGCCAGCGAACGCAAGCTGAAGGAACGCCTCGAGGAATCCGTACGGCTGGCGGCCAGAGCCGAAGATCAAGCAGCCGGTGCGCTTAAATCCGGCCAAGAAGCCGCGGCTCGCGGGGCGCTGGAGCAAAAGCTGTATTACGAACAAAAAATCGTCGAATACCGCGATATGCACGAACAAGCTAAGGCTCAAGCGGAAGAAATCGTCAAACAGCTTCATGAAATGAAAGACGCCTTCTACCAAATGCGCAACAAACGCAGCGAATTGGTCTCCCGCGCTCAATTAGCTAAAGCCAAACGCCAAATGGCCGAAGTGACAACAAACAGCGGAATTGAAGGGGGCAGCGCGGTTCGCGGTTTCCGCCGCATGGAAGAAAAAATTATGCAGCTTGAAGTGGAAGCCGATGTTGCCCGCATGCCTTATACAGGCAGCGCAAACTATAATCAAGTCGACGCCGCCAAGCAGCAAAAAATCGACGAGCAGCTCGAACAGCTCAAGCAAAAGCTGAATAACTAACAGAGGGTATTCATATAGATGATGGCAAAGGCAGTCCTGAAAAGGGCTGCCTTTTTGCGCCAATTGTGGAAAAAGGTTATACGGTAGCGGTACAGAAAGATCAGCCATAATAAGCGTACTATTCCATTTGAGAAGCAGCCGGCAGGCTGAAGGGAGGAACGGCGATGAAGGTAAAGCAGAGGCGTTGGATTCTCGCCGGTACGGGTGTTATGTTGACACTGCTGCTCACTGCCGCCGGGCTTGCCGGCTGCAAGAAACCGGCTCCCGTTCCCTGGAGCGGGCAGCCATCCGCTGAATCCCGGGACGGCAAGCAAGGCATAACGGCGGATATGGGTCTAAAGGGAGAGGAGCGGGGAGAGGCGGCTTTGCCGGGAAGTTTGGACGGGACAGTCCGTACTATGGAGGAGGAGCCTGAACTGGGCCCTGTATGGATAAGCTCCAGAGCCCCCAGCGCACCGCAGCGGAACTTGGAACCACATTCCCTTGAGAGCGAGACGGGCGATGGAGGCGTAAGCGGCCCGTTAGCAGCTCATAATGGGACTGCATCCTCTGCTGAAACGGTGGACGAAGAGAATGGCCGAAGCAAATCCGGCGATCAGCCGGATAGCAAGGAGCTTTCAGGCGCATCGGGACCCAAAACGGCGTTTCTGACTTTTGACGACGGGCCTTCCGGCAGTACACCGGCGATTCTGGATATTTTAAAACAATACGGCGTCAAAGCGACCTTTTTCGTCAATGGCAGCAATTCTGCCGAAGGCAAGGCGATGTACAAAAAAATTGTCGAGGACGGCCACAAACTCGGCAATCATACATTTTCGCATAACTACAATCAGATTTACGGCTCGGTTGAAGCTTTTGAGGATGATTTGAAAAAGCTTGACGATTTATTGTTCGAGACCGTCGGATTTCATACCGACATTATCCGCTTCCCCGGAGGCTCGAATAATCATTTAAGCTGGAAGGCCGGCGGTCGAAATGTGATGAAAAAAATTACCCGGGAAATGGTATCCCAGGGATATCAATACTTCGATTGGAACGTCAGCTCGACAGATGCCGCCGCCCCGGTGCAGGATCGGCAAGCGATTATCGACTCCGTTATGGAGAACAGCCGCGGCAAAAGCCGGATTATCGTGCTGATGCATGACAACACCCGCAAAAAAACGACGGTGGAAGCACTGCCGACGGTGATCGAGAAGC
This sequence comes from Paenibacillus thalictri, assembly GCF_004307995.1. Classification (GTDB taxonomy): domain Bacteria; phylum Bacillota; class Bacilli; order Paenibacillales; family NBRC-103111; genus Paenibacillus_AF; species Paenibacillus_AF thalictri. The sequence goes on along the minus strand of NZ_SIRE01000027.1, from coordinate 33,939 downwards.
TGAGCAGAGACGGTTACTCGTTTGATGTGCTGCAGCGCGATTCGTTTACATTTCGATTTTTACAGCCATAATAAGTGCGAAGCAATTACAAAAGGAGAGTGAGCGTATGAAAGAAAACAACAAATCCGCGTCCAAAGCGCAAAGCCGGCAGCAGCGGCAGCATTCGCAAAACCAGCAGGCAGACCCGTTAAAGGAAGGTTATGACAAAAAGCTGAACGGCCCCAACCGCCCTGCGGATTAACTCATGTGGAAGCACTGAGAGGAGGAGTTAGCGTGAAAAAGCGTGACGATCGTGATAACGAGATAGAACTTCAAGACGACGCAAGCGAACTGGATCCTTTTGAGATCAACTTTCTTCCGCAATTTCAAAAAGGCCGCGGACCGCGCAACCCTTTTGTCAACCAATACGGCGTGGTGATCGGCGATCACGATTACGAGTCGGAAGATTCTCCGCTCGAGAATTGGACCGAAGACACGGACCCGTCCATTATGGCGGGGGACGATTGGGTGCATCCCTTTAAGGATATCGGCTTTCATTCCGCGGAAAACCGGGACTACTTCGAGAAGGGAATTCCGCCTCAATCAGGCATCTTTGAGCATGCAGATAAGAATGTAGCTTATAAGTACGAACAGCCGAAAGATAAGGATAACGGCGAGCGGTCCGCTGAATAAACCGGCTCTGGCCCTTCATGAAACTTCAGGCAAAACGCTTTGCTTTCATTCCAAGCCGATGTATAATATGTTTTAAGAAAGTTTCTAAATAAACATGTTGTCTAAAGGAGTGAAAGCCATGTCAATGTCTTTTGAAGCATATATGAGAGATATGGTCCAACCGATGCGCGACGATTTGACTCGTATCGGCATTACCGAGCTGCGGACCCCCGATGAGGTTATCAGCCAACTGGTTGAAGGAGAAGGCGCTAAAGGCACCTCTCTGCTTGTCATTAACTCGGTTTGCGGTTGTGCTGCAGGACAATGCCGTCCGGGCGTAGCCAAAGCGCTGCAAGGCGATGTGACGCCGGATCATCTGTTTACGGTATTCGCAGGCCAAGATAAGGAAGCTACCGCTAAGGCGCGTGAATATTTGGCACCTTACCCTCCGTCTTCGCCATCCATCGCTTTGTTTAAAGACGGTGAGCTGGTACATTTTATTCAACGCCACCAAATCGAAGACCGTTCCGCTGACATGATCGCCAATGACTTGCGCGGCGCATTCGAGAACTATTGCAAATAATCTTTAGGTTCATCTGACCTAAAGGAATTGGTCCAAAATAAAACTCCCGTTCATCGCAGCCGCGTATTTTCGGCTTGGATGCGGGAGTTTTTCTTTTTCACGTTCCATCTGCAGCGGCGAAGCGGCGTTTATCCCGCCAGGATCTGTTTGATGCGGTCTTGAATGGCATCGGCCGCGGCTTGTCCTTGCCGCTCTGCGATAATCCGGTAGCCTTCGGATAAATTCGGTTTCCGTTTCACGTTATGAGCGTCTGTGGCAATCGTATGCACCTGGCCCTGATCCAGCAAACGGAGTCCAAATAAGCGGGCATCCTCGCCGTTTTTGCCAAGCAGGCTGTCTACGGTGACTTGCGTCCATATGCCCGCTTCAAGCAGGTTGTCCAGTAATTCCGGCCGTTCCCGGAAAAAAATATGACGCTCGGGATGAGCGAGAATGGGCGTGGCGCCTTGGTCGCGCAAGTGGCGGACGATGTCCGGCGCAGCTTCATTGTAACCTGACCAGGGCATCTCAACCAGCAGGAAGGATGGCTTTCCGGCGAGATAGTGAAAGTGCTGCAGTTGGTTGTGCTCATGAAAAAATTCGGCGCTCTCCAGCGTCAATTCATTTCCGCGATGGAGTGTAATGCCGATTCCGGCCTGGTGAATTGCGGCTTGCAGCTCTTGCAACCGCTCATCGACTAGAGCTCGGGTACTTCGCCAGCCTTGATTAAAATGCGGAGTGACGATAATATCGCGGACCCCGTCATTGTATGCTATTCTAGCCATATCGAGCGATTCGTTTAAATCGCTGGCTCCGTCATCAATGTGGTGCAGAATGTGACAATGAATATCGATCATCGGGTAGTCTCCTCTCTGTTTCCCGCAGTTCAGAAAATAATGTAAAGTTATCGTAGCAGAGATTGACTGAAAAATCTATCAATTTACCAATATTGCGAGGGTATCCGATTCTGCCCGGAGCCTGATGATAAGTATTGTCACATAAAATGTCCTTATCCGACTTGAATTCTTTACGGACTGGACTATACTAGAAGAAAATAACGGAAATGCAGGAAGGGTGGAGAAACATGAGCTTGCAGCAGGATATTATTAACCGCTTGGGCGTCAAGCCGGAGATTGATGTAGATGCGGAAATCCGCAAACGGGTCGACTTTTTAAAGCAATACGTGCAGAAATCCGGAGTGAACGGACTGTTGATCGCCATCAGCGGCGGCATCGACAGCGCGGTGGCGGCAGGGCTTTGCAAGAAAGCGACGGATGAGCTTACGGCGGAGACAGGCAAGGAGCACAAAACCGTAGGCGTATTTCAGCCTTACGGAGAGCAGTCCGATATCTCTGACAGCTATGCAGTCGCTGAAGCTTTTCAATTACAATACCGGGTGGAAACAAACATTGAAGAGGCGGTTAATGAAATCGTGCTGGAGTCGGAATACGGCCTCAAATCGATCGGCGTCCACCAGCATCTTAGCCGCGGAGGCAAAGGCAACGTGAAGGCAAGAACACGGATGGTCGTGCAATACGCGCTGGCATTTGAATTGAACCTGCTGGTCGTAGGCACCGACCACGCTTCTGAAGCGATCACCGGATTTTATACCAAATACGGCGACGGGGCCGTCGATATTACTCCGCTCAGCACCTTGAATAAACGGCAAGTGCGGCTGCTTGCGGCGAAGCTCGGCGTACCGCAGAGCGTACTCGACAAAGCGCCGACAGCCGGATTATGGGACGGTCAAACCGATGAGAACGAGCTGGGCATTACTTATGACAACAACAGCGCTTATTTGGAAGGGAAGCAAATCGACCCGGCGGCACAAGAGAAGCTGGAGAAGCAGTATTTGAAAACCGAACATAAGCGCGCGCCGATTCCGGGCATTTAGGCTGCCCACGTGATCTACGGAATTGGTACCGATGTGCTGGAAATTGAGCGCATCCGGAGTATTTTGTCCCAGCCGGCTGCCGATCGTTTTGTGGAGAGAGTGTTAACAGGGGCGGAGCGGGAACTCGCCAATGCAAGGAAAGGGCGGCTGCCCGAGTTTATCGCCGGACGATTCGCCGCCAAAGAGGCGGTTGTGAAAGCGTTGGGATGCGGTATCGGCAAGCAGGTGGGGTTTCACGATCTCACCATCATGCCGGATCGGCTCGGCAAGCCTTGCTGCCTTCTGTCCGAAGGCGCTTTGACCCGTCTGGGCTTGAACGGGCGTCCCTTGACGATCCATTTAAGTATATCGCACAGCGCATCCACCGCCATTGCATATTGTGTGATTGAGGCATAAAAAAACCGGAACACAGGTTGTACACCTGCGGTTCCGGTTTTTTTCGCGTTCGTTTAAAGTTTCATCATCATCAAATCTTCGTCATAACATATGCCGTTCATCTTAAGCGCGCAAGGCTCGACGCCGTAAGTGCGGAATCCAAGCGATTCGTACAGCTTCTTGGCGGAATGATTGGACGAAGAGACCGCGAGCAGCACAAGCTCCCAATGGGGGATGGTTCGGGCATAAGCGAGGGCGGTTTCCATCAGCTGCCTGCCGATTCCTCTCCCTTGCCCGGAAGGGGCTACATAAACACCCCATATCCCTGCTTTATGGCGCATTTTTGCAGCGTGGTCGCCATAAATGCCGGCAACGCCGATCAACTCGCCATGTTCTGTGAAAGCGCCGAAGACGGCGTTCTCGGAGGAGACGGATAACCGTCCCCGTACTTTGTCCAGCGGTGTTGCAGCAGCTTCTTCGTAAGAGCTGCCGAATGCCTCGGGGTACTGCATCAGCCCTTGCATCCGCAGCGTCCAGAACGCCTGCGCATCATCGGGAGTTAATCTGCGTATTCGCATTAACGCACCTCCAGCATCATTTCCCGGCATTCAGGGAGGAGAGCCACTCGGTCATCACGGTGATATCTTCCGGTTTCAGTTTCGCGCCGAAAGCCGGCATGCCGCCGCCGCCGTTTGTAATTTGTTTGGTAATCTGATCTTTGTTCATCCGGCCGCCGATCTGCTGCAGATTGGTTTTGGGGCCGACACGCCCCTCGAGATTGTTTCCATGGCAGGACAGACAACTGGTTTTATAAATCTCCTGCGCGCGTTCAGGGGCGGAGTTCAACAGCTCGCCCGGTCCCGACTGGGCGAATTTATCCGTTTTGTTTGCGGACTGGCCGCCGCATCCCGCTGCAATCAGGATGGTCAAAGCAAGAAGCGCTGCGGTTTGGATCATTTTGCTCACAACATGTCTCTCCGTTCGTTCAAAGTAGCGGGGTTATTCCAATTCAACGACCAACGGTCGCGTTTTTCTCGACTTGTTTCGTTTATCCGGTTTACGGCGGCGCTTACGGTTCCATTCTCCGATCAGCCAAGCAAAGACCAGCAGGCTCAGGCCGCCGAATCCGCTGAGAATAAGCAGCGTATAACCCAAGTAATGTAAAGCGACCACCACATCAAGCGCGAACAGCCATAATCCCAAATACAGAAGAGGTCTGCCCAGATATATGCTGACAAAGGTGTAGCCGACTGCTAAGGCAAAGGCATGGAGCAGCGGGACAAAAAAAGGATCGATCGCCTGCACGTAATCGAGCACAAACAGCGCGCCTACAGCCATAAGCACACATAAGGCGGGCAGCAGCAGACTCCCGGCGTTTGCCCGCCGCAGGAGACTGCGTTTGCTCCATACCGCCGCAATCAAAGTCAAGATGGCAGCGGCGGCCAACGTGTACATATGGTAAGTTTCCATATCGCGCCATTGCCCCAGAAAACTTAATGCGGCACTGGCGATCCACTCTAAGCCCCATATCGTTAACAGCGGAGCGTACGGCCGTGCCGTCTTGCGGTAAACCGCAAAACGTTCGGCGGCGCTCCCGCTTGGTTCGTTCATTGCTCATTCACCTCTATCCTGTGAATTCAGCCAATTTACAGTCATTCCGGGCGGCCATTCATCAGGCTGCACTCTGCCTTGACCGCAGCAATCCGCTGGCCCCAAGGCCCGGTCGTGCTGAAAATACCCCAGAGATACAGTCAGAGTACACTTTTGCCGCTGTGAAGTCAATTGGGGGGCGAAGCCGCAAGGGTGCGGCAGATCCGGTTTCCTCATCCCGGCGACAACCCGTTAATCAGCTGGTGGGCAGGGAGTAACGGTGTTTTTTGGCATAGTCGCGCGGCGACATCCCGGTCATTTTTTTGAAAATCCGGCTGAAATAAAACTCGTCGCTATAACCTACGCTGCCCGCAATCGATTTAAGTCGGTAGTCTGACAAGACAAGCAGTTCTTTTGCCCGGTCGACGCGCAGATGGGTCAAGTAGTCAATCGGGCTGTAGCCGATAAACTTCTTGAACAGGCGGGAATAATGGCTGACGCTCAGACCCGCCATTGCAGCAAGCCCCTCCAGGGTGAGCGGCTCCTTATAATGGCCGACCATATAATCCTGGGTCAGCTCGATCGCGGAGGTGGTTGCGCCGGCCATTTTCTGGGCGCGGAAATCGGAAATCAGCGCCAGGAAAAATTCCTGCAGCAAAATTTTGCGCCGCATGGCCGTCATATGGCCGCGCCGCTTCCACAATATTTCCAGCTGCTCCATCAAATAAATGAGCTGCGGCGTATTCAGCAGGGTGTACATCCCGTCAAGCGGAAAAGGGCAGTCGCAGGCCGGCCGGTGAATCCACTGTTCCTTCTCTTCGTAAGTTTCCGTATAATGAAATCGTAAGAAATAATATTCTATCGGATTGTCAGGATCGGTCCCCCGCTCAACGACCATACCCGGGCTGAAGAAAAAAATTTTCCCCGGTTCGGCGGGGTAATGAGTGCCGTTAATGGTGAAGGAGCCTTTTCCTTTAATAATAAGCCAGACGGAATGATGCTTGATTTTGCGTGTTGATTGGTGCCAATCGGCTTCTGTTTTCTGATGACCGACGAGCAGGATGGAAATGACCAGCTTATTCAGATAGGAGGCCAGTTCTCCGGGGGTAAGCATATGTCTTAAGTCCTCCAAAAGAGTAATTCAATGAATGGCTCTATTATACAGTGAATGCGACTGAAAAGAGAAGGAGTTCTCCATGAACATCGACGAACGAAAAACATATTTTTCAACTGAGCTGCTGGCGTGGTACCGCCGTCACCATCGCGACCTGCCTTGGCGGAGGAGCAGGAACCCTTACTACATCTGGGTATCGGAAATCATGCTGCAGCAGACGCGTGTGGATACGGTCATCCCGTATTTCGAACGGTTTATCGGCAGGTTCCCTACGGTTGAGGCGCTTGCGTTGGCGCCGGAGGAAGATGTGTTGAAGTTGTGGGAAGGGCTTGGCTACTATTCCCGCGCCCGCAATCTGCAAGCGGCAGTGAAAGAAGTTCACGAGCGTTACGATGGTGTCGTGCCCAGCGAGAAAACGGACATCTCTTCGTTAAAAGGCGTCGGCCCTTATACGTCGGGGGCGATTCTGAGCATCGCCTACAACAAGCCGGAGCCGGCGGTTGACGGCAACGTGATGCGTGTGCTGTCGCGGTATTTTATCATCGAAGAAGATATCATGAAAATCAGTACCCGCACCTTGATGGAAAAACTTGCGAAGGAGCTTATTCCGGAAGGTGCGGCAGGGGATTTCAACCAAGCGTTGATGGAGCTGGGAGCAACGGTATGTACGCCGCGCTCGCCCTACTGCCTGACCTGTCCGGTCCGGGAAGGCTGCGCTGGACGGGAAGAGGGACGCGAGGAAACGCTGCCCGTGAAGAAGAAAGCGAAGCCGCCCCGCCCCGAGAAGCGCCTTGTTGCGCTGATCGAAGGCACCGGCGAGTTGGCCGGCCGCATCCTCATCCGCCAGCGTCCGCAAGAAGGTCTGCTCGCCCGCATGTGGGAGCTGCCGCATGTGGAGGTGGACAAGCTGCCGCCTGTGCACACCGGCGAAGATGTGCACAACATGGAAGGAAGCGCCATCCTTGGTGAGCGCATTGTGCTTGCTCCGAACGCAGCCCTCGAACGGCTTGAAGCGCATTTGGCGGAGGAAGGCATCGCTATTGAGCCGCAAGAGCGGCTGATGGATGCCGAGCATACGTTCAGCCACATCCACTGGGAGATGCAGGTGTACCGCTGCCGGATCAAATCCGGGTGGAGCGGCAAAGAGCAGCTTCCGCAGCTGACGCCTTATCATTACCGCTGGCTTGCTCCGGACGAGCTGCCGCAGTATGCGTTCCCTAACGTATTCTTGCGCATTATGAAACAGTATCGCGATACCCGCTAATGAAGCCCAGAAGCATCGTCCCCAAATCATCCAGCCCAAATGAAAAGGCATGGGTCCGGAACATACCGGGCTCATGCCCAACAGGCTGCATAATGGCTCATCGAGGGGATAACTTTAACAAGAGGCCTTCGATTTACAGTTGTACTCTCGATTTAAGGCCTTCCATATCCTTAACCATAATAAACTTCTTATCAATCGTGATTACTTTGTCTTCTTGCAGCTCCTGCAGCACCTTCGTTACCGATTCACGCACTGTGCCGATCAGGTTGGCGAGCTGCTGGTGGGTCAGCTTGACGTCGATCATCGTACCTCCGGGTTTCTTTATCCCATGTTCTTCCGTCAGCCGCAGAATGGTTTTCATCGTGCGGGAACGTACGTCAAGGAACGTCAAATCGTAAATTTGCTCGTTGGCGCGCCGCAACCGCTGCATCGTATCCTCCAGCAGCTTCATACACAACTTGGGACTGCGTTCAATGAACTCGAACAGCTGCGACCGCGCTAGCGTATAGATGATGCTTGGCTCAAGCGTCTCCGCTGTAGCCGAACGGGTGAGGCCTTTCTGAATCAGCGCCATTTCCCCGAAATAGTCGCCGTCGCGAAAGAGGGCAAGAATGATTTCCTTGGCATTGTCGATCCGGTATATTTTCACGACACCCGATTGAATCAAGAACATTTCGTCACCGGTATCACCTTCGAAAAATAAAATGCTGCCCTTTTTAAACTTGCGTTCCGTAAACAAAGGAGCGAAAAACTCAAGCTCCTCAGGCGAAAAGTCTTGAAATAAAGGTACATTTTGCAGCAGGGGAATGATTTTATGCATCAATTAAGCTCATCTCTTTCTTTGCAACGTTTTCTTAAGGCTCCGCTCTCGAATAGAAGGAAAGCGATGCACTTGCGTTGAATATTACGTGGTTCATGTGGAATTATGGGCTGGAAGAAATCACCTTAACCTTATAATACAATGTTCATGTCCGATTTTGTATTGCATTTTTGTGAAAAATACTACAATTTGTCGCAGGCATGAAAAAGAAGCCTTGTATCCTTTGGCGGGATACAAGGCTTCTTTCATGCAGGCAAGTGAATTACTTAGCCGCTGCCAAACGTTTATTTACTTCATCCCAATTGACAATGTTCCAGAAAGCGGCGATGTAATCAGGACGTTTGTTTTGATAGTTGAGGTAGTAAGCATGCTCCCATACGTCAAGGCCCAGAACCGGCGTGTCGCCTTCCATGATCGGGCTGTCTTGGTTTGGCAAGCTGTACACTTTAAGCGCGCCGTCTTTGCCCACTGCGAGCCAAGCCCAGCCGCTGCCGAAACGGGTAGTAGCCGCTTTAGCGAAATCTTCCTTGAATTTGTCGAAGCTGCCGAATGCGCTGTTGATGGCATCGGCGATTGCACCTGTTGGAGCGCCGCCTGCATTAGGTCCGATTACTTCCCAGAAGAGGGAGTGGTTGGCATGTCCGCCGCCGTTGTTGCGAACGGCTGTGCGAATATCTTCAGGCACTGCATTCAGATCGCTGATCAAATCTTCAACGGATTTGCTTTGCAGATCAGGGTATTTCTCAAGCGCGGCGTTCAGGTTCGTTACGTAAGTATTGTGATGACGTCCGTGGTGGATGTTCATCGTCGTTTCGTCGATGTGTGGTTCGAGCGCGTTTGCTGCGTAAGGCAGAGCTGGTAATTGATGTGCCATAGCGGAAAATACCTCCCTAAATTTATGTAATGATCCTTACTCATTATCGCCTATATTCCATAATAAATCAACATTTATGTATATTAAGTATTTAGGTCGATAACGGATGCTGCTCTGTACCGAATGTGGACCGATTGACCCACTTCATGTCGTGTACAGTCGACAAAGGTGTGGGCAGGCTATTTATGGACCGTCGGTAAAATACGTCCCGGCGTTAGTTCGATAGTCTGCCTTTACCTCCGCCATATATTTTCTATTAGAGGAAGCAAAAGTATGCATAAGGCACAACGAAAAAATGTAAACGCTTCAAAATAAGCGCTTTCAGGAGATAAATTAAATATTTGTTAAGTAAATCACACTTTTTTATGAAATTTAGCAGGAATTGTTCGATTTTTGTCGTATTTTAATACTAAAGATAGAAAAAGATTCGGCCTTTAGTAACCGGATCCGTCATGTTCGGTAATGAGGCTGAGGGTGGAAAAGCTATTTTTAAAGGGAATCGGAAGATAGTGCCGAGGGCTTATTCCTACCGATTCTAAACCAGAGGCGGGGAGAGACAAGTATGCTAGTTCGTTCGTTTCAATTGTCTGATTACAGTTCAATTACCCAGCTTTTAGAAAACGTGCTGTCCGAAGAGTGTTATGAGGAGACGATGAGCGCCTTCGCCAAGCAGCTGTCGTGGGACAGCGAGTTGGTGCTTGTGGCAGTGGAGCAGGAACGTGTTGCAGGTGTGATTATTGGTACGATTGACAACAACAACGGATACTACTACCGTATTGCTGTGGAAGGCGAGTTTCAGCGCAAAGGGATCGGCAAAGCCATGATCGAAGCGATGAAGACGCGTTTCACTCAGCGCAAGGTTCGGAAAATATTGATTTCGGTGGATACGCATAACGAGATGGTCTTACCTGTTTATGAATCGGTCGGCTACCGTGCGGAGCATTTTACCCGGACAACACATCAACTTAGCATCGTGAACGGATAATTCGGTTACTGAGAACTTTGGAGTTCGTAGAGATAAGCCTCATTCATATCATTTGAACAATTCCTATAAGCATATCTTTGAACCATTGCAATCGGGGCTAAGATATGCTTTTCTATTAATAATATATGTATTAAGACCGGTAAGGAAAGGCTTGAGGTCCATGTCACTGTTTACATCTTATATTATCAAAAGCTTCAAGCATGACGGTCATCTTCACCGTATGTGGCTGGAAAATTGGCTGGTTCCCGAAAATGCCCTTGATGAAACCCACCGGGCGGAATCCATGAAGGTGCTTATCAATAGCCAGACGAAAATTGTGGAGGCGGACGGCAAAGAATGGGTAAGCCGGATTCCGGGCGTCTCTTTTTTTATTCCAAAACAATGGTTTAATGTGGTTGCGCTGCTTGAAGAGAACGGAGTAAGATATTATTGTAATGTGGCGTCTCCGCCATATGTTAACGGTAAGGTTATCACCTATATCGATTATGATCTCGACGTCATTCGACAGTCGAACGGACATGTATCTGTTGTCGACCAGGAAGAGTATGAGCGGCACAAACTGGGCTACCATTATTCTTCCATTGTCGATGCCAAAGTCAAAGCGGGACTGGCCGATCTGCTGCAAAGAATTGAACGCAAGGCAGCGCCGTTTCAAGACGATCTGGTGTTTCAATACTACCGCCTGTGGAAGGATGGCGGCACGGAGGCTTGATGAGACGGAATGTTTAACCGCCTTGGCAAGGATCGCAGTGCTTCATGCGGCTTGGAGCCGTTGGACAGCCAGCAGTTGACCGCGGAAATATGGGAGTGGTTCAAAGCCATCGTGGCGGCGCTCCTGCTTGTTGTACTGGTTCATCAATTCGGGTTTCACCTATCGTCCGTAGCAGGTTCGTCGATGCAGCCCACCTTATATGAAGGGGAATTGTTGTTCATCAACAAAACGCTTCGTTTTATCGGTTCTCCCCGGCGTGGCGATATCGTCATCATCAGAAGCACCGACCCCGCTCAACTGTCTCACCCTTATCTGGTGAAAAGGGTCGTGGGACTTCCCGGCGATACGGTAGAAGTGCGCCAAAATCAATTGTTTGTTAACGACGAGCCTTTGACGGAATCATACACCGATGGCCCCGTCGAAGACGGCAGATTTATCCCTTATACCGTAGATGAGGATTCTTATTTTGTCATGGGAGATAACCGGCACCGCAGTGCAAGTTATGACAGCCGCAGCTTCGGGGCGGTATCGGCCGGGCAAATCGAAGGGCGCGCAGAATGTATTTTATGGCCGTTTAACAAGTTCAAGGTGTTATAATATGGATATACTAGAGGGAAATGAACTGAGGTGACTTCCCTTGAATTTTGCAGAGGCTTGGCCATCCGCTATGGACTATAAGCAGTTGAAAGACGACATCAAGAACCATGCGGCAGCGCTTGGCATCGATAAGATCGGATTTACGTCCGCCGATCCGTTTCTATCATTAAAAGATATACTTTTGGCTCATCGTGAAAAAGGGTACGAATCGGGATTCGAGGAGCCGGATATCGATCGAAGAGTGTATCCAGAGCTGAGCTTCGAAGAACCGCGATCGATTGTATCGATTGCGATTGCTTACCCGTCCAAGCTTCAAAACCCGCCCCGTTCGGAGAAAGGCGCTTATCGCGGCATCATCGCCCGTTCGGCATGGGGAGAGGATTACCATGTAGTGCTGAGGGACCGGCTTGCCAAGCTGGAGTCGTTCATACGGGAACGTGTGCCCGATGCGCGGATGCTGAGTATGGTTGACACGGGAGTGTTGTCCGATCGTGCCGTTGCGGAACGTTCGGGTATCGGCTGGAGCGGTAAAAATTGCGCTGTCATTACGCCCGAGTGGGGATCTTGGATTTACCTCGGGGAGATGATTACGAATATTCCATTTCCGCCGGACACGCCGGTAACGCAAAGCTGCGGAGAATGTACAGCGTGCATCGACGCATGTCCGACCGGAGCGCTGGTCGGACCGGGGCAGTTAAACGCGCAGAAGTGCGTCTCCTTTTTGACCCAGACCAAAGGCATGATCGAAGACGACGAGATGAAGCGTAAAATCGGGAACCGGTTATACGGCTGCGATACGTGCCAGATCGTTTGCCCGATCAACAAAGGGAAAAGCTGGGATCATCATCCGGAATTGCAGCCGGACCCGGAAAAGGTGAAGCCGCTGTTAATTCCGCTGCTCACTCTGACCAACCGCGAATTCAAAGAAAAGTTTGGGCGCAGCGCCGCGGCTTGGCGGGGCAAGAAGCCGATCCAGCGCAATGCGATATTGGCACTTGGCAATTTTCGGGACGAGTCGGCGGTGCCTGTGTTATCCCAGCTTCTTAAGGAAGATCCCCGGCCTGAAATTCGTGGAACGGTCGCGTGGGCGCTGGGACGCATCGGCGGTGAGGAAGCGGCTCAGGCCGTTGCGAGAGCCCTGGACACGGAACCGGACGAAGCGGTTAGGACTGAGCTGCGCAAGGCAGTGAACATGCGGGAAGAAGTGCTAAATAAGTGATTCTGTGTTGCGGGAACTCAAAGCAAATGCTTAAGTAAGTTTTGCTTCGCAAAACTCTAAAGTTAATGCTTACGATGCAAGTTTTGCTTTGCAAAACTCTTAGGGGTGAGAACGATGAGATATACTCACATTGACAGCGTAGAGCCCGGCCAACTGCTTGGCAGGACGATTTTTTCCAGCAATGGCGCCGTCTTATTATCCGAAGGGGTGCAGCTGACGGTTTATATGATTAATACGATGCGTCGCATTGGGGTTACGATGATTTATATCAAGGATCCCAATTTCGAGGATGTCGAGATCGTAGAAGTCGTATCCGAAGAAACGAAACGGGCCGTCATGAAGCAAATGGGCGACACCTTCGATTCGATTCGTTCCGGCAAAGAAATCAACTCTAAGGCGCTCAGCGGCAGCATCGACAGCTTGCTTGACGATGTGATGAAAAATAAAGAAGTGCTGGTTCAACTGTCAGACATTCGGACCAAAGATAATGAATCGTATGTGCATGCTGTCAACGTGTGTATGATGTCGACGCTGATTGGCATCAATCTGGGATTGCCGACCAGCCAGCTCAAGGAGCTTGCGATTGGAGCGCTGCTGCATGACATCGGCAAAGTGGAGCTGACTACCGATGACGAATCGGACGATCCCAAAAAGCACCATACCTGGAGAGGTTTTGAGCTGCTCAAACACAAGCGCGAGCTCAGCCTGCTGATTGCCCATGTGGCTTTTCAGCACCATGAAACGATGGATGGGCAAGGGATACCCCGCCGGGTTCCCGGGGATCAGATTCATCTGTATGCCCGCATTGCGGCAGTCGCAAATCTGTATGACAATATGCTTCACGATTTGTCCGAAGGCCGGCGCATTTTGCCGCATGTAGCATGCGAGCGGCTGATGGCGCTTGCCGGAACCAAGCTGGACCGGGAAGTGGTCATCCAGTTCTTGCGTTCGGTGTCGGTGTATCCGACCGGAGCTTCCGTGCGGCTGTCCACGCGGGAAACGGGCGTAGTTGTGGGTCAGCACCGCGGATTGCCTGGACGGCCGATCGTACGTGTGGTCAAGCAGGGTACGGATCACGAGTTGGATGTAAAGGAAATTGACCTGGCTAAACATAATACTGTTTTTATCGATACCGTGCTTTTGTAATGGCCTAATTGATTTGTTTTCAGCCAGTTGGCATGCTATGATGTGTTGCATATACAAGTGATAGATGGAGTGAGTGAGGATATGTGGACAAATTGGGTTATTCCGATTGTAACGCTGATTGTCGGCGCGGTCGGCGGTTTTTTCGCAGGTGTGTTTTATTTGCGCAAGCAGCTTGAAAGAATGCAAAGCAATCCCGATATGCTGGCCGAAATGGCCAAAAAAATGGGCTATAATTTAAACAAGCAGCAGCTCAATAAAGCGCAGCAAATGATGAAAAAGCAAAAATTTAAATAATAGGCAAGGGCCGTTGCAGACGGCCTGTTCTTTTTTTATCCGAGAAGGAGGAAGCAACGATGCCAGCTAAAGAATATAATAATAACCGCGTAGTCGAGAACAGGGCGCAGATCGAGCACCACGTCAAAGAAATATTGCGCCTGATCGGCGAGGACGTAGACCGGGAAGGCTTGCTGGAAACGCCGGCCCGCGTGACGAGAATGTATGAGGAAATCTTCTCCGGTTACGAAGCCGATCCTCGGGAGATCCTCGGGGTAACTTTTGATGAGCAGCATGAAGAGCTTGTCATTATTAAAGATATTGTTTATTACAGCCAATGTGAGCACCATATGGCTCCGTTCTTCGGAAAAATCCACGTCGGTTATATACCGAGCGGTAAAATTGCCGGCCTCAGCAAGTTTGCCCGGCTTGTCGAAGCCGTAACGCGCCGCCTGCAAGTGCAGGAGCGCATCACTTCGGAGATCGCGAACATTATGGATGAAGTGCTGAAACCCCATGGCTGCATGGTTGTCGTCGAAGGGGAGCACTTGTGCATGTGCGCCCGCGGAGTCAAAAAACCGGGGAGTAAGACGGTCACTTCCGCCGTGCGCGGATTGTTCCGGACTGACTCTGCGGCCAGGTCGGAGTTTCTCTCGTTGATTAAAGGGTAATCAGAGGGCAAGGAAAAAAGATGCCTCTGCTGAAGTAAGCTGTGAGCTCAAGCCGGTCTTAAGAAAAGGACACGGAGAGGGCGGACAAGCAGCTAACTGGGCAGAGGCATTTTTGTCATGCGGTAAATGAATTAAATGCTGGCATCGCTGGTCGAAGGCGTTAATTTGAAGCTTGGCTTTACGGATGAAAGCTCATCCAAAAAGTTCATGGTACGGGTCATATAGCTCTTTTTGTTCGCTTGATAAATCCATTCATGTTCGCCGGTAGGCAGCAGCCATAAGCGGGTCAGCAAATTTTGCTTCTGGTTGGCGAAGATGTTCTCTACAATTTCATAAGGCGCTTTCGTATCTTCTTTCCCGTGAATAAAGAAAATCGGTATCGAATATTTCGTTTCCTTCACGGTTTCCGACGGGATTTGCTGTAAATTCACTCCATTAACAAGCGGGAAGAACAGCTTGACTAACGGCAGCGACGGGTATTTTGGCAAATTCACATATTGCTTCATATTGTGGTACAACGTTTCGGGATCAAGCAAAAACGTGCTGTCGAGAATCATTCCGTCAATGCTTTTCGTTTGTAATGCGGCTTGCAATGCAGTACCCGCACCCATTGAAAAACCCCACACATATACTTGGCTGGCGTTGCGGCCCCGCACATAATCGATCGCGCCTAGCAGCTCTTGAGACTCCTGCACGCCGCCGGTTACCATCTGATTCGGATTGACGTACCCATAATCAAACATCAGCACATTATAACCGCGTTTGTGCAGCTCGCCGGCCAAAGAGTAGATAGGCACCCATATTTCTTCGCGGTTGCCTCCGTAGCCATGAGAAAATACAACGCTTTTGGAGCCGGTGCCGGGAATATACCAGCCGCTCAGTTCGGTTTTTCCGTTATGGCTTGGAAAATGGATATCTTCGTAAGCGGCGCCAAATGCCTTAAGAGGGTTGGACTTCAACGCATCGATATGCGGATTGGCCAGTGTCCAGGCTATGTAGGCATGGAAAGCCAATACGAGACTTGTGAGCAGCAGCAGGGCGGAAACGGATGTAATCGCCAGCCAGCGTCTTTTGCCGACAACGGGCTGCTTGACGGTTTCCGCTGCAGTGGGAGAAAGCGAAACGGATGTGATTGAAGTGTTATCCATCAAAAGTACCTCCTTCGTATGCTGGTTGGATGTTCACTTCAAGCTGCCGCTAATCGGGACAGTGAAATTGCCTTAAAATTCCTTAAATTGTCTGATATTTCTGATTAATATATATTTATATAGTAAAATATACGCTAAAGCTGCGTCAATGGGACACATTAAATTGTAAGCTCCCTGTAATACGGGCGTAATATTTCACTCTATATCTTTACCGCCGATCACGCATAAGGTATACTGTATGTAACTCGGTTTCATTTAGTGAAACTATTTACGTTATAAAATGCTTCCAAAGCAAAGGCAGGTAGAAGGGTATGGACGATTCCAAACTAACAGTACGCGCAGTAGAACGCGCATTGGATATATTGCTTTGCTTTACCGATTCGTCGGATTTAAGTTTGACTGAAATATCGCAGCGTGTCGGGCTTCATAAGAGCACAGTGCACCGGCTTCTTGCTTCGCTGGAGGTTAAAGGGTTTATATTGCGCGACCCGGCTTCCGAGAAATACAAGCTTGGCTTTCGGGTATGGGAGTTGTCCGCAAACTTGACGCAAAGCGACGACCCAGCGCTGATTTTGCTGCCGGAAATGGAACGGCTGCGCGATCAGATCGGCGAGACGGTCAGCTTGTACGTCCGCGACGGCATGGAGCGGGTCCGCGTGCAAGCCGTGCAGAGCAATCAGGCGATCCGGCGCGTCGCCCCCATCGGTGCGAGACTGCCGCTGTATGTCGGCGCGTCGAGCAAAATTCTCGTCGCCTTCGCCGGCGACGAAGTGCAGCAGCAGCTGCTCGCCGACAGCAGCTGGCCGCAAGGGCTTGACCGCGCGGCGTTTGTCGCGCAGCTCGCGGAAGCGCGGACGCTCGGTCTAGCGACGAGCGTCGAGGAGCGCGAACCGGGCGCGGCGGCGTTCTCCGCGCCGATCTTGAACCACGCGCACCGCCTGGTGGCGGCGCTGGCGGTTTCGGGTCCGGCGAACCGTTTGACGCCGGACATGATGAAAGAGCATGCGCCGCTGCTGATGGAAGCAGCGCGGCGCATGGGCACGATGGTGAAGTAAGACCCGGGAACGGGTCTTGCTTCACCATCGCATCGCCAGCAAGGCCGCGGCAGGCCGGCGCCGGGCCCTTGCTGCGCAGCAGGCAGTGCAAGGCCCTCTGCGGCAGCTAAGGGCCTTGCACTGTATCGCACCGGCGCGCATGGCAGCGCCTCGCAATCTGCGAGGCCGCCGCTGCATGTGCGAATTATGTGGCGTCCCCGCAATCTGCTGCGGGGCTTTTTTGCTTTCCTGCAACGTGCTGCTGTCTATCGTTTTCAGCCCGATTCATAGTGTTGTCCAACGGGAAGGATGGCATGCGGGTATAAAAAGAAAGGGAAACTGGAAATAAGAACCATTGCTTAGGCTGTCGGAACTCCGGCGGTCTTTTTTTGATCCATCTCATCGGCATCTCCCGAAAGAAAGTGTTCTATCTGTTCTTGGGGTCCCGCAAGGTTATCGCCGCCGGCAAACTTCTGCTTCAAGGTCCTATTCTCCGGTTGATTCCTGCGAAATTACGGCTGGTTAAGAAAGTACGATGCCGTGAAAAGAATGATCATACCCGCGCTGGAGCTTGGAATTCAAGGCTTGGAGCAATTGGTTCGATCAGTACTATTGTCAGTCGTACATACGGTACTTATGATATGGATGAATCCGATAAGCAATCGATGAATCCAGAAGGAGGGCACCGATGAACAGACAACACGAAGTTAGGTTACACATAAGTCAAAGCTCCGGTTTATTGAAACGATCGTTATTTTTAAAAGATATGGTCAGAGACCGGTGGTTGTATCTGATTTTATTGCCGGGAGTTTTATACTTCATCATTTTTAAATATGTCCCCATGTTAGGTTTAGCAATGGCTTTTCAAGACTACAAGCCTTATCTCGGTTTTGCGGGCAGCCCTTGGGTTGGGCTAAAACATTTTGAAAGGTTTTTTACGGAACCGCAGTTCTGGATGTTGTTCCGCAACACCATCGTTTTGGCGGTATACAATATCGTGTTTTTTTTCCCGCTTCCTATCGTATTGGCGCTTATGCTTAATGAAGTGCGCAATAGCGTATTCAAACGCTTCGCCCAGACGATTTTGTATTTGCCCCACTTTGTTTCGTGGGTAGTGGCTGTAGGCATTTTCTACGTGTTGTTTACGACCGAAGGCGGGATTGTCAACGAATTGATTGCACGGGCCGGGATGGACAAAATTCCGTTTCTGCTGAGCGAAGAATGGTTCAGACCGATGATTATCAGCCAATCGATCTGGAAAGAAGCAGGCTGGGGGACGATCATATTCCTGGCGGCATTATCCGGAGTGGATCTTCAACTGTACGAAGCGGCTCGTATGGATGGGGCAGGGCGCTGGCGCCAGCTGTGGCATATTACGCTGCCGGCCATCCGCAGCACAATCGTCATCTTGTTCATCTTGCGGTTGGGCAGCTTTTTGGACACGGGATTCGAGCACATCTTTCTGATGCTGAACTCCATGAACCGGGAAGTCGGAGAAGTATTCGACACCTACGTTTATTTGAAAGGTTTGACGCAAGCCCAGTACAGCTATAGCGCCGCGGTAGGGATGTTTAAGTCGGTAGTGGGGCTCATCCTTGTGCTCGGGTCCAACTGGCTGGCCAAAAAATTCGGAGAAGAAGGCATCTATTGAGGAGGTTGTCCATATGCCGCAAGAAGATAAAAGCTGGGGCAGCCGGCTGTTCCATACCGGTAACTACTCGCTGCTTGGCCTGATTTGTATCGTCGCGATCATTCCTTTTGTATATATCGTCTCCATGTCTTTTGCCAGTCCGGAAGAAGTGGCTAAAGGCGGCCTGCTCTTAGTTCCTTCCAAGTTTACGTTAGGGGCGTATAAATACATCTTCTCCACGGGCACGATGGTTAGGAGCATTGGCATATCGATTTATGTGACGGTGCTTGGAACGCTGATTAATCTGCTGCTTACTTCGCTGATGGCATACCCTCTGGCGAAACCGCATTTGCGGGGACGACGGCCGATTCTTATTATGGTATTGGTTACGATGCTGTTCAGCGGAGGTTTGATCCCGACTTATTTCGTAGTCAAAGCCTTCGGCATGATCAACACGTATTGGTCTTTGATGATTCCCAGCGCGATCAGCGCCTTTAATTTAATCGTGCTGAAAAACTTTTTCCAGCAAATCCCCGACGGTCTTGAAGATTCGGCGAAGATGGACGGCTGCAACGATTTAGGCATCTTGTTCCGCATTGTAATGCCGCTTTCAATGCCGGCAATGGCGACCTTCGGACTTTTTTACGCGGTTGGACATTGGAATACATTCTTCAGCGCGGTGATGTATATGAACGATGCGGCGAAGTTTCCGGTACAGGTGATTTTGCGGGAAATCGTGCTGCTCTCCCAAGACCAGATTGGAAACAGCACGACACAGCAGGATCCGACCGACTATTTGCCGCAGACGATCCGCATGGCATCCATCGTAGTTGCAACGATTCCTATTGTGCTGGTCTACCCGTTTTTGCAGAAGCATTTTGCCAAAGGTGTGCTGTTAGGTTCCGTCAAAGGATAAGAACATATATCAGGAGGGGTTTGTATGAACAGAAAACGTTTTATCACCTTAATGGTTTCCATGCTTGCAACTGCAAGCGCTTTAGCGGGGTGCGGCGGCGGGAAAAGCGGTTCGCAGGGCGCCGAGGTGCAGGACAATACGCCGCTCGAAGTAACGATCGCAACGCCGCAGGTTGGGGAAGCGCCGCCCAAAGGCAGCGAGATCGAGAAAGCGATCGAGAAATACACCAATGCCAAACTCGATATTCAATGGATTCCTTCGGCGGCATTTGAGGACAAGAAAAATATAATGATCGCCTCCAGCGAAATGCCAAAGGCGTTTAAAATTACATCCAACGCAACAACGCTAAGCGCTATCCAATCCGGTCTGTTCTGGGAGATCGGCCCTCTGCTGAAGGATTACAAAAACTTGTCGGCGGTCAACCCGCTGTACTACGAAAACATCAAGGTCGACGGAAAAGTTTATGCGCTGCCTTTATTCCGCGACATCGGGCGTGCCGGGATCACTTACCGGAAGGATTGGTTCGACGAGCTTGGCATCAAACCTCCGGTAACCCTGGACGACTGGTATAACGTCATGAAGACGGTCGCGGAGAAAGATCCCGACAAGAACGGTCAAAACGATACGTACGGTATGTTTCTCGACAAAACCTACAACGACCCTGCTGCGAGCAGCGCGTATTTGACCCGGCTAGCCGTCTCTCAAGGGGCCCCTAATAAATGGGGAGTGGAGAATGGCAAGCTGGTCCCCGAGTTCATGACCAAACCTTACGCGGACTCCATGAAGCTGCTGCGCAAGCTGTACCAAGAGAAATTAATCAATCAGGACTTCTCCGTTGTGCAATCGGCGGACGCGGACAATAAATGGAACGCAGGCAAGGTGGGGATCCGGATCAACACGGTTGCTTCGGCTGCCGCGACCTCGCAGGACAACTTGAGGAAGGCCGTGCCTAACGGCGTGGTGGACGTTGTGTCTTATGCCGGAGCGTCGGGTGTGCTTGTACCGGCTGAGCCGGGCAATAACGGCTTTTACGTCTTCCCTAAATCCAGCGTTAAATCGGAAGCGGAGTTAAAACGTCTGCTTGGATTTTTCGATAAGCTGCTTGACCCGGAGATGTCCACACTGCTGACCCGGGGCATCGAAGGCAAGCATTTCACGAAAACCGACGACGGAAAAGCGCAGTTTAAAGATTTGTCCGTATTTAATCTGGAAGTGAAGCCTTACCGAGATAGTTTGCCGTCGTTTGAAGTAACGGGAACGGGTCTGCCGCTCAAATTAACCGACTTGCAGGCCAAAGGCTGGCAGGTCGTTGACGAAAATCTGAAGCACGTGGTACCCAATGTGGCGTTAACGCTGAACTCCAAGACATATTCCGATAAAGGCGGGGAGCTGGATACGATGATCCGCGACGCCCAGACCAAATTTATTATGGGGAAAATCGACGAGGCCGGTTGGCAGGCGGAAGTGGATAAGTGGAAAAAAGCCGGCGGAGATAAAATAATTGAAGAGTATACGGCAGAGTATGCCAAGCAGCAGAAGAAGTAATACATCCCAGTTCTCCCAATTGTCAGCCTGGGCAACGAATGGCCCTCTGTTATAATGGTAATGTCGAAGCCTTGCAAGTAAAGGAGGGAGAGGTTTCCGTTGCCCAGATATTTATACCGCATGCTTGTCTTTTCCCTTCTGCTCAGTGCAATTCCTGTTATTTCCATAGGATTGATCTCCTACTATATCGCTTCCAAAGATATCGAGCAAAAGGTCAATGAGGGCAATGTGCAGATTTTGCTGCAAAATCAGATGCGTATGGAACAGATTCTAAAAAATGTGGAGATCGGTGCGGTGCAATACATCAACTCGTCGCTGGTCAGCGATGGGATTTACGATAATTTGCAGCACGATGAATTCCAGACGATCAATAATCTCTCCAAAGGATTGTATAATCTTCATTCGATTTCAGGTGTGGCCGATACGCGGCTGATCAATCTGGAGCATCGTTGGATGATCAGCAACCTCGGTTTCACCTCATCCCAGGAGTTTGCGAATCAAGATGTATTAAGCCAATATGCGTCGCGCAAGCAAAATTTATTTTGGCTGGCCGAGACCGACAATGCCGTCGGCGGAAATAAAATTCGGCTTGTCGTCAAGCTGCCGATGATCGCCTCCTCAACCGTGCCCAAAGCGCTGCTGCTCATTGATATATCGCAGGACGCGCTGCTGAGCAACTTGGAGCAAAATACGCAGCTTGGAACCATCTATGTGCTGAATCGCGACCGCGAGCCGTTTCTGGCGAGCTCAGCTACTAACCGGGTTCAGCCCGCCATTCTGCAAAGGCTGCAAGCCGCGGCCGACCCGGCAGGGTCTTTTGAAACGGATTCTCTGGCCGTGAATTATAAGATCTCGTCTTATAACGGCTGGTCCTACGTGTCCATCGTGTCCATAGACGCTATCACAAAAGAATCGAAAAAAATTGCCCTTATCACCTTGAATGGCTGCATCATTATTTTTATTATTATTGCGTTTGCCGCCTTTTTTGGAACCCGCCGCATGTACAGGCCGATCGGCCGGTTGTTTAGGATGATGGAGCAGGTTGGCGGAGAGTCGCAGGACAGCAGAAAGCAGGATGAATTCACTTTAATCGAAGAGAGATTTTCTTCGCTGTTCAGCACGAGAAAGCAGCTGCAGCAGCAGCTGCATGTGCAGCGCGGCCAGGTAAAGGAGTTTTTTCTGTTGAAGCTGCTGATGGGACAAGTCACGGAAAGCGAATTCTCCTATAAATATGAAACGTACGGTTTCGGCGAAAAAGGGAAGATGATGGGTGTGCTTGCCCTGCAGATCGATACGCTGGAGGGTACGCGTTTTTTGGACAGCGATAAGGAGCTGCTGTTATTCGCGATCAATAATGTAGTTGCGGAATTAATCCCCGGCGACCGCATCTTGGGCACGTTGCTGCTGGATCAATCCCAAGTCACGCTGCTGCTTGGGGATTCGGACGACCCTGCTGAACTGAAGAGCTATTTCTATCAAGTGGCGGAGCAGATGAAAGCCAAGGTAAGCGAGCTGCTGAAGATCAAAATCAGTATCGGCATCAGCCGTCCGTTTCATAAATACACTCACGCGATGGATGCTTATCAGGAGGCGTTGGAAGCGCTGAAACGCAGAATTAGTTTGGGGAACGAACTTCTTTTAAGTTATGAAGATACCAATACAGTACACACGAACAGCGTTCAACCTGCGGCTTCTTGGAATCATCTCGAAGAAAGCATGATCAGCGGTCTGAAAGCGGGCGATTCCGCCGTCGCTTACGATTATTACAATCAGTATGCGTCGTCGATATTGGAGAACAGCGTTTCGTTTAACGATTTTCAAATATTTAACCTACAATTGATCGCCAAAATATACCGGCTTGTGCAGCAGCAAGGCGGAACGTTGGACGGGCTGGTCGGCTCCAAATCGGTTGTGATCAAATTTATGAAGCTGCATACGGCCGAGGAGATCATGACTTGGTTCAAAACAGAGCTGCTGCCGCCCACGGTCGCCTTTTTCCAGAGCCGGATCGATTCGCAGTATATCAATATCGCCCAGCAAATGGTCGAACTCATTCACGAAAAATACGATCAGGATATTACCCTGGAATCGTGCGCCGAGCAGTTCCGGTTTCATCCCGTATATTTGAGCCGCGTATTCAAAAAAGAGGTTGGAACGACGTTTATCGACTATTTGATGAATTACCGGATGAATATGGCTAAGATCTGGCTTAAGGACAGCGATATGAAAATTACGGAAATCGCCGAGCGGTTAAACTATACGAACTCGACGGGATTTATCCGGACTTTCCGGAAATCGACCGGCATGACGCCGGGCCAATATCGGGAAGCACACGCGAAATCATAAGTGTCATTAACGTAGTTCCGCTGCAAGGAGGCGCCGATTTGATTTATCCGTTGGTAGAAAAACTGAAAGCGCAATATATGGCCGAGCCGAAATGGTATTCCTATAGATGGCATTATATTGAGGGTTGCATCCTGAAGGCGTATTTGGACAGCTATGGGCAAAGCGGCAATAAAGCAGAGTATGGCTTTGTCAAAGGTTTTATAGATCGGCTTTTTGACGAAAAAGGCGATATAGCCGATATTCGGATCGGCAGCTATAATATCGATCAAATCCGTATGGCCACCATTTTATTCGCTCTTGACGAGCGGGAGCAGGACCCTAAATACAGAAAGATTTTGGATATGCTGTACCGGCAGCTTTCTTCTTATCCGCGGACGAAGTCGGGTTCGTTTTGGCATAAAGAAAATTACCCTTACCAAGTATGGCTGGACGGCTTGTACATGGGGCAGCCTTTTTATGTTGAGTATGTGAAACGGTTCGCGAAATCCAAGGACTATTCCGATACACTGCGGCAATTCGCGAATGTCCGCCGGTATATCTACAATCAAGAGAAGCGGCTGTACAGCCATGCTTATGATGAAAGCCGCAGTATGTTCTGGTGCGAGCAGGCAACGGGGCAGTCGCCAAATGTATGGGGACGTGCGGTCGGCTGGACCGCGATGGCGCTTGTGGACGTCCTGGAGCTGCTGGAGGGCGAGCCGGCGGATACGGGGGGGCTTCGGGGTTATATCAAGGAGCTTACCCACGATATGCTGCCTTACCGGCATCGTGACGGCATGTGGTATCAGGTTGTGGATCACGGCGATGATCCGGGTAATTACCTGGAAACAAGCGGCACGTTGATGCTTGTTTATGCCATTCTGAAATCAGCTCGGCTTGGATATGTGCCAAAGGAATATGCCACATACGGCATCCAGTCGTTTGAAGGGACAATCGCCCGATATTTGCGCGAAGAGAACGGCGAAGTGCTTCTAGGCGGTATATGCAGAAGCGCAGGCCTTGGCAAGAAGCCGGAAAGCGGAGAAATGCGCGACGGCAGCTTGGAATATTATTTTTTACAGGAAAAAATCGTCGACAATAACGGTCACGGCGTCGCGCCGCTGTTGATGGCATACAATGAGATCAAGCTGCTGGGTTGATTGATGCCGATATGCGGCAAATAACAGCAGCGCCCGATATGAAATGCGCCTCGCATCGTTAAAGTGCTTAACGATGAAGGTCACTTCAAATCGGGCGCTTTTTCGGCAAAAAAAGCGGGTTACGCCCAAGGCGACCCGCTTTTTTATATATGCCAAGCTTATTTCATGATTTGACGAAGAACCGTTTGGAGAATACCGCCGTTGCGGTAGTAATCCACGTCAACCAGGCTGTCTAGACGAACGAGCGCTTCGAAGGAGAAGGTCGATCCGTCTTCGCGAACCACATTGACCGGTACGGATTGTCCCGGACGAACGTCGTTGCTCAGGCCAACGATGTCGAACGTTTCACGGCCTGTAATGCCAAGCGACTTCCAGCTGTCGCCGGCTTTGAATTGCAGCGGCAGCACGCCCATGCCCACAAGGTTGGAACGGTGGATCCGCTCGAAGCTTTCCGCGATAACCGCTTTAACGCCAAGCAGGAACGTACCTTTTGCCGCCCAGTCGCGGGAAGAGCCGGTGCCGTATTCTTTGCCTGCGATAACGACAAGGTTTGTGCCGCTCGCTTGATATTTCATCGATGCGTCGTAGATCGACTCAACTTCGCCGGTTGGCAGGTAAGTTGTTACGCCGCCTTCTGTACCTGGAGCCACTTGGTTGCGGATGCGGATGTTAGCGAATGTACCGCGCATCATCACATCGTGGTTGCCGCGGCGGGAACCGTACGAGTTGAAGTCTTCTTTCTTCACGCCATGCTCGATCAAGAATTTACCGGCAGGGCTGTCAGCTTTGATGTTACCTGCAGGTGAAATGTGGTCCGTCGTTACGGAATCGCCGAGCAGCGCCATTGTTTTTGCGCCGCGGATATCAGCGATGTCGCCGATGCCGCCTTGAATGTTCTCGAAGAACGGCGGGTTGGCGATGTAAGTGGACTTCGGATCCCATTCATACAGCTCGCCTTCCGGAACGTCAATCGCATTCCAACGTTCGTTGGCGCGGAATACGTTGGCGTATTTCTCGCGGAACATTGCCGGTGTCAGGGATGCGGCAACCGCTGCCTGTACTTCAGCGTTAGTTGGCCAAATATCTTTCAGATAGACCGGTTGATTTTGTTGGTCGTAACCGATCGGATCTTTCGACAGGTCGATGTTGACCGTACCGGCCAACGCATAAGCGACGACAAGCGGCGGAGAAGCCAGATAGTTGGCTTTAACCTGTGCATGCACGCGGCCTTCGAAGTTACGGTTACCGGACAATACAGCGGCAACGGTCATATCGTTGTCGGCGATCGCTTGGCTGACTTCATCAGGCAAAGGACCGGAGTTGCCGATACAAGTTGCGCAGCCGTAACCTGCAACGTGGAAGCCAAGCGCTTCGAGCGGCTCGATCAGGCCTGCTTTATGCAGGTACTCGGTAACGACCAGGGAACCTGGAGTCAGCGAGGTCTTCACGTAGCCCGGTTTAACCAGACCGCGTTCAACCGCTTTTTTCGCAACAAGGCCTGCGCCCAGCATAACGCTTGGGTTGGATGTGTTCGTACAGGAAGTGATGGCAGCGATCACGACAGCGCCGGCGCTCATTTTGCTGACTGCGCCGCCTGCATGTTTAACGTCAACCACTTCGCTGATTTTCTCTTCGGACAATCCGTAGCCGCCTTTGTCGATTGGCGTGCGGATGATCGAGTTGAACGCTTCCTTCATGGAAGTCAGCTCGATGCGGTCTTGAGGACGTTTTGGTCCTGCAAGGCTCGGCACGACAGTGGACAAGTCGAGTTCGATTTTGTCGGTGAAGATCGGGTCAACGGTTGCGTCCGTACGGAACATGCCTTGCTCTTTATAATAAGCTTCGACAAGCGCGATTTGATCTTCTTCGCGGCCGGTGCTTCTCATGTAGTTCAGCGTTTCGCTGTCTACCGGGAAGAAACCGATCGTTGCGCCGTACTCAGGAGCCATGTTGGCTACGGTAGCACGGTCAGCCAAGCTGATGTTGCTCAGGCCAGGGCCGTAGAATTCGACGAATTTGCCGACAACGCCTTTTTTACGCAGCATTTGCGTAACTGTCAGTGCCAAGTCGGTAGCCGTCGAACCTTCAGGCAGGTTGCCTGTCAGTTTAAAGCCGATAACTTCAGGCGCTACGAAGTACAACGGTTGGCCGAGCATGCCGGCTTCCGCTTCGATACCGCCAACGCCCCAGCCTACAACGCCAAGACCGTTGATCATTGTGGTGTGGGAGTCGGTACCTACAAGCGAGTCCGGGTAAACGACAGTTTCGCCGTTTACTTGCTTTGTAGCGGCAACGGAAGCAAGGTACTCCAAGTTAACTTGGTGCACGATACCGGTTGACGGAGGAACCGCACGGAAATTGTCGAACGCCGTTTGCGCCCAACGCAAGAAACGGTAGCGTTCTTCGTTGCGCTCGAATTCAACGTTGATGTTATATTCAAGAGCGTCCTTTGTACCAAATGCGTCGACCATAACGGAGTGGTCGATAACCAGGTCGACAGGTACAAGCGGGTTGATCCGTTTAGGGTCTCCGCCTGCTTTTTTCATCGTGTCTCTCATGGCCGCAAGGTCGACGACAACCGGTACGCCGGTGAAGTCTTGCAGAACGATACGCGCAGGGATAAAAGGAATCTCCTTGTTGTCGTCACGTTCGTTAGCCCAATTGGCGATTTGCTTTACATGTTCTTCAGTAATGGCGCGTCCGTCGAATTGGCGAACCGCAGCCTCAAGCAGTACCTTAATGGAGAAAGGCAGCTTGGATAAGCCGGCGAAACCTTGCTCTTCCAATGCCTGCAAGCTGTAGTAAGCAAAGTTTTTGCCGCCTACGCTTAAGCTTTTGCGTGATTTGTATTGATCGTTTGTAGCCATTGCTTGTGTTACCTCCTTGAACGAATTAAACCAGCCGCAACTGGTTGTCTTGCACGATGCACCCTCAAGTTAAGTTCTTGATGAAGCAATAAGTCAGTTGTTTCACGGAATGAAACCTGATTTCAAAATCCGACTATACCTTTAGTATACATGTTCGAGCATGGCGCGTAAAGAACATTTCGCTCATTTTTACGCGTATCGCTTCATATAATTGTTGCAAAACGCATGTTCATTGCGAGTGCAGGCATCCCGGTTGGCGAGGAGCTCGCCTTTACAGCTTTCATGCGCCTTTTTTTAGATGTTGTTCAAAAGGTTCTTGCAACCTTCTGCTGAAAAGCTGACTTTTTGAACACGCACTTTTAAGGAGGTCAAGCTGGTGAAAGCATGGAAAACATACATTTACGATTATGTGCATTATAAAAATCAGATGGAAATCGATTATTCCATCGATCCGCTTGCGCCGCATGTTGAAGATGCGGCTTTTTTGCAGGATCGGCAAAACCGGCTGCTGCAGCTTCAAACCAATGACGAAGAGCGGCGGTCGACTCCGGTTAAAAATGAAACCAGGCTTAGGATCGTCAGGGCCGACGAACAGCCGGACCGTGTCGTTGCCGACATAGCTCTTAAGAGGACCATCGTTGCGCACATCCGAGGTCAGGAGCAGAGCGAGCAGCGGATTGAGCTTCAACGGCTCGAACTGCAGCGCAGAAACGAGCATTGGCATATTACAAGAATACAGGATACCGCCGCTGAACGCGGGTTTACGCTGCAATCGGACTCCGGCCCCGGCATGCTGCTGGCCGAGGATCCCGACGAATTTGAAATGATGAGTATCCCTTCCGTGCCTTACCTAAATCACGAACTGCTGCGTCTCCCCGATTCGGTGCTTCATCGCTACGTTTACGATCGCACCAAGGCCGTACAATACGCTGACAGGTGGTGGAACGGCAATAACCCGGCTTATACCACATTTGAAGTGGATTGCACCAGCTTTATATCCCAATGCCTCTTTGCAGGCGGGGCCCCCATGAACTATACTGGAAAAAGGAATGTCGGCTGGTGGTACAAAGGCAGGATACAAGGGCAGGAACTTTGGAGCTTCAGTTGGGCTGTGTCCAACAGCTTTCAATGGTATCTGACCGCTTCCCGCAGCGGTCTGCGCGCTGTTGAGGTCGAGTCGCCTTGGCAGCTCACCTATGGGGATGTGATCGTATACGATTGGGATGGCAGCGGACGTTTCCAGCACAGCACCATCGTAACGGCGTTTGACCCGAACGGGATGCCGCTGGTCAATGCCCATACGGTTAGCAGCCAGCACCGGTATTGGCAATACATAGATTCTCCGGCATGGACGCCGCGCACCCGTTACCGTTTTTTACACATCGTCGATTCCTAAGGTACTTGCAGTTTAACAAGTTGACCTAATATAGGATGCTTCGGCGGACGGGGAATATGCGCTGCAAATAGGTGTTCAAATAGCGGAATTTAATAGTCTCTTGATGCTGAAAGCCGGCTTTTTGAACTCACTTAAAACGGATATTATGGATGATGGAGGTTATTATGAGCGAGAAAATTCGGGTAGGTCTCATTTACGGAGGCAAATCGGGGGAACACGACGTTTCGCTGCAAACAGCGCTTGCGGTCATTAAAGCTTTCGATTTCTCCAAATACGAGATCGTGCCCTTCTATATTACCAAACAGGGCGAATGGAGCTCGGGCGCCTTATTGTCCGGCCCTGTGGAAAACAAGCTCCAGCTGACTTCGCATCAATCCGCGGCCAAAGCGGCGGGCACGTCGGCTCTTCAGCCGTTTTTTGGCCATGTGCAGCAAGCGGACGGCACAGCCGCCGCCAAACCGATCGACGTCGTATTTCCGCTGCTTCACGGCACGTTTGGCGAAGACGGAACGATTCAAGGTTTGCTGGAAATAGCCAACATCCCTTACGTCGGGGCCGGTGTGCTCGCTTCCGCAGTCGGGATGGATAAGGTTATGATGAAAAAAATATTTGCCCAAGAAGGGCTGCCCCAATGTTTGTTCCGGCATTTTACAAAACCCCAATGGGAAAAAGACAACGCCTTTTTCCTGATGGAAATCGAGATCACTATCGGTTATCCATGTTTTGTCAAACCGGCTAATCTAGGCTCCAGTGTAGGCATCAGCAAAGCGAATAACCGGGATGAACTGGTGAAAGCGATCGCTTTCGCTTTCCAATATGACCGGAAAGTCATCGTAGAAGAATTTGTGGACGCAAGAGAGATTGAAATCAGCGTCTTGGGCAACGAAGATCCGTCCGCGTCGGTACCTGGCGAAATCGTCTCCTCCAATGATTTTTACGATTATAAGGCAAAATATATCGACGGCAAATCCGCGATGATTATCCCTGCGGAAATTCCGTCCGAACTGGCCGAGGAAATCCGTGAGATGGCGATTCGCGCGTTCCAGGCCATCGACGGCAGCGGATTGTCGCGTGTCGACTTTTTCCTGACCAAGGATGGCAGCCGCATCTTTATTAATGAAATCAATACGATGCCGGGTTTTACGCCTTTCAGCATGTACCCGCTGCTTTGGAAGGAAACCGGTAAATCGTACGCGGAGCTGCTGAACGATCTCATCACACTTGCGATCCGGCGTCATGCCGATAAACAGGCTATCCGGTATTCATTTGACGAAGAATAGTGGAGGCACACATCACACTAGTGGAGGTGGAACAATGGGATTTCAAACCGAGTTTAACTCCGTCTGTAAGTTTAAGTCGTCCCAAGAGTTGTATGAGCTGCTGGAGTACGGCCGCGGCAAAATGGTGAAAAGCGGCTTCCGGGTATACCCGACAGGCCAGAAAGTCATTGCTTATAACCCGGAGAATCAAGCGGTGGCTATTGTGAAAATACTGGCGTCCATCGCCGAAATCAATTTTCAAGGCGAAGAAGTGACCCAGGTAGAGATGGAACTGGTCCGCAAGCTGACAGAACAGGAAGCGGCCGTTCAAACCGCGTTGGCACACGAAATGTTTTTTGGCGAGCGTTCCTGAACTGAATGAAGCACTTATGTTTCGATATTTTTTAACCGGCCCTTCACATTGGTGAAGGGTTTTTGCTTTTTTGGGGAAGCTACGGATACGGATAAGATTAACTGCGGGAGGTAGAAAAAATGATTGTGCGATTGGGCTACGTGGCCATGTCCATGGTGGTGGAGAACGCTTCGCCTTCCAAAACGATGACCGCAACCCATTTTGCCAAGCTGCTGGACCGGGAAGCGGCCACTCGCAAATTGGAACGTATCGCCGCGGAAAACCTTCATAATACGCTGCGTCTGCTGCGCCATAATCGGGCCCACGACATTCATATGTACCGTTTCTCTTCGAAGCTGGTTCCTCTAATCGGGCACGATTTATTGGAGGGATGGAATCCTATTTCCGGCGTGCTGGCGCCGGACTTCGCCGAAATCGGGGACTATGTGCGCACCCATGCGATGAGAGTCAGTTTTCATCCCGATCATTTTACGGTGCTGAGCACCCCGCGAGAAGATGTGCTGAGAAGTTCGGTTGCCGACTTGGACAGGCATGTGCAGATGCTTGAGGCGATGGGATTGGATGAAAGGGCCAAGTGCAATATTCATATCGGCGGCGCTTATGGCAGCAAGGAAACAGCCGGCCGGCGGTTTATCCGCCAATTTGCAGCTTTGCCCGAGTCGATTAAAAGCAGGATCACGCTGGAAAACGACGACAAGACGTTTAATGCCGCCGAAACGCTGGCTTTATGCGAGCAGGTAGGCGCTCCTATGGTATTGGATATTCACCATCATCAGGTCAACAATGAAGGGGAGCGGGCCGACGAGTTGTGGCCGCGAATTCTGAAAACATGGGAAACCGCATCAAGACCTGAAGATAACATCTTATTGCCTCCGAAAATACACGTATCCAGCCCTAAAGATGAACGCAACATCCGCGGACATGCCGATTATATCGAACTTCCGGCGTTGATGGATTTCCTTCGTTCGATTGCTGAGCTAACTCCCGAACTGGACGTAATGATCGAAGCGAAGATGAAGGACAAGGCGCTTTTTCGTCTGATGGAGGACATTCAGGGGGAATCCGGCGTTAGAGAGATTGACCAAGCTTCTTTCGAGCTCATGACTTGAAATATTCTGAAAAATCGGGTACTTTGGAAGTTGGGGAAGGCCTTGACGGCCGTACCATTTCGGGAGAGGGGACAAGTTGCCAATGAGCCAAATTTTATCAGGTAAAAATATTCTTGTCATGGGCGTAGCGAACGATCGGAGCATCGCCTGGGCAATTGCGCAATCGCTTGCAAGCCAAGGCGCGCGGCTGGCTTTCACTTACGAGAACGAACGGGTGGAAGAGCGTGTCCGCAAATTGGCGGATACAATCCCGGGCAGCCTGCTGCTGCCGTGCAACGTGACGGTGGATGAGGAAATCGATACGCTTGCCGCAGCGCTGAAGGAACATTTTGGCGTGCTGCACGGGTACGTGCACAGCATAGCTTTTGCCAAAACGGAAGAGCTTGAAGG
The DNA here is from genome assembly GCF_004307995.1 of Paenibacillus thalictri. Classification (GTDB taxonomy): domain Bacteria; phylum Bacillota; class Bacilli; order Paenibacillales; family NBRC-103111; genus Paenibacillus_AF; species Paenibacillus_AF thalictri. The sequence continues at coordinate 2,040 of NZ_SIRE01000027.1, read as the reverse complement.
CTTGTTCGCAGACACTTCCCGCGCCGGATTTGCGCTTGCCCACGATATCAGCGCTTATTCGCTGACCGCGGTAACGAATAAAATATATCCGCTTATGACCGAAGGCGGTAGCATCATGACGATGACTTATCTTGGCGCAGAGCGCGCTATGAAAAATTATAACGTAATGGGAGTTGCCAAAGCGGCGCTGGAAGCGAGTGTGCGTTACTTGGCCAACGATTTGGGCCAATACAATATTCGTGTGAACGCGATTTCGGCAGGTCCGATTCGGACATTGGCGGCCAAAGGAATTAAGGACTTCAATTCAATCTTAAGGCAAGTTGAGGAAAAGGCGCCGCTGCGCCGTACCACGGAGACGGCGGAAGTGGGCGATACGGCAATGTTCCTGATGAGCCACTTCTCCAGAGGAATTACCGGTGAAGTGATTTACGTGGATAATGGGTATCATATAGTTGGCGTGTAGAAGCAGTTTCATTAGCCTGTCCTGCCGGACAGGCCTGTTTTTTGGAAAAAGCGAAACTACAGCGAGCTTCCGGCGTATAATCTATTATACTCACGAAAGCGTTATGGTAGATTTATATATGTTTGCGAAAAGGGCTGATTTTCATGGCAAATGAAACAACGCAGGCTTATTCCGTAGGCAGCAAAAGCTACACGGCAGTGGCTATTAGCGCTGCGGCGAAAGCCGGTGAATGGATTCGGAGCAAGCTGGGGGAATACAACCAGCTGAATACGAAAAATGGGGTTCACGACCTTGTAACGGAAATAGATAAAGGCGCAGAAACGATGATCCGCAAATTAATTCTCACCCACTTTCCCGACCATATGATTTTTGGCGAGGAAGGGGTCGAGCCGGGACCTGCGGCTTCGGCGGCGGCGCTTTCCGAAGTGAGCGATGCCGAGTTCCTGTGGATTGTGGACCCCCTAGACGGGACTACTAACTTTGTGCACGGTTTCCCGTTCTTCTCGGTGTCGATTGCGCTTGCAATCAAAGGTGAAGTGATTGTAGGTGTTGTTTACAATCCGAATCATGATGAGATGTTTGTAGCGGAAAAGGGCAAAGGCGCTTATCTCCGCGGCAAAAAGATGGCGGTGGCGCCTCAAACCAAGCTGATCGAAGGTCTGATCGCTACGGGTCTGCCTGCAGATCGCGGCTACGCGCTCCCCGTCAATCTGAAGGGGCTGCAGGAGCTTTCTCCTAAAGTTCGCAATATTCGTGTCGCCGGTTCCGCCGCGCTGCATATGGCTTATGTGGCAGCCGGCCGGTTGAACGGCTTCTGGGAAATCGGCTTGAACGCATGGGATATAGCCGCCGGCGCATTGATGATTCAGGAGTCCGGCGGTAAAGTCACTGATACGCTGGGCAATCCGTATTCGTTGTCCGTTCGCAACGTTGTCGGGACCAATGGGCACATCCACCAAGAAATGCTGGATGCGCTGCGTGAAGGCGAAGCCACAGGTTAATAAGGATGCACGTGGTAAGGCAGAGCAGGCGCTTTTGGCGCCTGCTTTTTTCATAATATTAGACTTATTAAGTTTTCAGCGCACTCATCCTTGAAGGCATTAATAGGAGGGAGCTTATACCGGGCTTGGCTTTTCAGAGATCGCTATAGACACGTAAAGACGTGTCCCAAAAAGTTTTTTGCAATTTCCGCTTGCGCTTTATCCGGGCTTATGATATATTTCTAATTCCCGGCACAAGCCGCTGAGAAAGATGGCAAGCAAGGATGCTGTGGACAAGCTCTAACGAGTTTGACGCTTTGAAAAAAAGATAAATTTACTACTTGCAATTTAGGTAAGAGATGTGGTAAATTAATATCTTGTGTGCAGCACTTTTAAACTAACGAAACAAATTGTTGGAATAAAAAATGCTTGCAATGACATGATAAGGTGTGATAACATATATACCTGTCTTGCTCTTTGAAAACTGAACAACGAGTGAATGTAAAACAAGCAAGTCAGCAATGAATTGAGCTATATTAAACAAACCTTAATGGAGAGTTTGATCCTGGCTCAGGACGAACGCTGGCGGCGTGCCTA
>NZ_SIRE01000026.1 GCF_004307995.1 Paenibacillus thalictri | reverse complement strand
CGTTCTTCTTCCGTAAATCGCTTCTTGCTCATGATGTAATCCCCCCGTTGCTTACTCTAGTATACAAAAAGGTACCCACAGCCTGAACACCTTTTTTCTAAGTGTCCAGTCTATGGGTACCAGTGTACGGCGACCGCCTTTTTGTATTAAACCTTACGCCTGCTGGACTAGGCTTTCGTCCATATGGAACACTTCCCATATATGGCCGTTGACGTCTTGAAAGCTCCGGGTGTACATAAACCCGTGATCTTGCGGATCGTTTGCCGCGCTACCACCGGCTGCCAGCGCTTTGTCAGCGACTTCGTCTACCTGCTCCCGGCTGTCGACGGAGAGCGCCACGATGACTTCCGTGCTTCTTGTCGTATCGGCAAGTTCTTTTTTCGTGAAGGTTTGAAAAAATGGCTCTACAAGCAGCATCGCAAACGTATGCTCGTTGATGATCATACATGTGGCCTTTTCGTCAGTGAACTGCATGTTGAATTCGAATCCGATCTGCGAGAAGAAGTCCATCGTTTGCTTCAAGTCTTTGATCGGAAGATTAATAAAGGTTTTGCCCGCTTGGAACGCCATCCGTAGTCACCTCGTCGTTTTATTGGGATCGGCAAGTTTCGCCCTTGCCCTTACAAAAACTATTATAGCAATGGATGAGCGTTCAGATTTCTTACCGATTGCTATTCACACTGGAAAATAGTCCAAGCACATGTGAGCAATGCAATTAATCCTTTGTCGAAACTTGCCAGCGGACGCCAAACGGATCGGTCAGCCTGCCGAACATCGTGCCCCAGAACATCTTCTCGAACGGCATCAGCACTTGCCCGCCCGCGGCTAATCCCTCGAAAGCTTGTCTGGCCTCTTCTTCAGTGTCGAATACAAGCGTCAAATCCATTCCGTCTCCCCTTTGCACCGGGCCCGAATCGGACATAAAAAAGGTAAGCCCCGCCGCTTGCAGCACCAAATGCATCACCTTGTCCTTCATGTGGTCCTTTGCATTGGGCATATCCGCAAACGTCCGGATGCTGACGATTTCCCCCTTCAGCGCTTGCGCGTAAAACTCCGCCTGCCTCCTTGCATCGTAGCTGTAAATATATGGAATCAACGTAGCCATATTCAGATTTCTCTCCTATTCAATCAGTCGTAACTTCCCTCCTTATTATATCTTTTCTCCTTTTATTTACCAACTCCCTAGAGTTTGCGAAGTGAATTTTGTCCTTGTATTTTTTACCACCTCCCCAGAGTTTGCGGAGTGAATTTTGTCCTTGTATTTTTTACCACCCCCCAGAGTTTGCGGAGTGAGTGTTTGTATCGGGGATTTTTCCGTGCAGAGAATGGAGGGTAAGGGAATGGCACGATAGCTTATGCTTCCGATGCCAGTTTTCCTACGGAAAACTCTTAAGTTTACGTCCGCCTTGAAAACTGTGTTTTTACCGCAAGGTAAATTAAATGAAACACGGTTTTCACGAGCGGTGGAGTGCCATCCCTTTCCCGGAATGTTTACATCCACGAAAAATTCCCCATACCGCCTTTACTCCCCAAACTCCTACGCCTCCAGATTCCAAGCCTCATGAATTTTTGGCACATCGGCGATCAGCTGCTTCGTATACCGGTGCTGCGGCCTTAAGATGATCTCCTCCGCACCGCCGCTTTCCACGATTTTGCCTTTTTCCATAATATACAACGTGTCGCTGACATAATAAGCAAGCCCCACGTCGTGGGTGATAAAAATAATCGTCATGCCGTTTTCATCGCGCAGCTTGAGCAGCATGTCGAGGATGGTCGAACGGGAGCAGGCATCCACCATCGAAGTCGGTTCGTCGGCGATCAACACCCGCGGATGCAGCATAAAAATCCGCGCGATCATCAATCGCTGCATCTGCCCGCCGGACAGCTCAAACGGATATTTATTGTACAACTCCTCGAATTTCAGGTTCACAAAAGAACAAGCCTCTTTCATTTTCCGCTCCTGCTCTTCCTTGGTAAGCTCCAGCCCTTGCAGCTTGATGCAATCAAGAAGCAGCTTTTCGACCTTGTGAAACAAATTAAATGAGGAGAAAGGGTCTTGAAATATCGCCTGGATATCTTTCCAGTAGTTTTTCCGGTCTTTATGCGAGCGCAGCTGCCTGGGCTGGCCTTTATATGCCACGTCGCCGCTGGTTTCCTTCAGCAATCCCATCAAAATTTTGGCCAAAGTCGTTTTGCCGCTGCCGCTTTCCCCGACAATCGAAATGATTTCTCCTTTATGAAAATCAAAACTGACGTCGCTGACGGCCGTTGTTTTGTTTTTGCCGTAACCAAATATCTTCGATACATGTTTGCCGCTGATCAACACTTCATTGCTGCTCATGTTCATACCACTCCTTCAACGTGACCGTATCAAAATGGCACCGGTATATCCGGCCGTCGGCCTGCCGATTGTCCACCTTGCCCGATCTGCATTCGTCTTTGGCATGCACGCACCGCTCCGCGAACCGGCAGCCATCCGGCACCTTCTTCAAGTTGGGGGGCGCGCCCGGGATCGCCGCCAGCTTATGGCCTTTCATGCCTTCCTCGGGTACGATGATCGAACCCATCAGCTTTTTTGTATACGGATGCAGCGGGTCAAAAATCATTTGCTGCGCGGTGCCGCGCTCGACGATTTCCCCGGCGTACATGACGACAATATCGTCGGTCACATGATATAGCAGCGGCAGCTCGTGGGTAATAAAGATCAGCGACTTGATAAAACCTTTCTGAAGCAAACTTTTCATCAGCTTGATGACCGCTTTCTGGGAAGTCACGTCGAGAGCCGAGGTCGGTTCGTCGGCAATCAGCACCTTCGGGTTCAGGATGCTGGAAATCGCAATCACCGTCCGCTGCTTCATCCCCCCGGACAGCTCGTTGGGGTAGGAATTCAGCACCTTCGGGGACAAATTCAGCGTCTCAAACCGTTCTGAAGCCATCTGCCATACTTGCTGTTTGCTCAGTTCCGGACGATGCTCGCGCATAATATCTTCGATAAACCGGATAATTTTCAGCGTCGGATTCAGCGCATTCATCGCCGCTTGCGGAATATAGGCAATTTCCCTGCCCAATATTTGCGATCGCAGCTGCTCTTTGCCCAGCTTCATAATATCGGTGCCGCCTACGCTGATCGAACCGCTTTTGAAATGCAGTGGCGGAAAATAAAACCCCATCAGGCTGAGCGCCAGCGTCGACTTGCCGCAGCCGGATTCCCCGGCGATGCCCAGCGTTTTGCCTTCCTCCAGGTTAAAGCTGACCCCGTCCACCGCGTAGACGTTTTCTTGCAGCCGGGTTCTGTAATACGTTTTGAGCTCCTTTACTTCCAATATATTTTTACCCATAATTAGCTCCTTATTTTCGGATTGAAAATTTCGTCCATTCCGGTGTTCATCATATACAGCGAAAAGGTGATGATCGCGATCGCGATCGCCGCCGGAATAAAGGCCCACCAGGCGCCGGCAACCGGGGCTTCAAAGGCCAGCGCCCAGTTCATGATGATGCCCAGCGAAATCGTGTTGAACGGCCCGAGGCCAAGCATCGAAATGGACGCTTCCGCCAAGATGCCCGACGCGGTCTGCAGCACAAAAGCCATCACGACATAAGAAGCGATATAAGGAAGAATTTCAAACACAATAATCCGTGGCGTGCTGTGACCGGAAATTTTCGCAATATTCACGTGATCCCGGCCCCGCAGCGAAGTTGTTTGCGCCCTAACCGCCCGCGCCGTCCAAGGCCAAGCCGTGATGCCGATAATCATCGCCGTCACCAGCGCGCTTCTTGAATTAATGCTGACGGAAATCAGAATAAGCACGATAAAAGAAGGAATAACGATAAACATATTGGTGATAGTGGTCAAAATGTTGTCGACCAGGCCGCCGATATACCCGGCGCTCAGACCGATGACCAGACCAATCGCCGTTGCGATCACACCTGCAATCAACCCGACGCGCAGCGATGTGCGAATGCCGTAAATCAATTCTAGAAACAGGTCCCGCCCGAAATTGTCCGAGCCAAGCAGAAGATCGTTTCCGGGCGGCTGAAACGCCATAGCGATCATTTCCAGCGGATCTTTTTGGTTAATCAGCGGATAAATCAGCACTAACGCAAGCATGGCAAGCAGCGCGATCGCACCGATCAGAAATTTGGGGGATCTCAGCAATATGTGGATGGAATGGCTCATTGTTGTTCCTCCATCTGAGCGGCCTTGATGCGCGGATCAACCAGCCCGTAAACGATTTCAATCGTAAAGTTGGCAAGCAGCACCGACAAGGCGATCAGCAGCGTACAGCCGGAAATGAGCGGATAATCGAGCTGCCGGATCGCTGTAAACAGCCATGTGCCGATACCGGGATAACTGAACACAATCTCGCAGATCAGCGCGCCGCCAACCATGGTGCCTACGGACAAAGCAAGTCCGGTAATTTGCGGCAGCATGGCGTTTTTGAACACGTAACGCACGACCCTGGAATCGCGGATGCCCAGCAGCTTGCTGTATAAGACATAGTCCGAGTTCAGCTCGTAGATCGACATTTCCCTCATGCCAATCGCCTGGCCGCCGATCGTAACAAGCACGATGGACAGGAACGGCAGCGTATGATGCCGGATCACCGACCAGAAGAACGACCAGGAAAGCTGCGGAATCATCTGAAAGTCGTAGCCGCCGTGAAGCGGAAACCATTTCAGGGAAAGCGCAAAAACGTAAAGCATAATAATCGCCAGCGTAAAAAACGGAATCGAGTTGATAAACAACGCGACGGGAAAAATCACTTTGTCGAACACGCCTTTGCGATATGCCGCTACGGCTCCGAGCACATTGCCGATAATCCATCCGGTCAAAATCGCCGGAAGCTGCAGCCCGACCGTCCACGGTACCGCCGATGCGAGGATGGTGGTTACCTTTTTCGGATATAAACCAAACGATGTGCCCAGATCGCCCGTCACCAAGTTTTTCAAATAAATAAAAAATTGCACCATAATCGGCTTGTCGATGCCAAATTCCTTCATAAATGTATCGTACACCTTCTTGATCGTGTCGCTATCCGTCATGCCTGCCGAAACCTGGGACACAATGATCGATACCGGATTTCCGTCAATTAACCGTGGCAGCAAAAAGTTAAGCACAATGGCGATCAGCAGCGTCAGCAAATACCAGAAAAATTTATTAACAAAATACTTCACATAAGCGTTCAAAAGTCGCGCACCCCCGATGGGTATTATGATCACAGCCGGGCAAAGCCCCGTTTCAAAACAGACCTATACCGGAGCGGCACATCACGCCCCGATATAGGCCTTGTATGACGGCAGGATTAGTTGTGGATTTGATACAGCGCTTTAATCCCTGCGCCATCATAACCCATCTGCGGCGGAATATTGGTCCCGTCTCCTTGCACCGGGAAACCTTTCCACACCGATTCGTTCATCGTATAGAACATCCACGGTCTGTACATCAGCGGAACGGACGGCACGTCGGTCAGCCACATTTTGTCAAGTTCGGTGTACATCTCTTTTAATTTGTTCATATCCGATACGGCCGGTATTTGGTCGATCAGTTGGTCGGCTTTATCGTTTTTGTATCGGCCCCAGTTCCAGAAGGCCATCTCGCCGATCGCGGGAACGCCCTTCGAATACATGATCGTTCTTGCTCTGTTCCACGGTTGGCTTGGGCTGACGCCGCCGGCAGGCGTATTCATAATAATGTCGAACTTGCCGGTTTGCAGGTCGTTGTTCCATACCGGCTGCTCGGGAAACTTGGTGCGGATTTCGATGCCGATCGCTTTGGCGCTTTGGGCTACGATTTCAAGCGAAGCATTCCAGTCGGACCAGCCGTAAGGACACTCGATATCCCAAGGGCCAAGCCGGGTGCCGTCCAGCACACGAATGCCGTCCGCGCCTTTCTTTGCGCCGATTTTGTCCAGCAGCGCATTCGCCCCGGCCACGTCGGTTGTCCATTGCAGCGGTTTGATCGCGTTTAAATCGACATATTTCGACTCAGCGTCCGTGTTCAGCGTAAGCGACGGCTGCATCGCTGCGGAATAACCGCTCATGGCCAGATCGGATATTTTTTTGTAATCGATACTCATCGCAATCGCTCTTCTGACTTCCTTGTTATCAAGCCCTTTCTTGGACATGTTGAAGAAAATCGAAGGCATCGAACCCGGCAAATAATAAGGCGCATCTTTCAAATACGTTTTGACGGGGGCTCCGTCTTTCCAGAAGTTCCAAATTTGCGGCGTAAACTGCTGCGACAAATCGACTTGCCCGGCCTTAAACGCAAGGTCCCCTGCGGCATTATCTTTATAGATGACGTGGGTGATATACTTCGGCGCCGGAAGTTTGCCAAACAGCGATTTGCCCCAGTAGTTGTCGTCTCTCGCCACGGTAATTTTCTGATCGTTGTAGAAATACATTTTGTAAGGGCCTGTAGCTACGGGATTCGGATTAAACTCCTTGCGGATGGTCGCCAGATCGTTGTTCGCTTTGGTTTCGATGTCCGACCATACATGTTTGGGCAGCATCGGGATCAATTCTATGCTGTCCAGCACGGTCAGCTTGTTTGGCGTTTCCTTTTTCATCTTGATATTAACGGCATTAGGGCCGTCTGCGGTAACATCTTCAATGTAAGTCCAGAAGCTGCTCCAGTTGATCTGATATTTCTTGCCGAGCTGGTACGTATACACGACGTCATCCGAGGTGAACGGTTTGCCGTCGTTCCACTTGGCGTCTTTGTTCAGCTCCACCTTTAAGGTCAAATCGTCCGTCCAGTTATATTTGGTGCCAAGCAAAGGTTCCAGCTTGCCATCCAGCATGTTGACCATAAACAGCGTTTCGTAGATCAGCTCACGGGAGTTGCCGTAGTTGATCGGAAAAGCCGGGTTGCCGCTGAGCAGGTTAAAGTTGGTCGGGGCCCCCCACTGATTGCCTGCAATATACAATGTTTCATTTCGCGGCGTTTCTTTGACGTCGCCTGCCGCCGGTGCTTGCGCAGCCGGTGCGGCTGGCGTTGCGGCCGGCTGGGTTGTCGCCGGTTTGGCCGGCTCCGGCGCTTTGGACTGGCTGGACGCCGACGGCGGCTGCACATCCGAGCAGGCCGCCAACAAAGTGACGGCCATGGCAAGCGAACCGATCAAGCTTGTTGCTTTTTTCAGCTTCATATAAACCCTCCATTATTTTTTCCAAAAATTGTATTTTTGTATCATCATCTTAACGCCTGTTTTGCTTTTTCCTCCATTTTCCCGGCCGCTTCCTCCGGGGTCATCGACAAGCCAAAGATCGCCTGCGTCGTGTCCTTGTGCAGTTCGGCCAACTCCTGCGGCAGCGTCTGATCGTAAGGCCAGTGGATATCCTTCGCTCTTTCGATGTATCCGCCAAGCCGTTTGGCGAATTCGTCCTTGTAGATGACACCTTTCACCGCAACCGTTGAGCCGGTGCGGTCGGAATACGACTGCGCCGTTTCCCGGCTGGATAACTCCTTGACCAACTCGATCGCTAGCTCCGGATATTTCGTTTTGGCCGATACCGACCAGACCGGAGCCGATGCGGCGCTTAGGTCCGAAGGATCTCCCTTCCCTCCCGGAACGGTGGGAAAAGCGAATAAGTCGAGTTTTTTCTCAAATTCCGGCGCTTCCTGCCGCGTGTTATTGACAATAGCACTCGTCATAACGGTCATTGCCGCCTGTCCCGTATAAAAAAGCTGGCGTCCTTGACCCGCGTCATACGGTATGCCGTTAAACCCCTTGTTGAAGGCCTCTCGCCTTACAAGCTCCTGAATGTACTTGCCTGCTTGTACATAACCGTCATCGTCAAATGTTCTCCCTTTGCGGGCCAGCGCACTTTTGAACAGCTCCGGACCCGCCACACGATCGGCTAAATACATGAAATAATAAGCGCCCGGCCATTTCGGCTGATTCGACAGCGAAAATGGAATCACTTTGTTTTTCTTCAGCGTATCGACCACATGCAGCAGATCTTCCCACGTCGCCGGAGGTGTTAAACCGTACTTGGCAAACAGCTCCTTGTTGTACCAGATCATCGTGACCGACAAGCCAAGCGGCACTCCGTAAATTTTGCCGCCAAAGGTCGAGTTGTCGAGCACAGTTTGCACATACGCCCCGCTATCCACCTTTCCGGTCATATCCAATACGCCGCCCTGACCGACAAATTCTTTCAGCCATCCGCCTCCCCAGGAATGAAATACGTCAGGCGGGTTCCCGCCGGACATCGCTACGGCAAACTTCATCTTGTACGTATCGTTTAACGTTTGCAGCGTCTTGACTTCGACGTCGGGATGCTTTTTTTTGAACCGCTCGACCGCCTCCAAATACACCTTTTCTTTATCTCCCGGGTCGATGTACCAAAATTCCAGCGTTTTTTTATCTCCCGGGGTTACCGCCTGAGCCGGGTCCGCCGCCGGACGGTTGCCGCCTCCCGACTTGCCGTCCTGCCCCCCGCCGCAGGCAACTTCAAGTAACAGCGATACGATTGTAAGGGCCGCCACCGCCTTTTTCATGGGCTTTCCTCCCGATGGATATAATCGATTTCCTTGCGGATGCGGAAGGATGATGGTGAATATTGATGCGAAAACGGTGATTCCTTTCCCCTCCATCACCAATCGAACAAATATTCCCTATATCAAAGCATTCGCCAGTTTGAAACCGATTACATACAATAATTGTAAAAATAAACCCCCTTTGACAAAAGGGGATAATCTTCGTGTATAGGGTAGAAAATCTTCGGCGCTTTACTCTAATTTTTTCGCCGACACCACTTCGCGGTATTCGGACGGAATTTGGGTAAAGTGTTTTTTAAACAGCTGGCTGAAATATTTGACGTCCTCGTAACCTACGGCGCGTGCCACCTCGCTGATTTTGACGGCCGGGTCCAGCAGCATTTCCTTGGCCCGCTCCAGCTTTTCCCGCGTAACAAAATCGCCAAACGTCATCCCCGTCTCTTTCTTAAACACTTCGCTCAAATGTCCGTGATGCAGATGAACGTGCCGGGCCACATCGGACAACCCGATTCGCTGGCTGCCGACATGTTCTTTCACATAAGTGATCGCGCGCTGCACATAGGCTGATTGCCCTTTGACCACCAATCGGTGATAAGCGGCCATCACAGACTGCAAGTAGGTTTGCAGCTGATCCCGCAGCAGCCCGTGCCCTTCGGACCCAAATACGGAAAACCGGTGGATGGTTTCTTGGGCGGAAGGCGTCTCGGCCAGCAGCCGCTCAAGCCAGCGCAAACCGGACAACGCGACGGAATGAACATATGACGAATACGACTCATAAGTGGTCTCAGGGTGCTCCATTTGCGCTTGCACAGCGGCATAAATCCACTGGCTCAGCTGCAACGAATTGCCGCCGGATAAAATGTGCCCGAGCTCCGTTTCCTCGTAGCGGGTCAGCAGCGTGTTCCAGCCTTTGCGTGTACAAACTCGCTCGTATGCGACCAGCTTCTCCCGGGTCAGCTCCCAATACGCCGCCGCCTGCTGTGCCGTCCGGTAAGATTGGTGAAGTTCTTCCACGGCAGCAACCGGCACTCCGGCAGCGCATCTCAGCGCACATTTCAGCAGATGCTCGATTTGCTCCAGCAAGCTTCGGCCGTCGCAGTCCTCCTGTCCCCACGCCGCATCCGCACGAACAACGGCTGCCACCCTGCCGTTCATCACCAGCGTTTCACAGCTAATGAGCTCGCGCAGCATGTTTTCTACGGCAAAATGCAGTAGCAAAGCGCTGCTTGGCTTCTCTCCCCAGCCTTCGGCCTGAATGACCACAACCTGCAGCCGCTCCGGCCGCAGCTCGTCAAGCGTGCTTCCGAGCAGCGGCATATACGCTTGAAGCGAGAGCAAATCCGGGGTGATGCCGCTTTCCAGCATTTTGATAAACCAGTGATCCCGGACCTCCTTATCCTTAAGCACGACTTTGCTTGCGGCCTCCCGTTTGTCCTGAACTTTCTTGGCCGCGCGAATGACCGCCTGAATTATATCTTCCGGCCTGCTTGTCTTGAGCAAATAGTCGCTTACTTCATGGCGGATCGCCTGCTGCATATAAGCAAAGTCGTCATAACCGGTCAGCAGGACGGCCTCCAGATCGGGCAGCAGTTCCCGCGCTTCCTTGACTAGCGTAATTCCGTCTTTTCCGCCCATGCGGATATCGGTGAGCAGCAGATCCGGCCTTTCAGCCGGAATCCGTTCCAGCGCTTCTTCGGCCGACTCCGCCGGTTCGAGCAGCGTAAATCCGAGCTGCTGCCAATTAATCACGGTCGACAACCCGTTTCGTATGATGATTTCATCATCCACAATCAATATTTTCATGTCCATTCTCCTTTACAGGAATCATAAACGAAACACGTGTCCCTTGGCCCGCCTGGCTTTCTACCGTCAAGTGAGCCAAACTACCGTAATGCAATTGCAGCCGCTCATTGACATTGCGCAAACCGTAGCTGCCCGATAAATCGTTATGCTCGTCCCCCAGCGGCCTCGACAAATCAGCCTTAAGCCGGGCAAGCGTCTCTTCCTCCATGCCGATCCCGTCGTCCTGCACGTGAAAATGCAAGCCGCCGGACTCTTTGACCGCACTGATATAAATCGTGCCATGCCGCTTCAATTTCTGGACGCCGTGAATCATCGCATTTTCCACAAGCGGTTGAAGCAGCAGCTTCAACATCGGAAACTTGTAAATTTGCGGATCGATATCGTAAGAAACCGTAAACCGGTCGGGGAATCGGATCGATTGGATCACCGCATAATTTTTCACATGATTGATCTCCTGCATCACCGGGCAGAAGTCTTTGCCTTTATTTAAGCTGAACCGCAGAAAATCGCTGAGCGCCCCAACCATATCCGCAATCTTCTGCTCCCCTCTCATCAAAGCGGTCCAATGCACCGAAGAAAGCGTGTTGTACAAAAAATGCGGATTGATCTGCGATTGCAGCGCCCGAATATCGGCTTCTTTCTTGCGGGACTCCATTCGAATCAGCTTTTCCTTCAGCCGCTTGATATGTTCGCCCAGCTGGTTGTAGCTGCCCACCAGTTGCCCGACCTCGTCCGGGGATTCGAACTGGTACAGGGGCATCGGCTCGTCGGGATCGATTTTGACCAGCAGCCGTTTCAGCACCTTCAGCGGTTTCGTCACCTTGCGCACAAAAAACAAGATCAGTCCCGCGGTAAGCACCGTAGCCAAGCTGACCGCGCTGCCGGTAAGCAGCCAGATGTAGCGGTTCTCCTTGCTGTACAGCTCGTAAGGCACAAGCCCGACCAGCGTCCAGCTCAGATCGGGTATCCGGTTGTACAATACGGTGCTTTTCCCATGCCCCTCCCCGTACGTATAAGCGCCGTAAGTCCCGGCCATATCGCCGGTTTGCGAGCCCGGGAACAATGTTTCCCAGCGCTGCCCAAGCCGCTGTTTGTTGCCCCCGGAAAGCACCGTGCCGCGGCTGTCCAGCAGCAGCAGCTCGCCTTGCCCGACGCCGAAGTTCGGTTCCGCCAAATAACGCGACATCGCCTGCTCGTTGATCGTAATCGCGATAAAACCAAGCGGATCAAAGTTGTCTGTGCTTTTGACAGCCCGCAAGAAGGAAAAAACGAGCTCCTGTCCGTGAACGGTCTGGTTGCTGTAAAGCGGCGTCCACCTTTTTCCCGTCAAGTTCCAGTCTTCAATCGTTTTGGACAGGTTGGAGGCATAAATCGTTTGCGTGTGCAGCGGCAGCGTTTTATTTTTGGAATACACCGTTATATTTGAAATATATTCCTTGGACTGCGCCAAATTCGTCATCAATGCCAATATCCGCAGCCGCTCCGGCGAATCGAAATCAAAGCTGTTCATATATTGCTGCACATCGTGATCCCCGGTCAAAAAAATCGACATCGCCTCTACGTCCTGAGCGATAAAGCGGATATTCGCCTGAATGCGGCGCAGCGCGTCAATCCCAGTCTGCTTCGTCTTCTCTTCATTCACCCGGGAGGAGGTCACAAATGAAAACGCCCCCAGAAAAAACAAAGGAAGCAGCGTCGACAAAAGCATCATCACGGTCAGCTTGCCCTGCAAAGAGCTTGTAATCAAGCGGTGCATACGTTCCTCCTCCCTTTGCTTACCTGAATTTTCCGAATGTGCTTGCTTGAATGGTCTGTAAATTCCGGGCCATGTCCTCGGGGCTCCCGCCCTTCAGCACGTCCTGAATTCCGGCGTTCAGCGCTTCCACCGCCGCCGTCGTCAGCTGCGTTTCATAAGCGGGCAGCATCGTGACCGATTTCATCAGCTGGTGCAGCTCGATAAACAGCGGATGGGCCCGACTGTGATCGACATCAAGCCGGTAGCTGACCAGCGTATTGCTGTCCAGGATGCTGCGCTGCGCATCCGGTCCGGACAAAGCGTAGATCAGCTTAAATGCGGCCTGGCGCTGTGCCCCGCTCAGCTTGCTGTTGATGGCGAAACCCGCGCCGACAACACCGGAGGTCGAATAGGGATTGCCGATCCCGCCCGGCACCTGGGGCAGCAGTGCCAAATGCGTCGATTCCTGCACATCCTGTGGCGCACCGGCAATCAGATTTGCGACGGCCGAGCCGTTCCCGACAAACATGGCAGCTTGCTTGCGGTAATACAGCTGTTCCATCTGCATATTGTCGATATAGTTGAAATTATCCTGAAACGCTTTGGCCGCAACGAGCTCCTGCAGCAAATGAAGCGCCTTCAGAAAAATCGGATCGGTGAACTTGGCGCCGTTTTGCGAGATGACGTCCCTGAACCATTCCGTGCCGGTCATTCTGTCCGCCAGTGTGCTGAAAATAAATGACGGGGCCACCCAAGACGATTTATTGCCCAAAGCGATCGGAGTGATCCCGTTTTCGTTGAAAATACGGATCGCTGCAAGCAGTTCATCCCATGTTTGCGGCACGCGAACACCGTACTTGTTAAATATCGCCTGATTATAAAAAACAAAGGAGCTGGGCGCCATCGATAACGGAACCGAATATTTGCCGCCATCCACCGTGAAGGAGTCAAACGAATGCGGCATAAAACCCGCCTCCAGACCGGCATGCGCGTTCAGCATATCGTCGAGCGGCTGAATTAAGCCACCCCGCACAAATTCCCGGGTCATCGAATCAGGCCAGATCAGGAACACATCCGGAAGCTCGTCTGCCGCCGCCATCGTCTTAAGCCTGGACCTGTAAGCGTCGCGTAATATGCTCTGCTGCCGCACCTCCACGTCGGGATTATCCTGTTGAAATTTGCCGAGCAGTCCGCGCATTGTCTCCGATGTGGGGTCCTGCCCTGTCCAATCGTTCCATACCGTCAGCACCACTTTTTGTTCGGCGCCGTCTGCCCCGCCGGAACCCGGCTGCTTCAGCGGCGGGCTTTGACAGCCCGCGCTGCCCATCAGGATTAGCAGCGCTGCCGCCCAAACACATCGTTTGGCGGATGATGCGGCAAACAAGCTGGAACTCCCAACCATAAATAGCCGCTCCTTTCCATAAATCCCCTTGCTCATATCATAACTGGGAATTGCTTTTTCCTGCAACAGATGAGATGTGGTATCATAGTATTTATAAGTTACAGGTGGTGAAGGAGAACGTACGATGGATTTGAGTCTTCAACAATTTAAAGCCGAATTTTTTAAAGCGCTGGCGCACCCGCTGCGGATTCGCATTCTCGAAGTTTTGTCCGAAGGCGACAAAACCGTCAATGAGATCCAATCGATCATCGGCAGCGAAGGATCGGCCGTATCCCAGCAGCTTGCCATATTGCGCGGCAAAAACGTCGTCTACGGCCGCAAAGACGGAACATCGGTCGTCTACAGTTTGCGCGATCCGTTAGTGAACGACCTGCTTAAGGTGGCCAAGCAAATTTTCGATAACCACCTGGTCGGGACGATCACGCTGCTTGAGCATATGCGGGCAAGCGATAAGTCGGACAAGCCCTTGCCGTCCCTCAAAAATAGCCAATATTAAACCGGTCAATGTCTCTACCCGAGGCATTGATTTTTTTTGTTCGCAGGTTTATTATTTGCATATATTCAAATAATCAAATATTTATAAGAAGAAGGGTTACTTATGAGATGGCACGGAAGATTTGCCGGCTACACGGTAAGCGCACTACGCAGAGATCTCGTTTCCGGACTCATTGTAGGCATTGTAGCTATTCCGCTGGCAATGGCGTTTGCCATCGCTTCCGGGGTAAAACCGCAGTTCGGTATTTATACGACGATAGTAGCGGGCATTCTCATTTCTTTGCTTGGCGGCTCGAAATTCCAAATCGGCGGACCGACCGGCGCATTTATTCCCATCCTTCTGGGTGTCGTACTCCAATACGGGTACGAGAATCTGCTGATCGCCGGCATGATGGCCGGGATCTTGCTTGTGCTTATGGGCGTATTCAGGTTAGGCGTGCTGATCCGCTTTATTCCGCGCCCGGTTACGATCGGTTTTACCGCCGGTATCGCCGTCATAATATTTTCCGGGCAAATCGCCAACTTTTTAGGATTGCAAGGGTTAAAAAGCCACGAGGACTTCCTTTCCAACATGAAGGAGATCGCAACCCATCTCTCTTCGCTGAACGTGTACAGCATCGCCACGGCACTGACGAGTCTTGCCGTGCTTTTAACGCTGCCCAAAATATGGCCGAAAATTCCCGCTTCGTTGATCGGGCTGCTGCTTTCCAGCATCGTAGCGGCGGTATTTTTCGACGGTAAAGTGGCGACGATCGGATCAGCTTACGGCGATATCCCGAGCACGCTGCCGGCGTTTGCTCTGCCGCATATTTCCTGGGACAAAATCACCCAGCTGCTGCAGCCGGCCCTTGTCATCGCCATGCTCGGCGGCATCGAATCGCTGCTGTCCGCCGTGGTAGCCGACGGCATGTCCGGCACCAAACATAACAGCAACAAAGAGCTGATCGGCCAGGGGATCGCCAACGTCGTCACCCCGCTGTTCGGCGGCATTCCCGCTACGGGAGCGATTGCGCGCACGGCGACAAATATTCGAACGGGCGCCGCGTCGCCGTTCTCCGGCATAATCCATGGCGCTGTCGTGCTGCTTGTGCTTGTATTGTTCGCGCGTTACGCCTCCGCCATCCCGCTGGCCGGGATGGCTCCGATCCTGATGGTGGTAGCCTGGAATATGAGCGAACGCAAGCATTTTAAACATATTCTACAAACAAAGTCCGCCGACTCGCTGGTGCTTGTCATTACGTTCCTGCTGACGGTGCTGACGAATTTGACGACCGCGGTGGAAGTTGGCTTGGCTTTATCCGTTATCATTTTTGTAAAACGAATGAGCGAAATCGTAACCGTGTCCAAAGTGCTGCCCGAGCGGGGGACGAGAACTGAAAAAGTGCGAGCCCACACGGTAAAAGAAGGCCATGATTGCCCGCAGATCGGCATTTTTACGATGGAAGGACCGTTATTTTTCGGCGCTCCCGATTTGATCGAATCACGGATATTGGAAACGATGCGCTCACGGCCAAAAACGATTGTGCTGCGTATGGGGAAAGTCCCCTTTATCGACGCAACCGGCGAGGCCATCTTAAGCAATATCGTGGAGCGCATCGCCCTGGATGGCGCCGCAGTGCTGATTTCCGGCATACAACCCCAGCCCCGCGCTTATTTGGAGAAATCCGGATTTGTGCAAAAGCTCGGAGCCGAGTCGTTTTTCGATCACACCGGCGAAGCGATCGGTTACGCAATGAACCGGCTTGATCTTGACAGGTGTAGAGGATGCAGTCATTATGCGTTTCGCGAATGCGCGGCGCTGGCCTCACCGCCGGTCCAAGAGAACGGGCTCGGGCGAAGCGCGGCAAGATAATTCCAATGGAACGCTGAACACAAAAACTCCCCTTGTTTCATATTCATTTGGGGGTTTTTTTGTGTTTTTAGTTTGTTTTTCATATCATTCACTTTTCCTTATACCGGAACACGGCGATTGACAGCGGTTACAGCAGCTTTTATAATTTGAACTACATAATAAATTGTTCAACAATATTGAGAAACAAGGAGCTGATACAATGTCTTCATTTATTGAGCCTATTAGAGATATCGCACATTTGGGACACCTGGAACTGCTGACCCCAAAACCGGATGAAAGCTTAGCTTTTTTCAAAGATATTTTAGGCATGCAGGAGGTTGCCAGAAAAGGCCAATCGGTTTATTTGCGCTGCTGGGGGGATTATGAGCAGTATTCGCTGATTTTGACCGAATCCGCTGAGCCCGGGGTCGGCCACACCGCCTTGCGGACCATGAGCCCCCAAGCTCTGGATCGGAGAGCCGCGGCCATCGCGGAAACCGGCCTTGGCATCGGTTGGCACGACGGCGATTGGGGTCATGGCAAAGCGTACCGGTTTCGCGGTCCGGACGGGCATTTGATGGAATTGTATTTTGAATCGGAATATTACCAAGCTCCGGAGCACCTGCGCCCCACTCTCAAAAATCAGCCGCAAAAATTTACCGGCCACGGCGTCGCCGTCAAACATCTTGATCATGTCAATTATTTATCCTCGCATGCCGCGACGGACGGGGACTTTATGGAACAGAAGCTGGGGCTGCAGTTAACCGAGCAAATCAGGCTTGATAACGGTGAAAGACCGGGCGTATGGTACCGCGCGACCAACAAATCTTACGATGTCGTATACACTCAGGACCATAAAGGGGGACACGGACGGCTTCACCATATCGCGTTTGCCGTCGACACAAACGAAGGCATATGGCGCGCGGCCGATTTGTTTGTGGACCACAATGTGTTCATCGAGTTTGCGCCCAGCAAACATGCCATTAATCAAACTTATTTCGTATACGTGTACGAACCGGGCGGCAATCGGATCGAAATCTGCTCGGGGGGTTATCTGGTGCTTGCTCCGGATTGGAAGCCGATTACATGGACGGAAGCGGAGAGGGCACGCGGTCAAGCGTGGGGGAATAAGACGGTTGCAAGCTTCCATTCCTATGGAACGCCGGTCATCGAATAACGAATCCCGGGAATGGCCGTAAAATCGCTGCACATTTTGAAGCTCCGTTCTCTTTAGAGAGTGGGGCTTTATTATTTTTGCAGAATAAATAATGAATATGCATCATGACCGGCCACCGCCGGGCGCCTTGATCTCAAAATGGCGTGTTATGAACGTCCTATCGTCCGTTTCATCCGCTTGATTTCGTCCATCAGGATCCAGACCCCTTCCTCGATCCGGTCTTCACCCACTCTAGCGATGCTCAGTTTGAGCAGAGGCCGCTTCTCGAAGCCGCACAAGAAAAATGAGTCGAGCTCCCTCAGCACGACGTTTTTTCGGCGCAGCCGATTCAGCAGCGTAGGGATATGGAGTGGTTCCGTGAAAGCGATATGGGTATGCGCGCCGCTCTGTACGGATGCATGATGCGCGAAACCCGTGTCGTTGAAGGCGTGCAGCGCCCGGTTCAACCGAAGCATCCGGTCGTGGTACGACGCGACCAACTGCTGTTTGCGCCGCTCGAACATCCCGTTCTGCATGTAGATTTCCAGCGCGGCTTGCGACAGCATCGGGCTGTCAAGATCGGCAAGCTGCTTGTATAAGCCAAACGTGTCCTGAAGTTCCGGCGGAAGAACCACCGCGCCGATCCGTAAGCCGGGGAACAACAGCTTCGAGAAGCTGTTCAAATAAATGACATGCGAAGGGGCGTACGCATAAATCGGATCCGACTTCGGATCGGTTTCCAGGTCCGCCAAATAATCGTCCTCCATCACGTAGACTCCATAGCGCTCGGCAAGCCCGGCGATCGCCTTTTTGACCGTTTCCGGGTATGACGTGCCAAGCGGATTATGAAACCGCGGCATCGTATAGAACAACTTGATGTCTCCGGTTCGAAACAATTGCTCCAGCCTGTCCAAGTCGATGCCCTGCTCCGACCTGTTGATGCCCCTAACCGGAATGCCCTTTGTTTCCAACAGCCGGATCAGCAGATGGTAACTCGGCTGCTCCAACAGCACCGTACGTTTTCCGTTCGGAAACGGCAGCTCGGACAAGATCGCCAGCGCCTGCTGCATGCCCGAAGTGACCGTGATCCGCTCCGGACGGACAAACACCTGACGGCCGTTCAGGTGTTTGCTCAGAACATGCTGCAGCGAAGGAAGACCCTGCGACAGGCCGTAGGCAAACAAGTCGCTTCGATACATATCGATCGCTTTATTCAGGCAGTGCTGAAAATCCGTATAAGGAAAATGTTCCGGATCGGGAGAAGGGGCCGAAAAATCGAACAATGCCCGGTCCTGGTTCCGCTCCGTTTCGGGCTTTTGCACAACCGCGTAATAGCCGCTCTGCGGGACGGTGTAGACAAGATGGCGTTTCTCCAATTCCGCAAAAGCACGGATCACGGTGCTTTTGCTGCAGGCAAAACGTTCGGACATGTCGCGAATGGAAGGCAATCTTTGTCCGCCGCGAATCGTCCCGTCTTCCATTCGTCTCTCGATCTCACGCATCAGTTCCTCATATTTTCTCACGTTCATCCCCCATTCTGCGACTTGTTATTTCGAATTGTACCGGTACAATTTACTTAAAAATGGTTTGAATACCGATCGTTTGTCCCTCATACTTGAGTTTAAAGCCGGCCGGCTAAGACCAGATGCAAGAAGGCGGTGCGATTAGCGAATCGGCAGACTCTTTATGTGCTTGCTTTATTATACGCGCTCACCATCGGCGGTGTCTTGGGAGTTCATTCCCGAATAAGAAAACCTATTCCTGTCATGGAGGTTTGATTGAAATGAAAATTGCCGTTGCAGGAGCGAGCGGAGTCATCGGACAGATGCTCCTCCCCATGCTTGTCCAAGCCGGACATGAAGTCGTCGGATTTACACGAAACCCGGATCAAGCTCTCAAACTAAAGGAAAAAGGTGTTCAGTCCGCTCTCCTGGATGTCTTGGACCGAGAAGCTGTATTCGCCGCCCTCAGGGAAACAAAACCGGATGTAGTGATACACCAGCTCACCTCTTTAAGCACAAGAAGCTTTGCCGACAATACCCGAATTCGCAAGGAAGGGACACGCAATCTTGTCGACGCGGCTCTAGCGGCGGGCGTCGGTAAAATGATCGCCCAGAGTATCTCCTGGGCTTATGCGCCGGGGGAAGGACCGGCTGCGGAAGACTGTCCGCTTGATCTGGACGCCCCTCCGCCGCGGAATACGACGATCGAAGGCGTCCATGCGCTGGAGACTGCTGTCGCGGACATGCCGAATTATATCATCCTTCGTTACGGCCTGTTCTACGGATACGGAACGTGGTATGCCCCGGGCGGCTATATGGCCGAGCAGGTACGTCAGGGGCTCCTGCCGGCGACGGACGGGGTCAGTTCTTTCGTGCATATCGATGACGCCGCCCGTGCCGCCGTACTTGCGCTGCAATGGCCTTCCGGCTGCTACAATATCGTCGACGGCGAGCCGGCTGCCGGCACCAAGTGGCTGCCGGTCTACGCGGACGCTCTAGGCGCCCCGGCCCCGGGCGTTCAGCCGGGACACGCGGCCTGGGAGCGCGGTGCGCTGAACGGCAAAGCGCTGCAGCACGGCTGGAAGCCGCGTTATGCCTCGTGGCGGGACGGCTTTCGCCTCGCGCTTGGTTCCGGTTCATCGCAAGACCCGCGTGGCTGATCCGGATCGCACGATGCGGCGAATCGAAATAAGGCCAGTCCCAAGAGCTGGAGGCCACTGAAAAAGTGAAAGCTGCATGAGCGAATCATGCATACGAGCGCCAATTGTACCCGAATACTATATGATTAGACAAAAAAGCCTATCCCGCTCGTTGATGAGCCGGGATAGGCTTTTCCTGTATTATGCCGCTATGCCGATTAACCGCCTACTTTGGCGATGTACTCTCTTGTTTTGGCCGCGTATACCACCGGATCGGCGATGGACGGATCCTGCTCCGCTTCAACGATCATCCAGCCTTCATATCCACGCGCCTTCAGCTCGGCAAAAATCGGGGCAAAATCGATGCAGCCGTCGCCCGGTACGGTAAATACGCCTTTGCGCACCGCTTCGCGGAAGCGGACGTTGTTCTCGCGTTTCCAATCCAGCACGTCCTGGCGGATATCCTTGAGATGGATATATTTAATCCGGTCGTAATACGTCTTCAAAACATGCAGCGGGTCGCTGCCTCCGAAATAAGCATGGCCCGTGTCATACAGCATATGAACAAGCTCGGGATCGGTTATTTCCATCAAGCGGGCGATTTCCTCGCCGCTTTCGACAACCGTTTCTCCATGGTAATGATACACAAGCTGCATGCCGTTGTCCCGGCAGTAACGTCCAGCCTCGTTTAACCCCTCCGCCAGATGCTTCCACTGCTCGTCTGTCAGCGGCTCCACGGTAACCGAGTTTTGCGTCAAATCTTCAAACGAATTGCCGGTTTCGCAGGTCACAACGTATTTGGCGCCCATCGCCTTCAAAAAGTCGGCATGCTCGCGGAATGCCTGCAATTCCTCTTCGCGGCGGGACGGGTCGCTGAAATGTACCGATTTCCATTGCGAGGTCAGCTCCATATTAAAGCCGGCCATCAGTTTTTTCAGCTGCTCCACGTCGCGCGGAAACTTGCGGCAAAACTCGGTACCCGCAAAGCCAAGACCGGACATGTCGCCAAGCACCTGCTCGGCCGTATAATGATCTCCCAATTCCATAATATCTTCGTTGACCCAGTTGATTGCGGATATACCGTATTTCACATTCATGGGGTAAGAGACCTCCTTAAAGTTTGGTGAAACAACATTACCACTTTTTCGCGCCGCTCAGCTTGCTTTGCAGCTGCTCGTACGAGCTTTGCACCTTCTCCGATTCGGATACTTCGGCGACGCCGACATGCCACCACGACTCGTAGCCGTCGGTGTTTGTGCCGGGAAGCACCTTGATATCGATCAGTGTGGTGACCGTTTCCGCTTTAGCCGCCTGCAGCGCCGCTTCCAGCTCCTGCGCGTTGCGTACGCTGTACGACTTGGCGCCCATACTGCGGGCATGCGCGGCAAAGTCGATTGGCAAATATCCGCCGCTGAGTTGACCTGTTTCCGCCGACCGGGTGCGGAACTCGTTGCCGAAGCTGCCGCTGCCGTGGCCTCTTTGCAAGTTATGAATACACTGGTAACCGTTGTTGTCGAGCAGCAGCACCGTGATTTTCCGGCCTTCCTGCAAGCTGGTTACCAGCTCCGAGTGGAGCATCAAGTAGCTGCCGTCTCCGACAATGGCATATACTTCGCCTTGCGGTTCGGCCAGCTTCACGCCAAACGCGCCGGAGACTTCATATCCCATACAGGAAAAACCGTATTCCATATGGTACGTCTTCGGCTGCGTCACCCGCCATACACGATGCAGGTCGCCGGGCAAGCTGCCCGCCGCGCAAACGATGACGTCTTGTTCGCCGATAAATCCGTTGATCGTGCCAAGCACCTTCGTTTGCGTCAAGCCGTCCGGGCTCTCCAGCGCGTACAGGCGGTCGACTTCGTTGTCCCACTGCTTTTTGAGAGCGCTTAATTCTTCTGCCGAATAAGAGGAACGGTAACCCGCCGCCTTCAGCTGCGCGCCAAGCGCTTGCAAAGCTTCCTTAGCATCGGCCGTTACATAAGCCGCATCCAATTTATGAGCGTCCAAGCCACTTACGTTAATATTTAAAAATTCCGCATGCGCCGCAAACGCCGTCTTCGACGCCGTCGAGAAATCTTGCAGCCTCGAACCGACGGAAATGATCAAATCGGCTTCCGCGGCTAGACGGTTAGCACCAAGCGTGCCTGTTACGCCAACGCCGCCAAAGCTGAGCGGGTGTTCCCATGAGATTGCGCTTTTGCCGGCCTGCGTTTCGGTCACAGGGATGTTGAAAGCCTCCGCAAACTGGCGAAGTTCTTCCGTCGCGAGCGAGTAATGCACGCCGCCGCCTGCGATAATCACCGGGCGTTTCTTGCTTTCAATCAGCTTGGCAGCCCGTGCCAATGCCGCCGTAGCAACCGGTTTACGGTCAATATGATGCACCCGCTTGGCAAAGAAGGCTTCCGGATAATCGTAAGCTTCGCATTGCACATCCTGCGGCAGACACAAGGTAACTGCGCCCGTTTCCGCCGGATCGGTCAGCACTCTTAACGCGTTGATAGCGGCCGTCATCAATTGCTCCGGACGGTTGATGCGGTCCCAATATTTGCTGACCGGCTTAAAAGCGTCATTGGCCGTCATCGTATAATCAAGCGGATATTCCACCTGCTGCAACACGGGATCCGGCTGGCGGCTGGCAAATATATCGCCCGGCAGCAGCAGCAGAGGTATGCGGTTAACCGAAGCAACGCCGGCCGCCGTCACCATATTCAGCGCTCCCGGTCCAATCGACGAGGTGCAGGCAAACATCTCCAGCCTGTTTTTTTGCTTGGCGAAAGCGATTGCGGCATGGGCCATGCCTTGCTCGTTTTTCCCCTGGATAAAGGTGATCTCGTCTTTGTATTGCTCCAGCGCCTGTCCGAGCCCCGTAACGTTGCCGTGCCCGAAAATGCCCATCACGCCTTTGCAAAATTTGTGCTCTACTCCGTCAATTTCGACATACTGATTGTTTAAGAAACGCAGCAACGCCTGAGCCATAGTCAGCCTAACTGTTTTCATATGCCGTTCCTCCATTTTTCAATTTAAGCGCTTCACCCAAGCATAATGTATTTCTTTCCTCAACGGTTCATGCATACTCGCGTTAAAACCGGGAGCGAAAGGTGATTAAGCGCTTAACCCACTACTAAAAATTATAACCGAAGCTGCCCGGTTGTCAATGCATTTCTATCGATTTGATTTCGGCTAATCTATCCTCGATCCGCTGCGGAACTTGTTTGTACAGTTCATCCCATGGCACATACAAATCGGCGGGGATCGTATATTTGACAAATTCCATTGACGGAATGAACCGGAATGTTTGCAAATACTGTTCTACCATGCGGTTGATTTCTTCACTCGTGGAATAAACCCCTTTATAAATATCCGTGATAATCAAGCCGGCGTTGCCTGCCCGTTCATTTGTGGCCAGACGCAAATCCGGGAGCAGCTCGAACAGCTCGGTCAGCGGAGAAAACGCATGTTTGCCCGGCTGCGAATACAACTTGACGTGTGTTTCGTCTTCGATGTTGCTGCGGTCCTTCAGCAGGCTCTTTAAATATTTGCCGTGAAAGCTGGCCTCCGCATCGACAACTTCCCCCTGATGCCCGACATATACCCAGACATGCTCCATTTCGTACAAATGCTGAATATCGTAATCCCAATAAATAGCGTATTCGATCACATGTTTGACCCGCGGGTCTTCAAATTCGAATGCGCGCGGGAACGAACCCGACCGGCCGGCCTTGTTAAATACGGTAACCCCCACCTTCACCGGAAAAAACGGCTCCTTGCTGTCAAAATAAATATACGGCGCATAGTTGCTTGCTAATTCCAAATCGTTCATGTTCACTGAAACCAGACTCCTTCTCGGTATAGGTTAAGAAAAACCTGACGGAAAAAGGTCGCCGCCAGGTTCTTGATTGCGCTATGAAGCTGCTTAAACAACGTCTCACTTAAACGATACCGCTTGCTGTTATACGTTTTGGTATGCCAGCGACGAACTGCGGATCACAAGTTCGGGCAGCAAAACCACTCTTTGCTTAAGCGTTTTCTCACCCTTGATCTCTTGGACAAGCAGTTCGACGGCTTGACGTCCGATTTCTTGAATCGGCTGCCCGATCGTCGTCAGCGGAGGATCGATAATGGTCGCGAGAATCGTATTGTCGAAGCCAACCACTGACAAATCCGCCGGAAGCTGAAGACCCTGCTCGCGGGCAGCTTGAATGGCTCCGATCGCCAGCAGATCGTTGCAAGCGAAGACGGCGGTGGGAGGGTTGTCCAGCTTAAGCAATTCGGTCATCGCTTCCTTGCCGCTTTGCACCGTGAAGCCGCCGATCGACAGAAGGCGTTCATCGGGTTCGATGCCGGCAGCTATCATAGCTTGCTGGCAGCCATGAATCCGTTCCCGGTTGCTTTTGGTATCCGTATCTTCCTTGAGGATGGCGATGCGCCGGTGTCCTAGCTCAGCCAAATGGCTGCCTGCCTGGTAGCCGCCGAGAAAATCGTCGACCATGACCGTATCGACCGCCAGCGTTGGCATTTCGTTGGTGATCAGCGCGATGGGAACATTTTGCTGAATCAGCTTTTTTAAAAATTGATCGTTCTGAATGCGGGTTGCGACGATAATGCCGTCCACGCGCTTTTGCGTTAAAAGCGAGAAATATTTGACCTCTTTATCCGGATCGTTATCGGTGCTGCAAATAAATACGTTAAACCCGAATTCGTGGCAGCGGTCTTCAACGGCGCGGGCAATTTCCGCAAAAAACGGGTTAGCCAAATCCGGCAGCGTCAGCCCGATCGTGAAGGTGCTTTTACCCGTTAAAGCCGAGGCCACCATGCTTGGCTGATATTTCAGCTGATCCATGATGATAAGTACGTGTTTTCTCGTTTTATCGCTGATTCTGCCCGTGCCGTTGATTACCTTGGATACGGTCGCGATGGAAACCCCGGCGGCCTGGGCTACATCGTAGATAGTCGGTTTCATTTACTGCTCCTTTCGAGCATCACTTACATCTTTATAGATTCTATCATACGATAAGGACTGCCGTTCTGTAAATAAATCCGGTTCCAGGCCGCCGGAGGCGATTCCATGGGCAGCTTCCGGCGATGAGCGGCTTCACAAACGAGGGCCCTTGCCTCGATATTGCGCACCATTGCACCGTACGGCCGGCAAACACGTAATGGCTTTCTCGCACCCCGGCACCTCGCACGATCATCGATCGAACACAAGGCGCGTGGTGCTATAACTCGATTTGTTTGGCGGTCTTAACGAATCCTCAGCGTATGCACCTCGAACGGACGGGTGCGGAAGCTGACGGATGTAATGCCGCTGCCGCTCTCCACCGTCGTGTCCAATTCCAGCGTATCCCGTTCCAGCAAATCGGTTGCGGTCACACTGCGCACATGCGCGGGAAGATGGACGGCGATGTCCCGCTTTTCGCCGATGCATTCCCGCAAACGCAAGATAATGCCGTCGCCGTCTTCCGCCGGCTTTAAAGCGGTCACCGCCATGCCGTCAAGCCCCTTGGGCAGCAGCTCTGCTCCCGCTTCCTGCGCTCCATTTCCGTATGCGGGAATCACCGCAGCCGGTGCCATCGTTTCATGCGCCGTTTTCCACACATCGCCTTGCACCCAATCGCCTTCATGCGGCACAAGCCGGAACCGGTAGCGCAAATCGCCGCCGAGCCACTGCGGGAAATTCGTCCCCCACCAGTTATTGAACAAGTTAAAATGCAGCTCCGGTTTCTCGGGTTTGTAATTGTGCTCGAAGTCCCACATGCCGTTTTTGCCGATAAAAAACAGCGGCGTATCCAGCGGAATCACCGCCAGTCCGGCGAAGCCGTTGGAAATATCGACGAATTGCTCACAGCAGTTCAACAGCGTGCTGGAGGAAGGGATCAGATCAGTGCACGGGTCAACCACCGAACCAAGCTTGTTGATGCGATATTGAGGACGCTCCAGCTTAAGCGGAAATACGATGCTGCCCGATTCGGCCTTCGGTGTCTCTTCTTTGCCAATCAGGCGCAGCTCGAGATCGACATATGCTTCCGCTCCTAGGGTAACGGACCATGCAACTCCGCTCGCATTGCCGTATTCGGTTGTCGAGGCGTCCGAGGTCGCCGCTTCGCATTCGATGCGCACGCCGCGGCCGTCCTGCTCAAAGCGAATGCCGGTCAGCCGGGTGCCAAACGAAAGGCGCTTCTGCTCTTCGGGATATCCCGTTTTGCCGTAGTCGTGGACCCCCCAGTCATAGTAGCGGTAAGCGTACTTTTTAATGTACCGGGTGATCTCCTCGTTGGAGTAAATGTCGTATTGGAATTGGCCGAAGCCGTAGTCGCTTTGCCGTTCGACCCATTCCTTGTTCAGCCGCTTGTCGAACAAGCTACTGAGCAGCCCGCTCATGCGGTCTACCTTAACGATCAAATATTCGTTTTCCAGAACGGCTTCCGTATCCGTCATATATCCGCGCAGCGAGCCGTTTGCAGCAGTCTGCCCGATGACGGGAGACGGCGCTGCCGGATTCGCTGAGGTATAAATAAGCGTTTTATAACCGAGAGCAGGCACGCCACGGACCATCGCATGAGCTCCTAGCTCGCAAGGAATCAGTTGCAGCGCTTCGCCGCTTACTGCATCGGCAAGCACCTCGCCCGGCCGCGGCAGATGCGCGGCTTCGATCAGCACTTCGGCATCGCGTGCCCAGCCCAAAACATTGTGCACGAGCAGCCGTTTGCCGGCACCGGCGCCTTTTGCAACCGCAGCTGTGAGGCCCGAAGCCGTCTCCGCGTTACCCGCAGCGATCTCCGGGGCCGCGGCTGCGGCATCTGCGCCCGCCAGCCGTGCAGCCACGGATGCCTGGGCCTCAGCTGCGTCCACAGCGCCGCCGTGAGCACCGGAAGACGCCACAGCTGTCGCTTCGGCCTCCGCGGCTGCGGCGGCCTCGCCTCCCGCAAGAGCTCCGGCCGTCTCGCCAGTGTCCGGTGCGCCGCCGAGCAACCGGGCCGCTTCCTCCAGATACGCCTCCGCTTTGTCCAAGTAATCGCGCTGCTCCTGCCACGAATGCTCCATCTGCATATATCTTTCGCTGCTTTTGTCTTGCTGAAACGAGGTTTTGTCGTAAGTGCGCGGGAACAAGAACGTCTTGCAGTCCATCCCCCACGTATGCTCGCCGAACAACAGAGAATGCTCATAGCTGGCGTCGATGTTTTGCTTGGCCGCCCGAATATCGCGTTGTTCGCCTGAGATCACGCTTAAAGCAAGCGCGCTTTCCACAGCGGCAATGCGGCTGCGCAGCTCACGAACGCGCGAAACCTCGCGTGGCGCCGTGCCGACGCCGTGGATCCACGAATCGGCCATATCGCCGCGAATGACGGGCAGCTCCGGATTTGTCGCCAGCAGCGCTTCAGCAAAATCGCCCAAGCTGCCGATATGCAGCTCAGCGTTCAAACCTGACGCCGCAATCGACGCTTTCATCTCATCGATAACCGAAGCGTCATGCGGCCCGTGGTTGTCGCTCGTTTGAATCATCGCCAGCCACACGGGATGACGCCAGTCTTCCGGCGGCAAAATGCCCGTGCCATACGAACCCTTGGAGTAAAACGTAAGCAGCCGCTCCCCGTCCGGACCTTCCCAATAAAATACCGGCGGAACATCCGGCGGCGTTGAAGCCGGATTGCAGCCAAGGTGCAATATTTTCACTCCCGCTTTTTTCAGCAGCGAAGGGACAATCCATGTGTGCCCCGGCACATCGGTCATTTTGGCGTCAATCGGATCGTAGCCGAACTTGTCGGTGAGACCCTTGGACACATACATGCCGCGAATCCATTCCTCCAGCCCGCAAAACTCGGTATGCGTCGTATACGGCAGCTTGTGCCAAATCAGCTGGCCGTCCTTTATGAAATCCAGCGCCTTATTCCGGTCCTCTTCGCCGCCACCTTCCAGCGACTGCAGCAGCGGCCATGCGGACATCGTCCACACGTATTTTTCATGCTCCGGGTTTTGCTTTGTTTGCTCGCAGATGTCGATGACATCCTTCAACATTTCCGTTCTGTACCGCTGCACCACGTCCGACACCCAGCCGGTAAAACCGATATCGAAATGTGTTTTGAATACGACGAAAATTTTTTGCAACGGTTCGCTCATGACTATATCTCCAATCTCCTAATTTCCTTCATCTGGATGCACTTTCGATCGGCTTGGGAGTCTGTCCGACGAAAGCAAATTCGTGAATATTTATTAATATTCCCAAAAACCAATCCGTCGGACTGACTCCTAGCGCTCGCCCGAACAGTTGCTTTCCTTATCGTGCAAAATAAATCGGATTTGTCAGCGCGGCTAACAGCTTTTGCCCGC
Source organism: Paenibacillus thalictri (assembly GCF_004307995.1). Taxonomy (GTDB): domain Bacteria; phylum Bacillota; class Bacilli; order Paenibacillales; family NBRC-103111; genus Paenibacillus_AF; species Paenibacillus_AF thalictri. The sequence goes on along the minus strand of NZ_SIRE01000026.1, from coordinate 122,603 downwards.
CGTATTCGGCGAAATGACGCCATATTTCCACCCTGTAGAATGTACGTCCGGCCGTATCCGCCGAAAACGCGTAAGAGCCGCCGGTCCTGGCCGTTATCTCCTGCTCGACGCCACGCTCGCTAATCAGCCGGATTTCATCCCCTTCAATCAGCTGCTCGATATACGCTTGAAGTTCGGCTCCTTCGGAGGCCTCGGAAGGAACGGCATCGCCGGTCATGTAGGAGCCGCAGGTTAACTCGGCAAACGGGCCCTCCGGGCCGTAAGAAATATGCACATGCCCTTTGCCGATGCCTTGCAAAATCCCATCCGCCGTCTTGGCGTCGGCGTACACCCACGTACACGGCATCGCATGTTTGACATAAGGATCAGGGCGGTGCGTATCGCTGCCGCCGATAGCTACAAGCCTGCGTCCAGCGGCAAGCTGATCTTGCCACCAGTCCAAGGTCCTCTGGTTGCGTTCACTGAAGGGCCCGTTCCAAACTTCCACCCAATCGTGATCGACGTTAAATCCCCATTCCCACGGGCAATAGTCGCAGTGCGGATGGTTCAGCACAATTTTCGCGCCGCGTTCCCGGGCAACACGAATACGCTCGTTTACGTCTTCCCGGTCCTTGACCCGGAAATCGTCGCAAGGATCGGCAACGCCAAGAAAATTGCTGTGCCCGAAATTCGTCGTAAACTCCATACCCGGGATCATCACCACACTGGTGCCGCGCGGGTACGTATAGTTTTGGCTAATCGTATTGTGATCGGTCATCGCGATAAAATCGCAGCCGAGCTGCTCCATGATTGCGGCGTTCTCCTCCAACGTAAAGGAACCGTCGCTGTTTACGGTGTGCGTATGAAGATCGCCTTTCAGCCAGCGCGGCGTCTTGTATGCGAACTCCACTGTAACGGTAACGGTGCATCCCTCTTGAGGCACTTTGTACGCATTGTGCACGACGGCCCAGCCGCCCGGAGCCAGTTCTCCCGCGAGATAACCCGGTGTAGCCTTCTCTTCGCCGATGCGAAATTCGCTGCGCGCGCCGCCGCTCCAACCGCGCAGACGTTTTCCGTCGCGAACGCCCAGATCGATGACCGCCCGCGGTTCCCCGTGCGATTCGACCGCATAGGAAACATGAATTTCTTCCACGCCTTCGGGCATGTCAAAAGGCACTTCCAAATAAGCGCTTTGCTCGGCCGCTTCGATGCGGCGTGTATAAACCGAAACGGACTTCCGTCTTTCCGTTTGCTTCATGGCAATCCAGCTCCTTTTTTTTCTGGGTCTTGGAGTCTGCTGGACGGAAGCAAGTCTGTGAATAGTTATTCATGGTGCGGTTATTGCGGGAAAGGGATGGCATTCCACCGCTCGTGAAAACCGTGTTTTTCTTAAATTTACCTTGCGGTAAAAACACGGTTTTCAAGGCGGACGTAAACTTTCCATACCATTCCCTTGCCCTCCATACACCAGCATGAATAAATATTCACGAAGATCAATCCGCCATGCAGAGCTCCATGCAATCTACTCCTTATTGGCACCAACCATGATGCCTTGAACAAAATATTTTTGCACGTACGGATAAATAATAATGAGCGGCAGCAGGGCGATCGTGATGCCCGCCATCCTGACATTGGTCGTAATCAGAAAATTGCTTGAGGTGGTGTCCGTATCGATAATGAGCGATTTAAGCGCAATCTGCAGCGTATATTTCGCATGATCGTTAATATACAGCAACGCAGGCGTGAACTGATTCCAGCGGCCTACAAATTCGAACAGCGCTACGGTAGCCAGACCCGATTTGGCGAGCGGCAAATACATCGTAAAAAAGATCCGCAAATCGCCGGCTCCGTCGATCCGCGCCGATTCGGCCATTTCAGTCGGCACCGTCATAAAAAAGTTGCGCATAAGCAGTACGGAAAATCCCGATACAAGCGAATAATTGACCAAGGCCCATAAACTATTAATTAATCCCAAATCTTTATTAACCACATATAAAGGAATCATGATCGATTCTTGGGGAATAGTCATCGTTAGCAATATTAACGAAATCATTATTTTTTTACCCGGAAGTCCCTGCTGTACCAGAACATAACCGGCGATCGAGCTGAATAATACGTGGGTAAACGTGCCTACCAGCGTCACAAATACATTGTTTTGAAAAGGCAAATACAACTGCATGCGGTTCCATACCGTTGAGAATCCTTCGATGCTGAACGTTTTCGGCCATAGCACGATACCCGGCTGCATCGAATCGAAATTTGTGGAGAAAGCAAGCGCAAAAGTGTTCAAAAGCGGAATCAGCATCGTTGCTACAAGCAGCAGCAGAAAAGCAATATTTACGATATTAAACAGCCGGCTCGTTAAACTGGTATACGGATTTTTAGTCGCCATTACCGGCTCACCCCTCGTCATAACGAATAATTAATCGGACCGCAAAAACGATAATTAACGTAGTAATAATCAGTATAAAACCGCCGGCCGTGGCCACGCCGATTTTGAACTCGAGAATCCCTTTTTGGTACGTGTACATCATCAGGACGTCCACTTTTTTGGCGACCGCGCCGTTTCTCATCGCCACGACCTGCTCGAATATTTTCAGCACATTCAGCACGTTCAGCATAACGACCACTTTCATCGTGTTAAACAATTGGGGCACGGTTACAAACCGGACCATATCCCAGCGGTTGGCCCCGTCAATACGCGCGGCCTCATACAAAGCCGGGTTGATTGAGACAATGGTAGCCAAATAAAGGATGCAGAAGTAACCCATGTCTTTCCACACATATGATAAAATCATTACCCATCGGGCCGATGTGGAATCGGTCATAAAATTAATTGGTTTCGACGTGCCGAATAGATGCAGCAGTTGATTGACGATCCCGGTATCGGGCGATAACATCATGATCCACATGCCGCCAACGACGATCCAGGAAAATAAGTGCGGGATGTATACAATCGTTTGCGCCAGCTTTTTGAACCAGGTCTGAAACACTTCGTTTAAAGATAACGCCAGCACAATCGGCATGACAAAACCAAGAACCAAAATGCCGCTGCCGATAACAAACGTATTGGTGAAGGCGTCCCAAAAAGAGCTGTCGTTCAGCACGGTCATATAATTCTTAAAGCCGATAAAAGGCCTGTTGCCGATCAGCCGGTACTCCTGAAAGCTGATGATGATGCCCCGAGCCATCGGATAATACGAAAATAAGCAGAACCATGCCAATATTGGCAGCATTAATAAATAAAGCGATCTAAATTTCCATACGGCTTTCAAGTCATTGCACCACCCTTGTGTTAAATAGCCCGCGAAATGTGCTTAGGTGACCTACGTACGCGTTTCCCGAAATTGAAGGAAGGAGGGAGTATGGATCAAAATCGCATACTCCCTCGTTCATCAATTGGCCGCTTAGTCGATCAGCTTCTGAGCTTTCAGTTGATCGCGCATTTTGTGAACGGCATCGGCTGCCGGCATTTCTCCAAGAATCGCTTTAAACATATATTCGTTGATGATTTTTTCGGCATCGGCCCATTTCGGAGGCGTCAGCTCCAAGGAGGAGTATTTGGCAAGCAGATCCTGGGCATCTTTTACACCCGGCAGAAGTCCGAACGGATTCGGGAACTTTTTGTTGTACCAGAACGGTACGCCATGGTCCATCGCGTGTTCTTGACCGGCTTTGGTCAGCTCATATTTGCCGTCTTTTTCCGTATAGTCGTTGTCTTTAATGCCCATGCTGCCAAGCACGATGCCGTCTTTGGAGTGCCACCATTCGATAAACTCAAAAGCGGTTTTCGGATGTTCCGCATTAACAGGCACTACCCATACGTCCGGATCGCCCCGGCGCAGCATATAGTTTCCGTTAGGGCCAACCGCGCCCGGCAAACCTTTGGCTTCAAAAGTCGTTTTCGCATCTTGCTGTTTTCTTGTGTTGTTCAGCATCCCAACCCAAGCATCCCAATACGTAATCATACCGACACGATCGGCGAGGAACAGATTGCGCATTTTGCCGGTATCGTTGGTCGCGAAGTTCGGATCAAGAATGCCTTCCTTGTACAACTTGTTCAGCCATTCGTACACCGGAATCGCCGCATCCGTCGAATACGGCACGTCGAGTTTGCCGTCTTTCTCCACGTACCGCTGCTTAAGTCCCGCAGCGCTGAAGAAACCTTGCAGCTCGTAAGAACCGGCGATGCTCAGACCGTAAGTATCTTTTTTGCCGTTGCCGTCGGGATCTTGTTCCGTAAAAGCTTTCAACACCTTGTAGTAGTCGTCCAGCGTTTTCGGCTCCTGCAGGTTGAGCTTCTTTAACCAGTCGTTGCGCACGATCGGCATCGTTCCGCCTTGATATTTGGTGAATACGCCGTAAATTTTGCCGTCTTTTGTTTTTACTTGATTCCACTCGTCCGTGGGCAATACGTCAGGGTCCTGAAGTGTCTTGGAGCCCTTCACTTGTGCGGAAAGATCGGTTAAGATGCCCTGCTCGATAAACAGGTTCATTTTTTCCTTGCTGACTTGCAGCAGGTCGAATTTCTCACCGGAAGCGATAGCTGCCAGCAGCTTCTGATCATAGTCGGAAGCAGGTTTGTCGAGTTTGGTTTTAATGCCGGTCAGACGTTCGATTTCCTTCTCGAACAGCGTATTTTCCTCCGGCGTTTTACCGCCGATTACGCCCGCCATAATATGAAGAGCGCGGTCTTCTTTTTTCTCCGTGGTTTTGGGGGCTTCGCCCGCTTTCGGAGCTTCCCCGGCTTTTGGTGCTTCTCCACCGCCGGAACAGCCGGCCAACGTACCGCCGAGCAGCGCCAACGCCATCGCCGAACCGACAAGTTTCGTGTTGTTCATTCTCATCAAAATACCCTCCTAAGTTATTTTTAATTTTTATTTACACAACGTATTGTAACCGCTTTAAATAAGGGCAAGTTCGATTGCCGTATCGCCGGAAATGAATGGGGATAATAAACCGGCAAATGTATGAAGCGTTTTCAAAATATCCTTTATACTGCTGTTTAGCAGTATTCCGTTTTGCGCATTACCTGGAGTTACGGCAACGATCTGCATGTTTCGCGGTAAACCAGCTTTGCGTCCACTACATGTTGTTTTACAATGGAGGCATCGTTCATTTTCTGAATCAGTATACTGGCCGCTTGCGTGCCCAGGACTTCCGCAGAAAGCTCCACCGAAGTCAGCTTGGGGCTCATCTCCTGCGCCAGCGTCGCATCGTTGCTTAATGCGATGACCGATAAATCGCCAGGAACGTCGATCCCCAATTCCCGTGCTGCACGAAGCACGCCAAGCGCAACCCGGTCCGTGTCGGTGATAACCGCCGTATAGTTCAATTTGCCGTAAGTGTTCATTAACGAATGATAGCCGTAATCGGAAACACTTACATGCAGCTTGCGCAAAAAGTTGACTAGATTTTCCGGAGGAATGGATAGCCCTTGTTCGTTAAACGCTTCGGTTAAGCCGCTTTGGCGATCTGCCGAAACGGTCATATCGGCCGACGCGTTCAGGAACAATACGGAACGGTGGCCCAGCTGCAGCAAATAATTGCCGACTTGATAGGCCATTAACTTATTGTCGTTGTCCACGTAGCTGATCGTCGGATCCATCGGGTCGGGTCTGCCTACCAGCACAAGGGGAATTCCCATTTGGCTGTATCTTTCGATGCGGGCATCGTTTTTGCGCGGGTTCAGCATAATAACCCCATCCACCGGATCGCTTGAAAATTGCCGCGGATCGTCATGTTCAGGCAATGTATCCAGCAGCACGCGATATCCGTGCCGGGAGCATTCCCTAATTACCCCGTTGATCATCTGTATTTCAAATTGCGACATCACGCCGTCTTTGGAGATCGGCATTTTCAAACCGGCGATCATTGTTTTCTTGATAGCCAGACTTCTCGCTACGTGATTAGGATAATACCCGAGCTCTCTGGCTACCGACAGTACACGTTCGGTAACGGCTTGGCTGATCGGTCTTTTTTTGCTGAACACGCTGGAAACCGTCCCTTTGGAGACACCTGCATGTTTGGCAACATCGTCAATGGTAGCCACATGTTCCCCCCTTATCTCATGTCCTAACACAATTAAACCGGTTTAACGATGGGCCTAATGTAAACCGGTTTAATTAAACCGGTTTAATAACGCTTACGAGATTTATTATACATAACATTTCAGACCGATACAACCGTTTTGTGTAAAATTTTTGAGCATGTTAAGTAAAGCGCTTAATCATTCGTAAAATACATGTTAACGCGTTTACATTTCATCATATTTACATTTTTTTAATATAGCGCTTTACCTCCTTATGAGCAGACCTCGGAAACAACAAAGACACCTCCCATTGAAGCGCCTGCATTGTTTCATGCGCTTAAGGAAAGTGCCTTGGGAGCCGTCCGGCCCGTAGGGCGGATCAGAGCAGTTCTTTTCCGCCGTATTGATCCCGGTATTGAGTCGGCGTAGTGCCTAATTTCTTTTTAAATACGTAATGCAAATAATTGGAGCTGGAAAATCCGTTATCGAAAGCAATCTGCTCGATCGTTCGCAAGCTCGACTTTAATTCCCCGCAGATGTTGGCCAGCCGCACTTTTTCCACATAGTCGCTGAACGTTGCTCCGGTCATCTCTCTGAACACCCGCTGCAACTGCCGCGGACTGATCTGCACCCGTTCGGCGACCTTCTCGATCGTCAGCTGGGCCATGAAATTATCTTGAATGAACTGCACGGCCAATTGATAACGGTAATGCTTCATATCGCGCGACGGCGGATGAAGGCGCGGCACATGCGCATAAGCGCTGATGGTCCTCAGCAAAATTTGAATGACCGACTGCTTGATCACCGTATATAGACCCAGCTGGTTTTCCTTCCAGGCCTTGTAAGCGGTTAAAAAGCACTCCATCGCATGGTAGTTGTCTTCAACCGGCTGCAACGGCAGCTTATCCAGTAAACTGATACAAGCCTCCGCTTCGGCGTACTCCCACTGCTCTCCCCACACCTGACCGGCTTCCGGCGGCGCAACCGAGGTTTCGTCCAGTCTGGTAATGTCGATATGCAGACATAACTCCTCCATCGGTTCCTGCTGATCGGCTTCTTGCCTATGCAGCACGTTGGGTCCAGTTAAATACAGGTTGCCCTCCTGAAGCGCGAACATGTCATCGCCGAGATTAACCCGGCCCCTCCCGCGGGGGATATAATGGAACTCATAATCGGAGTGTTTATGAAAGTCGATAACCTTTCCCGAACCGAATGCGGCAAAATGCAGCTTGTGCACTCTGATCCCATATCCGCCCCAGCGAAACTGAATATCAAGCCGATCCAGTGCTTTGGGCTGCTCCATCATCATCTGAAAAGGAAACGTTTTGGCAGCCGAACGCGACATGTCCACGCGAATGTTCCTCCTCCGTCAAGTGCTGCCAGCGGCAGCCGCTACTTCAGCAAATCTTCAAGCCGGAAGCTTGCTCCGGACTTCGCCGACCGGTTGGATGCATCCATCAGACGGGTCAGATCCAAAGCCAAGCCGATATTTTCATCGGCGGTTGTGCCGTTTTGGATATGCGATACCCATTGGTCAAAAGCCGACGATTTGTTCGCAGGCCATTCTTTTTCCACCTGCCACGCTTTCATCGATGCTTCGCCCAGCTTGGAGCTGCGCACCCACATCTGATCGTCATGTGTGGAGTACAGCAAGCTTCCTTCGGTTCCATGCACTTCAATGACAAACGGCGAAAACCGGTTCACAAAACCCGCTTCGACAACCGCTATCGCCCCGTTCCCGTAAGACAGCACGGATACGGCGTTATCCTCTACATTGCGGCCCGTTACATGTCCATAGGTAGCGGTTATACTGTCCGGCATGCCCAGGAACAGACGAGCCAAATACATCGGATGGCAGCCAAGATCGATCATCGCGCCGCCTTGACATTGCTCCAGGCTGAAGAAATGAGCCGGCAGCCAGCCCTCGGGTCCGCGTTCCGAAGGAACACCGCCATTGTGCGATAAGCGCGTTCTGACCAAGGTCACGTCCCCTAACAGCCCGTCCCTCAATATTTGCTGTACGGCAAGCGTGTAGCCCTCATTTAATCGCGGCAGCGACACCGTCAGCTTAATGCCGGCCTCTTGCACCGCTTCCAAAATTTCATTGCATTCCGCCGTCGTGGCGGCTACTACTTTTTCCGTAAAAATGTGCTTGCCCGCTTTGACCGCAGCGAGTATGACATCGCGGTGCATATTGGTCGGAGTGTCGACAACAACGCCGTCAATATCCGGCTGCTGCAGCAATTCTTCCAAGCTCTCATAAAAACGGACGCCGCGGTTTTCCGCTTCCTTCCGCCCGCGCTCCGGAATCTCGTCCCATACAGCGACGATTTCCGTATCCGGATGGGCCTCCACCTGCTTGGCATAATCTTTGGCATGCACATGCCAAAAGCTCAACATCGCTACTTTGATCATTGTTTGCTCTCCTCCAAAAATGTGACTTACTTGAATATTAGCACATATGGAAATCCGAAGAGTATTATAAATTCACGACAATGGAACATCAGAAATAACGACACCTTGCTATTATACGAATAGGATACAAGCCCCGCGAAAGCGCTTCGGAGAACGCCAATAACGCCGATGAAGGGTGCTGTCTCTTCGTCTATCACGAGGCTTGCGTCCATTATTGCCCGGCGAGAAACCGTTCAATCTCCTGCCGGCCGGGAATGCTCATCTGCGCCCCGCTGCGCGTAACCGTTATGGCCGCCGCTGCGGAAGCAAACCGCAGTCCTTCCGCCAAAGATTTACCTTCCGCACTGGCCACGGCAAATGCCCCGATAAACGTATCCCCCGCAGCCGTAGTATCCACAGGTGTTACTTTAAAGGAAGGGGTCACAATCCGTTCGCCCGCTTGATTAACGAGCACCGAGCCTTTTACGCCCAACGTCAGAATGACGCAGTTCATGCCTCCTTCAATCAGCTTGCTGGCCGCCGTCTCTGCTTCTTCTTGGCTTTCTACGGGAAGGCCGGTGATCTCTCCGGCTTCGGTTTCATTTAAGATGCACACATCGATGTACGAAAAAGCGCTCTCAGGAAGTTTAAACGCCGGAGCCGGATTAAAAAATACACGTACACCTTTCTCTTTGGCAAGCTGCATGGTATACAGGGTAGTCTCCCAAGGAATTTCATTTTGCAGCAGCACCACATCGGCACCTTCAAGTTCAGCCGCAAAAAGGTCGATATCTTCCGGCAGCACGCGGCCGTTGGCTCCTTCCGACAAAATGATATTATTTTCCCCTTCTTCGCTTACGGTGATAAAAGCTAGGCCTGAGGTGCCTTCCTTTGCCGCTACACCACTTGTGCCTACGCCTCTTTCCTTCAATGTGGCGAGCAGTTCCCCGCCAAACGCGTCTGTTCCGACAGCGCCGATCATCGTTACATCACCGCCGCCTTGCGCGGCCGCAACAGCCTGATTAGCCCCTTTTCCGCCGGGATTATACTCCGTACCTAACCCCTTGATCGTTTCTCCCGGTAACGGGTGTTTGACCACCCGGTTGACGACATCCATATTAATGCTGCCTACAACTGCAATTTTCCCCATGAAACTTCCATCCTCTCCGTAAATGACAAATTCGCTATGCAACCGAGTAATTGCTTGTATGATAATTGGCAGCCCCGCCCCTTCTTAGCAGAACGAAACCGCCGGGTGACTATCCTCTAACCGCCGTCTTCATTCCCTCGCGAGGTGTTATATGCATTAAAGGAACCGCCGTATTAGCTCTGCCCGATCCCGTGCTGCTTCAAGAAACGCCCGATACGCTCGACTGCTTCCAGCAGCCGATCTTCCTCTTGAACAAGCGCAATCCGCACATAACCTTCGCCTTCGGCGCCGAAGGCATCCCCCGGAATTACGACAACTCCTGCCTGAAATAACATTTCCCGGGAAATTTGTCGAGATGTCCATCCTTTTGGAATTGGCGCCCAAATGAACATTGTCGCTTGGGGTTTCGGTATCTCCCAGCCTGCCGCCTTCAAGCCTTCGACCACCGCATCGCGCCTTTTTTCGTATACATGAGCGACCGTTTGGTTTGTCTCCATATCCTCTTTTAAGGCGGCGATACCTGCTTCCTGCACAGCCAAAAATACACCGTAATCGATGTTGGACTTCAGCGTCTTTAACGCACGGACCGCATCCTGCTGCCCGACCATAAACGCGATCCGGCAGCCGGCCATATTAAAGCTTTTCGACAGCGAATGGAATTCGACGGCAATTTCTTTGGCCCCTTCGATTTCCAAAATACTGGGCGGACGAAACCCGTCGAAAGCCATTTCCGAATACGCAAGATCGTGAACGATCAGCAGCTCATGCTCTTTGGCATAACGGACAAGCTGTTCAAAAAAAGATTTTGGCGCTATCGCGGAAAGCGGATTGCTCGGATAATTCAGCAGCATAAACTTCGCCTTGCGGGCAACCTCCTGCGGAATGTCTTCCAGTCTCGGCAGGAAATCGTTATCGGCGCGCAGCGGCATGAAATAGGGCTCGACCCCTGCCAACACAAGACTTGCCGCATAAATCGGATATCCGGGGTCGGGTACCAACGCCGTATCCCCAGGATCAGTGACCGCCAGGGCCAGATGAGACAGTCCGTCCTGCGAGCCCATCAGCGTTACAATCTCCGTCTCGGGGTCAAGCTCCACTTGAAAGCGGTGGAGGTACCAGTCGGCAACCGCGGCGCGAAAAGCCGGACTGCCCTCCGAGGTCGGATAGCCATAGACATCGGGTTTACTCACCGCTGTGCGCAAAACCTCCATCACCTTATCCGATGGCGGACGGTCCGGACTGCCGATGCCAAGGTCGATCACATCGACGCCTTGCCGCTTCACTTCTTCCTTCCACAACGCAACCTCGCTAAAAATCGCCGAGCCGAGCCGGGACAATCTTTTCGAACCGTTCAACTTCATGACAGCACCTCTTGCACTTAATGTATCCTGATCGGAGCGGCTTCGTACAGCGGCTCTTCTTTAATGTGACGAATCATTTATTATGCTGATATTCCGACAGCCTTATGAGTCAGATGCATCATGTACACAAGGAACACCGCAAGCAGCGCGTAAGAAATTCCGAATTTCCAGCGGGAAGCGATAGGCACGTCGTAATAAGCGTCGTCTTCATATTTTTCATAATCGACTTGGCAGTGTACCGTAAGCCGCAGACCGTTTTCATGCTGCAAATGGTCGATCTTGATGACATGGACCCGCTTTATGGTGCCTTGCTCCGGCAAGGTCAGCCGGCCTTCAAGCTGCATATTTTCCCAGTAAATCAGCACATCTTGTCTGCCATCCTCCAGATCGCAGTAGGTCGTAAAATCAAGCTGCCGTTTGTGCTCAGGACCGGGAATGAAGTATCCTTGGTCGATTAAGGGCTGAGCTTCGACCTGAATAGGCATGACGACCGCGCGAGGCTGGCCGTGATTGCGGTATTTGACGAACTTCTTGTACATATCCCAAGCAAACATCAGCCAGATGATAATGAGGATAATGTTAGGCATAAAATAAATGACAACCAATCCTCCAACTAACCCTACGACCCACATCCATCGTGAAACCGCCACCACGATTCGTCCGCCGTCCAAAGGATTGATAGGTAGCATGTTTATTAGATTCAGAAAAAAGCCTACGTAAGCAAGGGAATATAACAATGGATGATTCCAAACAAGAGCCGCGGCAAATACAGCTAGTGCGCACATTGATCCCACCAACGGACCTCCAAACGCAATATACGCTTCCGTAACAGCATCCCGCGGATTACGTTTCATATTAGTCAGCGCCCCGAGAAAAGGAATAAAAAATATTCCCGAAACCGGCAGTCCCTTGCGTTTCGCCGCAATAACATGCCCCAGCTCATGCCCCAAAATCAACAGCACAAAACCGACGGCAAAGCCGAATGGAAATAAAATGGCATACGCTCCCACAGTAACCAGCATGGAAAGCACAGCTCCGCCGGCCTTACCCAATTTTAGAAGCGGCAGCAGCGCTTTTGCCTTAGCCAGCACGAAGGCGCCTGCAGCGCCGAACAGCCAAAGCGGATTTTTCTTTTTACCCGTCGATTGTTGTCTCAACTGCTTCCAACCTCCCCAAGATAAGCCCTTTAGGCGATTTATACAATCGCCAGGGCTTCACCTGCCTTTATTGCTTAAGTAGCAGCTGAGCCGCCCCATACTTGCTCGAATTGCTCTTCTTTAAACCCGACCGTCACTTTCGCTCCGTCGGTGACAACCGGACGTTTAATCAAACGGCCGTTTCCGGACAAAAGCTCAAGTTGTTCGTCTTCGCTCATCGCAGCAAGCTTATCTTTCAGCCCCATTTCCTTATACACCTCTCCCGAGGTGTTAAACCACTTGCGCAGATCCAGCCCGCTCCGCGAGACAAGCTGCTTCAGTTCTTCCTTGGAGGGCGGCTGTTCGAAAATCGGTACCGTCTCCACGTCGATCCCTTTGTTTTTCAGCCATTTCAAGCTGTTGCGGCACGTACCGCATTTGGCATATTCATACACCTTGACCGTCATTATATATACGCTCCTTCTGTTCCAACAGATTCAAACATTGCTGCATATCTTCCGGCAAGCCGGCGGTAAATTCAACCGCGCGGTTCAGTCCCGGATGGGTAAACGCCAGCCGCGCGGCGTGCAGCGCCTGACGTTCCATTGTAAGTCCCGCCAATTCTCCGGCTTCCGCCGCTTCTCCCTTATACATCTTGTCTCCGACAAGCGGATGTCCCAGGTGCTGCATGTGCACGCGGATTTGATGCGTTCTCCCGGTTTCCAGACGCAGGCCGGCCAGCGTCGCTCCCGGAAACCTCCGCAACACGCGGTAATGCGTCACGGACGGATATCCATCCGGAGTCACGATGCGGATATGAGGCTGGAGCGGATCGCGGTCGATCGGCTCATTCACCGTCCCCGCATCTTGTTCGATCACTCCGTACACCAGCGCGGCGTATTCCTTATCCACTGCTCCCGCTTGCATCTGCTCCGATACCTGCTGGTGCACGTAAGGATTTTTAGCGATCGCCAGCACCCCCGACGTCTCCTGATCCAGCCGGTGGATCGGTCGAAACCGGAAACGCCCCTCCATCCGCTGCCAGTGAAACACAACGGCATTCGCGATCGTCCCGACATAATGCCCGTGTGTAGGATGCACAATCATCCCTGCCGGCTTATTTACGATCAACAGATGATCGTCTTCAAAAATAATATCAAGCGGCAGATCCTGCGGCATAATATCGTCCGACTGCTCCTGCTCCATCCGGATCTCCACCAGATCGCCGGCCATCACCTTCACGTCGATATATTTGCGCACGCCGTTAACCGTGATGCCTTGCTCCGTCAGTTTTATTCGGGAAAGCAGCTTTCTCGACACATGAAGCCTTTTTTGCAAAATGGTGCGCAGCACAAAACCTTCTTCTTCTTGAGGTACTACATAGGCTAGCGGTTCATAATAATTCATGAGCGGTTTTTGAACACCTCGCCGCTGCGTTCGTAAGCAACATCCTCCACGCCGTCGCGAAAATTGGCAAGCCGCGCGGCGGTAAACAGAAAGTCCGACAAACGGTTCAAATATTTGCGTACTTCGTTGTTGATTTCCTGTGATTTGGCCAACGTGACGACATGCCGCTCAGCGCGGCGGCAGACGGTCCGGCACACATGCAGCGCAGAAGAAGCTTGGGTCCCTCCGGGGAGAATAAACCGGGTAATATCCGGCGTCTCTGCATCGTACCGGTCAATCCACTGTTCCAGACGGCTTGTCATATCCGCATTGACTTTATACGGACGGCCCTCCTGCTGCTTTAATGAAGCCAGGTCTGCGCCGCAGTCAAACAACTCGTGTTGGATGTAGAGCAGATCATCAGCCAAATCTCCATATTTCCCGCGGTCCAAACCGCTGATCGCCACACCGATAAAACTGTTCAGTTCATCAACGGTGCCGTATGCTTCCACACGCGCATCGTCCTTATCGACTCTGCCTCCGATCACGGCAGTTTGCCCGCCATCCCCGGTCCGAGTATAAATTTTCATTATATTAACCTCCCAAATTCAGGAGTCCGTAGGACGTTTGAACTTTGGTGGTTTTTTATTCATATTGGTAGTTGGAGGGTAAGGGAATGGCATGGAAAGTTCACGTCCGCTTTGAAAACTGTGTTTTTACCGCAAAGTCAATTCAAAAAAACACGGTTTTCATTGGCGGTGGAATGTCATCCCTTTCCCGTAATTACCACATTCATGAATAAAAAACCACTATTTTTTCGCTCCTACAGACTCCTAGAAGAAAACCCTCTATGCCTTCGCATCAAGGCCCGGCATAGAGGGTAAATGTAACTTGCTTATTTCTGGGCGATCATTTTCATCACCTGAAGCGACTTTTCTTTGTCTTTGGCATTCGCAGGAATAAAAGCGACAAGATCTTTGCCGTTCAGCTTAAGGTCGGTCATCAGCTTGACTTTTTCCAATGGGATGCCATACAGATGCTTCTCGGTTTTTCCATTTTCCCCCGCCTCTTGCACACCTTCCGGGAAATCTTCCGCTTTCGCCACATTGTCCAGCGATACGCAGCCGTTCTGCTTTACCATTACCAGAAACTGCTCGTTAGGAATAATGATAATGCCGTTGTCTCCCGCCGCGATTTCTACGACCAGCTTTTCCATTGAAAATAGGGGCACCGTATTGATTTTGACCGTAGGTTTTTCCCCCAGCTTGCCCTGCAGAGAGGCCTGAATCTTATCTCCTACATCGCTGGAAATACCATTTGTCGACATCATAAATATAGGCACGTCCGCTTGCGGCCCGCCGCAGCCCGCGAGTAATACGATAAGCATTACGGCGACCAACCATTTCGCTCTCATGTGTCCATTTCTCCTTTGGCAGACGTCTTTACCCTATCATACCAAAAAAAAGCCCGCCAAAAAAGAGACAGCACCGTTTGAGACACGGCGTGCATAACACAGCAGCAGCCCGGCTCCATAACTGGCGCCGGGCTGCGGTTCTTTCGAGGCTGCTTCAGCAGTCCTCCGTTCTGCGGTTATACTCGTTGATCTTCTCGTCAAGCTGCTTGCTCAGCTGGACAACTTCAGGCGAGCTGAGCATCGTTTCATCCTGTACCAGCTGCTCCAGCTTATTGCGCAATTCATATATCTCTTCTTCCAAAGAAAGGATAGACGGAGGATTATTCTGCGCTTTAGCGTGCCATTGTATCTTATCATTCGACTCGCGAATCCAAAACAACTTCTTCAATCGAGTCAGCCGATATTCCGGAAAAGCCATACCATTTCCTCCCAAAGCCGATCATAAAGAATACAGGCTGAACTAGCATTAAGCAAATATGCCTAGTTCTATCTTTTAAGATAACAGGTTTTGGCGAAAAAGAGAATCGCTTATTTTGTCGAATTTTACATTTTTACCAGGAAATTTCCTATCCGATCCAACGCCTCGATCAATTGGGTTACGGAAGTCGCATAAGAACAACGGACGAAGCCTTCGCCGCCTTTACCGAAAACATTCCCCGGTACGACAGCAACTTTCGCCTCGAACAGCAGCCGCTGCGCGAATTCCTCCGAACTCAGTCCCGTTGACTCAACGGAAGGAAACGCATAAAATGCACCTTGAGGTTCATGACAAGTAAGACCTATGTCGCGGAACCCTTTAACTACAAGACGGCGGCGCTGGTTATACGATTCCATCATCTTGTCTTTTTCTTCCATGCCGTTCTTCAGCGCTTCAAGCGCGGCAACCTGACCCATGGAAGGTGCGCACATCACCGTATATTGGTGAATTTTCAGCATCGCTTGGATCAGATCGCGGTGGCCGCATGCGTAACCCATACGCCAGCCGGTCATCGCAAACGCCTTGGAAAAGCCGCTGACCAGAATCGTCCGGTCCTTCATCCCCGGTACGGAAGCGAAGCTGACATGCTTTTGCTCATAGGTAAGCTCGGCGTAAATCTCGTCGGAAATAACGACTAGATCATGCTCCTGAACAACTTTGGCAATCGGCAGCCAGTCCTCGTAGGTCATAATGCCGCCGGTCGGGTTGCTCGGATAACACAAGATCAGCACCTTCGACTTCGGCGTAATCGCCGCTTTAAGAGCTTCCGCAGTCAGTTTAAAATTGTCCTTGGCGAACGTTTCGATGCCAACCGGCACGCCGCCGCCGATCGTTGTAATTGGCGAATACGATATGTAGCACGGCTCGGGAATTAAAATTTCATCCCCCGGTACGATAAGCGCACGCAGTGCCAAGTCAATGGCTTCGCTGCCGCCTACCGTAACCAGAATTTCATCGGCAGGTTCATACGGAGTATGGAACGATTCGTACAAATATTCGGCAATCGCTTCGCGAAGCTCGGGCATCCCGGCATTTGGCGTGTATTTCGTATTTCCCCGCTCCAGCGAATATACGCAAGCTTCGCGCACATGCCATGGCGTCGAGAAGTCCGGTTCACCTACACCTAGCGAGATAATATCTTTACTGCCGCTGACAAGGTCAAAAAATTTACGAATACCCGAAGGCGGAATTTCGCGCACAAGCGGACTTAAGTATTGCGACATGGACGTATTGTTAATGCCAGCCGTCGGCTGGTTGATTGGCTGCTGTTTCAACATGAGCTTATCACCCTTTACGGAGAGATCAGCATCCGGTGATCATCCTCGTGATCCTCGAAGACAATGCCGTCCTGCTTGTATTTTTTCAAAATAAAGTTCGTTCTTGTAGAAAGCACCCGGTCGATCGGCGACAGCTTGTTGGACACAAAAGATGCCACTTCCTTTAATGTCTTGCCTTCGATTTCGACGAGCAAATCGTAGGAACCGGACATCAAATAAACCGATCTCACCTCAGGGTACAAATAAATCCGTTCGGCGATCGCATCAAAACCCCTGCCCCGCTCGGGAGTGATCTGAACTTCAATCAGCGCGGTTACTCGTTCGCTGTCTACCTTAGCCCAGTTAATGACCGTAGCGTATTTCACGATCACATGCTCGTCTTCGAGCTCCTTGATCGCCTTCGCCACTTCCGCTTCCGATTCGCCGAGCATCGTCGCAATCAGCTCCGGGGATCTGCGCGCATCCTCCTTTAGCAGGTCGGTAATTTTCGATTTGAATTCATCCATAACTTGCGCCTCCTGGAATGACACGTTTTTTCGTTTATACTCCATATTACAACGAAATTTCCTGTCATGCAAAGAGATAAATGGCATAAACTTGTATATCCTATGATTTTCCAGGACGAAACAAAAGCGAACAAAAAGAAAAAAGGAGCCTGGATAAAGGCCCCTTATGGTTATCTCACGGCGGCTGCAATAAACCGGTGCCCTCCGCTTGGGCTCCACCAGCGCCCGTTACCCGAATTGACAAGCCGCTTTCAAAAGTTTTTTGATGTTCTGCTCGACCTCTCTTTGACGGTATGAGCTGCTGACAGCGATATCCATCAAAGGTTTCTGCACATCCCGCTCCTTCATTGTCCCTATTCCAATCAAGTCTTCTTGGTCGTAAGCTGCAATCACACATTGACTGGTGCATAAGCTGGCATACTGCAAAGCGCCGGAATCGCTGTTCTGCTCGCCGATTTCCCCGATAAACCGCTGATACATCACTTGTTCTGGCACTTCGTTCTGATAAGCAATTTTCATAAATGGACCATCCTCCGGAACTATTCTATACAAATAATTATACATATTTGCGAATTTTTATGCAACAAATTTTGTGGCGATAACCTCAGCAAACTAAAAAAACGCCCTACAGCAGTAGAGCGCTTCGTCAGTAATATTTGAATTAAAAAATGTCCATGCTTAAATACCGTTCCCCGGTATCCGGCGCTATGCACAACACCCGCTTGCCTTTTCCGAGCTTGCGGGCTACCTGCAGACCTGTCCATACGGATGCGCCCGATGACGGTCCAACCAGAATCCCTTCCTGCTTGGCAAGCTGCCGGGTCGTTTCCAGCGCATCTTCATCGCTGACTTGAACGATTTCGTCATACACGCTTGTATTCAGAATTTGCGGCACAAACCCCGGACTTGTTCCGACCAGCTTATGCGGCCCCGGACTGCCCCCGGATAAAACGGGAGAACCTTTCGGTTCGACCACATAAATCTGGATGCCCGGAATTTTCTCCCGCAGCACTTCGCCGGTTCCCGTGATCGTGCCGCCGGTACCGGAAGTCGCTACAAACGCGTCGAGGCGTCCCTCCGTCTGTTCGATAATTTCCAGCGCCGTGGTCACACGGTGAATATCCGGATTGGCCTTATTCTCGAATTGTTGGGGGATAAAGCTGCCGGGAATTTGCTCTCTCAGCTCGATCGCCTTGCGAATAGCCCCAGGCATCCGTTCAGCGGCCGGCGTCAGCACCACTTCGGCTCCGTATGCTTTTAAAATATTGATGCGCTCTTTGGTCATATTGTCCGGCATCACCAGAATCGCCCTATATCCTTTGGCTGCTGCATTCATGGCAAGTCCGATGCCGGTATTGCCGCTTGTCGGCTCGATAATCGTCGCCCCTGGCTTTAGCTGCCCGTCTATTTCCGCTTGCACAATGAGATTAAAAGCCGCTCTATCTTTCACGCTGCCGCTTGGATTAAAATATTCCAGCTTCACGTACAACTCAGCGTCATTCTCGCCTACCAGACGCCGTACACGCACCGCAGGAGTATTTCCTATCAATTCGGTTACGCTGTTTACCATTTTACGTTCCAACCCGCTGCACGCCCCTTTTCATTTTTACCGTTAGTATAAGTCCGGATCCTGTCCACATCATTTTATTACGAGTGTTTGATTTGTCAAGAATGGGAAATAATTTTTAAAATGCCGGAAGGAATTTCACTTAAAAAGGCGAATGTATATTCGTATTCCTTTTACATTAATTCATTGGAGGTGCTTTGCAACGATGTTTAGCAAACTGTCCGATTTTGAACAAAGCTGGCAAAACGAAGCCATATCCACCCAGAAAGTTTTTGAAGGATTAACCGATGCATCGCTGAATCAAAAAGTGTCGCCTGAAGGCCGCACGTTGGGCGAAATCGCATGGCACATCGTAACAACACTCGACGAGATGGTCTCCCGCACCGGGCTGGAATTCGAAGCGCCGCGTCACGATTCCGCGGTACCTTCCACCGCCAAGGAGATCGCCGACGGATATCGCCAAGGCAGCGCCAACCTGATTCTAGCGATCAACTCGCAATGGACCGACGCCACGCTTGGAGAGCTGCGCGAAATGTACGGCGAGCAATGGCCGATCGGCTTGACCTTGAATGTGCTGATCTTGCACCAAGCGCATCACCGCGGCCAAATTACCGTCTTAATGCGCCAAGCTGGTCTCCGAGTGCCGGGTGTATACGGACCTTCCCGCGAGGAATGGTCCGAGTTCGGCATGCAGGCGCCGGCATATTAATTCCGGCTGGAGCTTTGCAGCCGTCATCAGACCAAACCCGGCAAAGTCTTGAACTAGGCCGGGTTTGTGGCTTTTTGACTTACTTGCGCGTATCTTCCTGCCGAGACTGCAAAGCGGGCTGCCGCAGCTGCTTTCGCATGAAGAAAGCGGCGATCAGCGGCGAACTGCCGATGGCCAGCAGCAGCCAGTTCATAGCCGCCGGAGAGGAAGTCCGCATAATGACCAAGGTAAACACCAAGGTACCCAGCAGCCGGCCGGCGTTTAGCCCAAGCTCGCGCATGACGATGTATTCTTCGCGTTGCTTCGCACTTTCCTCGAACCGGCCGATTAAATCAAATACGGTCGACGTCATAGGGATGGTGTACAACGGAAAAAATATCGCCACTCCGATACCGAATATAAGCAGTGTCGTATAATCGACTTTCCAAAAAAACGGCAGAATGACGGTAACCATCGCTATGGCCCCGATCGGCATCGACCATTTGCGCCAGCTTGGCTTCAGCAGCTTTCCGCATAACCAGAAAGCCAGCAGCGCCACCGCAGACGTAATCAGCGAGAAATTGCCGATTTTCATTTCCGTTCCCGTCGAGATATAGACAAGCAGCGCAATAATAAAACCAAATACGCCTTCCCTAATTCCTTGGGCCATCAGCGCCAGCCATACCTTGCGCCATTCCGTATCCTTCTGCTTGAGGCAGCGGATGGTCAGCAGCCATTCGTAATGACCTGCGGCTTTTCGCTTTTTTAAGAAAAAGCTGCATATCATCGCAATAAGGAACGTAACGAGCGAGAGCGTAAATATAAGCCGGTAACCGTTCACCGCTTCCATTCGAACGATCAGAATGCCCGATACCCAAGGCGCAATCATCCCTGCCAAGGAACCAAGCAATCCGGCCCAGCCGTTGAATTTGTCGCGATTGTCAGGATCGGTCACCTCGAAGTACACAACATTAAACGCCAACCAGAAGAAACCGGCGGACATCCCTTGAACGATCCCCAGCAGCGGGTAATAATCGGCCGCGGACGCCCCCAATACAAGCACCAGCAAATAGAACAACGCCGATATGCCGACACCGGCCCGAAGGCAGTTCATTTTGTTGTGTTCTTTGACCCATTTGCCGGCTAACCAGAACGTCAGCGCCATCGTCAAATGATGAATCAGCGTAAACCAGCCGATAACCGCATAATCATGACGGGCTTTCCACAAGTAGACGTTCACGAATGTTCCGGACAATGCATTGCCGACGGCAACAAGGCCGTGTACAGTGAGCAGCAGCATCGATTGGCCGGTCAACGAGCCGCTGCCTTTGGAACGATGGTCCGTTGAATCGCGAGTTTCTTCCTGATCCCTCTCCTTGAACATCTGCCGTATACTTTGATTCGAAGAACGTTGTTTAGTATTTGTGCTCATAAGCCACCTGATTTATGGAATGTTAATGGGCGATCCCTTATAACCTTCCCCAAGCGGCGAAAAACATGAGGTAAAAACCAACAAAGGATACTATTGCCAGCTTCAGGCACAGTACCCTTTGTCGCATAACTAGACAGATTTTAGTGTGTCGATCATGGCCGTGCGGGCTTCCTCGGACAACATTTGCTCGACCTTAAAGCAGGTCGGGCATACATAATGTTTGATCGTAAAAGGCGCCTGAAGCAGCGGTTTGGCGATCAACGCATGCACAGCCGGAGTAAACGTACCCGCGGCAATCACTTGCGAGCCGGCCAGGAGCATATATTCATGGCATGACGTACATTCCGGCGTTTCCTCTTGTTCGTCAAGAAGCCGCTGCACCGTTTCCTCGTAAGCAAAAATATCCTCGTCATCCAGCAGCTCGTCTTCCTCTTCGTCGTCGTCTTCATCGAAGGAAACCGGCTGACCGGTCTGCTTCACCGTCAGATTGATGCTGCGGTACTCTCCCAGCTCGTTATAGCAGTGGGGGCAATTTTCTTCGGGACCGATTTCAGGGTCCCATACAATTTCCGTGTGGCACCAAGGACATACGGTATCACGTTCAGTTTCCATTGAAGCTCCCTCCGGAAGATCGACAAAAGCCTGATCTTTGGCTTGAAGGCCGCTGAACAAGCGAATGCTGCATGAGCAAATCATACTTACGAGTCGCCGATTGTCCCCAATTTTCTTGATTTGTACCTGCTTAAGGCAGATGAAATTCGGGTAAAAGGCGAACGCCGGCGCTTCTCCAGCATGATTTCGCTCATTCCGCTGCTTGTTCAGTGGCCCCTGGCTTATGCCTCGGGACAGACCTTTCTCTACGCATATTTAATAAAATAATATACACCCCAACCCAAAAAAACAAGCGCAAGCAAAAATAAAGTTCCCCATAAATACTTCATGTCACACTGGCACCTACCACATACGAAAGCGATACCGAAATAACCATAGACAGAAAGCCAACCGCGCGGTTATCTTGTTGAATCTGCTCGTCAATTTTGAAATAAGGCGTTAGAAACTCAAATATAAAATAAGCGATCAGCAGCAGAACGAAGCCGTAGCCTGCCCAAATGAGCGACTGGAGAATCGAATCGTTGTTCAGAATCGCAAAGCGGAACAAATTGCAAATCCCGAAAATTTTTCCTCCCGTCGCCATCGCCACAGACAGATTGCCTTTTTTAATTTCTTCCCAGTCGTTATATTTGGTAACTAACTCAAAAATGGTCAAGAAAATAATCAGCGCAAGCACTGCAATAGAGAAAAAAGCCAGTGTTTCGATATACGGATTCGCAAGCATTTGATCCACCTCTTCGTTCAAACATCATCCCTGCCTTTATTCAGTTCGGGTCCTCACGGACCGCAGAACGTTTCCATTTTGCGCCAAACGGCTCAGGAGACTGAAGTGTGGGCCTCAGTCTCCTGTATTCAACCATATTCAACTGTTGTTTAGGACTGTTTTTTCTCAGCCAGCTTTGCTTTCATAGCGGCGAGCTCATCGTCAACCCCGTCGTTTTTACCGAGCTGTTCGAGCTCATCGTCCAAGGTGCGGCTGGAAGAGCGAAGTTCCTTGCTTGCTTCCGCTTCAGCTTCCATCTGCAGCACCTTTTGCGACATGCGGTCAAAACCTTTAGCCGCATTGTCGGTACCGAATCCGGACATCGCCTGGTTGATTTGCTTTTGCGCTTTTGCCGCTTCGGCACGGGCAACCAGCGTTTCTTTCTTCAGCTTCATTTTGTGGAATTCGTCTTTCATTTCTTGAAGCTGTTTGCGCAGTTGATCTGCATTGGTCTTCGCGATGTCGTACTGCTGCTTCATTTCATCATAACGCTGCTGATGTTCTTTCTTATCCTGCAGCGCGCGGCGGGCAAGCTCTTCGTTGTTTTGCTCGAGCGCCTTCATCGCCTGCTCGGTACGGCGGTTCACCATGTCTTGAGCTTCTTCAACCTGCTGCTGGAATTTCTTCTCAACGGCGATTTGCTTGGCTACCGCAACTTCGGCTTCCTGAATGTCCTCTTCCATGTCCAGCAAAAATTGATTCAGCATTTTCACCGGGTCTTCCGCTTTGTCCAGCAAATCGTTGATCGATGCCATTGTCAAATCGCGCAATCTTTTAAAAATACCCATGTGTCAAATCCTCCCTAATTATGAAAGATGTAATTGTTTTTGCGACTTCATGAATATGTCTGTTGTTGTCCCCTGGGGTTACACAAGTAAATACGTTAAAAATCAACCGGAGTTTCAAAAAAATTTTCAAAGCGGCAAATTATTTTAGCTCCACCACGGTAACGCCAATTCCGCCTTCGTTATAATTGCCGACCCGATAGCTCTTGATATGTTTATGCTTCCGTAAATATTCCTGAATTCCCGAGCGCAGAATGCCGGTGCCTTTACCGTGAATAATATACACCTGGCCAAAATTAGCCAGGAACGATTCATCCAAAAACCGGTCTACTTCAATCAGCGCATCCTCCAGGTTGGCTCCGCGCAGATCAAGCTCCATCCGCGCATTATCGTCCCTTGTCCGCTTGAGTGTCGAAGATGCCTTCGGAGGCTGCTGTTTTTTGGCGGCGGTAGCTTGTTTGATTAGCTCCAGGTTCGCCTTCTCCACCTTCATCTTCATAATCCCGAGTTGTACCGTTACTTCATGCTCGCTGACGATGTCGACGACATGGCCTTTTTGTCCGAGGTTGGTTACCAGCACCTCGTCGCCGGGCTCAATGCGGTCGGCTTTCTTCTTCTGCTGCTTCGCCGATTTGTCGCGCAGCTCAGGCACTGCTTGATCCAATTTCCTGCGGGCTGCGATCAGCTCATGTTCCTTCACGTTGCCGGCCGCCTCGCGCTGCAATCTGCGCAGCTCGGTAATGACCTCTTCCGCTTCCCGCCGCGCCTTGGCTACAGCTTCCTTGGCGTCTCGCTCCGCCTTCTCCAGCAGTTTGTCGCGCTGGTCGCGGAATTTCTGCCGTTCTGTCTCCAGCTCGCGGCGCAATGTTTCCACCTGAAGCCTTAGCTGTTCGGCGGTATGCCGCTCAGCTTCCGTAGTCAGCCGGTTCTCCTCGAGTGTGGCGATCATAGACTCCACACGTTGATCCTCTTCGCCGACTTGGCCGCGGGCATGCTCGATGATGGTCCGCGACAAACCAAGCCGCTGCGCGATGGCAAACGCGTTACTGCGGCCAGGAACGCCAACGAGCAGCCGGTAGGTTGGTCTTAACGTTTGTACGTCAAATTCCATGCTGGCGTTAATAACCCCTTGACGTTCATAAGCATAGGCTTTCAGCTCGCTGTAATGGGTCGTCGCAACGATGCGGCAGCCCATCTTGTGAATGTATTCCAGCAAGGCGATTGCAAGCGCCGATCCTTCCGCCGGGTCGGTCCCTGCGCCAAGCTCGTCGAGCAGCACAAGCGATTTCGGCGTCATCTCGCGAAGGATACGGATGATGTTGGTCATGTGGCTGGAAAATGTACTCAGGCTTTGCTCGATGCTTTGCTCATCCCCGATGTCGGCATAAATGGCGTCGAAGACGCACAGCTGGCTGCCTTCTTCCGCCGGAACAAACAGCCCCGACATCGCCATCAGCGAAAGTAGCCCGATACATTTGAGCGATACCGTTTTCCCCCCCGTATTCGGGCCGGTTACGATAATCGTGCTGTATTGGTTGCCCAGCTCGATATCCAGCGGAACAACCTTCTCCGGCGAAATCAACGGATGACGGCCCCGTTTTATTTTAATAAATCCACGGTCGTTTAACCGCGGCAGCGTAGCCTTTTGGTCGCGGGCAAGACAGGCCTTGGCGAAAATAAAATCCAGTTCGGCCAGCACTTCCACATTCATCAGCAGGTCTTCATGCACCTCTCCCACTTGAGCGGTGAGTTTGCGCAGTATTTTTTCCACTTCCGCCTGCTCTTTGAGCGACAGCTCGCGCAGCTTGTTGTTCAACTGGACAACGGACTCCGGTTCGATGAATAAGGTAGCGCCCGAAGCGGACTGATCGTGAATCATGCCGCCGAAGTGGCCGCGGTATTCCTGCTTGACCGGAATGACGTATCTGTCGTTGCGGATGGTCACCAAGTTGTCCTGCAGCATTTTTTGAATGGAAGGGGTGCGGACCATCTGCTCCAGCCTGTCTCTGGCCCGGGTTTCGTTGGTCTTTAGCTCCTGCCGGATGCGGGCTAGCTCGGGGCTTGCGCTGTCCAACACCTGGGCGTTCTCGTCGATGCACAGCTTGATGGCGTCCTCCACTTGCTTGTGGTCCGTCAGCCGTTCGGTTAAACCAAGCAGCAGCGGAATCTCATATTCCTCATGGGTCGAGGCCAAAAACTTGGCAAGCCGCCGGCCCCCCATGATCGTATTGGCAATATCAAGCAGTTCGGTCGTATTCAGCATACCTCCGATCCGGGCCCGATGGAGAGGCGCCTTAATGTCGCGGATGCCGCCGAACGGAGCGCCTCCTTTCAGCCTGTCTACGTTAGCCGCCTCGTCGGTTGCTTGCAGCCTTGTTTTCACTTCTTCAAAATCGCCGCTTGGCTTCAGATGCTCGGCAAGCTCCTTGCCAAGCGATGTTGCCGCATGATGGGCAAGTGTATGTAAAATGGCCGGAAAATCCAGCGTCGTTAATATTTTCGGGTCCAACCTTGAAACCTTCTCTCCTTGTCTTGTCATTGTCTATTATATCCAAAGGCTTAAAGATTAGCTATACAGTCGCCCGGCGAACAGGCAATCAATGGACAATATTGTTGCTTATAATCGTTTTTTCCGGTGGGATACTATGTCTTGTTAGCTGCACAAATACCGGAAAGCGAACAGGAGGAGCGTAATATGCATATTTTGGGACATATTGTCCGGTTCATCGTATCGGCGGTCGTGCTGATGATCGTAAGTTTTATCGTGCCTGCCTTTCAGGTCGGAGGATTTTGGAGCGCATTTTTCCTTGCTTTGGTAATTGCCGTTGCGGCTTATATTATTGAAGGCATCTTCGGTAGAAAAATCACTCCGTTTGGCCGCGGCATCGTTGGCTTTTTGACCAGCGCCCTGGTGATCTGGCTGGCTCAGTTTATCGTTACCGGAATGAAAACAAGCATCATCGGCGCCATCCTTGCCGCGTTGGTGATTGGCATTATCGACTTGTTTATCCCGGTAAAAACACCTTTTGAACAGTTTACCGACGATCGCAAGCGCAAATGACCGAAGTGGTAATGGAAAGTATGCGGAAGACCGGCACTCCTCTTGCAAGGGCTGCTGGTCTTTTCTCGCGTTGACATATACATCTAAGAAAAAATTACCGTGATTTGCTTCACAGTTCCAACGATTATTCACGAAGCCTTCATCGCTTTGTCAACGGTTCGTCACTGCAATATTCCCTCACAAGATGTATGATAAATACTGGAAACAATATTTATTATATCCGGAGGGGATTATACATGAAGAAATTAATGATGTTTGTTATGGCGGTTACTGTCGTCATCGCGTTGTCGGCGTGCGGCGGCAAAGAAGCTGCTCCTGCAAGTGGTTCCGCAGCCGGTGCGGCGGGCGGTTCGGCACAAGAGCTTAAACTGGAAGCAACGAACTTCCAGTTTGACAAAACAGAATACCATGTTAAAAAAGGACAGGATATCAAAGTCTCGCTCGACAACAAACAAGGCATGCACGCTGTTGAAATCAAAGGCCTTAACGTCAAGCTGGAGGGCGGCAAAAGCCAAACCTTCAAAGCAGACAAAGAAGGAACTTACGAAATCGTCTGTACCCTTCCTTGCGGTTCCGGCCACATCAATATGAAATCCAAGCTGATTGTGGAAGCATAACCATTACTGCACCGGCACTCAAGCCGGAGCTTGAATCAGCTCCATCATGGCAGAAGCCTCCAAGCTGCAACGTACATCACGTGGCGGGCTTGGAGGCTTCTTTTTTATACCGGAACGATATTGGATTCTGGTTGGCTTATGTCGTTTTTTCGTGTGCCTGGCGGGTCTGCCACATCTCATGAAGTTTGCCGGCGATGACCGGCGCTTCATTAATCACATACGGAGCCATGGTCGACCGCTTGAGAAATTGCTGTATCTGTTCGTTGGGAATAATCGTCATCACATTGACCGCTACCACAACAAGCACTATCGCCTCGATCAAACCAAGCGCGCTGCCCGCCGTTTTATTGATGCTTTTGATACCGGGGAGCGAAGTAAATACATGCAAGACTTTGCCGATGACCGCAAAAGCGATTTTGGTACCGAAAAATAATATTGCAAACGCGATTGCATTGGTCATGTATACATCCAAATTCAGACCTTTTACTACAAAATCGAGGTTCGGCGACGCCGCGGCGGACGGCATCGTCACCATCCGGCCGATGGCCGGAGCAAAATCGCCGTACCATTTGATCGCTACCACGTAGGCAATAAATAAACTGGCGATCGAGATCAGCTGGCTGATCAGCCCCCGGGTATACCCCAGCACCACTCCTAAAAGTACAGCTACCGCGATCGCCCAATCCAAACCATTCAGTTGATGTATGGTTTCCATCGATTATAAAAACCTCTGAGATATGGTGATAACATTCTGTGCAGCGTTAATTCTCATCGATCAGATTAATCCATTCATTGAATTCTTCCTGCAGTTTTTTGTATTCGTCTTGTAAGCTCTCATATTCGCCGGAAACTGCTCTTTCATGGGCCAGCAACTGCTCGCGCTGCTGCTGTTCCTGAATAAGCTGCTGCTGCAATTGCTGCTCGTTCTCGGTCAATTCGCGGACTTCCGAGTCCAGCCGGCGAATACGCTCATATGCCTCCTGAACGGTTTCGGCTTGTGTTTGTGTACGTTCACGTTCTTCGGCAAGCTCTTTATTCAGTTCAAGTATGCGCTCGGAGACCCGTTCCTGCTCGGCTTGCAGCTGAACCCGCTGCTGTTCCCAAGAAGCTTTCAGTCTCTCCAGCTCTTGACGCTGGCGCGCGTGCGCCGTTTCCCAATGCATGCTTTCGCTTTCCATCGCCTCGCGAAGACGAAGCGTTTCTTCTTCCAGCTTGCGCTTGGCCGCTTCCAGTTCCTCATTGGCTTCATAAAGCGCTGTGGTCTGTTGGTCGTTAGCGAGCTTGGCCGCTTCGTATTCACGCGTCGCCTGCTCCGCAGCCTCCCTAACCCGTGCGAGTTCCGCAGCATGCAGCTCGTTGGACTTCTCAAGCTCGACTCTTGTCTCCACCAATTCGACAGCATAGGCATCGCTCACGCGCTCCAACTGCAATTTGGCCTCCGATAACGCTGTTTCAAGCTGTTGAGACGCCTTGCGGTATCCTTCCAGCTCGTTTGCTTGTTGGGCGCGCAGATGTTCAAGCGCATCTGCCGTTTCCGCCAAAGCTGCCGCTTGCTCCGCCAGCGCCGATGCATGCTGTTTTTCCACAGCTTGCTTGGCTGCTTCTTGCTCGCGTGCGGTTTTTGCCGCTTCTTCGCGCAGCTGAGCCAATTCCTCTTCGTGCAGTTCCTGCATGAATTCCAGCTCGGCTTTGGCTTCCGTCAGCGCGGCGGCTTGTTTGGCAAGTTCCGCCGCTTGCTCGCGTGTTGCTTGCTCAGCCGCTGTGTGTGCTTGCGCCAGCTCATCTTCACGTTGCTTCAGCTCGGACTGAGCGGCGGCAAGCGCAGCGGTTTGCTCGGCGAGAAGGGCAATTTGCTCCGCAAGTGCAGCACTTTGCTCTTGGGCGGTTTGC
The DNA here is from genome assembly GCF_004307995.1 of Paenibacillus thalictri. Taxonomy (GTDB): domain Bacteria; phylum Bacillota; class Bacilli; order Paenibacillales; family NBRC-103111; genus Paenibacillus_AF; species Paenibacillus_AF thalictri. The sequence continues at coordinate 94,076 of NZ_SIRE01000026.1, read as the reverse complement.
TTCAGCTTATCTTGCTCGCCGATTGCCTGTTCCAAAGCTCTGCGAACTACAGCCAGCTCCGATCTGGATATATTCAATGCAGCAGCCTGCTCATCCAGCATTCGCTGCACTTCTTGGCGTTGCTCCTCCGCTTGCTCGGCATTTTGACGTGTTTGCTTCAGTTCATCGATATGAATTTCCAGCTGTGACTGCAGCTCCGCCAACGCCGTCGTATGCTCTGCGGCGAGGGCTGCACTGCGTTCCTGCGCTTCGCGCTGCTCAGCTTCACGAGCCGCCTGCTCCCGCTCATAAAGCTCGCGTAACCGTTCCAAATTCGCCTGCCCTTCGGATAATGCAGCAGCCTGCTTCTCAAGTTCAGCGCTTTGCTCCGCAGCAAGCCGCATTGCAGCTTCTCGTTCGTTTGCCGCTTGTTCCGCCGCTGCCCGGGTTTGCGCCAGCTCTTCTTCATGCAGCTCTTGCATAAATTCAAGTTCGGATTTGGTTTCATTTAAAACTGCCGTCTGGTCGGCCAACGCTTGCTGTACCGCTTTATAATCAAGTTCCGTCTGCTCGGCTTTTTGTTTTGCCGTCTCGAGTTCGCGTAATGTCCGCTCAGCCGTTTCGTGGGCAGCCGCCAATTCCAGCGCATGTTTCTCGCGCAACCGCTCCAGCTCTTCGGTTTGCTGTCCCAGAGTCAGCTCCAATTTCTCCTGCGATTCCAGAAGCGCGACGGCTTGCTCTTCTGCGTTCCGCAGCACCGCTTCCAGAGCGGTTTGTTCCTGCAAATGCAACCGCTGCGCTTCGGCCAACTCGCTAGTCATCGTCTCGCGAATACGCTCCAGCTCCGCTTGCGCCTCCGAAAGCGCTGCCGCATGACCCGCTGCGAGCGCCGCGCTGCGTTCCTGCGCCTCGCGCTGCTCCGCCTCACGCGCCAACTGCTCTTGTGCATGCAGCTCACGCGCAGCATTCAGCTCCGCCGCCATCGTGTCTCGAGTGCGTGTCAACTCCGCCTGCGCTGCCGCAAGGACCGCTGCTTGTTCCGCGAGCGCCGCAGCTTGCTCTTCAGCGGCCAGCTTCGCCGCCTCTTGTTCGCGCGCAGCTTGTTCCGCTGCCGAGCGGGCTTGCGCCAGCTCTTCTTCGCGCAGCTCCTGCAGGAACTCCAACTCTTCTTTTGTTTCCTTTAACGCCGCTGCCTGTTCCGCTAACGATTGCTGCAGCGACTTCAGCTCGCTTGCCGTTTGTTCGGCCGCTTGATGTGCTGCCGCTAATGCGGCTGCGTGCTCTTGACGAAGCCGCTCTTGCTCCTCGCCGTGCATACCTTGCAGCAGCTCCAGCTCCGCCTGCTTCTCCGCCAGCGCCGCCTCTTGCTCCGCGACGAGTGCCGCACTGCGTTCCTGCGCCAGTTCCAGCTCCGCCTGCTTCTCCGCTAGTGCCGCCGCGTGCTCCGCGGCGTATGCCGCACTGCGTTCCTGCGCCAGCTCCAGCTCCGCCTGCTTCTCCGCTAGCACCGCCGCGTGCTCCGCGGCGTGTACCGCGCTGCGTTCCTGCGCCTCGCGCTGTTCCGCTTCACGTTCGCGAGCGGTTTGCTCGGCTGCTTCACGCGCCGCCGCGAGTTCAGCAGCATGCCGCTTGATTACGCGCTCCAGCTCCTCCACGTGGAGTTCCTGCACTAGCTCCAGCTCCGCTTGCTTCTCCGCCAGCACCGCCGCGTGCTCCGCGGTGAGCGCCGCGCTGTGTTCCTGCGCCTCGCGCTGCTCCGCTTCACGTTCGCGAGCAGCTTGCTCTACCGCTTCACGCGCCGCCGCCAGTTCAGCGGCATGCCGCTTGATTACACGCTCCAGCTCCGCTCGCGTTTCCGCTAACGCTGCTTCCTGCTCCGCAATGAGCGCCTCGCCGCGTCCCTGCGCTTCGCGTTGTGCCGCCTGCTCCTGCGCATGCAGCTCACGCGCGGCACTCAGCTCCGCCGACAATGTCTCTCTGGTGGTTATCAGCTCCGCTTGCGCTGCCGCAAGGGCCGCTGCTTGTTCCGCCAGCGCAGCTCCCTGCTCTTCTGCAGCCTGCTTCGCCGCCTCTTGTTCGCGCGCCGCTTGTTCCGCTGCCGAGCGGGCTTGCGCCAATTCTTCTTCGCGAAGCTCCTGCAGGAACTCCAGCTCTTCTTTTGTTTCCTTTAACGCCGACGCCTGTTCCGCTGAGGACTGCTGCAACGACTTCAGCTCACTTGCCGCTTGCTCGGCCGCTTGATGCGCTGCCGCCAACACGGCTGCGTGCTCTTGACGAATCCGCTCTTGCTCTTCGCCGTGCAGGCCCTGCATCAGCTCCAACTCCGCATGCTTCTCCGCTAGCGCTGCCGCATGCTCCGCAGCAAGGGCCGCGCTGCGTTCCTGCGCCTCGCGTTGCGCCGTTTCCCGCTCGCGCACTGCTTGCTGCGCGGTTTCTTGCGCCGCTGCCAGCTCCACCGCATGCAGTTCACGCGCAGCACTCAGTTCCGCCGACATCGTGTCTTGAACACGCTTCAGTTCCGCCTGCGCTGCCGCAAGGGCTGCTGCTTGTTCCGCCAGCACCGCTCCTTGCTCTTCTGCAGCCTGCTTCGCCGCCTCTTGCTCGCGCATAGCTTGTTCCGCCGCCGAGCGGGCCTGCGCCAGCTCTTCTTCGCGGAGTTCCTGCAGGAACTCCAACTCTTCTTTTGTTTCCTTTAACGCCGACGCCTGTTCCGCCAACGACTGCTGCAGCGACTTCAGCTCGCTTGCCGCTTGTTCGGCCGCCTGATGCGCTTCCTCTAGCAGGGCCGCACGCTCTTGACGCGTCTGCTCCAGCTCTGTCTGCACTTCCGCTAGTGCGGCTGCACGCTCTTGACGCACCCGCTCCAGCTCCGCCTGCACTTCCGCTAACGCGGCTGCATGCTCCGCGGCGAGCGCCGCGCTGCGCTCCTGCGCCTCGCGTTGCGCCGCTTCCCGCTCACGCGCTGCTTGCTGCGCGGCTTCTTGCGCCGCTGCCAGCTCGGCCGCATGCTGCTCGCTTACGCGTTCCAGCTCCTCCGCGAGCAGGCTCTGCGCCAGCTCCAGCTCCACTCGCGTCTCCGCCAGCGCCGCCGCTTGCTCCTCCGACGCCAGCTGCATCGCTTCCCGCGCCGCCTGCTCTTGCGCGTGCGCTTCGCGTATCTGCTCCAGCTCCGCCTGCGCTTCCGCTAGCGCGGCTGCATGCTTCGCAGCGAGCGCCGCGCTGCGTTCCTGCGCCTCGCGTTGCGCCGCTTCCCGCTCGCGCATTGCTTGCTCCGCCGCTTCGCGTGCTGTCGCCAATGCAGCGGCCTGCTCATCCGTGACGCGCTGCACAGCCTCTTGAACCGCCTGCTCGGCTTCCTCGCGCGCCGCGGCAACTTCCGCCGTCAACGCATCGCGCGAACGGTTAAACTCCTGCTGGAATTCCGCCTTCTGCAGCTCCAGCTCTTGACGCAAATGGTCTTGCAATTGATCGATATCCCGCTGCAGCTTGAAAAATTCATCCGCCATATTGACAGCCGCCAACACCGCGATTCGCTGGGAATCAAGGCGATCGTTGCCACGGGCGATATGATGCATTTGCTCATTGACGTGAGCGGCGATTTTTTTCATGTAATGGGGGCTGTTGCTTGTACTGCCCACCAGCTTGTACTGAGTTCCGTATATATCGACGTTTAACCGAATTTTGTCTTCTGCGCTCACTTTAGGTCAGTACTCCCTTCTACCTCATGTCGGGGTAACGCTATTTTAGGGGTTGTTCAAAAATTCGTCTTTTGATCACGAAGCAAGCCGGGAAGCGAATTGGCATCGAATCTTGCGTTCACCTTCGAAGTCCGGTGCTCATGTAGGTTTTGCCTACATTCCGCTCCTCCTTCTTCAGCTTCTCGTAAACTTCCTGGTTGCATGGGCGAGCAATTCGCCGTCAGGCAAACGACCAGCCTCGGTGCTGAAAAGCCGACTTTTTGAACTCGCACTTTTACTAGAATTGTCCTTCTAACCTAATCATTTCGAAGGCCCGTCCCTTGAACAATTTTTGAAATAGGAAAAAAGGCCCTCCGTATCCATAGAGATTCGATACGGAAAGCCTCTTTTCCTGCTGTATGTTTACATAGTTTTGTCTATTTTCTGAGCTCCGCGCCAAATGCCGTTTCGATAGCTTCAACGACCTTGGCATGCAGTTCGCTGACCTCTTCGTCGGTCAAAGTGCGCTCCGGAGTCCGGTATACAAGCGAGAACGCAACGCTCTTTTTATCAGCTCCCAGACGTTCGCCGGTGTACAGGTCAAACACCCCGATCGACTCAAGCAAGCTGCCCGCCACTTCTTTGGCTTTTGCCGTAATGTCCGCTACAGGCACCGAAGTTCCCACGACAAGCGCCATATCGCGCCCGATGGACGGGTAACGCGGCAGCGCGGTATACGTGATGTTTCTGTTTGCTTGTTCCACAAGCGGCTGCAGTTCGATCTCGAACACATACGTGTCGTCCAAATCTTTTGTTTGCTGCAGCGCCGGATGAAGTTGTCCCAAGTACCCGAGCACTTTGCCGTCTAGACGAATCTCCGCCGTACGTCCCGGGTGGTACCCTTCCGGCTGAGCCGCCGCATACGTCACCCCGTTGATTCCGAGATAACCGACCACATTTTCCAGCACGCCTTTCAGGTCGTAAAAATCAACCGATCCGGCTTTGCCCGACCAATGCACGTCATGGCGTTTACCGGTAATCACCGCCGACAGCAGCAAGCGTTCCTCGGGCAGCTCGGTCAGGGCCGTTTGCTGTGTCAAAAATGCTTTGCCGATCTCGAACACCGCGACATCGTCTTGATTCCGGTTGCGGTTATAGCTGACCACATCAAGCAGATGCGGCACCAGGCTGGTGCGCAGCGTGCTGCGGTCTTCGCTCATCGGCATCGACAAGGCGACAGGATGGGTGCCTTTAAACGCCCCGGAAAATTCACTGATCGTATTCGGATGCGTAAACGTGTATGTCACGACCTCATGCAGACCGCTGGCCGTCAGCAGTTGTCTGGCAATGCGGCGCACCAGCTGCTCCTTGGTAAGCGAGCCGGGTGTAGTAACACCGCTCATCAGCGTTGTCGGAATATTATCGTAGCCGTACAGACGAGCCACTTCCTCAATCAAGTCCACAGCTCGGGTGATGTCGCCGCGCCGGCTTGGCACATGAACAGTCAATAGGCCATTCGTCTCTTCGCTAACGGAAAAATGCAGCCGTGCAAAAATTTGCTTCACTTCATCCACAGATAAAGCGGTGCCCAAATAATCGTTAATGCGGTCGGCCGTAATGGCGATCGACACCGGCTTGAACTGCTGCGTTGCCGCCTCCACAATACCTTCAGCCACTTGCCCCCCGGCATATTGCGCCATTAACGACGCCGCACGGTTCAGCGCAGGAATGACCGCCTCCGGGTTCACTTCCTTCTCAAAACGCAAGCTCGCTTCGGAACGAAGCCCCAGCTGGCGCGACGTTTTGCGCACGGAGCCGCCGTCAAATTTGGCCGATTCCAGCAAAATGCGCGTTGTGCTCTCTGTGACTTCGGAGTTCGCTCCGCCCATCACACCGGCGACAGCTACAGGTTTTGTGCCGTCCGTAATGAGCAGCATATGCGGTTCCAGCGTGCGCTCGACATCGTCCAGCGTGACCAGCTTTTCGTCCGGCAGCGCCATTCTCACGTCGATGCGCCCGTTTTCCAGCTTATCCGCGTCAAACGCATGAAGCGGTTGGCCGTATTCCAGCATCACATAGTTCGTGATGTCAACGATGTTGTTGATTGGGCGGATGCCCGCAGCCATCAGCCGGTTTTGCATCCAAAGCGGCGAAACGCCGATCTTTACGCCTTCGATCAGGCGGGCCGCATAATGCGAGCACTGCTCTTTTGCCGTGATCGATACGCCGATTTTGTCCGCAGCTTTCACGGAACTTCCGCTAAGTCCCGCTTCCGCATCGGGCAGTTTGACTTCGCGTCCGAGAATGGCGGCGATTTCGTAAGCCGCACCCAGCATGCTAAGTGCGTCCGAACGGTTCGGCGTCAGATCGAGATCCAACACCTCGTCGTTGATCGCCAGCACATCAAGAATGCTTTGGCCGACTTGCGTATCTTCCGGCAGCACCAGAATGCCTTCCTGGATTTCCTTCGGCAGCAACCTGTCATTTAAGCCAAGCTCCTTCGCCGAGCAAATCATGCCTTGCGATTCAACGCCGCGCAGCTTCGCGCGTTTGATTACCAGACCGTCCGGCAGCTTCGCGCCGACAAGCGCTACGGGCACCTTTTGGCCTGCCGCTACATTTTTCGCGCCGCAGACGATTTGCAAATCTTCGCCTTGGCCCGCGTCCACGATACAAACGCTCAGCTTATCCGCATCGGGATGTTTTTCCCGCGATTTCACATAACCAACAACGACGTTTACCACGCCTTTGTTGCGGCTTTCCACGATATCGACCTCAATGCCGCTGCGCGTCAGCTTTTCCGCCAGCTCAGCCGCCGTATATCCGTTAACGTCCACATATTGGGACAACCATAAATAAGATACTTTCATCGCTTCAACACTCCCCTCTCTTACAAATGAACGAACTGCTTCAAGAAACGAAGGTCATTCGTATAAAAATGACGAATATCTTCAATGCCGTATTTCAGCATCGCAATACGCTCGACGCCCATACCGAAAGCGAAACCGCTGTACACTTCAGGATCGTAACCGGCCATCTCCAGCACACGCGGATGCACCATACCGGAGCCCAAAATTTCCAGCCAGCCGGTTTGCTTGCACGTCCGGCAGCCGCTGCCACCGCACATCATACAGCTGACATCCACTTCGGCGCTTGGCTCCGTGAACGGGAAAAAGCTCGGACGCATGCGGATTTTCGTCTGCTTGCCGAACATCTCCTGCACGAATTGCAGCAAGGTGCCCTTCAGGTCGCTCATGCGGATATTGCGGTCGATAACAAGCCCTTCAATTTGCGTAAACATATGCGAATGGGTCGCATCGTCGTCATCGCGGCGGTACACTTTACCCGGGCAGATGATTTTGACCGGCACGGCGCCTTTCATTTTTTCCATCGTGCGCACCTGTACCGGGGACGTATGGGTTCTCATGAGAATTTCGTCGGTAATGTAAAACGAATCCTGCATGTCGCGGGCCGGATGGTTTTTCGGCAGGTTTAACGCTTCGAAGTTGTAGTAATCCTGCTCCACCTCGGGACCTTCGGACACCGTATAACCCATGCCGATAAAAATGTCCTCGATGTCCTGAATGACCTTCGTCAGCGGATGCAACGCGCCTTGCGCATTCAGTCTGCCCGGCAGCGTCACGTCAATCGTTTCCGCCTTCAGACGGTTTGCCGTTTCGGCTTGCTGATACGCAGCCTGCTTTGCTTCAATCACCTCTTCGATCGCAGCGCGCACATCGTTGGCGACCTGCCCGATGATCGGACGCTCTTCGGCGCTTAACGCGCCCATGCCGCGCAGCACTTCGGTGATCGGCCCTTTTTTGCCCAAATACTTGACCCGCAGTTCGGCGAGCTGCTGCTGGCTTTGGACTTGCTCCAGCTCACGCAGCGCCTCCTGCTTTAATGCTTCCAATTTGTCCTTCATGTTTTGACCTCCTTAAAGTTTTCCCTTTGGGAAAACTTTCTTCGTAAGCTTTGCTGAGCTTTTCCCTTGGGAAAAGCTTTCTTCGTAAGCGTGTACTAAGTTTTCCCTTTGGGAAAACTTGCTTCGTAAGCTTGTGTTGGGCTTTCCCTTTGTTCCTTGCGGTAAAACTTTTTGTGACCCTTGTTTAAAAATCCACGCAAAAAAACCTGCCCATCCCTCGGTAAGGGACGAACAAGCTCGCGGTACCACCCTTGTTAGAACCAATGCCCATTTATAAAGAATACTTATATCATAAGTATTCTCCCATAAAAATGAGCGGCCCGCTTACTGGCGGACAGGTCCTCACTTCATTGCCCATAACGGAAATGATTCCGGTTCCCCCTACTTGCCGGCGGCGTCGCCGCGGGTTCAAGGGACTGCTCGGGAGCGAACTTCGGCAGCCTGTTTCTGTGAAGCGGCTCTCAATCTCCGGCCGGCTTCTCCCTGTAAAGAGGCACTGCGTACTTTTCTCCGTCAACGCATTTGTCGCTATGCTAATTAAAAAGTATTATATGCAAACCACGTCAGGAATGCAAGCGGACTTTCATATTGGTTTCATATTGGTGCTGGGCAGTTGCTCTAGACAATGTTGTCTGGTTAATGATAAAAGCGACTCCAATTGTTATCACGCAATGACTTCAGATCGTTTGGATGGTTTCGGACCATTAACAATAGGGAGTTAATGGCTTTAACGCGATTAATTAGAGCAGATTGAGCAATTACGAGAGATTAAGTGTGTACACGTAATGTAGTGGAATAATCAGACCAATTTCTTATTTTTCCCATCACTTGTTGCGATATAAAAATCTGAATACTCCCATGGCTTGATACGAAAGACTACTAAGCTAATAGTCCGGCTAAATCAGCCATTTAATTGCCCTTTCCTAATTTAAGATTAAAAAAAGCCACCCTATTGTAGGTGACTTGTCTTTTCCTTTGTAGTTATTTACAATAAGCATTTATAATATCATTAATCTCATTTTTCGGAATATCTTCTCTATCTTTTTTGGAGTATATTGTTAAAAGGAAAATATCACTATCATTCTTCACCACATAATAAATTATACGATATCCATTGGATTTTCCAACATTCATATCAGAGTTTGCAGCTCTTACTTTATACGAACTTTCACCTTCAGGTAATTTCAAACCTGTGATTTCGTCTCCAATAAAGTTTCCGCTTTGTATCTCAGAGACAACCTTTGAGACATCATCATCAATATGTCTATACTTCTTCTTTATCTTATAGTATTCTATATCTCTTAGAAATACTGGTGTAGGAATAACATTATACAACATTGATTAATTATCCCTCTTCTGCTCCTTAATGTAATCCCACCATGATTTCTTAGGAAGTTTGCCTTCTCGCATGAGTTTCACTTGCTCTATGGATTCTTTAAGGGATTCAGCGGGAGTGTTCGGACGTTTCACTACAGAATTCATATTCTCACTCTCCTTGTCCATCACATATACACCTCCTAAAAGTTTACGCAGAGTATATGCAACTTCTAAAAAGATTATACCACTTTTACTTGATAAAAGTAAACTATTACCAAATAAAAGAACACCCAGATAGAGTGTCCTAAAATCAAAAAAAGACCATTTCCGGCACATGGGATTCATCTGTCCAAATTCAGGGACTAAAATTGAATCGGTTTCCGAGAAAGTGCATCTGATACCTTCCTTTCCCTATCATTCCCAACTTTAGGGTCTGGATTGGCTTCTTTTGTCGTCACCTTCAAACTGAATCAATACTTTTTGAACAGACTCTTAACGTGTTTCCGTGCAGACCTAGTTCTTCCCGCACACCACGCCGCCTTAACCTGGTAACAGGGGTGCCCGCAGCAGCGGACTAGGACATTTGAATCTGGAAAAGCAAAGCGGTCGCCTTTAAAATGGGATTCCTACCTCGACCTTATTCAATCAGGGAATCCCATTTTAACAGCGATTGGAAGATCAAATGGCCTAGGGAGCGTCGCTTCACGGCTGGTCCGTTCTCAAGGAGTCGGTTCTTGAGGGTCCCGCTTATTTCCGCTTGCATTCGCCGGGCGTGATACCCCAAATCTTGCGAAACACCTTCGTAAAATAGCTTATATCGCGAAAGCCGGTCTTCAGCACCGCGTCGTACACCTTCGCCCCGCCGAGCAGCAGCTCCTTGGCATGCTCCATTTTGCGGCGGATCACGTATTGCGAGAACGGAGTGCCCACTTCCTGCTTAAACAAGTGGCTGAGGTACGAAGAGCTGACATGAAGGCGGTCGGCCATCGCGTACAGCGATATGTCCTGGTCGAGCTGCTCCTCAATCAGCGCAAGCGCGGCCCGGATAAACTCGTGGTGGCTTTTGTGCCGGCGCGAAACGCCGTATTCGGCGATTTGCCGTACGGTGCGCAGCAGCCAGCTGCGGATCTGCTCTTTGCTTTGCAGCAGCTCTGGCTTATGGAATATATCGTAGTCTTGCTCGACCACATCACGCAACGACCAGCCCTTCGACTGAATGACCCGGATCAGCAGGCTTTTCAAAATAATGACATATTCGGCGATCTGATCGGTCGTTTCCGCTTTTCCAATCGCTTCATGGAACAGCTCATCCGCCGCGGCCGCTGTCGCTGCCGGATCGCCTGTTTGCATAGCCGCCTCCAGCTTGCGCTCCAGATGCTGCACGGATGCGCTTACGAGCGTCGGAGCGGATTCCTCACGGAACGGAATGACGATATTGATCCCGTAAATCATTCTTTCCTGCAGCGCCTGAACCGCTTGCATGTACGACCTTCTGATGTCGCTCCCGGCGCAAGGCGAGCCGATTCCGGCACTGGCCGTCAGCTTCAGGCAATCTTGCACAAGCGACAGCAAATGGGTTGCCGCCCCGTTCACCCTATTGATGAATGCGTTTTCAGACTCTTCTTTGTTTTGCGCAAATACGAGCACCGTAAGCCCGCCGTAATCATGAAACACGATACAGGAATTGGACTCCGCCGTAAAATCTTTGGCCAGGCAAAGCAAAGTAAACCGCAGCAGCTCCTGATCTTTGGCCGTGAATCGGGTTTCGTCTTCCGCAAGCGGATCGATCTCGGCCGCAACAGCAGCATAGACGGTTTCCGACCGGGCCGGAAGGCGAAACTCTTCGCTTTTGCGCGTAATTTCCCATGGCTCGTATCGGCCGGAAATCCAGTTTTGCAGAAAGTTTTCCTGCAGCCTGGGGATATGCTCGGCCCATTTGCGCTCCAGCGTGATCCGCTCGTATTGGCTTTCCCGCTCCTTCCGCAGCTGCTCGGCCGCCTCGGTCACAGCCGCTAAAATTTCCGTGTCGCCGGCCGGCTTGAGCAAATATTGGCTGACGCCAAGAGACACGGCCGTTTGTGCAAATTTAAAATCGTCGTGGCCGCTCAAAATTACGATTTTCATGGAAATGCCCAGCGTTAACGCACGTTCGGCCAGCTGCAAACCGCCCATGCCCGGCACTTCGATGTCAAGCAGCAGCACATCCGGCTTCATCCGCTCAATCGCCTGCCATCCTTCAATACCGTCGCCGTAGACGCCGATCACTTCAAGGCCGCGGCTCTCCCACGGAATTAAATACGCGATGCTGTTGCGCAGCCTAAGCTCGTCCTCCACGATGATCAGCTTCAATGATGTCACCCTTCCCGCGTTGTACCGCAGCTACAGCGGTATTCGAATCGTCACCCGCGTCCATTCGTTCTCCCGGCTTTCGACAGCCAAATCGGCCCGGTTTTCATAATAAAGCATCAGACGGGCCTTGACATTACGCAAGCCAAACGCCGCCTGCTCCTTATCCGCCGCTTCCGCATCGCCCCTGCCGTTTCTTACGGAGCTTAAAACATGATGAACGGTCTTCAGCCTCTCCGCAGGCAGACCTTTGCCGTTGTCGCACACTTCAATGTGAAGCATATTATCGTTTTTCTCCGCCGTAATCTCCAGCAGCCCGCCTGTCTGCCTTTTTTCCAAGCCGTGAATAATCGCGTTCTCCACCAGCGGCTGCACAAGCAGCCTCAGCACTTGAATGTCCCGGCAATCGTCAGGAAGAGCAAAACGCACCTCAAATTGATCCATAAAACGCAGCTGCTGCACCCGGATATAATACTGCAGATGGGCAAACGTCTCGGCCACCGTCATCGTCTCGCGGCCTTTGTCCAAGTTCAGGCGCAGAAACTTCGAGAGATTCAGCACCATTTCGCTGATTTCGTCGGCATCGTAGTTTTTGGCCATCCAATAAATCGAATCCATCGTATTGTACAAAAAATGCGGATTGATTTGCGATTGCAGAAACTTCAGCTCGGTTTTGGCTACCTGCAAGTTTTTCTCGTAAATGTTTTCGATCAAATGTTTTTGTTCGGTCGCCATCTGGTTGAAAGCGTTCATCAAATACCCAAGCTCGTCTCTGCGTGTTTCCTTAAAGCGGACGTTCAGATTGCCGATCTGAATTTGCGTCATGCCGTGCAGCAGCTTTTTCAGCGGCAGCGACAGGCTGGTGTAAAACAAGGCGGCAGCTACCAGCGCAAATAGCCCGCTAGCTGCAATAATAACGACAATAAACAGCCGCAGCTGCTCGGTTTCTTTATACAATTCCGCTTTGGGCTGGGCCATCATTAAGGACCACTTGGAAATGCTCGATTTGATGCGGAACATGATGTACTTTTCATCCGTTCCCGGCATGTCCATCACCTGCAGCTCCTTGTCGTGATCCCAGAGGGGAACGGCGGCCAGCTTGGCCGTGGCGGCAATGAGGCGGTCGTCTCCGGCCAGCAAATACCATACCGCGTTTTTGGACGGGTTGATTTTTTTGACCAGATCAAGCAGCTTGTCTTTACCGATCGACAGCATCAGAATATGTTTTCCGCGCTCGGCGGAATTCAAATCCATAAGGCGCATAAACGTAATGTTGTCTTTATTAAAAATGAGATCGCCCGGCGGCAGCGTATCGGGAGGAACGTACAGCACGGTGCGGCCGGCGGCGGCCGTAACCTCCTTAAACCAATCGCTGCTGCGATAGCTGTCATCCAGCCGGATGCCGCCGTAATCCGAGCTGATCAGCATGTCGGAGTCGGCATGCACAATGGAGATCCGCGAGATGGAGCGGTTGTTGTTTGTCACATTTGTAATCTGGGCCATCGCTTTGCGCAGCTCGTTGATGGAATCGCGGTCGATGTCCGCTCCCACCGAATACAAAACCCGGTTCAAATTGTCGTCGGTTGCGAGCAGCACGGACTGTTCTTCGATGCTTTGCAGCGTCAGGTCGATATACTGGATCGCCGACTCCATAGCCCCGCGGGTGCGGTCGCCGACCTGCTTCTCCAGAATGCTCTGCGACCGGCCAACCGTGTATAAACTGACCAAGACAAGCGGGATAAGGATAAGGACAAACAAACCCATCAGCTTCCACTGCACAGACTCCGAAAATTTCCTCATCAACCGTCCGGGGATGTTCATGCCTTACGCCTCACCTTTCCTGTCAGCTTGCTTTATTCCTACAATACCGCCAATCCCGCGATTAGGCTATACCTCCAAATTGGCTCCCCGTTTTTCCACGTTTTTGCGGATAGCCATATGATCCAGATCGCGCGGATTACACTTCTGCCGGACGCTTTCCGCCGCAGCGACGCCCGCCGCCTGCCCCATCATCGAGCAGGTGGTCATCACCCGCGCCGAAGATAACGCTAGCTGGTCGGCGGACAAGCACCTGCCTGCGGCCAGCAAGTTTTTCGCGTCCTTGACGATCAGGGAGCGGAGCGGCAGCTGGTAAGGCGGCACCTTCAGCTCTTTTTTATCGAGCACGTAAGTTCGTTTATCGTCGTCCGGTTTATGGGCGTCAAGATAATACACACCCCGGGCGATGGCATCGTCAAACTTGCGGGCGGCGCGCAAATCGTCCACGGTCAGCATGTAATCGCCGACGATCCGCCGTCCTTCGCGGATGCCGATTTGCGGCGAGCAGTGATCGAGCAGCCAGGGGCGGTTTTCCACCCGCTGGTAATAGTCAAGCACTTCCATCATCCGCCGTCTGGCCTGAATTTCCGCCGCCGTCGCGCTTTCCGTGTCGGTCGCATCAAACATCGGAATTTTCAGCTTGATCGCATTGGAGCCCGGCCCGTTTGGCCACTTGGTCGTCATCGGCATGTCATCTTTATCGCGGATCGCCCGAAACCAGCCTTCCGGCACCTGCTTTACCTGCTGCTCCTCTTGTACATGACGGACAAAAAACATCAGCGACATCGGCAGCTGCACCCCATCGCCCGGCCTGCCCTTCATCGTCGCAAAACCGGCCAAATGGGCCGCTTGCGCTTCACCGGTGCAATCGATATATTGCTTCGCCCGCAGCGCTTCGGGACCCGATTTGCCGCTTACGATAATCTCCTTGATCAAGCCGTCGTCGCTTACCGCTGCGTCAACGAGCTGCGTGTGCAGCAGCAGTTTGACGTTATGGCGCAGCAGCAGCTCCTGCAGCACAACCGCCAAAATCTCATGATCAAACAAACGGTGGTCCGCCTGCGGATAAGGGACATAAGGGGCAACCGCCTGAAATTGCTCCAGATCGGAAATGATCCGGTCAAACACCTCGCCTTGGCCCGCCGTTTCCCCGCAAAAGGCGGCCACTCCGCCGGTTGTGGCATTGCCGCCCGTCACTGCAAAACGCTCGATCAGGATCACCTTGGCCCCGCTGCGGGCGGCGGCGCAAGCCGCCGACACACCGGCCATGCCGCCTCCCAGCACAGCGACGTCCGCTTCGTAACGCAAAGGAACGTCCCGCTTCCAAACAATTTGCTCATATTTTGCCATACCCGGTCGCCTCCTTCACCCGCGCGGATTATTTTTTGCGGCTCGCATACCAGTCGTTGACCTCTTTAGCCACATCGCTGCCGCCGTCTTTTTTCCATGTATCGACAAATTTATCGAAATCGTCAACAGGGATCGTACCCATCACGATTTTTGTGAACGTTTCATCCTCCAGCTTTTGCAGCTTGGCGCTGTTTTTGCTCATGACCGGTCCCGGAATGCCGGTAAATTTGGAATACATCAGCACTTTGTTGATCTTCTCGATGTTATCCACCAGCTTCAAATCTTCGCCCAGCGACTTCAGCTTGTCGAAATAAATCGTGGAGTCGCTTGGCCGGATTATCCGGGACAGCGAGTTGCGGTATACGTGTTTGTTATGCTCCTCAAAGTTGGTCACCACTTTGCCGTCCTTGCGGTTCCAAATTTGCCCTTCGAAGCCAAGCTCAAGATCGGAGAAACCTTTGCCGATCATAAAATTGAGCAGCTTAACGACGGATTCCTCATTTTTGCTGGTCGCCGGCACGACATTAAAGCCGGACAGCAGCGGACCCGCCTGCACCCCGAATTTCCCGTCTTTGCCTACCGGGAACTCGCTTTCCTTCCAAACCGCCTTCGGATTGTTTTGCTGGCTCGTCAATATCGCGCCTCTGCGTGCATGCCATGGACCGGAATACAGCCCGGCTTTGCCGCTGCCCACCTTTTCTTCGACGGTTTTGCTTTTGCTCAAGGCCCATTCCGGGTCGATGACCTTGTCATTGTACAGTCCGTTCAGAAACTTCAGCGCTTCCTTCATTTCCGGCAGCGTACTGGAGTAGACAAGCTGCCCTCCCCGCTCGACCCATTGGCCTCGCTGCACGCCAAACGCGCCAAAAATCGGGCCCGTGCCGCTTAAATTTTCGCCGATCAGCCAGCCTACCGTGTCGTTTTTGCCGTTGCCGTCCGGGTCCAGGGTCGCAAATGCCTTGGCTGTCTTGACGTAATCGTCCAGCGTTTTTGGCTCCGGCAGCTTTAATTGATCCAGCCAGTCCTTGCGCACCCACATCAGCTCGGTCGACTGAATATCGGCGATGGTCGGGATCGCGTAAATTTTGCCGTCCACCGTCACGCTGTCCCACGCTTCCTGCGGAATCAGCTTTTTCAGATCGGGCCCAAATTTGTCGATCGCCGCATTCAGCGGTTTAAGCGCCTTCTGGTTTAAATAATTGACATATAGGCTCGGATCGTTCACAAACATCAGGTCCGGCAGGTCGCCGGACGCCATAATGACGTTCAGCTTTTCCTTGTACCCCGAATTGGGCGCGGTAATTACCTTGATGTCCAGATTGGTTCCTTTTTTCATGTAATCGAGATATGGATTGTTATTATCGTCAAGCCCGTCCGGATACTTGTAATCGTTCCAGTACACCATCGTGACATGCCCCGGCTTTTCCGCCTCTTTGGGTTTGCTGTTATCCGTAGTTGGCGCATTTCCCGCAGGCGCGCTGCCCGCGCCCGTTCCCGTACCTGTGCCGCCGCAGCCCGCAAGCAGCGACGCCGTCATCACTGCCGCCGCAGAGATCGAAACCGCTTTTTTCATAAAAAGTTGACTCATGCCGCATCTTCCCCTCTTATTTTACTTGCCTTGACTTATGAGACTGTCTGCTTGCCTGGCCGAGATACATTTTTATTCCCCGGGCACGTTCAAGGGAAAGGAAATGACATGAAATGTCCGCTATGAAAACCGTGTTTCACCCCATGCATAAGCCCACGTAGGAACTTCCGGAAAACACCGAGTGCAGTGGAGAAAGGGAATTGTTTTGCCGGCGAGTTTTGGCTTTGAATTCCTACAATCCGCAGGCCTATTCAATAAAAGGAATTCAAAACAAGCTGTCTGAAGCGGCAAAATAATCCCTTTCGGAACGGAACGGGCTGCATTCGTGGTGCTTAATAAGTTCAACATAACACGGTTTTCCACCGGCGGTGGAATGTCATCCCTTCCCTGCAACAATCCCATAAGTCACCCTTTGACCGACCCCATCATAATTCCCTTTACAAAATATTTCTGCAGCCACGGATACACAATCAGCATCGGAACGGTACTGACGATGATCGTCGCCCCTTTGATCGACTCCAGAGCAAGCAGCTGCTGCTCCAGCGAATCGTTCAAATGAATGTCCGTCGTATTAAACTGGATCAAATTGCGGAGATACACCTGCAAAGGCATCAAACTTTTATCGTTCACATAAAGCACCGCGTCAAAAAACGAGTTCCAATGACTCACCCCGTGAAACAGCGCGATCGTCGCAATCGCCGGCATCGACAGCGGCACAAAGATGCGGAACATGATGCCCAAATTGCTGCAGCCGTCCATTTTGGCCGACTCTTCAAGCTCCAGCGGCACGCTTTGAAAAAAGTTTTTCATAATGATCACGTTAAATGCGCTGAGCGCTCCCGGAATAATGTACGCCCAGAAGCTGTTCAGCAGCCCGGCCGCTTTGACCAGCAAATAAGTCGGGATCATGCCGCCGCTGAAAATCATCGTAAACACCATCATAAAAATAATCGCATTGCGCCCCCGAATATACGCTCTGGACAGGGGATACGCGAGCAGGCAGGTCAATACGACATTAACCGCCGTTCCAAGCGCCGTCCGCTCCACGCTGACGACAAAGGAACGGATAAACGAGCTGTCGCCAAACACTTCCTTATAGGCGTAATTCGTAAAATCGACCGGCCATAAGCCGACTTCGCCGGACATGATGGCCCTGTAGCTGCTGAACGATTGCGCCAATATATGGATAAAAGGGGCAAGCGCCAGCAGCCCGAATACGCTGAGCAGCGTATAGTTGATCCATGTAAATAGGCGTTCGCCCTGTGATAATTTCATCATTGCCGCCTCCTAACATAGCGTCGAGCCTTCGGGGACCATTTGCCAATCGGTTGTGCCGATGTTTTGAGCATCGGCTTATGCGGAAAAGGTTCGTACCTACGCCATTCCGATGGTTGCATCGGCCGTCACCATACGCCGTTTTGCCCGAGTTTTTTGGCAAGCTTGTTTGCCGCTACGACCAGGATCAGGCCCACAATGGATTTAAACAGCCCTACCGCCGTCGAAAAACTGAAATCGGCCTGCGTAATGCCCGTCCTGTACACAAATGTTTCGATGACATCGCTTACGCTGTACACCATCGGATTGTACAACACGAAGATTTGCTCGAATCCGACGTCCAGCACATGCCCTAACCGCAGCACCAGCAAAATGATGATCGTGCTTGTCAAGGAAGGCAGCGTAATATGCCATATTTGCCGCCACTTGTTTGCCCCGTCCACTACGGCGGCTTCGTACAGCTGCTGGTCGATGCCGGCTAAAGCGGCCAAATAAATGATCGCGCCCCACCCGATTTCTTTCCAAATATCGCTGGCCACAAGCACTGTCCTGAACCAATTCGGGTCTGCCAGAAAAAACACCGGCTCATGTCCAAACAACTTCAAGATGCCGTTAACGATACCGTTTGACGGCGCCAACACATTATACAAAATGCCGCCAAGCACCACCCACGACAAAAAATGCGGCAAATAAGCGAGCGTCTGCACCGTCTTCTTGAAAAACATCCTCCTGACTTCGTTCAGGAGAATCGCCAGCACAATCGGTCCGGGGAACCCCCAGATCAGTTTGTACAAGCTGATCAGCAGCGTATTGCGCAATACGGTGTAAAACTCCGTGTCCAGAAAGATTTCTTTAAAATGTTTAAGACCGACCCAATCGCTCTCCATGATCCCGGCAAACACGCTGTAATCTTGAAAGGCAATGACAGCCCCGGTCATCGGCACATATTTAAACACGATAAAATAAACGATGCCCGGCACCATAATCAAATAGAGATCCCAATACGGCCAAAACCAGCTGTGCCCTTTTTGAGCCGGCGATTTGACCAAGGATGCGGCTGCCGCTGCACTCCTTTTACCCATGCCGCTCACTCCCTTAGCTGCATCTGCCAAAACGCAATTCGCTCCCTTTTCCACGTATACGTGATGTACAGACGGTTTCCCTTGGCCACAACGGCCGGATAGGAGTATTCGCCCGGCCCGTCCTCCAGTATAAATTCGTTTCCCCAGGATTCACCGTTATCGCTTGAAAAAACAACCGTTAGCGGAGATCGCGGCGAGCTTGTGCCGGATCCTTGAACCGGATTGCAGACAAGCGCCAACAGGCCGTTGTCCGTCTTCACCACATCAAGGCCGCTGTTGTTGTTGGGAAGCGGCGTAGGATAAGCCGTACACCAGGTTGCCCCGCCGTCCGTCGAATCGCTGCGGTAAATCCAACCCTCCGTGCTTCTCAACAGCATGTGCAGCCCGTTTGCGTCCTCCCATAAGGCAGGCTGAATAACCCCTTTCGCTTTCGTGTGCGCCTGCCCTTGCAGCAAACTTCCATCCAGCGGTACGATGCCGCTAGAACTCCAGGTTGCTCCGCCGTCAAACGACAGGTCGGCAAACGCCTCCCATATTTCTTTTCCCGGATGATCCGGGTCCGGACGCTCCAATGAAGCTGGGGCGGCAATGGCCCCGCTATCCAGCAGGATCGGTTTGTTTTTCACCGGTCCTCTGCCGCCGCGGTCTCCGTCCACCAGTTCCTTTGGCCCGCTCCACGTATGCCCTCCGTCCGTAGAAACCATCACCCGGGTATGCCAATCGATTATTTCATGGCCCACTTTATAGAACAGGAAAATGCGCCCGTCTGCACCTTGAAACAACACCGGATTCCAATGTGCGACTCCCTCTTCATCGGCAATTTTTACAGGTTCGCCCCAGCCGCCGGCGCTCTGCCGCCGGGATATCCAGATCGCGACATCACTGTTTTTTTCGGCCGTCCCCCCAAACCATGCAACAAGTACCTCATCATGCTCCAGCACGATCAGCGTTGAAGCGTGGCAGCTAAGGAATGGGCGTTTGTCTTCAAACACAAACTCTTTATGAACCGTTTGCAGTTCCACTGTCGAATGCACCTCTTATGTCGTTTCGTTGATTCATCATCCCGCCGGCGGGTACAACTCTATGATAGTGCAGTCCGGCGCCCGGCAACAGATGAGAACGATGCTTTGTTTTGGTAGTTTGATGCTGAAATCTTGATTCGCAGGAAATGAAGGAAAATGGTTAAGCTCTGACGAATGTGTACCGTCGCTGCATTTGTAACAACTAAACCGAAGGGAGCACAAGCCGAGCATGGGCATGTTTTCACTATTTATCGCAGATGACGAAAAATGGGTTCGTCAGGGATTGCGCCAGACGATTAATTGGCAAGCCGAGGGAATCGAGCCGATTGGAGAAGCCGCAGACGGTCAAGAAGCGCTTGAGTTTATTGCCGCTCATGCGCCTGATATATTAATTACCGATATCAAGATGCCGGGAATGGACGGGTTGGAACTGATGGCTGCCCTGAAGCGGCAGCATATACGCACAAAGGTTATTTTTATTAGCGGATATACCGATTTCAGCTACGCCCAAAGCGCCGTTAAGCTAGGCGCGTACGATTATGTGGTGAAACCAATAGAGGAAGAAGTTTTATTGGAAGTGGTTCGCCGATGCACGGCCGATCTGAAGAAGGAGCACGCAGAAGCTAAGCTGCTGGAGCAAATGACACACAGCATCAGAGAAAGCCTGCCGCTCGCCCGCCAACGCCTGCTCGAAAAGCTGCTGTTTCAAGAGCGTCAGCGAACATCAAGCGGACTGCTGGAGAAATGGGAGTCGCTTGGGCTCAAATTAGATCCGGCGAATATCGAGGTCATTGCCGTCTCCGTGCAGAACTGGGGGATTAAGGGTGACGATGAGAAGTCCCGTTCGCTGACGAGAATCGGACTGGCCAACATCGGTGAGGAGGTCGGCGGCTCGTTGGGTACGATTATCGGGTGCCCGCTGGACGATCAGGAAATCGATGTGGTATTGCTGCTTTCCCGCTCTACCAGTCCCGCGCTCTCCACTGGTCCGGCCTATCCCGCTGATCCCGGCAATTCTGCCGGTCCTGCCGAACCGTTCCCGTTGCAGCCGCTCTTGAGCAAATTGGAGGCTCTCATCAGCGCTGCGAGAACGTACCTGGGGGTCGAAGTGAACGCAGGCGTCAGCCGAACCTGTGATGTGTCCGACCTGGCTCTGGCATGCAAAGAAGCGATGCATGCCTTAAGTTATAGCTTTCTAGGGGGAAGCGCAAGTGTGTATGCAGCCGAACAGCTTCGTCTGCCGATGGATCACAACACCAATGGGTCTGATTATTCCGGCCTCGGAGACGCTTGGTTAAACCGGTTTACTAACTCTATCAAGCTTGGCGAGGACGGCACCGTAACGGAGCTGCTGGAGTCGCTTCGGCTTCATCTTCAATCTTGCGCGCAATCCTACACACCAATTCAGCTAAGCCGGGGCTTATCGGCCATTCTTAAAAATATAGCCGGCAGACTGGACGCGGAAGGCCAGACCGATAACGGGACACACTCCGACATAAGCAAGCTCAGAAGAGAACTTGCGACCGCCAAGGTCACACTGCCCGAATTTACGAACACGCTGCTCCCGTTGTTTAGCAGCCTTGGTACACTATACCGCAGCCAGAATTCCAACAGAAGAACCGTTCAACTCGCAATTGAATACATATGCCGCCATGATTTGAGGGAAATCACGATGCAGGAGGTGGCGCTTCATGTCAGCTTGAATCCGTCATACTTCAGTAAAGTATTTCATGACGAAACCGGGGAAACGTTCAGCAAATTCGTTATCCGCCAAAGGGTTGACCGGGCGAAAAAGCTGCTGAAGCTGACAACGATGAAGGTGTATGAAATCGCCGAGCAAATCGGTTACTCCGACCTGCGGCATTTTGTAAGGGTATTCAAGGAAAACGAAGGCATCACCCCTTCCCAATACCGGGACAAATGTTAGTTTGTGCTGTCTGTAGTCCATGAGGCGCGTTCATAAGGGGGAGCGGCATGTTTAAAATACATTTTAATTGGAGTTCGGTTGGCTTCAAGCTGTTTATCGTTTATTTGGGCACGATGATTATCGCGCTGCCCATTATGGGGCTGCTGTCTTATAACAAATCAAAACAGATGATTGAAACCAAGGTCGGCGGATTTGCCCTTGACGGCGTGAAACAGGCAAATACACGTTTGCATATGCTGCTCAAGGATTATGAAAACCGCTCGACGATGATCTTCAGTCTGAAAGAACTGCAGAAGGAAATTAAAAATCAATTCGAGGACAGTTACGAACACAGTCAAAATATCGATAATATCAACAAGTTTTTCAGTGACTTCATCAATTCCCAAAACGACACGGTGAATGTGTACATCCTTGGGGAATATGGCACGTCGATCCGGTATTCGACTGTGGCCCCGACGATTTCCATGCCGATTATTAATATTTTTCAAGAGGAACCTTGGTACAAGCTCATCCGCGATGCGAACGGCGCGGTCGTGTGGCTGGGCAATCAGGCGCCCTTCAGTCCGCGCAGCCGGGACACCGAACCGGTGTTTACGTTTGGCCGGGCAGTCAAGGATTTGTCGGGCAAAATGGACATTGTCGGCATCCTTTTGTACGATGTGGAGCTTGGCGATATTGTGAAAATTTTAAACGATATGAACCTCCACTCACCGGGACATTCTTATATTGTGGGCAAGAACAATACCATTGTCGCCGCTTCCGACGGCAGCCGGTTTATGGACACCTTTGACGTGTCATTGCCGGACGATGAAAGCGGTCTGAAGACGATCATGCACAATGGGGAGGAACAACTGGTTGTCTACGACAGCGTGGCGAATACCGATTTCAAAATTGTGAAGATGGCGTCCATGGACGAGCTGCTGAAGGAATCCAGGCAAATCGGCCTGTTCACCGTATATTTAATTATCGGCTTCGCTATCATGGCTACGCTGCTTGCTCTTGTTGTTGTGAATCACATCAATAAGCCGATCTACTTGCTGCTTCAGTTTATGAAAAAAGTCAGGGGCGGCGATTTTAAGGCGAAAATTGTGAACGACCGGAAAGACGAGTTCGGTCTGCTGTTTGACAATTTTAACGTGATGGTTGCCCATATCAAAAGTTTGATCGAGGAGTTGTACATTCAAGAACTGCTCAAAAAAGAAACCCAGCTGAAAATGATGGTCTCGCAAATCAATGCGCATTTTCTTTATAACACACTCGATTCCATCCATTGGATTGCGCGGGTTCATAAGGTGGATGAAATCAGTACGATGATTTTCGGATTGTCCCGATATTTGCGGCTTTCGCTGAACGAAGGCCGGGATCAAGCGACCGTCGCCGAGGTGATCGAGCTGCTGAACAGCTATATTTCGATTCAGAAGGTGCGTTACCAGGACAAATTTGAGGTACAGGTCAAAGCCGATGCCGATGTGCTCGAATACCGCGTGCTGAAGCATCTCTTTCAGCCCCTGGTCGAAAATGCGATCTATCACGGCATCGAGAAGAAGAAAGGACCGGGCTGCCTGTCGATTGCTTGGGAGAAAAGAGAGGAGCTGCTCGTATTTACCGTGACGGATGACGGTGCCGGCATAGAGCCGGACAAGCTGCTGGAAATTAGAAAAATGCTGGAAGACGGCGAACTGATCAGCTCGGATAACTTTGCGTTAAAAAATATTAATTCCCAAATTAAGCTGGGTTACGGCGAATCTTACGGTCTTGACATTGACAGCGAGCAAGGAGCCGGCACACGGGTTACGATTACGGTACCTTTGGCCGGGACCGCTTAAGTGGACCATTTTCGGTAAACATACAAAAAGAACAGCACTAAATACAAAATAAGCCCCGTTCCTTGAGTACGGAACCTTTGTTTACAATATGTATACATCCTCGTATACAGCACAATGTAAGCACTAACAAAAAAAAGGTAACGATAACAGGAGGTTCGGGGAATGAAGAAATCGATGAAAACTATGGCGGCTGCGGCGGCGATGATGGTGGCGCTGGCTGGCTGCAGCGGTGGCGGCGGACCTGCGGCAAGCACTACGGCGAAACCAAGCGCCAGCAAGGGACCGATTAATTTAACGTTCTGGCACGCAATGGGAGGCACCAATGAAGAGGTAGTTAAAAAGATGGTGCAAAGCTTCAACGAAACGGTGGGCAAAGAAAAGAGCATTACCATTACGCCGGTTTTCCAAGGCAGTTATGCGGACTTGCTGAAGAAGGTGAAGGCGGCTGTACAAGCCAAAAACGAGAAGGATTTTCCGGACATCGTGCAAGTTCCGGCATCCGACACGGCGTATATTAAGGACGTTCCGGCCATCATCTGGGCTCAGGATTTAATTGCCAAGGATCCCTCGTTCCCGGTAAAGGATCTCGAGCCGAATACGCTGGCCGGATTTAGCTTCAAAAACAAGCAGGTCGGCATTCCGTTCGCCAACTCGACCATCCTGCTCTACTACAATAAAAATATGTTTAAAGAAGCCGGACTCGATCCGAACAAACCGCCGCAAACGATTGACGAGCTTGGCAAATTCGCAGCCAAGATGACCAAGAAAAACGGCAGTACCGTAAGCCAGTGGGGCTTTGCGGTGAACCCTGACCAATATCACCTGTCCAGTTGGATCGGCATGCAAGGAGCATACATCGGCAATAACAAAAACGGCCGTGCTGACGTGATGACAGCTGTAGAGTTCGATACAAACGGTTCGATGAAGAAGTATTTGACGGAATGGAAAAAAGCCATCGATGCCGGCGGTATCTTAACCGGCTCCGATGTGAAATCGGATGAAGAGTTTGCGGCAGGCAAAATGCCGATGTTTGTCGGTTCTACTGCATCGCTCAAGGGAACGCTCACAAAAGTGGGAGACAAGTTCGAAGTCGGCACTGCATTTTATCCGAAAGTAAGCGAATCAGATAAAGGCGGGGTCGCTGTCGGCGGTTCGGCGCTGTACATTATGAACCGCGGAGATCAAGCGGCGATCGATGCCGCATGGAGCTTCCTGAAGTACGGTGTTACGCCGGAGTCGCAATTCGTCTGGCATACCGGAACAGGCTACTTCCCTGTCAACGTGAAAACCTACGATCTGCCGCAGATGAAAGAACATCTGACCAAAAATCCACTGTTTAAAACAGCCATTGAGCAGCTGCACGCATCATCCCCGGAAACACAGGAGCCGATGGGACCGGTCAGCGCCGAATTCAGCCAGGCCATGCTGGAGGAAACGCTCAACTATGTGCAAGGCAAGAAAAGCATTGATCAGGCCATTACGGACATGGCTGCACGAAGCAATAAAGCGCTTAGCGATTACAACAGAGTCAACAATGTGAAGAAATAACGGAGGCAGCATTCCATGAAAATAACGATGATGACGTTTAACCTGAGAACGAGCCGCGCGCAGGACGGCGGCAATGCATGGCATCTTCGCAGCGGGCAGGCGGCCGAAATGGTGAGACAGCACAATCCGTTGTTTTTCGGCACACAGGAAGCGCAACCTGACATGCTGGACGATCTCCAGTCGTTAACGGAATATCGTTGGATCGGCGAAGGCCGTATGGGCGACGGGCAGGACGAGCATTGCGCCATCTTTTTTAAGAAAGATGAACTCGAGGTCTTGGAGCACAACACGTTCTGGTTGTCGGAACATCCTGAAGTCCCCGGCAGCATCAGCTGGGACAGCTCGTTTCCGCGCATCTGCACATGGGCGCATTTTCGGCACAGTAGTACAGGCACGGAGCTGCTGTTCTTCAATACGCACCTCGACCACCGCGGTCAGCAGGCTAGAGAGCAAGGAATTCGAATCATTTGCGAAAGGATAAGCGAACAGCTCGCCGCGAAACAGCTGCCTGTGATCTTGTCGGGAGATTTCAATTCCACGCCGGACAACCCGGTCATCCGTCTACTGAGAGGCGAGCTGGAAAGTCAGAAGGCGCCTGTACGTATGACCGACGCTTATTCCGTTAAGGACGGACCGCTTGGAACTTCGTTCCATACCGATTACTGCGGATGTACCGAAGGCGAGCCGATTGATTATATTTTCGTGACACCCGATCTGCAGGTATCGGCGGTTGAAATTGACCGGCGTATGATCGACGGTCGTTATCCTTCCGATCATTATCCGGTTGTAGCCGGGCTTGTTTTGGCATAAGGTGACGGAGCCGTATCATATTTTTTCCAGCCGCGCGGCTGTTAGATGACTAATGGCCGCGTCAGCGGATGGAACCAGGCAAGTATTTGGGAACGACGCTGCATATTAAGGAGAATGAACTATGAATATAGATTCCCCCGGGGTGAAAAGATCGGAGCTGACGTACTCGTTTACTCGAAAAAAAATGCAGGAAGCCGCTAAGCCCTACCTATTTTTGCTGCCGTGCCTGCTCTTTGTCGGTTTATTTACTTATTATCCGTTTGTCAAAACGTTCTTTCTTAGCTTTTCCTTGGTTGATATGAACGGCAATCCAGTCGAGTTTGTCTGGCTGGAAAACTTTCTGACCGTTTTCGGAGACCAGCGGATGCTGGCTACGTTCGCACATACATTAAAATATACCGTGATTACCATTCCCGGCACACTGATTATCAGCCTTGCTCTGGCGCTGCTCGCCGAGAAAAAGCGCAAGGGCAGCCGCATTTACCAAATCATGTTTGCGCTTCCGATGGCGGTGTCGATGTCGTCGGCCGCCATGATTTTTCAGTTCATATTAAGCCCTTCGATCGGGATATTAAACGCTTATACGGGGCTGCATATCAACTGGTTCGGCGACGCCAAATATGCGATGGTCGGCATTGCGATCGTCTCGATCTGGATGGGCCTCGGGTTCAGCTTTCTGTTTCTGCTGGCAGCCATCCGCAATGTGCCCGAAGAGCTGATCGAAGCCGCCGAAATGGAGGGCAGCAGCTACACGCAGTCGCTGCTTCACATCAAGCTGCCGCTCATTTCACCCACGCTGTTTTTTCTGATCATCACCGATTTGATCCATTCGCTGATGGTGTTTGGTCCCATCCTAATTCTTACAAAAGGCGGGCCCATGGGAGCTACCGAAACGATGATCTACCGGATGTATATCGAAGCGTTCGAGAATGGCAAGTACGGCTATGGAAGCGCTGTGGCGATTATGATCTTTGTGATCGTGATGCTGTTTACGCTGGTTACATTCCTTTATGAGAAGAAAGGAGTGCACTATTCATGAAAACCAAACGGCAGACACGCGACCTTCTGTTCAGCGGTTTTTGCCTCCTTGTAGGCCTGATCGTCATCTCTCCGGTGCTGTACTGCGTAAGCGCCAGCTTTATGACCTCCAGCGAGCTGAGCTCCTTCCCGCCCAACCTGCTTCCAAGCGGATTTTATTTAAAAAACTATGAGACCGTGTTTACCTCCACTCCGCTGCTGCGGTTTATATGGAATTCCTTTCTGATCGCCATGATCGGCACGGCAGGCAGACTGATAACGAGCAGCCTGGCGGCATATGCTTTTTCGTTTCTGGAGTTCAGGTTCAAGAAGCTGTGGTTCATGTTTATTCTCGGTACGATGATGATTCCCGGCGATATGCTGATTATTACCAACTACATTACTGTCGCCAATATGCGGATGATCAACACGTATTCCGGCGTTATTATTGTCATGATGGCCTCGGCTACGTACATGTTCATTCTCCGGCAGTATTTCTTGACCATTTCCAAAGAATATAAGGATGCATCTTTTATTGACGGCTGCGGCGACTTCCGGTTTTTTACCCGCATTT
Organism: Paenibacillus thalictri; assembly: GCF_004307995.1. Lineage (GTDB taxonomy): Bacteria > Bacillota > Bacilli > Paenibacillales > NBRC-103111 > Paenibacillus_AF > Paenibacillus_AF thalictri. The sequence continues at coordinate 66,995 of NZ_SIRE01000026.1, read as the reverse complement.
TGGTACCGATGTCCCGATCGATTATGGCTTCGATTTTTATTGCCTCTTTTATCGCTTTGTGGAACACTTATTTATGGCCGCTGCTCGTTACCAATTCAGAAAATATGCGGACGGTTCAGGTCGGCATTACGATGCTGCAATTTTCCGAAAGTGTCATCTACGGCCCCATTATGGCGGGAGTTACCGTTATTTTGATTCCTTCCGTGCTTGTCTTTCTTGTTTTCCAGAAGCAGCTGGTGCAGGGTATTACGCTGGGCGGATTAAAAGGTTAGTTTAGCTGGATTACATCAACAACTGGAGGAGAACTGCATGAACGGTATAAAGCTGGTGGCGTTGGACCTTGACGGGACGCTGCTGAATGAGCATCACCAAGTTTCGGAAGAAAATCGCAAGGCGATCGGCGAGGCGCGTGCTCAAGGAGTGACGGTGATCGTTGCTACAGGGCGGGAGGTGAACAGCGCTCGGCCTTACTGGGAGTCGCTGGAGCTGGACTCGCCGCTGATCGCCGCTAACGGGAGCGAGGTATGGGACGCTGCGGGCCGGTTGCATAAACGGCATACGCTAAACGCTGAGACGGTGGCGGCATTGTATGAGATTGCCGCTGCCGAAGATTGCCCGTTCTGGGGTTATACGACGGAAGGAGAGGTCAAGAAAGATACCTGGGCTGCCTCCGTAAACGATCAAACCGTCTGGCTTAAGTTCGGATATTTCTCAGCGGATCAGAGCAAGCTGGAGCGGGTTCGCGAACGGGCGCAGACTTTGGGCGCAATGGAGATTACGAATTCCCATCCAAGCAACATTGAGATCAATCCGCAGGGTGTTTCCAAAGCAAGCGCGATTCGTGACGTTTGCGGGCTGTATGACTTGAAGATGGAGCAGGTCATGGCTGTAGGCGACAGCCTGAACGACAGGGCGATGCTGCTAGCCGCCGGGATCGGTGTGGCGATGGGCAATGCGCAGGAAGAAGTGAAGCGGCTGGCGAATGCCGTGACCGGCAGCAACAGAGAACATGGAGTGGCGCAGGCGATTCGCCGATTTGTGCTTAAATAAGAGCCGGAATAGAGTATAATGAAATAAATCTGACGGACGGAAAGGATGAGCGGATGTGGGGATGCGTGGTTTGAACAGCCGATCTAACAAAATAGCAGCGGTTTTTCTGACATTCATGCTCGCGCTCTTGCTGCTGCTCATCATGTCGGGTTGCCGGATTTCGGATCCTGGCATCCAAGCGATAAAAGGGTTGGCGGGAGAAAAAACAGCGCACCAAAACCCGACAACAATCCAGTTCTGGTTCTCCATTGGCGGCGATTTTCAAAGAGATTTTCAGAAGTATGTGATCGACGAATTCGAGAAGGCCAATCCGGATATTAAGGTGAAAATGTCTTTCGCCGAGGAAACCGGCAAAACGCATGTGTCGGACAAGCTGCTGACGGCGATTGCCGCCGGGAATGCCCCGGATGTAGCGACATTCGACCGGTTTGCTATCGGCTCCTGGGCGGCGAAGGGCGCTATTGACGACATCACCGACCTGATTCAACGGGACGGGATTGATCCGAACGATTATTATCGCAGCGTATGGGAAGAAACGAACTACAAGGGCAAAGTGTATGCGTTGCCCTTTCTGGTCGATACCCGTGCAATGTATTACAATAAAACGCTGATGGAAAAGGCTGGTTTTGATCCGAATAAGCCGCCGACAACGATGGAAGAGCTGGATCGTATGGCGGAGAAGATGTTCTTGAAGAACAGGAACGGAAAATACGAGCAGGTCGGATTTTTGCCTTGGATGGGTCAAGGTTCTTTGTTTACTCATGGGGTTAACTTCGGCGCGAGCTTTATGACAAACGGTGAATTTGATCCCACCGAGCCACAGGTCGTCAAAGCGCTGCAATGGATGGCCGCGTATGCCAAAAAATACGATATTTCCTCTTTGAACGGCTTCAGCGAATCACTCGCCCAATATGAAATGGAGCCGTTCTGGACCGGCAAGGTCGGGTTTGAGTTTCAGACCAATTGGATATTAAGCGGAGCGCAGCAAAATAAGCCGGATTTCGAGTGGGGAGTGGCTCTGATGCCGTCGGAATCGGGCTCACCTTCCTTGTCGTGGATCGGCGGCAACGCCTTAATCATCCCTCATGGCGCCAAAAACCGCGAAGCAGCTTGGCGATTTATCAAGTTTGTGGCCCTTAAGGAAGGAAATCTGCTGTGGACCAGACGCCCGAACGGAAAAGGCTTGATTACTTCCATGCCTGCGGTGAACGAGCAGCTTAAGTTGCGTGAGGATCCGAATATCAAGGTGTTCCTCGACCTGCTGACAACGGCAAAGATTAGACCCGTCTCCCCCGTCGCATCATTTTACTGGGCGGAAATGTACCGTGTCCGGGATTTGGCGCTGAACGGCAAAGGCGTCCCCGATGCGCTGCTGAAGGAAGCGAAGAAAAATATGGATGCCGAGCTAGCCAAAATATTAAAGTATGAACAAAATTCAGCGTCGCAATAGCTTTCCAAACTGCTGTCCGTAAAAGATAGGCAATCATTTAACCAACTTCGTCCACATATAACAGGCCATCCCCCAAAAAGGGATGGCCTGTTGGCACATGGTTATTTCGATAATAACCTTACCTACTTCAGTTTATCCAAAATACGGAATACGATAACCGCAACTTCCGCTCTTGTTGCTTTGCCTTGCGGATTAATCATATTGTCGCTGCCTTCGATGATCCCGGCTTTGACAAGTGCAGCGATGCTGTCAACCGCGTAGTCGGCAATATTCGAGACGTCCTTAAAGGCGCTTAAATCGTCTTTGGTACCCGACTCGGTCAATTTGCCCGTCACCTTCAGCGCTCTGGCAGCAAGCACCATCAAATCTTGTCTGCTGATCTCGGCGGTCGGATTAAAGCTCGTGCCGTCGACGCCATTTGTGATGCCAAGCGCTTTAGCAATACCAAGTGATTCGTAGTAGTAATCTCCTTGCTGGGTGTCGGAGAAGTTGGAGTCAAAGGTCGCTTTAAGATCCAACGCGCGAACCAGCATCGTCAAGATATCGGCACGGGAAATATTTTTCTCCGGCGAGAATACTTGGTCTCCGGTTCCGTTGACAATTCCTTTGCTGGCCAACGCTTCGATGGCAGCTTGCGCCCACGAATATCCGGTAATGTCTTTAAATGCGGTTTGTCCCGAAGTCGTTCCCGATGTGCCGGAATTTCCTTGGCTTCCGGTAGTGCCGGTTCCGTTATCCGTCGTTGTGCCGGTCGTTCCGGTACCGCTTGGACCGCTGCTTGTTCCTCCGCTTGGACTACCGCCGGAGCTGCCGCCTGAACTGTAGAAGTTAACTTGAACGTCCGTTTTGGCGGTAAAGCCGCCATCCAGCGTTTGCGCGGTAATCGAAGCGCTGCCCACAGCTACAGCCTTCACGACGCCGTTGGTATCGACGGTAGCCACTTTCGGATTGCTGCTGGTCCAAAAGACGGTTTTATTGCTTGCATTATCGGGCGCAACCGTGGCCTTGAGGGTGGCTGTCCCGCCGGCGAACAAATTCAGGCTGCTTTGGTCCAGCGTCACTTTGGTTGCAGGTACGGCTGCCGGGTCATTGTATAAATATACCCTCAGCTGTGGATCAAAAGCGGGCAGCATGGCGTTGGTTACGCCGGAAGGCAGCTTATCCGTATTGACGGTTCCCGTAATGTTTTTGTCGCTGTATTTGTTTAAGATGAAATTCGCTTTGATTTTGGAAATATCCCAATTGACCGGCAGGTCCACCGATGGCAGCACTGCGTTGACCGCACCTTTGCCGAAGGTGTAATATCCCTTGACCGTGGATGGGAACAACGATTTGATCGCATCGTCGGAAGCCGTATTAATGTTAAAGGATGCAGGTACGGCAATCTCGTAATCGTTGCTGGCATATTCGCGGATCACTGTATTGGCGTCGCCTTGCTTGATCCAATCCTCCGTCACTCTGGAGAAAACGATATGTTTGTATGAAGCTAACGATTGATTGGCTGCGTTCTTATCGTCCGAAGAATAAAAACGGCTGAAGCTGATCAAAATATCGCCATTCTTAGCTTCCGAGACAGCCGGATAATGATAGTTCCCCACGTTGGCCCTTGTGTCGACAACCAGGTGCCTTCTGTACTTCCACGTTTTCCCTTCGTCATCCGAAAGTGCAACGGCTAACGTATTTCTTCCCGATTCAGTATCGACGTGGGCGAACACCCAGTTTCCGTTTTTCAATTGAAGCAGGTCATGGCCGACACCCGGGTCCTGGAGCTCCGGCACGTCTTTCGCAATCGTCCATGTGAGTCCGCCATCCCTCGATTCGGAGGAAATGACGCGATAAGGCCTTTTGCCATTGTCCCGCATGTAAGCGACGATCGTGCCGTCTTTTCTTTGCGCCATGGTCGGTTGCACGTTAGCGACGCCAACAAGCGGTTCGCTTACTTCCCAGCGGATCGAATTATCCGCAAGCCGCTTTGACGGATCGTATTCCGTGAACGCCATGATGCTGGTCTCCAGCGTATCGGAGTATAACGGAAGCAGCAGCCGAACTTTGCCATTACCGAGATTGACGGCAAACGGCTTGTCTTTGGTCTGCCATCCCAACCGCCGGGCTAGCGGGTAACCGGAACGCGGCTGCCATATCGAATCCGCTACTGTCGGAGCGTACTTATATTTCGTCGGATCTCCGCCGATCAGCTGCATGACTTCCGTAACGAGGGAATCAAATTCACCACCCCAGATTCGCTGGCTTACACCCGCTCCGCCTTGATCGATCGGCTTAAACACATAATCTTTCTGGTCGGCTAACTTGGCTTTAAACGTATTGACGAAACCTTTCTTGAGTTCCGGACGTTCCTGGCTGATATAGTCGACGGTATTGGAAGGATCGACCACGCTGCCCGTGTTCATCCCGATCTTGATATTGATAATTTCGGAGAAGTCCCAATTGGGCTTCTTGTTGCCGACTTGCTCGAATTCGTAGTTGCCCTTCTCGGCGTATGCGTACATCGGCTGCGATGTATTCCAACGTCCAGCTAGAACCGGATACCAGAACAACCAAAGCCGGTCGCCGGAGTCGACATACACGACAGGGTTGATGTCGGCGATTTGCTGAGCGTCCGTTACGACAAACGGCGTTTTCCATGTTTTACCTTGGTCAAGAGAGCGTGCTCCCATAATCCGGGTCGTCGTGGCGTCGCGTTCGCCATTGCCTTGAAACCAAACGGACAACAATTCGCCGTTCGGAAGCTCAACAATGCTGGATCCGTGGGTATGATCGCCAGCATCCCCATTGTCCTTGACCGGATCGAAAATGCTTGTTACGGTGCTATCTACGTTTAGAACTCCCGTAGACGTCGCCGCCAATGCGGGAAAGCTGGTTGCCGTTAAGGCAACACACGTTGTAAGCAGCGTAGCTAACGTTAACTTTCTATTCATAGATCATTGCTCCTTTGAAATGGACTTCTTCGGCTTCATCAACCTGGACTCCCTGGGGTAACATTAACAAAAAATTTATAAATCGTTCCGTATTTTTGACTGATGACGGTAATCAATGCCGTACCCGAATTGACGTTTAACGCCGAAACGGTGGCTGTGCTGCCGTTAACTGTTGCGACAGTCGCAACCGAAGTCGTGTCCGAACTCCAGACAAGGTCTCCGTCATTTACCGTACCGCCGTCAACGTTCAAGGTGAAGGTCAACTGAGCGTTCGTATTTTTGCTTAAATTCAGCGAGCCGTACGTTGCCCCCGATACGGTAGGCACCGGAGTCCCCGCGCCATAGGTTGCCGAAATAACGGAACCAAACAGCTTTGTAATTTCAGGCGCTTCGATTCTGGCGTAACCTATCGCTTTGTTTTTCACGCTGCCGATGTAGTAATAGTAGGAGTAGTTAACTAAAGCATTCCCGCTTCTGTCTACAACAACCGAAGGATACTCGTACGTTTCTTTGAAGGCCGGATCGTTTTTGATCATGATCGATTTCCAGGTTTGGCCTTCATCTTTGGAAAGTAGCAGGTCCATCGAGCTCCGGTGACCGGATTGCGTAGCATCCCGCTTTGTTTCCTGATTGGTGGCAGCCAGCCAGTCGCCGTTCGGGAGCTTGGAAATTTCGAATCCGCCGTCGTTTTTCAAGTACGGATCCACCTTCGCTACACTCCAAGTTGCTCCGCCGTCCGTAGAATCAGAATACGTGGTATGCCACGCCAGGCGGCCGTTTTTGCCGTCCAATTTACCGCTTCTGAAGTAACCGCGAATGGTACCGTTCTGCAATTGAACTAGTGTGCCCTGAATGGCCCCCGAACCAACAATCGCGTCGCTCATCTGCCAAGTCTCGCCGTGATCATCCGTATATACGCATATGGAGAGAGCCAAAGAATCCGAATATAAAGGCAAAATCAATCTCGTTTTGCCGCCATATTGAACCTCGATCGGCTTGTTTTTCGTCTGCCAGCCCAGTTTCCTGTACATCGGATTCCAGGTATTAAGATCATTGTCTGCGCCGGAAGCGCGTTCAATCGAATTTTTAATAATCGGCGGCTCATATTTCGTATATGTCGCTCCTGAAACCGTATACAGTCCTGTGTTCAGCATGTCGATAACTTCTTGCGTCCTGCCGGTGTACACATCGTCATACGGCTTTTGCGCATTGAGATAAACGAGGTATTGGTCGTATTTTTGCTTCATCGAAGCGACAAAGCTGTCCGTGACATAACGTTTGTCATTTGGGTTATACCATGACGTGACAAGCGGATATTTAGTCGTATCCAGCGGTGCGGTCGTCGCATTTACCTTGGAAGGATCAACGGACTTGATCTCGGAGCCTTTCACTTTGTAGGCCCAATTTCCGCCGCTATAACCGCTGGATAAGCCAACCATCGCATCGCCTGCATTCATGTAGATCGGCGCCGGATAATGCCATTTCGGATTGCCCCCGTTTCTGGCAGCGTATTCATAATTACCCGGATCGGCGTACATATACTTCGTTTGGGCGGAAACCCATTGCCCATTGTAGATTACATTATAGAACAACCACAGCCGGGCTTGATGATCCACATAAAGCACCGGGTTGTTGTCGGGGAAATCCAGCGTATCGTACACGGTAAAAGGAGTCGTCCATGTTCTTCCGCCGTCGCTTGACCGGGCTCCAACAAGTTTGGTGTTATTGCCGTCCCGCTCCCCGTCTCCGCTGAACCACACGGTAAATAAGGTGTTGTCGCTCAGCTCCACCATTGTGGAACCATGCACGCTGCTATTTACAGCATCGTCAGGAGACATGTTTGTCCTGTAAATTCCCTGCAATCCCGGTGATGGTTGCGCTTGCGCAGGGGAAGCGATGGCCGTGCTCAAAATACTGCCTGTCAAAACCAAAGACAGCGCAATGCTCATACGTCTTAACTTCTTCAAATTACCGCACTTCCTTTCAATTAATCTTAATCAATGAGATAATTGCTCATACCTATGTTTCTCTAGATCTTTTTCCTCACTTACCTCCTCTTCTTAGTGTCAAAAAGAAACCCCATCCGGCGTCGCATCTTACATTTGTTATCTCATCAAGTCTGCTCAGCCGAAGGTGATTTTACCGGGATGAAGAAATTTCGTTATATGTTTAGGAATGGCTAGATGAATCCTCCGCACGATTTGCGGAACTTGATATGTGTCTCGAACTTCCGTACAACGGGTTCGCTCGATTTATGCTGCATTAAATCGACCAGCTGTTTCACGCATTCTTTGGCCATTTTTTCAACAGGCAAATGTACGGTGGTGAGTGTCGGGATCGTGAACCGGGTCACATCGTCGTCATCATGGCCGACAATTTCGATTTGCTGCGGAACGGCGACACCCGCTTCATCCAGCGCCATCAGCGCGCCGACGGCCATTTGATCGCTCAGCATAAAAAGTGCCGTAGGCAGCGGGCCTCCCGACCCGAGCAGCTGCCGGATCGCCTCGTAACCGCCCCGTTCGGAAAAATCACCGTAAAGGGTGTGGTGTTCTTTAACGGTGAGCCCAAGCTCTTGCGTTTTGGACAAAAACCCTTCCTTGCGCATGCGGATCGCCTTGGACGATACCCCGGGTACGATCAAACCGACCTCACGGTGATTACGGCTGGCGAAAAGCGAAGCGATGCGCTCTCCCGATACGAAGCTGTCGACATGAACACACGTATACTTGTCCGAGCTGCGCTGGTACAACACGATGGGCACAAGCAAATTGGCCTGCTCGAGAAATTGCTCGTCTTCTTCCGTCGCATTGGCAATGATGGCGCCGTTAAAGCGGGTTCCCGTCAGCAAACTTCGGACTTCGTGCAGCTTGGTGCCAACAAAAGGCTGGACCAGAAGCTCGTATTCGTCATGCATGCCGTTAAACGAATTTTGAACCGCTTTCAAAAACCGGCTCATCAGAAAAGTGCGAGTATCAAGCGCCCAAAACAATGCGATGATCGGCAGTACGGTCTCTCCCCCGCTGCGCAAACGCCTTGCGGATATATTCGGCTGATAATTCAGCCTTCTAGCCACCTCTAATATTTTTTGCTGCGTGGCTGTGGAAATCCGATATTGATCTCCTTTACCGTTAAGCACCATGGAAGCGGTACCCTGGGACACGTTAGCCAGCTTGGCAATCTCTTTAACGCTAGCCATAAATCACGCTCCAATAATGCTAATACGTTTTGCTAAAACGTTTTGCTAATACGTTTTTTATTTTATTTGATAAGCGCTTTCATGTCAACCAAAATATAACATTTTTTGTTTCACCGCGGAGGATTTAGCTTGCTTCTGGACCGGCCCAGTTAATATGCAGCGGATTCTCCCAACGGACATTTGCTTTCCAGCTTATTTGCAAACAAAAAAAGTTCACGATGGCTAGCTGCCAGTGAACTCAAAGTTCCTTGCTATAAACGGTTGAGGTCGCAATGCGCCGAAACGGGCTTTACTTAAAACCGCCGCAGGAATTGCGAATGACCAGATGTGTTTGCAGCACTTTCGCAACCGGCTGCGTTGTCCGGTGATGCATTAAATCGATCAGCATGTGTGTGCATTCGCTGGCCATTTCTTCTACCGGCAAATGTACGGTCGATAAAGTCGGAATCGTAAACCGGGTCATCTCGTCGTCATCGTAACCGACAATCTCCAGGTCGTCGGGAATTTTTTTGCCCGATGCATGAAACGCGGACAATGCGCCGACAGCCATCTGGTCGCTGAGGACAAACAGCGCGGACGGCAGGCTGGTGTTGGTTTGAAGCAGATGTTTTGCCGCATCCCACCCGCCCTGCTCCGAGAAATCGAAGCTGGCGATATGGCGGGGAGATACGTTTAAGCCAAGTTCTCCGGCCGCCTTCAAGAAGCCTTCCTTCCGCAACCGTATCGCCTTCGACGACACATCGGGCACAATCATTCCCACATCCCGGTGACCGCGGCTCGCAAACAAACCGGCAACTTCCTCGCCGGTTTTAAAACTGTCCACACTGACGGTGCAATATTTGGACGAGTTTCTTTGATAGACTACAATCGGAACCTTCAAAGCCGCCTGCTCCAGGAACTGCTCATCTTCTTCCGTCGAGTTGGCAATAATCGCTCCGTTAAAACGGGTGCCGGTAATGAGGCTGCGCACCTCGCTTAGCTTCGAGCCGACGTACGGCTGAATCAGCAGCTCATATTCGCCTTCAACTGATGAGAGCGTCTTCTGAAGCCCTTTGAGAAACCTGCTGATCAGCATCGTCCGCGTATCCAGCGCCCAGAACAAAGCGATGATCGGCAGCACCGTTTCCCCGCCGCTGCGCAGCCGCCTGGCTGAAATGTTAGGCTGGTAGTTCAGCTGCCGCGCCGCTTCGTAAATTTTTTGCTGCGTTTTTTCAGAAATGCGGTATTGCTCCCCTTTTCCGTTAAGAACAATCGAAGCCGTACCTTGAGAAACATTCGCCAGTTTAGCGATTTCTTTTATGCTCGACAAGCGGATAACACCTCATCCGTATAGAAATAGTAGAAATAAGTGGCATATACTCTACTATCATAATCCAAATGGCCTAGTATTTAAAACACGGAAAAATGTCCCAGTCGCAAAAAGACCACCGAAAAAGTAGCGGAGTGAGCGAAATCATGCTGGAGAAGCGCCGGCGTTCGCTTATGCAGCGTTCACTCTGCGATCAAATTCTTTTTCTTGCTTTGACCAAGATGGCTTCGCCTTGAAATCCGGTAATATGGCCATTTTCATATTCCAGATGAAAATGCTTTTGCATCGCTTCCGGAGCGTCTGAGAACAGCTTCGCCAAACTTTCAATCTGTTCGCCGGACAAGCCCATCCGCTCAGTCCAGCCTTGAAACTCAAACGGCTTAGGGTAAGCCTTCAGCGTCTCCAGTACGAACCCGCTCCGCTCCAAACGGCTGATCCACTCGGATTTTTTCCATGCGCGCACATGGCTGTGATCCCGCTGCTTTTCCAACTCGTTATAAAAACGGTCAAGCTCGTCATCTTCAGGGCCTACGTTATCGATCAGCAAAAAGCAGCCGCCCGGCTTCAGCACACGGTTCACTTCACGCGCAAACGCATCGGGGTTAGGGAAGTGGTGCGCCGCGATACGGCAAGCGGCCAAATCAAACGATCCGTCCGCAAACGACAACGTCTCCGCATCTTCTTGAACGAAACGCACATTTGCCCGGCCGTTGCCTTGCACAAAATTCTGAGCTTGCTCAAGCATTTCCTGCGTAAGATCACATGCCGTCACCTGCTCGATGAACGCTGCAAGCGCATTGGCCACATGCCCGCCTCCGGTAGCGATGTCCAGAGCGGTTGCCGCGCCTTCGGCCCGGGCCAGCTCCGTCAGTTCACTCAAATCCGCACCTTTTGCATGTCTTTGGCTGGTTACGTATTTTTCTGCATTTTTACCAAACTGCTGCTGAACCTGCTCCTTGATTTGACCTTGCTCCCTTGTATCCATGACGTGCCTCCTCTAATTAAAGTTTCATTTGGTGAAACCTAATGCCGATATATGAAACATATATTTATCTTATCACACTTTTTCTGTTGGCCGCCAGAGCTGTTCCGCATTTTTTCAAAAACAATTTAAGCAAAATCAGCCCTTCGCTGGCAGAGGCCGCTGAAAAAGTAGCGAAGTGAGCGAAATCATGCTGGAGTTTTCATTGGAAAACCCTGCATACGGGGATTGCAGATGCATAAATCGGTTAATAATGATTAACAGCCAGCTTGTACAAAGGATGTGGGCCTCCAATGAAAACGATCAAACGGATTCCGCTGTTATTCCCTATTTTCGCCGTCTCGCAGCTTGCCAAATACACCGTGGCGTTGTTCATCTTTTCTTTTTATTGGATTCCGAAAGGAACCTATCTGCTTACGCGTTATGCTTTAGGCTTCTGGTCGTGCGACGGCTGCGGCAAAACGTATTGGGCCAACCGGGAGTATACGGTTTCGGGGTACTGGGATCATAAACACTGTCACCATTGCTGCGATACGCGGATAACGGAAATCGACTGATGCCGTCATGCCGCCGGCAAAACATAAAAAGGTGCCGCTGAATAGACGGCACCTCATCTTTTCTATATCACATTGGTGTGCGCTGCTTCCTTTAACGGCTTTGCAGCGCCTCGCTCAGCTTTTCGGGAAAATTAATCGTCATCCCGTCGACCCCGCAGTTTAAGCAATGATGCATAAGCTGCTCGTCTTTGACTTTCCATGACCGTACTTCGAATCCTTCCTGTTTCAGCGTACGCACATGCTCTTCCGTAAGCGTTTCCGCACTGGGGCAAAGCTGGAATACTTGTATTTCCCGCAGACGTCCCAGCAAGTCCATGTCCCAATCGCGGGCCAAATACCCCAATTTTACCTCGCTGTCGAGCCGTCTTACTTCTTTCAAGCTGTCATAACTGAACGATGTCACGATGGTATTGGACAACATATCGTATTTTTTCACGTAACGCACGACGTCTTCTTCGAGGTGGTCACCTTTCAGTTCCAATACGAGTTGAAGCGGTTTACGCCCGAATATATAAATAAACGATTCGAAACTGACCAGACGTTCTCCCGCATATTCGGCCGAGAACCATGATCCCGCATCCAGCTCCTGCAGCTCTTTCCAGGTGTAATTGGAGCTGCTCCCGGTGCCGTTTGTCGTGCGGTCGAGCATTTCGTCATGCAGCAGGAAAATCGTGCCGTCCTTGCTGTAGCGAAGATCCGTTTCCAATCCGTTTGCTCCCATTTCAATGCCCTTATAAAAAGCGGCCAGCGTATTTTCCGGTGCGTGTTGAGAAGCGCCGCGATGCGCCAGATTTCTGAACATAGGCCAATTCTCCTTTGCGCTGCGGCCGCATGGGCGGTATTTCCCGCCCACGCAGTGCGAACAGCGTAATGATGTTACTTATACGTTTTCATGTAATCGACAACTTCCGCCTGAAGCTTATCCATTACCGCTTGCGGATCGGCTTTGGCGTCATTGTGCACGGTTTCGATCGCTTTAATGATGCCGGACCAGATGAGCGCATCGGCCGGATGAATGCCTTCGCCGCGAAGATATTGCGTTTGGTCGATAGCTACCTTGAAGTTCGGATCTTTGGTCAAATGTTCCTTAAATTCCGGCAGCTCGAACGCCGATTTCTTAATCGGAATATACCCGGTGCTCATCGAGTTTTTCGCTGTGCTTTCCTTGGTGGTCAAGAACGAGACCAGCTTCCAGGAAGCTTCTTCATAGGTTTTGTCGGATTTAAAAATACCTAGTCCGTTGCCGCCGATCGGCACCCAGCGTTCTTTGATTTTCGGCAGGAAAGCAACGCCGATCTGGAATTTATCGCCTACTTGCTTCTTCAGTCCCGCCAGTCCGGCACCCGAACGGAAGTATACCCCAAGTCTGCCGGCAATAAAGTCTTCATTGGACGTCTTGATCTGATTTGGCGGCATGACCTTGGATACATGCACCGCGTCCTGAATGGACCGCAGCGTATCCACTACTTCCTTGCTGTTCAAGCTTGGCGTGCCGTCGTTTTTGATCAGCTGTCCGCCGCGGTTCCACACCATAGGCTGGAAATACCATGGGCTGTCGGTGTTCAAGTTGAAACCCCAAGTTCCGTTGCCGCTTACCTTTTTGCCGGCTTCAATCAGATCGTCCCACGTATCCGGCGCCTTCGCTCCGTTTTTCTCCAACAAAGTCTTGTTGTAATAAATAACCGGCGTGCTCGCTTGAAACGGAATGACCCACCTTTTCCCTTTGTAAGTGTATCTTTGCCAGAATCCCGGCAATACGTCATCCATCTCTTCTTTGGTCATAAAACTTTCAATCGGCAGCAGCTTGCCGCTGTCGGCGATTTGCGGAATCGCATGGCGTTGTCCGAGCTGAACGACATGAGGCAAGCTGTTGGAGACGATGCCTGCCTGCACTTTTTTGGCCATTTCGTCATAGTCGCCCATAAATTCGGCTTCTACCTTGATGTTCGGATTGGCGGCGGTGAAATCATCCAAATAACTTTTCAGCAGGTCCTTTTCCGTTGTCCACATCTTTAGTGTAATAGGCCCGCTCGGAGCGGCCTTTTTATCGTCTGTCGCCGCTCCCTTTGCCGGAGCCGGGGCCGCTCCCGGAGCTGCTGCTCCGGAATCTCCTCCCCCACAGCCGGAAATGACCGCAAGCAGCGCCGCCATTGCTAATGAGACCGTTTTTTTCATTTGAATAACCCTCCCTGAATAATTTTTATTTCACTTCAATCCGCTGTTAATCATGCCGCGTACGAAATATTTTTGCAGGAACAGAAACAACAGCATGATCGGCATGATGACAAAGGTGGAAGCGGCCAGCAGTTGCGGCCATTGAGTGCCCACTTCTTTATCGATCATATAACGCAAGCCGATTTGCACGGTCCGCATCTGCGCCGTGTTGGTCACAAGAAGCGGCCATAAATAGTTGTTCCATGAATGTATAAAAGCGAACAGACTGAGCGTTGCCGCGATCGTTTTGGATAATGGGGCCACGATGCGCAGCAGGATGGCGCCATGCGAGCAGCCGTCGATTTTAGCTGCATCAAACAAATCGCGCGGAATTGTCATGTAAAATTGCCGGAGCAGAAATATGCCGAACACGCTGGTTAACGCAGGCAAAATCATCGCCATATGCGTATTGACCAGACCTAATGATTTGATGACCAAATACGATGGAATCATCGTTGATTCAAACGGAATCATCGTTGTCGCTACAAAACAGATGAACAATACGTTTTTCCCTTTGAAATCGACGCACGCAAAAGCATAAGCCGCCATGCTGCAAGTAATCAGCTGCCCCAGCACCGTAAAAGCGGAGATGATGATGCTGTTGAAAAAGAAACGTCCAAACGGCGCGCTGTTCCACGCTTCCACATAATTGGACCAACGCCATGAATGGGGCAGCTTTAAAATATCGCCCGTAAATATTTCATCAGGCAGCTTTAACGAACCGATGAACATCCACAAGAAAGGGAACGCCATGATAAAAGAAAGACATATCAGCAATGCGTGTTTGGCAATCAGAGCGGTTGACGCCTTCAGTCTGCCTGCGGACACTTTGACAGACCTTGAAGAAGATACGTCGCTCCAAGCCTCGGTAGTTGCCTTCATCCATTGGTTCCTCCCGGTTTTATTGATAATGCACCTTCCGGCCGACCAGCCACATTTGAATCCATGTCAGAAGAAGTATGATGCCCAGCATGACCATTGCAATCGAAGAGGCATAACCCATCTGGAACCGCTCAAAGGCATACTTCCATAAATGCATTACGATGAGCTCCGTGCTCTCCGCAGGACCTCCCTTGGTCATCACGTCAATTTGCGTAAATGTCTGCAGTTGTTCAATCGTCAAATAAATCAGCAAAAAGAATACGGTTGGCGTCAGCAGCGGCAGCTTGATCTGAAACAAAATGCGGAACAGCCCCGCGCCATCCACCTTCGCGGCTTCCTCCAGATCGGAAGGAATCGCTTGAATGCCAGCCAAATAGATAACTACACAGAAGCCGACATGCTTCCACACCGCCATGATAGCAAGCGAAATCAGAGCCGTATCGGAAGCGTTCAACCAGCGCAGGGGCGCAATTCCGATCGATTTGAGAATCGAATTGGCCGTCCCGTAATCAGGATGATAGATGAACATCCATACCACGGAGATCGCGACAGTCGAAGTCACAATGGGAGCGAAGAAAAACGAACGGTACATCGTCATCGCCCAGCGCACGCCTTTGTCCAATAAAAATGCGAATATCAGCGATACCGCCATGGAAGCCGGCACCGTCAATATGGCATAAAGAAACGTTCGCCCCAAGGAATTGTAGAATCCCTCGCTTTGCAACAAATTGGTGTAATTCTCGAGCCCGATAAAAGTAGGCTGCGGCCGCATCATATCCCAGGAAAACGTACTTAAGCCTGCGCTGTAAAAAATAGGAATCACTACAAAAACGAGTAGAACCAATGACGCAGGCAGCACCAGCAAATACCCTACGGTACTCTCGCGAAGCCTGGACGTACCCATCAATACATTCACCTCACCTTAATAAATTGAACTGCTCTTTTTCAACCATGAACCCGGGTTTCTTCCTCGTTTACAAAATCAATCATAAAAAATGCCCGTTAACGGAAAATCAACAATTTGTCTCATTTTCGTAAAAAAATGCGAAATTTGTTTTTCGAATGTTTGCTAGGTTATAAGTTTTTGTAAAGACATGTCGCAAAAGGCAAACTGTAAGCGGTTACTTTTTATCATACAACAATTCGTTAAAATATTCTCCCTTGAAAATATATTAAAGCAGCACTTTCGTTTCTTCAATTTTATCAACCAAAACCCCGTTCACGCCCATTTGTTTCCATGATAAAATCTGTTCCGGAGAAGTGTAGCCGGTTGTCCCTTTGGCCGATGAGCCCGCCATGATCCAAACTTGCTTGCCTGATTGTTGGACGAATCGCACAAGCTCTTCATTCACCCATTCTTCCCACAAACGGATAATATCCGCGCCGGAGTCGATAAATTCCAATGCTTGATCCTTAGAGGGCATAAACGCAAGCACCCGAATCCGCTCGTCAAACATTTTGACATCTTTCGCATCCAATCCGCTCATGACGCCCATGACCACCTTCTCTTCATATCGGTGTATGCGGATAAAAGCTAATATTCGCGCCAGCTGCTCTCCTCCTTCCTTAATATGAAAGAGGATCGGACCGACACCGCTTGCCAGCACTTCTTCCAATGTATGAGGCCGGCGGGACGGATCGCTTACATAGTTCAATGCTACAAACTGCTCCGCTGTAAGGTCCGCGATGAGGGCCGAATTTCCAAACAGCTTTAATGCATCGTCGTCGTGGCTGATGACCGGTACGCCGTCTTTGGTAAACCGGATATCCATTTCCACATAATCCGCACCGTGCTCCAGAGAATGCCGTGCTGCATCAATCGTTAGTTCCGGATATTTATCTGTTCCGCCCCGGTGAGCGATGAGTACCATATTCAAAATCATTGCCCCTCTACGAAATTATCTTATAATGCCCTACTTATTCGGGATAACTATTTACTATACCGCCTTTCCCCTGAATTTGCTTATTTCTATGTGTAATGTCAAGGCAACACTAGATCTTACAGCTTCATTATAATATTCCGGCTTGAATTCCGTGAAATATTTATATACAATGCACCTATAAGTAAAAGTTATAGGGAGGACAATAAGCATGCAGCTGCGGGATATCCATTATGCGGTGACTGTTGCACATGAACTGAGTTTTTCCAAAGCCGCCCAGAAGCTCTTCATCAGCCAACCTGCGCTTAGCCAGTGCATTCGCAAACTGGAGCAGGAGCTGGAAACGCCGTTATTTATCCGGGAAAACAATGCCGTCAGATTAACAAGCGCCGGCGAGTTGTTCGTCAAAGACGGCAGTGAAATCATCCGCATGAGCGCGCGCTTAAAGCAAGGGATCGCCCATATCGCCAATACCCGGGAGGAAAAGCTGCGCATCGGCATTTCTCCATTCTACAGCAAGCATTATCTCCCCAGAATCATTCCCGCTTTCAACAGACTGTATCCATCCGTCAGCTTAGACATTTCCGAAATGCATTCAGCGATCCTAGAGCAGCTCATCATGGAAGATAAGGTCGATTTTTGCATGATCCCGCTTCCTCTGGATCACAAGGATATCGATTACCAGCCGATTTATCAGGAACAGATTCTTTTCGCCATGCCCAAAAACCATGTGTTGTACGGACGCCTGACGCCCGCGTTATCCAGCGGAATGCCCTTCATCGATCTGAAGCTGGTGAAACACGAGCCGTTTGTTTTTCTCAAGCCGGAACAGAAATTTACGAGCATGGGGATGCGCCTCTGCCATGAGGCCGGATTTACGCCCAACATTATTTTTGAAACGATGAATTGGGATACCGTAGACGCCCTTGTCGCCAACGGCATGGGGATGGGGTTTGTCCCCGAAATCTTGGTCGGCACCTCCTCCCAATCGGAGAAACCGGCCTATTGCCGCATCATGGCCGAAAACACCACACGTTCTTACGTTGTCGCATACAAAAAAGGGCGGGAGCTCTCCGCTGCCGCCAACAATTTTATTTATGTCGCCAAAAATTCATTTCACAACAACGAAGCGGAGTAAAACTCAAGGTTTTTCTATTCCTGTTCCAACTGCTCTTGCCTCTTGCGGATTCGTTCCCATACGTCCCTATCCGCCGGGGTCGGGGCGAGTGGTTTGATGCGACCCATTTCTTCCCGCAGCGTCTTGTCAAATAACGGCACATTCGTGTACCGGCGAATCAGCTCTTGTCCGGGCGGCGGCATGATGGCGGGAATATACCCCGTTTCCCCGGAGAAATAATCAAGCTGCTCCTGCTCGTTCAAAAACTTCAGCACCGTCAGCGCCACTTCCTTTTTGCCTGACGTGTTGGCCAGCAGCATCAGCCCCTTACCGCCGGCGAGATTGCCTTCCTCGCCGCCTTGCTCCATGCGGGGCAGCGGCAGCGCGCCAAGCTGAAATTTGCCGGCGATCAGCCGCTCAAGCAAAGGCAGCTTCTCCGATGAGCTGAGCAGAATGCCGCCAAGCCCGTTCACAAACTGCGTCACGGCCATTTGGTGGGTCAGTCGCGGGAACAACGCGTACGTTTTGAGCGCGCGCTCCCACTGCGTAAAGGCGCCCGACCCGCGTGCGGTCAACGCTTCGATCTGCTGCGGCAACCGATCCGTCCGGCCAAGCTGGCTCAGCATCGTCAGCAAATACCAAGGCGTTTGCGTATCGGTGTGAAACCCCCAGAACGCCGGGTTGTTTTTCCTCACCGTATCCTGAAGGCGGGCGGACAACTGCCAGAGATCATCCCACACGGTTGCGCTGACCACGCCCGGTTCGTAATAATCGAGCAAATTTTTATGATAGAACAAAATCGGGATGCTGAAGCCGATCGGCCAGGCCCACAGCTTGCCGTCGTATTCAAATCTGCTGCGGATGCCGGCATGGAGCGCGGACCGCTCCTCTTCGCCCATCATCTCGTTTAGGGCCAGCGGCAGCCCGGTTTCAATCAGCGGAAGCAAGCCGTAATGTGAGCCGATTTCCGCCATATCGGGATACGTGCCTGCGGATAAGGCGGCGGTCAGCTCCTCCAGCAGCACATCCTGGTTATAGAAATACCGCCTGTTAATATGCACCTCGGGGTACTTTCTCTCGAAACGGTCGCATAATTCGATCAGCGCCGGTGTGCTCGCCCATACCTCAATTGTTTCCTTCGGCCTGTATTCCTGGTACAAGTTGTAGTTTTGCCGGTTCAAAATGTACAGTGAGCACAATATGCCGCCCATTAGCAGCAGACTAAGCGCCATCGCAAGGGTCCGTTTGTTCAAGTGAAAGTCACCCCGTTTCATTCATGCTGAATTTCAGGCGTTCCTGCGAAGATACCAGCGAATAGTTATGCTCACCCGGTGATTCCTGGAAAGGGGCGGCACTCCGTCATGACAACAACAGAACGCCTGACAGCCCCCGGTTTATACGGAAAAACCCCGTTTGCCGGATATTTTATTGACGATAATAAGCGATACGATTGTACACAGCGACAGGATCGAGGCAAGCGCCGCAGCCGTGCCGTAAGTGCCGTTGACGACCTCGCGGTAAATCGATACGGTGATCGTCGCAGTGGAGCCGTGGTACAGCACCACCGTTGAGCTAAGCTCGTTGATTGTGGTCACCCAGCTGAGAATCGCGCCGGACAATACGCCGGGGAGCATCAAAATCGCCGTTGTCTTGAAAAAGGTTTTCATCGGCGGCACGCCCAAGCTGATCGACGCTTCCTCGACGCTGCGATCAAGCTGAAACAAAATCGCCGAGCTCGACCGCATCGTATAGGGCAGCTTGCGGATCACATAAGCGACAACCAGAATCATCCATGTCCCCGTCATCACGATCGGCGGCGTATTAAAGGCGATAATCAAGCTGATCCCCAGTACTGTGCCGGGAATGACATACGGAATCATAATCATCGCATCAAGCAGCGCAGTGAGCTTCGATTTTTTGCGGACGACAACATACGAAATGAGCATGCCCGCCAGCACCATGATGACGATCGCTACGCTGGAGAAAGCAAACGTATTGCCGATTGCCTCCGGCACCCGGCCGAACACCTCCCTGTAGCTATCGAAGCCAAATTCGCTCGTAAAAACCGGACCTTTGGTTTTGATAAAAGAAGTCACAATGACGGTCGCCTGCGGAATCAGCGACAGCAGTACAACTGCGCCGGTAAACACATAGGCTCCCAACTTCGGCAGCCCTTTCAGCTTGACGATCTCGGGGGCGCGCATGCTGTTCATCGCATACGATTTTTTGGCGACAAGCCGCCGTTGCCAGAACAGCAGCAGGGTCGTGATCAACAGCAGCACAATGCTGATGGTGCTGGACATGCCCGGATTTGTGCCCATCTCGCCGACGAACTCCTCATACGTAAGGACCGCCAGTGTTTTAAGCCCTTGTCCGAGCAGCATCGGCGTGCCGAAGTCGGAGAACGAAGCCATAAACACCATCAAAGCGCCCATCGACACCGTCGGAAAAATAAGCGGCAGCGTCACCTTGCGAATCCGGCTCCAGGCATGAACACCCAAGCTTTCCGACGCTTCCTCCAGCGATTTGTCAATCGTTTTGAGCGCTCCCGACACGTACAAATAAATATGCGGATAATACTGCAGCGCAAATACAAAGATCATTCCGTGCAGGCCGTAAATCGACTTGATATGAATGCCCAGCGAACCCAGAAACCTCGTGATGAAGCCATTGTTGCCCAGCATCAAAATCCATGAATACGCCCCGATAAACGGCGGCGACAGCAGCGTCAGGATGATGAGAATATGAACAAACCCTTTGCACGGAATATGAAACCGGCTCATCACGTAAGCCATCGGAATGCCGATCATACACGCCAATACGGTCGCCGAACCCGATACGATAAAGCTGTTCAGCAGCGCGCCGTAATAATACTTCAGCTTGAAGAAATTGATATAGTTGTCGAAGTTCATCTTGCCGTCAGCCAACATGCTGGCCATAAACACTTTGCCCAGCGGATAAATTAAAAATAACAGAAAGAAGGCCAGGGAAACAAGCGTAACGACGGTCCACAAGTCAAAACGGAAGCGGCGTTGATTACGCATCGGCAATGCCGGACTGCTCATAACCTTTAAGCACCTCCTTGCCGTGCTGGTCAAAAATGACCGATTGCTCCGGATGGATGCGCACGCTCACATGTTTGCCGCCGGCCAGCTGGCGGTTTCGGCCCGCCGAGGAACGTTCGCTGATCAGCACCGTCTGCCCCCCTGGCAAGCGGACGCTGATCTCCACCTTCTCGCCAAGGAAGGTAACCGTCTCGACCGTCCCCGCTATACGCGGTTCGGCACCGCTCCCTCCGGCCGTATCGCTTAAGCTGAGCTGCTCCGGACGGATCGAATATATCGCCTTCCCCTCATAGGCCCTCAGCAGCGGAACGGTGACCGTAACATCGCAAATTCGCATCGTCGCAGTCCGGCTGGCCGCATCATAACGTCCGATCTCGGCGTCGATGAAATTGGTGGTGCCGATAAAATTCGCCACAAACCGGTTGACCGGCGATAAATAAATTTCGTCCGGTTTGCCCACCTGCTGAATAACCCCCTGCTCCAGCACCGCAATCCGGTCCGAGACGGCCAGCGCCTCTTCCTGGTCGTGGGTTACGTAAATTGTCGTGATGTTGAGCCGTTTCTGCAGATCGCGGATTTCCGCCCGCATCTTAAGCCGCAGCTTCGCATCCAGATTGGAGAGCGGTTCATCCATCAGCAGCAGGTCCGGCTGGATCACGATCGCCCGCGCCAAAGCGATGCGCTGCTGCTGGCCCCCGCTCATCTGCGACGGCTGCCGGTCGCGCAGGTGCGCCAGCTCCACAACCTCAAGCGCCTCCATCACGCGTTTTTCGATGTCCGCTTTGCCGATGCTGCGCGCCTTCAGCCCGTAAGCGACATTTTCGAACACGGTCAGATGCGGAAATATCGCGTAGTTTTGGAATACCATCCCGATATTCCGTTTATGCACCGGCACCCGGTCGACATTTTTATCGCCGAAATAAATGTGCCCTTCCTCTTGCTGGTAAAATCCTGCGAGCGTACGCAGCAGCGTCGTTTTGCCGCAGCCGCTCGGACCCAGCAAGGTGAAAAATTCCCCTTTGGCAATATGCAGATTGGCCCGGTCGATGCCTTTGGCTTCGCCGAAATATTTGGTAACCTGTTCAATTTTCACGTCTTGCATGATGATCTTCCTTTCCAAAGTTTCCGTTTCCCGATTGCCTGCGGACAGTATGAAGGACCACACACGGGATGTGATCCTTCTGCAAGGGAGCTTTAAGTCCCTGACGCCATTACTGTTTGCCGACCCAAATGTCCTGGAATTTCTTCAACACTTCGCCTTGCTTTTCGCCGGACCATTTGGAATCGTAATTGACTAACGGAATGCTTTTTGCCGGAACAAGACCTTCGGTTGGTTTCACATCATCGCGCACCGATCTGCGCTTGAATTCGGTGGAGACCATTTCCTGCATATCTTTACTGACGAGAAAATCTAGGAACTTTTTGCCGTTTTCACTGTTTTTCCCGTTTTTGATCAGCGCCGCAATGTCGGGCAGCACGGATGTGCCTTCTTTCGGATAAATGACGCCGACCGGAGCTCCCCCGACGACATGGCGGAAAGCCGCTTCTTCATAAGTGACGCCTACAGGGAACTCGCCGTCGGCAACCGCTTTAGGGACTGCACTGGAGCCGGACAGCAGCTTCGTATCCAGATTCTTCGAATATTTCTTGACGTAATCCCAGCCCTTTTCGCCGTTTTTCTCGAAAGCGGTCAGCATGGTAGCAAGCTGGATGTAAGAGGTGCTTGCTTTGCTCGGATCGGCGAAGGCGATTTTGCCTTTCCACTTCGGATCAAGCAGATCCTCCCAGCTTTTTGGCGCCTCGTTGTCGGGAACGAGCTTTTTATTGTACATGATAACTTGCACGACCAGGTTAAACGCCGTCCAATGGTTCGTCGGACTCTTAAACGCAATTACATCGGAATCCTTCACTTTGTACGGCTCGAAGTAACTTTTGTATATTTCCAAAGAATCGGCCATGCCGCCCCACAACACGTCGCCCATCGGATTGGCGCTTTCCGCTTGCACCCGTTTATACAATTCGCCGGTGCCGCCGGTGACTAGCTCGACTTTGATCTTCGTGCGGTCCTGAAACTCCTTGACGACCGGATTCAAAATTTCCGACGGCGTGGACGTGTACAACACCAGCTTATCCGTGCCCGGCGCGGGAGTCGGCGTATTGGCCGCCCCTGACGCAGCAGGCGCTGCCGGCTTGCCGTTGTCTTTAGCCGGAGCGCTGCCGCAGCCTGCCAGCAGCGAACCTGCGAGTACGGCCGCAAGGCCTAACGATACGATCTTTTTCATATAATCTTAACCCCTCCTGAATAATAAACTCATTTATTATATTAAGGGGCTGCTAAAACGCTTACAATGCGGTGATCTTTCTATGATGTTGAAATGTTTTCCCGCTCGCGGTATTCGCGTGGCGTCATGCCAACCGCCTTCTTGAACACCTGGCTGAAATACCGCTGGTCCGTGTAGCCGACCGTCAACGCGACCTCATACGTTTTTACACGCGGGTCGCGCAGCAGCTCCTTCGCTTTGCCGATCCGTTTTTCGGTGATGTAGTCGGTGAACGTTTTCCCCGTGGCGTTTTTGAACATTTTGCTGAAATACCCTTCACTGACAAAAAGCTCGGCCGCCAGCTTCGCCACCGTCAACGGCTCGTGAAAGTTCCGGTCGACGCGATCCACAACCTTCAGGATCTCGGCCATATGATTCATCATGCTGTACAGCATGATTCCCCCTCCGTGCTGCATCTGATGCTCCAAAGCCCGCGTCGCCTGGTAGCCGCCCTCCGGCAAATCGCGCAGCGAGGCCAGCAGCTCGCTGACGCCAACCGGGACCGCCGTCTCCTCATCCGCATGTTCGCTTATGACCTCGGCCAGCTTGGCGGGGATGTCGCCTTCGGAGGCAAGGGAGTCGAGCACATAGAAGGCGGCCGTTTGCGCGCCGGGCTCCTGCCAGGAGGCGACGGCGTAATGCGGCTCTCCGGCGTTAGGAGCGCCGGCAAGCCGGTCCAGCGACGCCTCGGACGGCTGCCTCATATACTGCTGGCACAGCAGCTGGAAGTAGCTCTCCCGTTCCGAACGCTCCTTGCGAATCGCCTCAAGCGCCTTCTGCAGCGTTCGCAGCAGCTCGTCTTCGTCCGTCGGTTTCAGCAATATGTCGAATGCGCCAAGCGTAAGCGCCTGCTTCGCATATTGGAATTCGCCGAAGCCGGTCAGCAAAATGATTTTGAGCTGCGGGTATTGGGCTAACCCCGCTTCCGTCAATTCGAGTCCGTCCATCCCCGGCATCCGGATGTCTGTTAACATAATATCGGGTTCTATCGTGTTTATGATGTCCAGCGCCTCATACGCGTTGGAACATACCGCCTGGAGATCGATGCCAAGCCGTTCCCACGGGATCATCGTCTTTAGTCCTTCGCGGATGATATATTCGTCGTCAACGATCATCATCTTGATCATGTTTTATTCCCCCTGACGTTCCGGCCGGAATGCCGAGTTCGATACGTGTCCCTTTGCCTTTTTCGCTTTGAATTGTAAATTCGGCCTGCTCTCCGAAGTAAATGTACAGCCGCTTGATGACGTTTTCCAGGCCGATGCCCGTATGTCCGCGCTGCGGCACACGAAATTCGCGCCTGCGAATTTCCGCCAGCTGCTCCTCCCCAATGCCGACCCCATCGTCGGTGATCGCAATCCGCAGCATGCCGCCTGCCTTTTGGATACGCACGTGCAGGATGCCTTTCTCCAGCTTCGCTTCCAGGCCGTGGACAATCGCGTTTTCGATCAACGGCTGAAGCATCAGCGTCGGAATCAAGCAAGACCGGGCGTCCTCGTCCACTTCAATGGTCATATCGAATTTATCCCGGTAGCGGATACTCTGGATCGCCAAATAATTTTGAATATGCCGCATGTCTTCACCGACCGTGACCATATCTTTCGTTTTATTGATCGAATACCGCAGCATTTCGGCTAAAGATACGACAATCCGGCTGATTTCTGCAACCCCTTTCATTTTGGCCAGCCAATTGACCGTCTCCAGCGTGTTGTACAGAAAATGCGGATTGATTTGCGCTTGCAGCGCCTTAAGTTCCGATTCCCTGAGCCGCACCTGCTTTTCATAGCTTTCCCGGATCAAATCGTTCAGCCGCTGCGTCATCCGGTCGAAGCTTCGTCCGAGCCGACCGACGTCGTCTTGGTACTTCGGATTAAAACGCACATCCAAATGCCCGGATTCCACCTTGGTCATCAGCCCGGTCAGTTGGGTCAGCGGGCGCGTGACCGTCGCCGACAGCAAATAAGCGAGCCAAATCGCCACCAATAATCCCATACAAGCGAGCACAATCGTAAAATTGCGGATAATCGACGTTTTCTCCGCAATCAGGCTGAACGGAATGACGCTGACCATTTTAAACCCCGTGCTTTTCACGGTATTGTAGACCATAATGTGCGGAGAGCCGTTCCAATCGGCCTTAAAATAACCTTCCTCGCGCTGCAAAATCCGGTCCAGTTCCGGGTGCTGCAGGTTGGTGCCCACTGCCGATTTATCGGGAAAGCTGGAGATCACATATCCCATATCGTCGAGCAAATAAAAGGTGGAGCCGGAAAATCCCCTCACCGTCTGGTAAATATCCGCTACCGCCGAATCCAAAATGTCGATCACCAGGTAACCGAGCTTCTCGTCGGTTTTAATATGTTTGAGCAGCCGGCCTGCGCTGAGCACAACCTCCTGCGACTCCATCTTGCGGATGCTGTACTGCGCGTCCCACGCGACGTTGCCGTTCGCCTGATTTGCTTTGCGGAATATCCCCCACCGCTCCAGGTAACGGTCGTAGTTCATCGGAATGTAATCGCCGGTAAAATACCGGTCGCCGTTTAAGCCTATCACATAAATTTTTACGCCCCACTTCTTGGAGCTGAGCAGCGTCTCGAACAAACCGTTGATCTGCTGGTAATCCTGGAATTTCTCCGTATCCCCGCGGCTGCCCGGCTTCAACAAAATGTCCTGCAGCAGGCTGTTCCGGTACATATACATGGACAGCTGCTCGACGTCTTTGATAAAGAAGGACATGCTTTTCTCAATCTGCCGCATCCGCTCCAGTTCGCCTTCGCTGATCTGCTCCTGCATCATGCCGGCCGATTTCTGAAACGAAAACAACCCGAGTATCATCAGCGGGATCAGCACGATCGCGGTAAAAATAATGTTCAGCTTGACGCGCAAATTCAGGTTCATGAGCCTGCGCATCGCTCCCCCTCCTTCTCAAGCCGCATGTACCGTCTAGTGTATCAGACAAGCCCTGTTTCGGGTAGGGATAATGAAAAAGCCATGATTAAAGAAAAAACCGCCATCTCGGCGGTTTGTGTTCATGTTCGGGATGTTTATTCTCGCGCTGTTAACGTATCTGAAAAAGAAATAACCCGCCCAGGTTAACGGCTGGCGGGTTATTTCAAACCTATGTCTCAGACGGAGGTTCCGCCTCAGTGTTAAGGCTTGTGTCAACGTATGTTTCCATGAAAAAAGCCCTTGAACATCAAGGACTTTGTGAAGTAAGCGGGTGATGGGAATCGAACCCACGCCACCAGCTTGGGAAGCTGGAGTTCTGCCATTGAACTACACCCGCGAGATAATGAAAATTATATAGCTTGCAGCTTGTCTTGTCCAGCGTTTCGTTCAGAAAACCGTAAAAAGCCCAGGGAGTCCCTTCCCCTCCGGGCTTTTCCTATATCCGTCCTATTTCACTTTTCTGCGTTCCATGAAAAACAGAATAAAAATCGCCGCATTCATGGCAAAAAGCAGCATAATCAGGGTCACCAGCATGTTCATACCGCACCGCCTTCTTCTTTTTTCAGGGCAATCGTTTGAATGCCGTCATACAACGTTGCCAAATAAAACGTGCTGCCGCCAAATGCCACATCCGTTACCGGGATCCCCTGCTTGATTGAAATCAGTCGAAGATTGTCCCGAAAACAAGTCAATAGAAACAATCCTCTGTTCGAGCACGCGTACACCTTGCCGCCTGACGCAATGACAGAATAAAAAAAGAACCGTTCAAACACAACTTTGTCAAACGCGCCCTTCGCATTGCCGAAGACAAGTTCCCCTTGACCCGTCGTGCCTACCAACCGTCCCTGGAGCGACGCCATGCTTGTAATCGGTGAACCCATCGGATAATGAATCCACGACGAGGTATACCAATCGTAGATGGAAAGTCCGCATTCGCTGCCCAAAAACAAAAAATCAGGGGATTGAATAAAGTCATACACTTCTTGGTTATATATATCCGTCTTCAGCCATCCCTTAGATGACTTACACCAAATACCGTACTGTGTTGCCGCAAAACAATACCCGCCCTCGCTCTTCAATTGATAGCAAGGAACGGTAACTTCATCCGCCTGCCAGCTGTCGCCTTCCAGGTGGAACAACCCTTTGTTGGTACACGCATACAAGACATCGCGGTCCTGCTGCAAGCGATTCACAATCGTACCCTCGGGCAAGCCGTTGTCCATACACGCCATGTGTCCTTCTTTGAAGATGCGATACACGCCGCTTCCCAATGCAGCTGCGACAAGCATGTCGTCCGGACCGATCGTAATGGAGGAAAAATGATGCAACAGCCGTTCTTGCTGAAACGGAAATCGAGAGTCCCGCATTACATTTCGACTCCTTCTACATAGCTAGTTATTGTATAATTAATAATAATTGAAAATGATTCTCATTGTCAAATGTATTTTCCACTCCTGTTAACAAAAAAACACGGACGCTCCCTTATGGAGAGCTCGCCCGTGTTCCTATGCAGGTGAATCGCCGGCCCATGTTACTGCGCCTTATTTTCCACATTCATAAACTCTTTGTACGGCTTGTCGCCCACTTTCCATGCCACCTGCACATTCTGCACATCCATCCAGCTTTTGTCGGCTGCTTGAGGATCAGGATCGTATGGCGTCTGATTATCGTACATATCGGGCTGCACTGCTGTAAACGAAGTCGACGTATTGTCCTTATAATTTACGGTAACGATAAGCTCGGCAAGTTTATCCAGCCCGTTGTACTGCGCAGTTGGCTTCACAACCGATTGCTTGCCGTCGCCGACCATGACAACGGTCACCTTCCAATGTTCGGACTGTCCCTGAAGCGAAGCCGGCTTGGCGCGTTCCTGGTTGTTCTTATTTTGTTGGGTGACGGCATAAATGGATATGCCCACAAGCACAAGCAGCAGCACGGCCAGAATGTAAGGCAATTTTTTTCCCATGATGAGACCTCCTTGATTCATTCACAAGATAAATGTTTTTGGTATTTTGTGCATTATTTTATTCTAAATACACGAGAGAAACAAGTTTTCCGCTTTGACTTCGCAAACCGGTTGTCGTTAAATGAAATGGAACCACTATTAGTCGGGAGGGTGACTTATGAAATACCGTATATTGGGACAAACCGAAATGAAAGTATCCGTCATCGGCGTTGGCACATGGCAATTCGGCGGCGAGTGGGGCATGCAATTCAGCCAAGGGCAAGTTGACGATATTTTGAACAAATCCAAGGAGTTGGGAATTAACCTGATTGACACCGCCGAATGTTACGGGGACCATCTCTCCGAATCTCTGATCGGCAATTACTTGGCCCGCGGAAACCGGGACGAATGGGTTGTCGCGACCAAGTTCGGGCATCATTTCACAAGCAATTTTACCCGCGACCCATTGTGGACGGCGGAAGACGTATTAACACAACTTGACGCTTCGCTAAAAGCGCTGCAGACAGATTACATCGACCTTTACCAATTCCATTCGGGTACGGATGAAGCATTCGATAACGACGCCTTGTGGACGGCGCTTGATAAACAGGTGCAAGCCGGTAAAATCCGGCACCTCGGCACCTCGATCGGCAGCAACGACAACTTGCATCAAACGGAAAGCTCTACCCGGGTGGGCTCTAAAGCGATCCAGGTCGTATACAACCGGCTTGACCGCAAACCGGAGGAAAGAGTGTTTCCATCCTGCATCGAGCAAAACCTGGGCGTTCTCGCCCGCGTGCCGTTGGCCAGCGGCTACTTAAGCGGCAAATACAAACCAGGCGCCACTTTTGCCGATAACGACGTCCGCCACCGGCACGATCGGGAGCAGACACTGGAAAAGCTGAAGCTGGTCGAGCAGATTCGCGACAACGAAGTTCCGGCCGGAATGGATATGGCAACATGGGCTTTGGCTTGGTGCTTAAAGCATCCGGCAGTCACCGCGGTCATTCCCGGCTGCAAAAATCCCGAGCAAGTTGAAGCCAATGCCAGAGCCGCGGAGTTCTTGAATGACAGCCACCCTCAAGCATGGAAAGAGCAGGCATGAACAAATAATCCATGTTTTTAAGCAAGCTGATCCATGTTATTTAACACTTACACAGTGTATGCTAGCTCCTAAAGCACATTTGAATACGTTATTTCAGAAGGGTCTGGGGCAGCATGAAAGTCACCACGCGCATTTATTTGGACGCCGCGCTACAAAACGTCAAAAGTGTCGCCTTTTTTACTTTTCTGCAAGTTTTGATCGCCAGGCTGGGAGCGAGCAACTTTGAGATTGCCCTTTCCAACTCGCTGCCTCCGCTTTTTTGCGCCATATCGCTTGCTTTTCTAACCAGACAGCTCCCCATTACGAGGGGAGTTTTTCTGGCCAGCGGCTACATCAGGCAATGCGCATTTTTGTGCATGGCCTTTTCGGTGCTGCTGCCGAATCCGATCCCGTATCTGCTCATTTTTTGGTCGGTCAATGCGGTTGCTGTGATGATATCTGGCGCGCAGCAGCCGGCGATTATGCGCAGATGGGTGGAGCCGCATCAATTCCCGGGTATTTTCAGCATGAACAAGCTGATCGGGATCGTCATTGTGACGATAGGCAGCTTTGGCATCGGCGCAATATTAGATGCGACAAACGTATTTTTTCCGAAAAACTATTTTGTTTCCATGTTGATCGGGTGTATCGCCACGTTTGCGGGAATGTCTTTAATAGCCGAGCTGGCGCCGCATGAGAAAAAGCCGATCCGGTTTACCATGGTTAAACCGTTCCAGGAATGCGACCGGAAAATCTGGTGGATGGGCCTCAATAACATCGGCGTTGCGATGGTAGCCCCGCTTTTTATTATTTATCATGTCAAAGTGCTCGGATTAACCAACACGCAAATCGCCTATTTCGTCGTCACTGCGGGGGTGCTCTCAGCACTGCTGCTGCCGCTGGCGCGAAGACTGATGGAACGCTTCAGCTCAGGGAAAGTATACTCGGCCGCAGTCGCTGCCATGGCGCTTTGTGTTATCCCTTACGGCTTCGTCTCGCAGCTGTGGCTGCTCATCGTGATGCAAGGTTTGATCGGATTGTGCCAAAGCGTCTACGAGGTTTCCTCCCAGTCCATGATGATGGAGGAAGCCGGCAAACATAAAAAAGAAATGGCTTATTTCTCCGACTTCCAGCTGGTCATGAACGCCGGCAACAGCATCGGGGCGTTTGTTGCGGGAGCGCTGGTCGCGGCCCTCCCATTATGGGGCTGCTTTATGATCATCGCAGCTACGCGGCTGCTGTTTTTCGGCACCATCTATATGAAGCCCCGCCCCCTGCCTTACAAACAAAAAAGCGTACGTCTCCGGCCATAAGCAGCCCGGGCGTACGCTTTTTATTTTAGGATAAAACTCCGCTTCTAATAGATTCGAATCACTTTATCGTAGACGGTCTCGTCATCATTGCTATCCATCACCCGGACTTCAATGTTCCATTGCCCCGCATACGGCAAGTAACGGCCTTCCGCCTGAAAGCTGAACTTGGTCATGCCGTACGATTCCTCTCCCGGAATTTTATTTTCAAAAGGCGTCACAGGAACCTCGATTGGCGCAATATCCGGATTGTCCAGATCCGTCAGCTTCAGTAGCAGTTGCTTTGGTTTGCCCAGCTTTTCGGGCAGCCAGACGCTAACGATAAATTTGTTGTTGCCGGGAACATTAGGCGTAATCTGTACCGTCATATGCTGGCGTTCGCCCATCACGTGCCAATGCAGCGGTTCGTTCGCCGGCAGCGGATTGAGGTAAGTAAATACGCCAACGACAGCCACAATAAGTAGCGCGAATACCGAGTCAAGAACAAGCCATGGACGGAGACCGCTCATATTCCGTTTACGGAACAGCAGCCGGATACACGATGCGGTAATGACGACAAGCAGCACCAGAACCATTTTGGCAATCAGCAGCCCGCCCCATTGGGTATAAGCGAGATAACTTATATCCGGCAAAAAAATAAACGTCGACAAGATCCCCGACACAATCAGCAGCAATATCGAGATAAAAGCCACATTCGAGAATGTGCGGTAAAACGATGCAGCCGCCTCTTTGCTATGCGAATACAAGCGAAGGAGCAGCAGCAAACCGGATACCCACGCAGCGGCGGCAGCCAGATGCACAAAATCGAGAACGATCGTTTCACTCCGCGGCTCAAAAGCTGCGGCATGGCCGTTAAAACATTTGGCAAGCAGCAGCGCGGCGGCCCATAACACATCCACCCACAGCTTGCGTCCGACAAACACAAAGCCAAGCAAAGACAAGACCAGCGTAACCATCCATGAAATGCCCAGTCCCGTTTTTGTAAACAGGGCTGCAATATCTTGCGCTCCCCCGCCCCCGAGCACATCGTTCAGATGCGTGTACATCATAAAGATGACGGCAAGCAAAAACAACCTCTGCAATCCTACATTCCATTTGCGGAGCCACTCTTGCACGCTGGCTTCCTTGAAGCGGCCTATGTGCATCCATACAGCCCAGCCGGTCACCAAAAGAAGCGCGATAAAATAAATAATACGCGAGGCAAATTGAATGATATCGGAAAATTCCAATTGGCCGTTAAGTTCGCCGTGATGATGCATATTCGCCATCGTGTCTTCCGGCAGGGACGTACTCCCCGAGCCTTGCCCTACGGTAAATAAATAGGTGCCTTCCACCGGATGACCGTCCGCCGAGATGATGTGGTACGTCACGATATAATCCCCGTCCCCAACGGACGGCAGCTTCAACGTTACCCCCGTGTGGGTCGCGTTCATGGCAGCCTGAGCATTCGTGATTTGCTTTTTCGCCGAGTCAAATACCCGTATGTAGAACAATCCATCTTCCAGCCGCTCGTTAAACGTCAGCGAAACTTCCGCCGGCGCCGCCGCCAGCTTGGCATTGGCCTCCGGTACCGCCTGCACCAAAGAAGCATGG
Organism: Paenibacillus thalictri; assembly: GCF_004307995.1. Classification (GTDB taxonomy): domain Bacteria; phylum Bacillota; class Bacilli; order Paenibacillales; family NBRC-103111; genus Paenibacillus_AF; species Paenibacillus_AF thalictri. Next base: position 35,155 of record NZ_SIRE01000026.1, on the reverse strand, counting down.
GCAAACACGCGGTTTGGCACTACCAAAACCACGAGCATCCAACATAAGAACAACCATTTGAATTTCATAACGAAACTTCCTCCAAGTCAAGCCGCCGAGATGATAAGGCTTTTCCCCTCATCACAGGACAAAGTCAATCCAGGGAATAAACCGTCACAGCTCCGATATTTTTTTCCTGCCAGCAAAACCATCAAACAGTCCGTGATAGTGTTCGACGCGCTCCTCGCCTTTTTTCCAGCAAAGCAGCACTTCCCCGCCATCCATCAACGCCGGGAAATCGACAAGTCCCATATCGACGTCCTTCAATTCGATTCCTTTCAGCTCAAAGCCGGCAAGACCGCTTTTAAATTGTACCTGTAAAAATTCAAGCTCACATTCCAGCGTAAAGGTCAAATCGTCATGGTCCGGCTGTCCCGGTTTCAACTCGCATAGCTCCGTGTATTTCCGCTCAAATTGGCGTTTCATCTCCTGCAACTCGTCGACCTGCTTGCGCACCTCGGGAAGCAATCTGTTTGCCTCAACAAGAGTATAATACTTTCTGCTCAATGCGACTCCCCATTTCCGTTCATCCAAAGACGCTTATTATTTGTGATCGTGTGTGTGCCCATGACGGACGTGGGATCCGTGATGGTCTTCATTCTCATTGCCGTCCACATGCGTAACCGAAAGTTCAGCATAAAAGACGCCCTTCAGCACCTGGATGTGTTGATGAAGCTCCCGCAGCCGCGCATAAAGACCACGCACGACAATGACTTCGAGGCATTGGTGATGATTTAGATGTATATGTGTCGTCGAGTTGATCTCGTGGTGATACTGATGCTGCATCTCGGTAAGCACCAACGGCAGGTCGCTCACATGATGATCGTAAACAAGCACGATGGTTCCGGCCACCCATTGCCCGTCATGCAGCTGATTCGGTGCAATCAGCGCCTTCCGGATCAAATCGCGGACAGCTTCAGAACGATTATCGTAGCCTTGTCCGCCTATCATCGCGTCAAACTGATCGATTAAATATTGCGGCATCGATACGCCAAACCTTACTAACTGCTCTTTGTCCGACATCTCTTCCTCCAGGGATTTCTCCCGCGTTTTATTTTAGATGTAAATACCGATTCACTACGTGCCAGAGGTCCCTTAATAGCAGCTCCTGCGGCCGTTTAGATGAATAATTCTCCTATTTTTTAATGTAGCATAGATGGCGGCAATAACCAAACCACGAATTTGTGTCGTGCGAGGTTTAATAGGGAAGCCGATGCGATTCCGGCCGGTTCCGCCACTGTAACAATGGAGCCATCGGACCCCAATCTAATGCTCACCATTCCGAAACAAAGACGGGCTTGCGCCCGTCTTCGCTATATATCGAGCAGCTTCTTCACCCGCTGTTCCAAATCCACCATGGAAAAGGGCTTAATCATAAAATCGTCAAAACCAATCTGAATCCGGCTTGCCAACTTGATTTCTTTCGCCCGGCTCGACAACATCAATACTTTCGTCTTCTGCGGGGACCGGTCATCCTGCAGCTTCTCCAGCATCCCAAAGCCATCCAGCGTCATGAGTTCATCGACAATACAAAGATCGGCAGGACTCGCAGCAGAAAGCAGCTGACATGCTTCTTCCCCGTTGGCAGCCCCCGCAATATCCACATTCGGCAGCTGCAGCCGTGAAATGAGAATCGACCTCAAAAAAGGATCCGCTGCGGCGACGACGATTTTTTTGCAACGCTCCGCATGTCCATCCCGGCCGGCCATACCGTTCATTTCGTCCACAGACAAAACGACTTGATTGCGGCCCTGCTGCTTAGCAAGGTACATGGAGGCATCCGCTTGCCGAACCCACATCTGCAATGTCATTCCGGCACGCCACTCGGCAACTCCCGCAGAAAATGTAATATACAGAGCTTCCCCCTCATGATGTGCAATCGCCTCTTGGCGGGCAAGCGATAAAATATATTCAGTCACTTTATGCGCATCTGCTCCTGACGTATTTGGCATGACCACCACAAACTCTTCGCCGCCGAGACGGGCCAGCAGATCGGAGGAACGCAGGTTGTTTTGCAGAAGACCGGCTAGTCCCTGCAGCACCAAATCGCCGATGTGGTGGCCATACGTATCATTTATCGCTTTAAAGCGGTCAATATCCATAAAAACGAGTGAAATCGGTACCGGATGCCTGCTGATCCGCTGCAGCTCCGTTTGGATTTGATGATCGAAATACCTTCGGTTGTACACTCCTGTAAGCGGATCGCGGAAAGCAACCTTTTCGAATATTTGAGTCCGGTGAAGAATACCGTAGATGCGGGCGACGAGCTCCTCATACGCAAACGGCTTGGTTACAAAATCGACGGCTCCAAGAAAAAAACAGCGGACTTTGTCCTGGACATCGGCCCGAACGGACATCACAATCAGAGGCACCCATTTTAACACGGGATCGCTTTGCAGAAATTCGAAAATCTCATATCCGGATTGTGGGTACATCATCAAATCCAGAAGTATCAGATCATAATGATGCTCGCGCAAAAGCCTCTTCGCCGATTCTATATCCGAAGCCTCGTCAATAGCGGTGCAGCCATCCATGAGCAGGCGATTGACCAAATATTCGCGCAGCGTGTCGTCGGTATCGATGATAAGCAGCCTGCTTTGCACAAAAGCATGCAGCGCATTTTTCATCAACCCGTTTTGCTCGTCGATATCCAATTCCCGTTCACACAGTTCTTTTTCCCTGTTTAATTCAGCTGCTATCGCTTGCGATTCCGCAATACTTCTGCTGCAGAGGCTGCCCCAATCCGGAGCACCGACGGAAATTTCGTTGATCCATCCCCAAACCTCCAGCCATTGCCCCGCAACCGTTCCGATCCGGCTAAAACCAAACATTGAAGCGTTACCCTTCAGCGACAGCATAAAGCCGTACATCCCAACCGCATCCCCATAGGTCAGCCATGAGCCATTTGAAGCAAGCAAACCGGTCATCCGCTGAAGCCGGGGCGTTAATTGCTGCAAATACTTTCTTTTGCCGTTTCGCAGAAAATCATCATCGATTCGGTTGTGCTCTTCATCAAGCCATCCCGGCATCCGATCCACTCCACATATCCAATATATTCGCAATTTTGGGGGTGTAAGCCGTCCAAAGCCAGAGCTAGATGAGTTGAACCAATGGTTTGGAAGTCCGCTCCATTCCGAAAGGGATTATCTTGCCCGCTTCAAACATCTTGTTTTGAATTCCTTTTATTAAATGGGCCTTCGGATGGTAGGAATTCAAAGCCAAAACTTGCTGGCAAGACAATTCCCTTTCTCCACTGCACTCTGCTCTTCCTGGAAGTCTTTGGTTCAACATATATAGATGTCTCTTGCTCAGCCTGTCCCGTCCAGCGTTTCAGCATCACATGAAAAAATATTGCTGCACATTTTCATCATTATACCATTCCGAATATTTGATGATATACTTAATTTAATGAATCGTTTCAGCTAAGCAGCGCATGTGCTCGATTATCTGTTCATCATCTATTTCTATGTGGATCGAACTATGGTAATATGGAAAAAAGCTTTCGATCTGCCGTTCGTTCTCACGGCTATTTGCAGCATGGGGAAGCACACTTTTGTTTTAAATAAAAGAGGTTGATGTAATGGAAAATATCGATCATTTAATCCGTAAAGTCGTTAAATATGTAACCTTCGGACAGCCCGTATCCCAAGGTTCGGTTGTCAGTCAGCGGATATCCGATCCGCGCATTCCGATTCTGGCCTTTTATTTAAGTCTGCAGCAAATCGATGAGAAAGAGCAATATTACCATGAGATTTGGTTGAAAAAAGAGGGGATGTTTGCGATTACCGAAGCATGGTACAGAGGGTCCAATGTAACTCGCAAGCTGCTCAAAGATCATCTGAATTTTGAACAGCTGAGAACTGAGTTCGGAGAAGAAATAGCTAATAACGTAGGTCTGCGTATTACGGAGATTATAAAAAAGTCGGAAAGAGCGGATTGGAGCTCCGGTTCCGGAAAATCAAGGGCTTAGGCATCCCGTTACACAGGGAAACCTAAGCTTTTTTGGTCTTGTTGCCGCTGCGGTAACCCCGCCATGAACCGCCCAAAATCTCCTTCAGGCCATGGGAGTCGGAATATACATAAATCCAGCCCTCTAGCGCATCACGCGATTCATCGCGTACCCAAACCCGCTCATATTCGTTAGGCCGGTTCGGGCCGTGATAATCTTCAAAGGCGTCAATTGTCGGCAGCGCGGCGGGATCGATCGTCAGCCATTCGCCAACAATCCGGCTCCCTTCCGGGTGAAGCACGAGGGCCGGGTACTCTCCGGCATCATACAACTTGCCCCGCACCGCCCCCGTTTCAACCGAAATCAAATAAGGGGCGACCACATCATGATTCGCCTCTCCGCTCAACAGAGTGCCGTACACAAACATTTTCATTAAGGCGGCCTCCAGCATACCGTTCATTTCAGTTCATTATACCGCACCTTACGCTGCAAAGACATGTAGGGGCCAAGGAGTCTAGTGTTCATTCGATCAATTGCATTGCATGCGATCATTGCATATAAAATCAATTGAAAATAAGATGACACGTTCGGTCGGCGACCTTGGCGTGGCGGGACTTTCTTGCCAAGGATTCTTTTGAAGCTGCTGGCAGCTCATGCGAATCCCAGGCGCACGTTGCGCTGTGCGGCGGTCGGTCGAACCCCACGCTGCGGTCATTGCTGTACTTCTTGCCCTGAGGCTTTGCGCAATTCATTGGCGAGCCGGTGAAACTCCGTCCTGGCCTCATCGCTGCCAGTTGCCTCGTGAGCTGCCGCCAAAAAAGCGATGATTGCATTAGCATCATCTGCTGCCAGCATATAGTCATCTCCTTTTGCCAATTCGTCAAAAAGCCGGTCCCAAGGGAATTTGGGTCCAGGGCATAACGGTTTGCCGGTCGGATTCACCATAAAGTGACCAATCACATGATAGCGGTCCAACTCAAACTGCCGGCCCCATAGCTCGCTAATATCATTGCGGATATATTTATGAAGCCAGACCGATGCGACGAATTGGGCTTCCGTTAAATCTCCGTCCATCCCCTCATGCTCTATCGAAACAGAATAAAGATTCGGGTTGATTCCCGGATTATCTTGTATCACAGGCAGATTCGAAGCGGCAATGTCTTTGGCAGCCAGACCGTTAGCCCAAGCCATCCGCCGAATATCGACGTACTGATGAATGCTCCCATCCCGGGCAACGCCAAAATGAGCGGAAGACATATCATTGTTGGGACTGCGAAACCAGTTGTCCATGCTGCTCATCGTCCCCGCCGATATATGGTTGACAATAACGTAAGGTACGATGCCCTGCCGGTCGTTGGAATTGGTATACTCATTGCCCATCCAGACAATATCACGCTCTGTGGTCATGGCCCGTCTCCGCTCCTTTATTTTTGAGCACCGTAATGACCTGCTTTACGGTATCAGGCAGCGGCAGCCCCATGCGGCCGTAATTCTCCGTAATGCTGATCAGCTCGTTAGCAAGGTAAAAACAGATCGCTCCGGTCATAATCCAATCTACCTCCAGCAGCATGTCCATCCGGTGAGCCAGTACAACAAGCAGCACCATAAACATCTTTTTGGCCACGCCTTTAAAGCCAGCGTCGCTGCTAAGCCCTTTATGCTCCATGATGGATGCGCCTACACCGCTGACATAATCGATGACAATTGCAATCAAAAATAATGCAAGCAATTCGCTCCACCTCCCGAAGGCGTAGGTTATCCCTACGCCTATCCCCGCTGCCGATAAATTGAGAATCGTTTGATTCAAAGGTGCGGACCTCCTTTTTACTAATTTATGGGGAAATTGTAGTTTTATATGAAGCTAATCCATTAGGCCCTTTCGAACTTACACTGCTATAACTTTGCAATTGCCTTAACTCCCTGAGGAGTTTGTACTCGCAACGGACTGGCCAACACGTCATTTACCGAAACGAGTTCAAAACAACCTGTTCCTGCAGTTGTTGCCGTCCTTAGCGACTTGGGTTCCGATACGCCCGAAGTTAAATCGTATACGGGTAAAGAGAGGCTTGTACTGCTGTTACTGATACGTGCTTCACCTATTTTTTTCTTGGTGATGAATTCTCTCCATGTGTACGCGCTCTGATTTCCTGCGTTGTCATAATGAGCCACAGTATACATATAGCGCTGCCCCTTTAAGAGACCTGTAATATATTTTTCGTAGGAAACACTAGAGCTAGTGGAAACAACGAGACCTACATAGACATCATCCCAGCTTGTACCGTTCCATTTCGCGAGCCACAATTCTGTATGATTATACCCCGACGAAGGCGATGGGTCTGATATAGCGCCCCATGATATAGTCGCGGTTGTCTCCCCATACACTACGGATGGATTAGGGTCATTAGCGCGTTGGGTATCGACAAAAAAGTATGCCGTCTTGGACGCCGGGCCACTCATCCAGTTCCCTGCGCGGTCATGCGCGTAAAAGTCAACTCGATACTCCCCGTCCTGCGTTACTGGGATATCCGCGTAGTAATCAGATCCGGAAGGATTACAAGGCACACTATTTACCGCACTGCCATCTGGCCTAACGTAGTTACAATAAACAGCTGCGACACCCGATGTCGCGTCCGTGATCCCGTAAGCCCAAACACGACGTGTTCCGCTTGTTTGATTAGTGTAGCTGTATCCCTGAACGCTGGTTATTGTCGGACCTACTGTGTCGTAATAAATAGTCGATTCTAAATAAGAGCCGTTTCCTGCCTGGTCATAAGCCCAGAATACAATGCCGTGACTTGCGTTTCCTTCAAAGCTTACGTCATAATCGTAGTGCCACGTTCCGCCGCCATCATTAACTGCTGTATACGGTCCGTAGTACGCGGATCGATCGGCTTTATAGATATACGCGTCCACCCTCTGTACACCAGAATTCGTGTCCTGTACCCCAGTAACGTACATACGCTGGGTCGGCTGGTAAGTATATGTTGTAGGTGAAATACCTACGAATGTCGGAGGGATCGTATCATAAACATAATAAGTGTCATAAGCGACACTCCAGAATCCCACAGCGTCGACCACATGGAACCTGACCAAATGCGCTCCCTGAAACCCGTCCGCCGGAGTAGGGAAGTCGTAGTACCATAGGCCGCCACCAGCATTAACGCAAGGCTGCTGCTCAATTAACCATCCTCCATTAGTCGGATTCTGCATCCAGACATAAACCATTGCTACGCCGCTGACGTTATCTGCGACACCGTACAAATGGATTCTAACGCCCCCATTTCCGTACTTAGTACCGTCTGGGTACGATGCCCACGGAGGAGTAGTGTCTATGTACACTAGACCAGTGCCGCCATAAGCCGGGTCTGGTCCTGCCCCGTTAACCTTATTTTCTACGCCGTTTCGGTCGCGGACTTTCATCCTTATATAATAAGATCCGTCAGCAGGAATCACGCCAGCTGGTATTGTGTAATTTGCCGCGTTGCTCGAAATCCATCCGCTATTCCATACGACACCGGAGTACGTGCCGTTAACGATTTCCATAAAAAACGCGCCTTGATAGTCACCGGGATCTGGATCACTGAACGTCCAAGCTATCGTTGGGGTTCGCGTTGCCATCACTGTCCCGGTTGGCGGATAGGCGATCACAGGTGCATTTGGCGGCGCGTTAACGGTCACAGGGTAAACGAGATTATGAAATATAGTAGTTAGTCCGGTATAGTTTGACTGCATCGGAGCGTACGCGATTACCTGATTCCCTCCGCTAGTGGTACTGGCATTATACTGGTATCTAGGGGCAACGAGTCTTTGTGAGTCGCTGCCAGCCCAAGCGTTTGAAAGGGCATTAGCGGTTACGTTGCCGCCGTAGTACCAGCTTATTCCGTCGTACGAGTAGAAATAGAATATGGGTTGTGTGATTGACGACGCGTAGACTCTGTTAAAATACACGTATAGACAATAGCCGTCGGTAGAAACGGCGTCCATGGCTGCATAACCCGACGTCAAATAGGAATTAATGTCAATGGTGGATGTGTTAGGCACATTCATTCCAGTTGCGGAATTGGTGTAACTATAAGCCAGCTTGCCTTGGCTAGTACCTGAGCCAGTTTGGCTGTTAAACATGAACAGCTTACCCCTGAATTCAATCCACTTACGCATTAGGAAACTGGTAGAGTATCCGACTTTACTGTCACTGTATGACGAATACGCGCCTACTAAGGTCGTCGAACTGTACGTATCGTGGGAATACGTCAGGTATACCGGGTCGGCTACAGTATTACCGTCTCCATCTTGGTAGGACGGGCCATAACTAGTAGTCGAAACAAAACCGCCTCTTGTAGTGCTGATAGAGTAGCCGGGTTCGGGGTATGTAGGTGTAACATTCGAAAGCGAAGCTCCTAAAAGTGTCTGTGACGCTGATATTATCGCCCCAGTGGACAAGTTAACCTTTTGGAATCCGAGTAGTCTGGTATTCCCTGCACCGGGAAATGCAAAATATGACACCGCAGTTCCCGCCGAGCCGTCAGATACAAGCGCGCCGTAGCTTGAAGTGACAGATCGGTCATAACCCGCTAACAATGTCTCTCTTATTTCACTTGAATTGCCGTATTGGTCTAGCGCTACGTAGAAGGCTCCCCCCGAATAATTATACGTAGACTTAGAGTAGGTAGTGAACGACACGACTGCCCATTTTCCTGTACCGTCGAGCTTGATAAACACATAGTTATTTGGAGCAGTCCAATGTTCTACCCAAGTTTTACCACCGTCTTTAGAACGTAATATGGTAAATTGTCTATAGCTTAAATCATAGTAAGACACTGCCCACATGATTCCACTGTCAAGCTGAACCATTTCCACAAACTTATATGCTCCAAGATCGACCGCTGTCCATGCCATCTTTATTCCCCTCCCATTACAGAATTAGGACGGTTGCACACAGTCCCCTGTTGTTTTATAGGTCACTTCGTACCCACATACGTCCGACAGCAGGGGATACTGGATCGCTAGTGCGGACCTCTATAACAAGAGATTTCGCTGAATCGGCCCGTATACCGTCTACGTATCCCATATTGGCAATATCGTTTGTCACTGCTGGACTCGCCACCTGCGCCCGACCATTCGAGTCACGCTGCATGATCGCATTAGAAGTTACATTTGAAGTGGCTCCATCCAGCTTCGATTTGTCGGCACCGTTCATAAAACCCGCTGCTCCTCCAGCGATTGCACTCGGATGTGCCGCCCCCCCCGATCCCGCATGAGCATCCAATTGCGCTTTAGTCGCAACATCGCTTCCAACCTTCTCGGCGGTTACCGCTCCGTTTGCCAGTTTGGCTGTCGTTACAGAGCCGTCAGGGTGATCGAGAACAGCCGCTGTTTTATGCGAGTTTAGATCGCCATCAGTCGCATACTGCGGATGTGGATCAGTTGCGCTTTTATGTGCATCCAAGTCCGCTTGAGAAGCTGCCGCTGTGTCAATCTGATCAAATATGTTGTTAAAAGCCTCCCTGCTGACTACTTCATTTCCAAGTGGCTTGGGAATTTTCAATTTATTAGATAGTTCTGGCATCTAAATTTCCCCTCCATTTTTTACCTTTTATTAGTTCTTATACTTCCACATTCATATTATTGCGGCTATACAAATGTAGCTGACCCCAGGTAAGTCCAAGTTCATCCAAATAGTCAAATGATATTGAAATTGAATCTAATTCATCAAAAATAAAATATCTAAACACATATTCCACCGCCAAATGAGCAGGTTTAATCTCCTCGATGGCCGCCTTCAAGTCGTCCAAATTGGGCGGGGTGCCTAACGTATCGACAAATCTCACGGTAAACCGGTACATTTCAGGCTGCGCAGTGACCTCAACAGCTCCCCGATCGTATGCCTCCGCTACATTTTGAATCAACTTGACCGTTACCGAGCCCACACCGCGAAGTTTGGACTCAATCACGGAACGGCGTTGTCCGATCGGTTTGGATGCGTCCGTGAAAAGACCAAGCTCTTTTTCCCACAAGTCAAGCCCCCAAGTGGCGGTTCTCACGAAAAACTGCTCCGCAATTTCATCCAATGCTTGTCTCAGCGCATCCATTTCCGCCCCTGAGGACTGCATGATGGAGCGCATGACCCGGGAGGTTTCATAATAGCCGGGAAGGTAACCCAGCATTTGCTGGCCCCGGGCGCTGGTGACTGGAAAGCTACACATATACATCCACCATCCCTAAGACCGCCACTTGTCCCGGCCCCAGCTCAATATTCGAAGTAACGCCATTGACCGTAAAATCCTCAAAGTCGATAATCGGCGCCACCTCCAGCAAAATTGCCGAAATTCGCTTATTCCGCACAAGCGAATCGTTAAACGCCAACTGCTTTAAATAATCGCGAACCCCATCTTCAATAGCGCTCTTAGCCGCTGCAACCGTAGCCCCACCCGATAAAATAAGCTTTGCTTGGATATCAATAGGAACCTCTTCGGCGGCGTCTACAGTAACGTTGGCTCCAATCGGCGCCCGTCCTTCTCCTGTACCGGCGGTAGCAGGGCAAATATAATTTTGCACCGCTTCGACCAGTTCCTCTTCAGGTGCCCGCTTATCCGCGTTTAGAACGACGACCCGCACTGTGCCTGGACCTTGCCAGAGAGGATATACTTGCACAGCGCCGACACCCGGCACCTCCAGAGCCCACTGCACATAGTCCGCTTTATTCCCGGATGTTCCGGGACTGCGGACCTTTATTAAATAACGCTCCACTAGCGATTCGTCGCTTTCATCATCTGCGCCGTCAGCCATCGGGTGAAGATTAGCTACTTGCGCAATACCCGTGAGAGGCGTGACTATCACTTTAATGGCCGCCGCAGGAACGTTGCCTTGACGGCCTGCGGAGATCGCAGCAATGTCCGCCAGAGCTTTTCCCTGGCCGTCCAAAGTCACCGCCTGGGTTGTCTCGAATTCGATAGAAGCAGTATTGGTGGCCGGATCCGCTTCTGTCGCAACGATCGCTCCCTTAGGGACAACCGTACCCGGTATTCCTGTAAAAGTCGCCTGACCGGCGGCCTTTACAGCCTGCCTACGCGTAATCCCGTGTTCCTCGCAACGTAAATCCAAATATGTGCCAAAAGACGTGGCCAAAAAGCCGCGCCGCAACACCTCCTGGCCCCAAATGGCGGCCTGTGCCAACTCCATAGCTGCCGGAGTCAGCGAATCCCAAATATAGCTGCCTTCCGTTGTATCCAAATCCGATGGCAACCGCGCAAACATACGCCTACGGATCGTTTCCTCCGTTTGCTCCGTTAAATAATCGGGAATTTGAGTCATCAGGGCACCATCCTCATATTCATCTGCACTGACGTCCCACGTCTGCTTGTTACCTCACACATAAAAAAGCAATGATCACCTTCCCATTGAAGGGATACCATTTCGGCTTTGGCCGTCCGCGGATCCGCCATTAATGCTTCTTTCGTCATTCGTTTCAGCTCCATTTCATTGGCCTCTCTAGTCAAATGCAGGGCGATCAAGTCGTCAAACTCCTGACCGTAACTGCGAGAGTATGCCAAATACCGGTACCGTTCCGTGTGAAGCGCTTTTTGGCACCATTCCACCCAAGCTTGGTCTTCATCTGCTGTGACCACTTTGCCGGCAGGAGTAACCATAAACTCGCCCGTTTCAAAATCAAAACGCCAGCTGCGGCCAAAAACAGTTTGCTTGGATACCTTCACCTCTTCGAGAACACCGCCGCTTTCATTCACTGGAAATAAATTAGGCATAACTCACCACCTTGCTCACTACAATCACCTCTTGCCCGTTAAACACCGGCACTGCCAGCACACGGTCTCCCGGCTGGAGTCCGCTTTTTAAGCTGATGCGCACTTCATTTACAGCAGCTTCATGAAAATGAAACGTACATTCTCCTGCAACCTCGCCATTCCGGCTATCCTTAAGCCCAGTTACATTGCCTTGCAGTGCAAACGAAGGAAAATACAGCTTAGCCAACCATTCCGAAACGTAAAATTGTTGGATTTCATGCTGAAACGAATCCAGCTTGACGCCCGTTGCCGTGATCGTGCCCAATTCGCAGGGGAGGCCGGAAATGGAAAGCGACGATTTCTGATCCATTCGCAGATCCAGCATCGATACAAGTTTCTTATACGGATCCATAATATTTCCTCCTGACATAATCCGGCGTTGCCAATTCGAGACTCATCCGTCCAGGAACACCCAGTTCATGACGTACCGAGGTCACAAGCAACTCAAGCCCGCTCCCGGCCAATTCAATCCGATCGCCCGCCCGAATGATATTAATGTCAATTCCGGACACCGTAAAAGTTTCTTGAATCCCCGATAACATTTGACGCGCCTGCGTTCGAGCTTCGGCAATACTGCCCTTGCTGTCTTGCACCATTTTTTGCAGCGTGCCATAACGCGCGATGTCTCCTTTTTCAATAGCCAGAACAAGTGATGGCGCTTGTGTTGGATCTTCCCCGTTATTGTCAGTTGTTTCCGTCTCTTCAGACAAGGCAGATTCCCCTTGCCCGGCACGTGCTTTTAGCTCTGAGCCGAGCACTTTCACTTGGGTTACCGCCCCGTCCAGCGTCTGTCTTTGAGCGACATCCAGTACGTTTCGCTCCAATTCCAGCGACCAAACCGTGGTATTGCTGCCGAGCCTGAACAATTCCAATCCATCCGGCGTCATGCGAGGCCGGTACATCTCTCCGCCATAAGCAGCCGTTTCCTTCAGATCCGCTTGGATCATCGAATAAATGGTCTGGGCGCGATACAAGCTGCGTGAAAGCGGCACGCTGCTTTCTTCCAGTCCCGCTAGTGGAATCCCCCAGTTTTGGGCGTATCGCGATAGTCGCTGCGAGGCGGTCTGGCCTTTAGACATCAGCATTTCGTCTTCGCTTTTGGACAAATAAATCGTTCGGTCGTAAATAGTCAGGTCAATGTGCTTTTGTCCGCTGTCGCGACTGGACCAGTCCCATAAAACGCCGGGATTCAGCAAATCGGCCATGTCGCTTCCTCCAAATGGAATGCCTGATATACGAACAGACTGCCCAGGAACTAGGTCTGGCAGATCTGGCGTTGCTACAAGACCAACAGCGGCACGGAGAGAAATCTCATCAAGAGATTCCTCCAGCACAATGCTTTCAACCAGTTCTCCCAGCATAAAGCGTTCTGCCAGAACAACCTCGTACGTGTTCCCACCAGGTCGAATCATTGTGGAATCACCAACCTCTGCCCCTGACGAATCCAATCGGGGGAAGGACCAATCAGCGCTTGGTTGGCTTGGTATATATCCGTATACCGATTGCCATTGCCGTATAGTCTCTTGGCTATAGTCCACAGCGTATCGTTCTCCGCAACTTCATAAATTTGCGGAACCGGCTGCAAATCCAATCTCGCTTCAAGCGAACCGCTAGCTGCTTCTTCCGCCGTTCGCACTTTTGCTTCACGCCATGTGCGGCATGTCAAATCGAAGTAAACATCCCCGGGCTCCCCGCCGCGAAAGGTGCTGCTGTGTGCAGATACAAGTACAAAAACGTTGACGTCGGTGTCCGTTATGAGGAGCTGTACCGGTCTTTTGCTTAGCATTAAATCATTTAATCGGTTCATTGCTTGCTGCGGGTCAGGTACCGGCTGATAGCGGCAATAACTGGAATCGTATACTTTAGGAAAAAAAGAAGAGAAGGAAATGTCTTTCACCTTCTCCGCTTGCGGAAAATCGATTTCTCCAAACCGCATCACATTGACGGTTTCCAGCTGTTTCTCCCGCTTGATTGAAATCTCGCCAGGATTCACTGGCAGCCACAGCCAGTCCCCTGTAGAATCTATGAAAAAAATATCCATGCCGACACCTCTACACCCTATTTTCGAGCGCCGCCCGAATGTTTTGCACGATTTCCCGACCGATGCGCTGCGCCATTTCGCCGTCGTCCATATGATCTCCCAGTTGTACCGCAACACCGCCGACATGTATGTTTAACGATCCTCCGGAAGATGCCGCTCCCGCAGCGCTCACTCCCCCATACGGCTGAATGCCTAAGTAGCTCCCTGCCTCCTGCCATAAACCAATAGCCCGTTCACGCAATCCTGCTGAAAGCGGAATAATGGCTTCGGGACCGTTTTCGGCTACAAGCCCCAAATGCGGTGTCGTTAGAATCCCCCCTCTTGCATGTTGAGGGATGCCGCTACCCGTTCCTTCCTTCTGTCCCCCCAGCGATGAGAGCTTCTCCAGCACCCATTTGCCCGCGGGACCAAGCTTCTCGGCAATTTGGCTGACACCGGAGAATAACGCATCGGCGATCAATTGCCCGATCTCCAAGTATCCAGACAGCTGTTGTTTTACGAATTTGAGCAATCTGTCCGGAATTCGAGCGATAAACTCCGCAGCCTGATCCGGCAGCAGCGAGAGAATCGCAAGGGCTCCTTCCTTCGCTTGGCCCCACCAATCTGCAAAAAGTGACGGTAATTGGGCTAGTTCCTGCATTGTACTGCCAAGCATATCCGAAAGCTTGCTCTGCACTAGCCCCGGCAGCTCATTCAACCAGGAGGTCGCCTGCTCTTTCCACTGCGGAATATTCAGTTTGCCGATGCTTTCGCCTATATAGCCGCCTAGCTTATTTCCCCCGAGGTTCCCCAGCGTGTCCCCGATCCATCCGCCTATAGCGGCACCTCGTTTTTCTCCGAGAAAAGATACTTTCCCGCCGAGCTTTGCTCCAAGCTGCGAGCCGTATTGGGCCCCGTACCTGCTGCCGTACTTCGATCCCGCAGTCCCTCCGAATTCCGCGGCCTGCTCAACCGTATCCGCCTGCGCGATGGACAGTAGATCGCCGCCAACTTCCCTGGCCAACTCAGGATCGTAGTGATCCTTAGCCCATTGGAATGCGCTCGACAGTTTGCTTAATGCATTGGTCCATACCCCAGTTCCGCCGGCTGAAGCTGCATGCCTCACCTTCTCGCCCGTTTGACCATTTTTCCCGGAACTGCTTGTTTTTCCGTTTGATTTGGTTTTTGACGCTTTCCCTGAAGCCTTATCTCTGGCTTTATCCGGCTTGCTGGCTTTGCCGCTTCCATCTTTGGTCCTGCCATTCCCTCCAAAGGAAAATAACCCTTTAGCTCCGGACGTAATGCTATCCCACGCTCCTCCGAGCGCCTCGTTTGCTTTACCGCTGCCAAAGATGCCGCCTATCTTGTCGCCGATCCACTCACCTGCCGATGAGCCGGCGATCCCGCCGATCAGCCCTCCAGCCGCTCCTCCAATCGCTGTGCCGAGCCCCGGGACAACCGAACCGATTGCAGCGCCAAGCATTGCTCCTGTTTCCGCTCCGGCCCAAGTGCCGGCCCATTTGCCGGCTGTAGCCCCGGCTTTCTGGGGCAGTTCCTCTTTCGAGGCGTTCATCAGCGTATTTGCATCGTCAAGCATTTCAAGCGGCATCGTCAATTTTCCACCGATTTTGCCACCTAAAGCTTTTACTCCCTTGCCAAGAGAAGAAAAAATACCGCCAGCTTTAGAAGATAATCCACTTGTCATCTTCTTTGCTGCATTCGATACGCCGGATAGCGCATTTGCCGTTTTCCCCGCTTTGCCTCCGGATTTGGAAGGAGCGCCGCTCTTACTCTTAGAATTTTTGGGAGATTTTTGTTTGCCCTGCTTTCTGCTTTTCTCGGGCCGTTCGGCTCCACCTTCGACATCATCGCCTCCGGATTCCTCATTTGAGGCGTTCATCAGCGTGTTTGCATCGTCAAGCATTTCAAGCGGCATCGTCAATTTGCCGCCGATTTTGCCTCCTAAAGCTTGTACTCCCTTGCCAAGAGAAGAAAAAATACCGCCAGCTTTAGAAGGTAATCCACTTGTCATCTTTTTTGCTGCATTCGATACGCCGGATAGCGCATTTGCCGCTTTCCCCGCTTTGCCTCCGGATTTGGAAGGAGCGCTGCTCTTACTCTTAGAATTTTTGGGGGATTTTTGTTTGCCCTGCTTTTTGCTTTTCTCGGGCCGTCCGGCTCCACCTTCGTCATCATTGCCTCCGGAGAACAAGTTGCCGATCCAACTGATGGCATCGGCCCCTTTATCGGTAAGCAGTTCGCCGGCCACCATCCC
Organism: Paenibacillus thalictri; assembly: GCF_004307995.1. Lineage (GTDB taxonomy): Bacteria > Bacillota > Bacilli > Paenibacillales > NBRC-103111 > Paenibacillus_AF > Paenibacillus_AF thalictri. The sequence goes on along the minus strand of NZ_SIRE01000026.1, from coordinate 19,073 downwards.
CCCGGCTTCCCCGATCTTTTCTCCCCATGCCGTTCCCGTTTCCTCATCGAGACCCGGGATATACGCGCTTAACTTCCGTCCGATATCGCTGCCGAAATCTTTGCCGTAAGACATTCCCGCCCAACTAGCCGCTTTTTTCGTCATCGCCTTGATGCGATGACCTTTGTTCGATTGGAACACATCAATGGTCGTATCCAGCATGGCTTCCGGTGATGTCATTTCTTGTCTCGTTTGGTCCGCCCGGTTAAGCGCACCTTGTCCAAAAGCCATCGCTCGGGATATTTTCCCGCCGAAACCTCCTTGACCATTGGCGTCAACACCGGAAGCGCCTGCGCCGGCAGATCCGGTACCCGATGACCTTCCGCTGGACTTGCGGCCTGCTCCGCTTGCCGAGCCTCCATTCGTCTGAATAGCGGCTCCAGCCGCCGCAGACGCACCAACACTGGCCATCGCATCCTTAGCCCGCTTGCCGGCTTCTCTGGCCAGCTTATCAAAGCCACCTTGCAGCATGGATTGCGAGTTTGCGGTGAGTTGGTCGAAAGCGTCAAGCAGCTTCTGTTGGCCTTCTCCCGAAACAAGTTCGGCCGCTTCATTCAAGCCTTTTTTCAGTAGCTTCTGCCATTGTCCCCCCAGCTGTATGTTCGGGTTCAGCTTTATTCGGGAAAGCTGATCCAGCTTAGATTGGAGTCCAGACAATTTCGGGGATAACTTATCTTCTCCCTTGATTTCGACATTGAAAGTTTCTTTGCTGAACGATTGAATCGCTTTCTGCGTTGTTGTCCACATGTCCTGCAGACGCCCAACAGCTTGTTGAGATTTCCCGAGTGCTGCGCTCATCCGGTCATCCAACTCTAGAACAAGGTCGATCCGTTGCGTTTGCGCGCTAGCCATAAATCATGCTCACCCCCTTTGCCGTTGCAGCGCTTTATGTTTGTTCCTCTCATATTCCAACTCAAGCTCCATACTGGCCATAAGAAAAAGTTGCTCGCCATGCGGAAGCCTCCAATACTCGCCGGGACGCAGGTGATGGCGTTGCCACATCATATGCAGCATGGCCGCCATTCCCCCGGCCTCTATTCGTTTTTTAGCTCATCCAGCGTTGTGTTGAATCCGCTTAAATCCAGCACTGCGTCGCCAAGCGCAGACAATTCCCCTGCCAGCAAAATACGCTTGATCACCTCTTCCCCGCCGCTAGCCTGAAATTTGGCCAACAGCTTGGCATCCCCCCAATTCGGGGAAACGGTAGCTGCGGCGATAAGAGCTACATTAAATTGCTCTTCGTCCAATCGCTCCGACGTTTGCCCGCGGCGTTCTTTGCGTTCGGTACAACGTTCCCTAATGTGATACACCTGCTTGCCAGTCAAGCCACGCAACGTAACAGGAACGCCAAGCCGCGAAAGGGTCACCGTTTTCTCAGGCAGCGAATCGGCATCAAGCAGACGCTGCAAAATTTGTTCATCAGTCAATGTATTCATAATAAAGGACATCCTCCTCGTATTTTCCAAATTGGATTATACCGGGTCTTCGCAAAATACCGCGAAGCCCGGCTTATTCTATAACATGTGCTCATCGGATTGCTGCCAACCAATATAATGGTTCAGTTGCAATTCTCAGGTTTATCCTTGAACAAATTAAGGAGCGGAAATAGGGTCAAGCAGTTCGTAGCCTTCAAAAGTAAACGTGATTTCTTCCTTGACTTCTTCTCCAGCCGTCCAATTGGCAAGTTGAAGCTTATCCGGCATCACGTTCAGCAAGTGAATCCGTTCGAAACCGTATGCGTCCGGATCCTCAAGCTTGGACATAATGTCGAATTTCTCAAACCCATTTGCAATCATATCGCTTGTTACTTTAAACCCGCTCATCGTACCGGTGCCTTTCATCGGGCCTTTCTTATGCCGAACCCAAATATCACCGGCGAGATTGATCTCGCGTTTTTGCAGCTCCACCGTTGCTTCCAAATGGTTGAAATTCGTTTGCCATTTGCCTCCGATGTAGACTTGACCGTAGGTTCCCAATATGACTCTGCTTGCATCCAAACTCATGTGTTATTCCTCCTATAGTACCGTAAAGGTACCGAAAATTTGCTCGATGGTGTCGGTGAGCTTTGCTTCCCACTTTAGATACACTTGATCCGCTTCCGGCTCCACTGTTCGGCCGGTGCCGTAATACGCCGGATCAAGCGCCACATTCCAACCTGTTTCTTCAATAACGCCGCTTTGAGCCAGCGATTGCATGTATTGCTTGCACGCCCCGACAAGTGCCAGGCGGCCTTCCTCGGTATTGTTTACCTTGCCGATGTAATTCGCTTCCGCCGATTGCTGCAAATCGGCATTAATCGCATCCATGACGCGAATCGTCCGGATTTTCTTCCAGGCATTGTTTTGACCTAGACGCAGCGCGGTTAATGTATTAATCCCGCGAAGCGCCTTGACCCGGCTGCCATCGTGCACAAAGAGGAATACCCCGTTTCTTACAGCCTGCTCCTGCTCGCTTCTTGTCCAGCGTCGCGTGACTCCTTGGAACGGCGCAGCCGCATAAGTCGTTGACTCGCTCAGCTTTTGTCCGGCTATTAATCCCGCTACGTAAGAACTGATCTGTGCGGAGCTATAATTAGCGCTACTCAACGTAGCGCCTACGCCGACATTGACGATGCCTTCGTGATTGTACGTGTTGCTACGCGTCGTAGCTTTGCTCACTGCGTCGCTAGAGGTATCGTCGGCGGCTGAACCGCCAAGCACCGCCATGACCCCCTTTCCTTCCGAGCGCAGCCGGTCAATCCAAGCCACGACTGTTGCGTGAATGGCCGCATCGGTTACACCGTCCAATGCAAGCAGGTGAAAATCCTGTGTCTCCATAGCGTTAAGGGCGTCGGTATAATCTGCTGCAGCAATACTGCCGATTCCGGAATTGCCCCCGGCAAATGTTAAGCTGCCGCCATTCTTGAATTGACCTGAACCTTCAGCGAGCTTTGAAGCCACGATCCATTCATTAGCCGGATCATTATTGATCGTATCCACAGCCGCCTGAATCGCCCCTCCGGCAAAAGTGAATGTCTTCAGAGCCGCCGCTCCCTCCATCAGTTTCAAGTCAACCTTTGTCGAATCGATAGCGTTCGCTTGCAAGGAGACTTTAAATTGATTCCCTCTTGTACCGGGATATTTGGCTTCCAAACGTACAACATTAACCGGTGTGGCTGCATCGTCCTGAAGATTCAATGTCGCCTTAGCAGCGCTGGCATCTGCAATACGGTATGCGAGTACCTTGTGAGCTCCGCCGTAAAACGCCAGCTTCATAGCTGTATAAGCGGTGGCTCCTCCCGTTTCATCGGCTGAGTACACTTTTGCGGCAACCGCTTCACTGGTAACTTCAACAAATTCGCGAATTGGCCCCCAGTTCGCTTTGACCGGAACCGTTACAATCCCTCTGGCCCCCGTCTGAATCGCTGCTGCCGCAGCCGCTTGAAAATTCAAATAAAGTCCTGGCAACACCGGCATATCTGTTTGATTCCAAGTTCCTCCTGCCATTACGCCTCCACCTTCCTTAGCAAAAATTGTTTAATAGTCCCACGTAATTCGTTCAAGGAAAAATGTTCTTGCGTGTTTCCGTAAAGCGCACCAAGAACGACTTCCTTTTTAACCTGAAACAACGCTTCAGCCTGATCGATCAGCTCATCTTTTGTGTAGACACGTTCCTTGGGTTTGGCGCTGCTTATTTCACTGGTCCCAGACTCTGCCGTTACCGGATTTGCAGCCGTCGGAATAGACTGTTCCTTCGTTTTTTTCATACAGCCTTCACCTTCTCTTAAAAAATATTTGCTCCCGCGTGAATTCCCGCCATAATCGGCAGCTCCGTTGATCCGCTGACAGCGATCCTTGAGGAAAGAGTAAGCGACAGTTGCCCGCACCGAAAAGGATATTTGCGCATGTCAGAGATAATTTCGCTAATTTCCGCGCTTCTTTCCGAACCGATATGCAGCTTGGACGTACGGGCTAACGTTACGGAGAGCTGAGTCAGCAGGAGGAGGCGTTCCTGCTCATCTGGAGCAATCACATGCCCAATTAGCTTCTTGCGTATTTCCACCGTCGCCGTCCCCTTGTCCAGCACATCCACCTGTTTGGTTCTCCACAGAACAGACCGGGGCTTATAGTCCTGAGGCCAGTACGTCCGATACACTCCCCACTCCGGATCGACAAGTCCCTCTGTCCAAGCGGCGGTCGCCTCCAGCCACGGTTCCTGCCCGATTGACGCATCAACCTGGGGTCTAATGGCTCTAACTGAAAAGCGAATCGTGCGGAAGACAGCCTGCTGCTCTGCATCAAAGCCTTCAGCCTGTACCGTTCCCTCCCACAAACAGGTAAAAAAACTTCCTGAACCATCGGACAGCCTTATTCGATGCAAAGAACGAACCGCTTCATCCAGCAGCATGTCTACGGAAGTCAACGTGTCGGAATAAGCCGTGACCTCAAAAATCCGCTTTATGCCGGTCCAAGGCGTGTCCCATGCTTCTTCAGCCATTCTTATCGTTACAAATGGCTTATCCGCGGGCGTCGCCAACTCGTAAGGCTCATAACACCGTCCTTCTAAAGCGGAAATTTCAGCAGCAAGCCGAAGTTTAATTGCTTCCCGCATTAAATTCCCTCCTAAAAGCTCCCTGAAATTGTGCGTATCGGGGCAGCTCTTATCAATTCCACTTCATTGAAAGCTTATCAATGCATGCTTACATTCATGTCCTTCACCTCCCTTCGGTTCCGAGCAACGCCGGGTCAATCCCCTCCTTGATGCAGACCGGCTTCATGCAAAATTGCACGCTGCCCTCCCACCGTCCCCATAAGCAGGCAACACACTTTTCAGGTTGCCTTAATTGATTCTCATCGCTTCGTTCAAGCGGCTGCTCGTTCACCCCGCCCCTCCCCCCTTCCATCGTTTCCTGTGCATGAATAAAAAGAAACGAACCGCCGTTCGGCAGCCCGTCGTTGTTCCCGATGCTGATCGGGTGTTCGTGTGAATCAGTGTTCCTGAACCAAGTATAAAACAAGAACGTGTGTTCGTACAATTTTTGTATAATGTTCCTTTTATGTCCAATATGTCGGAGGTTTATTTGACCCTGGCATGTTCCTTCACCATTACCTCACCGTACATGTGCTCGGCCAGCAGCTCAAGCAGGTGCCGCTTTATATCGTATAAAGTTTGGCGGGATACCCCGATGTGGCGGGCGATAGCGTTCATCTTTTGGCTTTGCAGCAAACATTCAAGCAGCGTGCGCTGCCGGTTGTCCAGAACGTGGTCGACTGCGAGCTCAATGCGCTTAACTTTCTCCTCAAGCGCCTTCAGCCGCTGCCAACGGGCCTCACGTTTCTGCACCTCTCTTGCCACGACGCTGCTGACCGTCCCTTTGGCTTTCGGCTGCGCCGCATCGATACCGTAACGCGACGTCAAGCCGCTATCGATCTGCTCCAGTTCTTCCCGCAGCCGGGCAATTTCCCGCTGCATCCAGGGGTAATCTTTGATTTCCTCATCGATTTGGGCGATCTGCGCTTCAATATCTCCCCATGCATACGCAGCATAGGCTTGTCCTCTCTCTTTTACTTTCGTCGGCCCTGCGTTAGCCTGCCGAACCTTCCATTCGGGACAATCGTCAACTTGTCCGATAGACATTTGGTGAATGCGGCAAATGCTTTTTTCACCCCATAAACTTCCGGGGCACACTTCACAAATATGTTCTTGATGCTGCAATCTTTCATTTTCTGTCCATGGTTTCATATATCAACAGCTCCTTTTATGCAAACATATGTTCTTATATATTCTCATTATGTACGCATTACGCGTACTTTTCAAGTATTAAAATAATGTCTTGCTTTTATATCCGCGTTATGCGAACATGAAATAAGATTAGCACTCACTCTTTTGACCGATACGTTTGGATGATAGAATGGTCGTGACATAATGAAGCAATATGCCCTGACACCGGAGATGAACAGCTCATGATTGGTCCAAAGCTGCATCAGCTTAGGAAACATAAAGGTTGGTCCATACAACATATGGCCGACCTGCTTGGGATCGCCAAAAGTACATATGCAGGTTATGAAACAGGCTACCGCGAGCCGTCACTTGACATGCTCCGGAAGGCTGCCTCCATTCTTCAAGTCAGCGTGGACGAATTGCTTAGTGCGGGGAATAACGCGAACGAGGGAGACAGCGGCTTGCAGATGCCAAGCATGCCCGAAGGTCCACGACAACACTCGAGAACCCCGGAAAACAACTTATCTCAAGAAAGCACGGATGATCCCGAGATGGGCCTGTGGTTTAAGGAACTGCTGGAGGCCCCGGAAGAGCGCAGAGCGGAACTGCGTAAAATTTGGGATATTATTAAACAACGTGAAGCCGGCAGGTTGCCCGACCAGCATCAGGGCGAATAATAGGCGCTATTAAGCCTTTGCACAGCGAGGCTTTTCTTTTCACCCGGATAACGAACATACATTCCCTTCCATGGAGGATACAATAGATGGAGCAATCCTACCGTTTGACGCCGTTAGAGCAGTATATTTATGAGCTGTACAGAGGATTGGACATTCATGAGCCTGCCGACCTAAATATGGAATACATCGCGGACAAACTGAACGTCTGGCTGCATACCGTTGAAACCGCAAGCTGCGCCCTGGAACGACATGGCATGCTCTCGATCATCTTGGACGGCCGGTTATCGCGGGAGCAGCAGTGGGAGGACTTCGGACACGAGTTGTGCCATTTGCTTCGGCATGGGGGCAATCAGCTCGCAATGAGCCGCGAATTCATCCGTTTTCAGGAAGCGAAGGCGGATCTGTTTGCTCTTCACTTTTGCGTTCCCACGTTTATGCTGCTTTCTATCGATTGTTTATCGGAAACAAGGGAAGCCGCTCTTCTGATAGCGCAAACTTTCCGGGTCACCCCCCAATTCGCTCGCGAGAGGCTTCATCATTTCACCAGACAAGCCTTTGCAAGCCGGCTGCAGGATGAATGGGAAACCAATACGGTCAAACAAGAGGCACAGTTTCGAGCAAGCGGTATCGAATATATGATCCGTACGGGTGGTTCGACGATGCTTTACAACCGTAATCGGGGTGTTGTCGGCTATATGAAGGAGGGCACGGCTTATGCAGAATAAAATCATACCGGTCCTTGCCAAGGGCTGGACGCAATCATTTTTTACACTGAGTATGGACGATACCGACCTGTCTTCAGCACCGCACCTTGCCTTGCCACAAGCGACAGATGCGCAGTTTGCCATGCAGCTTGGGGACGACGGACTCTCCGGTCTGGGCATCCGCCGCGGCGATTATTTGCTTTTCGGAACTACGCAGCAGTTGAGGGCTAGCGGGCAAATCGCCTTGATCCGCGAGGGCGAAGAATATATTATTCGGGAAGCTTATTGGAGCGGAGACACAACGAGGTTACGTGTGCCAAGCGATATGTATCCGGCGTTAGTGCTTCCAACTGAAAACATTCGCATTACGGCCGTGCTTGATAACGTCATCAAAAACGACGAGTTTGCGCGCATCATCACATTTCATTAATCGATAAGATCATCTTTTCAAAAAAGATGATTTACATTCAAGCTGCACTATGGTATTTTTATTTCGATACATATAGAAATATCGAAATCGTAAAGAGGTGGATTACGATGATTGAAGAAACTGCAGAGATCCGGCAAGCCGTCAAAATATATAAAGCGCTGGGAGAACCAACCCGCATCAAAATCGCCATGCTGCTGACAGAAGAAAGAAATTTATGCTGCTCGGACATCGGCAGCAAACTGGAATCTGTGGCCGGCTCGACACTATCCCATCACTTGAAGCAGTTGACGGATTGCGGCTTATTGGACCTCCGCAAAGACGGAACATACATCTACTACAGTGTAAATCGCGAAATTGCCCAAAAATACGCTCCGTATCTGCTGGAGTAAATTTTTTCGTCTTTATTTCGATATTTCTAGAATTATAAAAATATTGGAGGGAATTTTTTTATGGTGAGATCATATCAATGGAAGATTGTGATGCTGGCCATTGTCAGCTTTCTGGTCGGCACTTCGGAATATATTATTGCCGGCATATTGGATAAGGTGGCTGCAGATACTGGCGTATCGCTTTCGGCAGCAGGTCAGCTTATCACCGTATTTTCGCTTGCCTACGCGTTTGGAACCCCGCTGCTTATGGCCGCAACAGCAAACTTGGATCGGAGACGGCTCTTAATTTATGCACTCTCCTTATTTGTGGTCGGCAACGTTATCGCATTCACATTGCCGGGGTATGCGTTTCTAATCAGCTCGCGAATTATATTGGCTCTCAGCACGGGAGTATTTGTCGTGACCGCTCTAACCGTGGCCACCAAACTTGCCCCAGCCGGCAAACAAGGCGGCGCCATCGCAACACTTGTTATGGGTTTCAGCACCTCGCTGATTGTCGGAGTTCCTATCGGGAGAGTAATCGCAGGCATCTATGACTGGAAAACTATTTTTGCGGGAATCGGCGTGCTTGGACTGCTCGCCATACTTATGATTTGGTTGACGATACCGCAAACCGACGGCGAAGAACCGGTTCCGCTGGGCAAACAATTTGCTTTACTGAAGGAACCGAAAATTGCCATTGCCCTCTCCGTAACCTTTTTTTGGATCGCGGGATACGCTATCGTGTACACGTACATTTCTCCTTTTCTCCTTAAGATTACGGGAATGAGCGAACAGACGGTCAGCGCAGCGTTATTCGCTTTTGGCATTGCCAGTCTGCTTGGCTCCAAAATAGGAGGATACAGCACGGACAGATGGGGTGCTCCGCGCACCTTAATTGCCGGAATGCTGCTGCACGCAGCGGCACTGGTCATGCTCTCATTAACCGCACATTCTCCGTTTATCGTATTTGGACTGCTCATATTATGGTCCTTCACCGCCTGGTCCTCGGGACCAACTCAGCAATACCATCTGCTTACGCTTGCTCCGAATGCTTCCGGAATCATGCTCAGCTTAAACACTTCGGTACTGCAGATTGCGATGGCGGCAGGAGCCGGAATCGGCGGCGTCATTGTCGATCATGCTTCGCTGACTTCAACCAGTTGGCTTGGCGCAGCTTCCGTAGCCGTGGCCGCAGGTACGGTTGCCGTGTCTTATGCCCGCACCCTCTCCAAATCGCGTAAAAAAGCGGCCGAACTCCGTTTGCGGAGAGCAGCAAAAACCTGATCAAAACAACCTTTTAATATTTCTTGTTAGTTATATAACTTGATGGTAATATATTAACATGAACAACAACACACTATTCGAAGCACTATCCGAACCCCATCGAAGAACAATTCTTGATTGTTTGCGGACTTCCGAACGCACAGTTGGTGAACTTGTCGCCATATCGTCCTTAAGCCAGCCAGGCGTATCAAAGCATCTGAAGATTTTACGGGAAGCCGGGCTTGTCTCGGTACGCAGAGATGCGCAGCGTCATGTTTACAGCTTAAGCGCCCAGCCGCTTAAAGAGCTTGACCACTGGCTGGAGCCTTATCGGTTGTTCTGGTCCGATAAATTGGACGCTCTTGAGAAAGCATTGGATGAAGACGAGTCACTCTAATGGTCATCCAGTTGCCGCGCGGCTCCGTTACAGCATCATTTTCGTAAGGAGGCTCTGAACATGTTAGCGGTTATTCAAAAATCCGGCGACGGTTATACGGTTCGTTACGAACGCCGGCTTAAGCATTCCGTCGAAAAAGTATGGTCTTATTTGACGGAAAATGAGAAGCTTTCCCGTTGGTTCTCCGAGCTGCGCGTCGAAGACTTGCGCGAAGGCGGATCAATACAATTTGCCATGCCGGACGGTACGTTCATAGAGATGAAAATCCTCGAGCTTACTCTGTATTCCGTATTGGAATATACTTGGGCGGAAGATATCGTCCGGTTAGAGCTGTATCCCGAATCTTATGGCTGCCGCCTCGTCATGATTGAAACATTAACCAAGTTGACAGACCATACTCCCAAAGATGTTGCCGGATGGGATGTTTGCCTGGATGTGATTGAAATGCTGCTTGAGGGAAAGACCATCGAATCAAGAATGGATTTATGGAAAATTAAATATGAGCTTTATGTGCAGGAAATTGCGCGTCTTACTTAGGTGACTGCATAATCTCCTCGTATAATAACGACGAGCTGCGTTATAAAACGGGTCTCATTCCCATTTCATAACGCAGCTCGTTATCATTGCGATCTATGTTCCAGCGTGTCTCGGACAAAAGAACCGGCCTCTCATCTGAAGCATGACGCCTCATTGCAGTCAAGTTACATTTCCGCTTGCCTGGTCAGGCTTACACGGGTCTTTACGATAATCTTACGGATGCTGTCTTCCGACAGATGGTATTTTTCAATCAGCTCGCGAACGGTCGAACCGTTCTGATACTGCTCGAGAATTTCAGTGTTACGGCGCTTGATAATAAGACGGGTTCCGTTGTTTTCGCCCCATCCAGCCCGCTTCTGTTCTTTTTTCGGTATATAAATAATCTCGCCTTGGATGTACTCTTGAAGTTGCTTTAATAGGCTAGGGGGAAGCACATCCTTGCCGTTTTTGTAACTCATTGATGAAAACCTCCTTGCTTTGTACTGGAATTGTTTGATTCCATAGGGTATTACGATTGAGCATTTTCATCCCTGCACCTCCTCGAATTATTTTGATAAAAAAAGTAGTCTTAAAAAAACAAAAAAACGTCCTTCTTGTCGACGTCTCCTTTGGTGAACCCTGCAAAAACAAAAAAACACGAATGCCTAATCGTGCCTGCGGGTTCCGAATATGTGAACTTCATCAGGTGGGACGGACTTATGCGAGCATCTATTCAGTTGTCAACTCGTAAATCCTCCAAAATGGATTGTATTCAGCACGATACATCGCTCCTTTCACCTGAGATATGTGACATTTTCCATAATAACACAAAACAACCTGTTTTTGAATCCATTTTCTACATTAAATGAAATCAGAAATATGGAGGAGGCCCGAAGGCCTCCCTATTGCCGTCTCCGCTTACGCGAAGACCACCTCAAGTACTGTAATCATTGCTTACGATCACTCCTTTCCTTGATTCTAGCCGGCTGCATCTTTATTAACTCATATCCGGCCATGCCTTCTCAAGCGAAAGATTCGTTATAACCGTTTAATACCGTCCACCAAAACATTCTTTAAAACCCTCTGCGCCGCAGCCACTTCTCGCAAAGCTGTGTCCATGTATGGGCTTCGGGGTGCTCGTCGGCCAAACCAAGGCCGTGCCTGCCGCTTTCGTATACATGAAGCTCATGCGGAATCCGGTGCTCGCTTAACGCCATCGCCAGCAAAAGGCTGTTCTCTACAGGCACGGCAGCGTCGTCCGCGGTATGCCATAAAAAAGTCGGAGGCGTGGCGCCGTTCACTTGCAGTTCACCCGACAATAGCAGGGCCAACTGCTCATCCGGCTCCGGACCGAGCAGATTGATTTTGGAGCCTTCGTGAAAATGCCGGGTCAGCGAAATCACCGGATAACAGAGAATCATCAAATCCGGCCGGCTGCTTATGCGTTCAAGCGGATCTGCCGCTTCACGATCCCCTTCGTCGTAATGCAGGCCCGTGCTGGAAGCCAAGTGGCCGCCTGCCGAGAAACCCAAGATGCCAAGCCTTTGCGGGTCGATCCCCCACTGCTCCGCTTGCCCGCGGACAAGACGAATGGCACGTTTGGCATCGCCTAACGGCACAGGATGCCGGTATGGAGCGACCCGATACTGCAGCACAAAAGCGGCAATCCCGATCGAGTTCAACCACCGGGCAATCGGTTCGCCTTCATGGGGAGCTTTACGCCCGTAACCTCCGCCGGGACAGACAATGACAGCCGGCGCCTGCCTATGTTCGACCGGAAATGGAACCAAATAAGGAATATCTTCATCCGTATCCCCTTGAGCAAAAGGCGTTTGTTCCGCCCATAACAGCACTTTTTCCATCGGCGTTTCCCTCCATCGCGGCTATAGCTACTCCTTCAATATAGCTTTGCTGTAAGCGATTGACAAGATAAAATTGCGCTCGAAACAGTGGGGAAATGCCACATGCTCACCGTAAAATAAGCGACCCTCGCATCAGCCGCACATTAATCGTGAACGACCTCCCAGTTATGGTTGCACGCCGCTTCGATCGTGCCTTTTTCCATAATGTATGAAGCAAGCAGTTCGGCCACGTCGGTCGGAATGTCTTTCACCACAGGCTTGCCCTGGAACATATCGTAGTTGCCGCCGCCCCCGGAACGGTAATTATTCATCACAACATCGTATGTGCCGTGCATATCCAGCGGTTTGCCTTCCCTGCTCAGCTCTACGACACGCTGCCCTTCCGGCCGGGAGATGTTGATCCGGTATTCGATGCCTTCCCACATATCGTAATTATAATGCTGCGGTTTCGGCATGCTGAAGGACGGACTGACCTTGATTTCGCCTCCGTCGTATTGCTCGAAATAAGCGGCTGAACGTTCCAGCGCATCTTTGATATCTTGGCCGCTGATCCGGATCACCTTTAGTGTATTCGGGTAAATATAATTCGAAACGATATCGCGCATCGTAATGTCCGCGGGAAATCCCGGCGACACATTGTCAAACAACGCGGTATTGGAAATCGAGGCGCCCGAGATCTCCATCTGAACTTTGTTGATAAACTCAATCAAAGCACTATCCTTCATCCTGACGGCCATCGGATCCCGAACAAGCATATCCCCTTTCAGCCTGCCGATCGGCTGATCCAGCCACAGCTGCGTCTTGGCTTCGTGTTCGCGGGCGATTTCCATAATCGCGGGATCCGCTTCCACTCCCTGCACGGATACCAGCTCCGAACGTTTGGAGGTAACCACCCAATTGCCGCCGTTTTTTTCCAGCTCAAGCTGCACCTTGCCTAATGTCGCCCCGCCGACTCCCGGCTGGACGATGGTAACCCCATTAATCGCAAGACCCGATATGCTGCGATGCTGATGGCCGGTAAGCAGCACATCGATCCCGGGCACCTCATGGCATATCGCATAACCTTGATTTTCCCCAGTCTGCGGTTCCGTCGGCTCACCCGATTCCATATCCCGTTCAAAACCGCCATGATAGGATACAATCATGACATCGGGATTTTCCTGCTCCCGAACGTAAGCCGTCCACCACTTAGCCGAAGCCAGCGCGTCCTCAAAGCGGATTCCCTCAATATGCGCGGGATTTTCCCAATTCGGTATATAATGCGTGGTCAAACCGATCACCGCAACCTTCGGCCCGTCAGCAAACTGCTTGACCATATAAGGCTTGCCAAAAAACGGCCTTTCCGCTGCCTCATCCGTCAAATTCGCGCTAAGCCACGGGAACTGTGACTCGTTCACCGCCTTTTGGAGAAATGCGAGCCCATAATTAAACTCGTGATTTCCCATAACAGCGGCATCATATTTCAATTCATTCAACGCCGCAACCATCGGATTGAAGCTCTCATTATCCAGACGGGCATGGTGGTACGCCAAAGGGGTGCCCTGAATTAAATCGCCGTTGTCGATAACCAGCACATGTTCATGACGCGCACGTTCCTTGCGAATTAATGTGGCAATTTTGGCAAGGCCGACATCATTCGGCTGATTATTTGCATAATGAATGGGCAAAATATTCCCATGTATATCACTTGTCTCCAATATCGTCAGATTAAACTTCGATGCGTGCTCGGTCATTGTTCTCTCAGCTCCTGAACCATCAAATTTCCATTTTTTTATGTACCCACTATATCAAAAGCAGAAAGGTTAACACAATGTTGTTTGCAAATATATACTAAGTGACCATTGGAAAATTAACAAAGTTTTAACTGAAATTGAGAGGCATATGTGGTATATTAAAAAGTGGCTTTGACATTAAAGTATTATCAGGAGGTCAATTCGAATGATTAAAAAGTTAGCGGCAGTCAGCCTGACAGTTCTTATGGCTGCAAGTTTCGCAGCAGGATGCGCCAAGAAAGAAGCTCCACAACAGAGTGCGGCTCCTGCACCGGCAGGCAACAAACAAGAAGCGGCAGCTCCAAAAACAGGCGGGACTTTTGAGCCGAAAGAATTGAGAGTTCAATTCGTTCCTTCCCAACAAGCCGAAACGCTGGAAGCAAAAGCCAAACCGCTGGAAAAACTGTTGTCGGACAAGCTTGGCATTCCGGTAAAAGTTTCCGTTTCGACCAACTACAACACGGTTATTGAAGCTATGGCTTCCAAACAAGTGGATATCGGCTTCTTGCCTCCAACCAACTATGTTGTTGCACATGATGATAAAAAAGCAGCCGATCTGCTCTTGCAAGCTCAACGTTTTGGCGTTGACGACAAAACAGGCCAACCGACAACCGAGCTGGTAGACTACTACAAATCGATGATTATCGTAAAAGCCGACTCCCCAATTAAAGAACTTAAAGATTTGAAAGGCAAAAAGATGGCATGGCAGGATGTTACATCCTCCGCAGGTTATGTATATCCGGCTATTTTGATGAAGAAAAACGGCATCGATCCGGATAAAGACGTAACAGGCATCACTGTAAAAGGCCATGACAAAGGTGTTCTTGCCGTTCTTAACGGAGACGTAGACGCAGCAGCTGTATTCCAAGATATCCGCACGCAAATGAAAGATGTTCCGGATGCCGTTCAAAAAACGCGCGTATTGTCTTTCACCGATAAAATTCCGAATGACACGATTTCCGTTCGTCCGGATATGAGCCAAGCTTGGAGAGATAAGATCAGCCAAGCGTTCATCGATCTTGGTAAAAATGACGACAGCCGCAAAATCCTTGTCGACATCTATTCCCACCAAGGTTATGTAAAAGGCGACGACAAAAACTTCGATATCGTTCGCCAAGCAGCAAAAGATATCGGCCAAAAGAAATAATGTCCTTGCACAAAGCATCGGGAGCCAAGCTCCCGGTGCTTTTTTTGTTGTGCCGCATTCTTATAACGCGTTCAAAGCCTAAGCGCTCATCCCGACTCGCATAGCAGCGTTCGAACAATCATTTTCGCGTGGGTCCCCGATGGCACAGTACTAGGGAAAGTTAGTACTTATCCGAGGAGTGATCCCCTTATACAATGGAGCCATATTCCAGATCATAAAAGGGGCGAAAATCGATGGGTATAACGAAGATGCAGGCCAAAACGGCAAACATGGCGGGACGTTTTTCGAAAAACCGACCGCTGCAGCTGATCTGCATCGGCTACGGTTGCTTATGGATGGGGATGGCCGTCGCGCCATACAGCAGGTTCGATTGGCTGCTTGAAAATTTGCTCATATTTGCAGCTATTGCCGCGCTTGCAGCGACATATCGGACGTTTCCGTTATCTACGGTCTCGTATGGCATGATTTCGCTGTTTTTGGCGCTTCATACGATGGGGGCGCATTATTCCTACAATACGACGCCGGTCGATCAATGGCTTCATGTCGCATTTGGCTTTGGCAGGGACAATTACGACCGGATCGTCCATTTCAGTTATGGCCTGCTGATTGTCGTTCCTATTCGGGAATGGCTTTCGGTACATGTCCGGCTTGGCGCCAAAACATCCGTATGGTTTGCAGTCACGCTGATCCTTGCAACAGGAGCGTTTTATGAGTTGATTGAAATGTGGGTAGCCCAGATTGTAGCGCCGGAGATCGGCACGTTGTTCCTCGGAACCCAAGGGGATGTATGGGATACGCAGCATGATATGGAGTTAGCGCTTTACGGAGCATTGATCACAATGACCGTACGTGCATGTATTCTTACAGCTCGCAGAGCATCCAGCCAATAAATCGCAGCTAAGCGGAAACACAAAACCCCCGAATCGCTTCAGCTTTGGGCTAAGGCGATCCGGGGGTTGGGATCGAAAGGATTCGTGACGGCAGGTTGTTAGAGACGCAGATTACACAAGCCGTTTGCGGATATAACTTGAAATGAGGTCAATGATCGTGACCAGCACGATAATGCCAAGCAGGATCACACCAACCCGGTTCCAAGCTCTCGCCTCCAAAGCAAAGACAAGCGGAGTACCGATACCGCCGGCGCCGATCATACCGAGAATGGACGCCGAACGCACATTAATTTCGAAGCGATACAGCGTAAACGAGAAAAATTCCGGCAGCACCTGCGGAATCACCGCATGCCAAAGCACTTGAAACCGGTTGGCTCCGCATGCCGTCAGCGCTTCGCTTGGTCCTTGATCGAGGTTCTCGATTGCTTCCGAATACAGCTTGCCCAGCATCCCGATGGAGTGAAGCCCCAAGGCGAGTACGCCTGCATAAGGCCCCGGCCCAACTGCCTTAATGAACAGGATAGCCATAACAAGCTCGGGAAACGTCCGGATGAAGCTGAGCGCAAACTTGCCGGAAGCGGTCACTGCCTTGACTTTGCTCATATTATTGGCAGCCCAAAAAGCAAAGGGCACACAGATAATGGCTGAAATCACAGTACCCAAAATGGAAATCGCCAGGGTAACGATCAATCCGTTCAGCAGATCTTCCCCGTCACTGAGCCACTGGAAAAAACTCATATCCTCCGGGATGTACACATAACTCCAGTCGGGATGAAACAGTCCTTTCATGATCGCTTTGGATACTTGACCGGCCGTTTCTTTAATCCCGGTAAACGGCACACCGTTAAACGACCATACGTAAACCAATACAATAAATACCGCTACAAGCCAAAAACGGATGCGAAAGCGCGGCGGTGACTTCAGAGGTTCATTTCTCATAGCAGCTTCTCCCGGATTTTAGTACTGGCGTAATCGATAATCAGGACAACGACCAGCGTCAGCAAAATAATCATCGAGGCCCGGTCGTAGCGAAGCTGGTTAAGCACTCTGTCCAAATACAACCCGATGCCCCCTGCGCCGACAAGGCCTAATACGGCCGCCGCACGCACGTTCACTTCAAACGTATACAGCGTATACGCAGTAAACTGCGCAAGCACCTGCGGCACAACGCCAAAATGAATCCACTGCAGCTTGCTTGCGCCAACGGCGGTCATCGCTTCCATCGGACCAGGATCTACCGCTTCGATCGATTCGTACAGCAGCTTGGAAATAAGTCCGAAGGAGAAAAACACAAGCGCAAGCACACCGGCCACCGGACCTATGCCAAATATAGCTACAAATACGGCGGCAAACAGCAAATCGGGAATCGTCCGCACCAGGTTAAGAATAAACCGTGCAGGGTATAGCAGGAACCGTGATTTCGTCACATTGCCCGCAGCAAACAAAGCAATCGGGATAGCAAGCAGTGCCCCGAAGGTTGTGCCGATCACCGCCATCTGCACAGTCTCCATCATCGGCTTCCATACGACATCCAGATAACCCCAATCCGGAGGAACCATCTCCACCAGCAGCTTACCCATCTCGGGCGTGCCGGTAATCAGCTTGATCAAACTGGCGTCCGTCTTCGCAGCGCTTGCCCAGACGAGCAAAATGATAAAAATATAAGTAATGTACGTTTTTGTCCTATCGGGCTTTTTCATCGCTGCCGCCGCTTTCGTGCCGGGGTTGCTCATTATTCGGTCCCCCCAAGCAGCTCATCCTTCTTGATCGCCCGCCCGTAAATTTCCGAGAACTTGTCATCCGTCGCTTCAGCTACCGGGCCGTCAAATACAACTTGACCGGCGCGCAATCCGATAATCCGCGTTGCATATTCGCGTGCCAAGTCGATAAAGTGCAGATTGACAATCGTTGTAATGCCCAGCTCTTGGTTAATTCTTTGTAAGTCGTCCATCACCTGCCGCGTGGTCAGCGGGTCAAGCGAAGCGACCGGCTCGTCTGCCAAAATGATCTTCGCTTCCTGCGCCAACGCCCGCGCAATCGATACGCGCTGCTGCTGACCGCCGGACAGCTCGTCCGCCCGTGAATACGCCTTCTCGCGAATATTCACCCGCTCCAAAGCTTTCAGCGCCAGATCGACGTCGTGCTTCGGAAACATCCCCAGCACCGTACGCCAAGTGGGATGGTAGCCTACGCGGCCTGAAAGCACGTTGCGAAGCACGGAAGAACGCTTCACTAAATTAAAGCTTTGGAAAATCATCCCGATGTCCCGGCGCATGCGCCGGAGTTCGCCGCCGCTGGCAGCCGTAATCGACTTTCCGTCAATGACGATTTGACCATCGGTGATTTCATGCAGTCTGTTGATCGAGCGCAGCATTGTCGATTTCCCTGCGCCGGATAACCCGACGATGACGATAAACTCACCTTTATGGATGGTTAAATTCAGATTTTTTAGGCCTACAGTGCCATTCGGATATACCTTAGACACGTTCTGAAATTCAATCATAGGCTACCTACTTTCATTCTTATTGAACTATAAAAATTGTAACAGAAAAATATTCGACACAAAACGAAAATTTCCTTTTCGAAGATACAATCTTCATAAATTTCACTAACTCCCAATAGTTTATCCTTTATACCCATTTGCATCCATATTTCAGCCTTCTATCCGCAATAATGCGAAATCTAACGTTGGGCTAGCGCAGTGCCGGTGAAATGCATATAAAGACGAAAAAAAGCGAAAGTGGGGTTTAATCCGCTTTCGCTCCTACATCTTTGCCGAGATCGAGCGTATACAGCCACTCAATGCGGTCTCCTTTTTGCACGGTGACGGCTCCGGCGCTTTTGCTGGAGAAAGTTCCGTTTACCCGGAACAGCCAGCCGCTTTTGCCGCCTTTATCAAATTCATACAAGTTATCTATGCCTGCAACGTAAACCGCCGAACCTTTGCCGCGGAACTCCATTTGGATTTTCTTCTCTCTTACCGTCCGCTGCAGCACGTCAAAGACAGTGTCGCCCGACTTCACCTCGGCCGATGTGGCGGCAAGAATCGAGCCTTTGTCCTTGTCCCCGGCGATGCTGATCTGCACCGCCGGTTTCGCTTCCGCCACCGGGGCGGCAGGCGGCGCTTCCCCTGCGGGCGCGGCGATCACCGGCTGCCCGCCGGAGCCGGAGGCAGACGCCGCTGCCGGCGGCTCCGTGACCGCGGCCGGCGGCGCGGTGCCGCCTCCGCTGCGCGCCGAAGCGGGCGCTGCGGCCGGGTCGAGCAGCTCGCCGCTGCCGACCGGGCCTGCCGCCGCGGGCGGCGA
>NZ_SIRE01000025.1 GCF_004307995.1 Paenibacillus thalictri | reverse complement strand
CAGGCGCGCAGCCGCCCGCAGCGGCAGCGGACGCCAGCGCGGCCACGGCGGCAAAGCCCGCGCCAGCCGCGGCGGGCGGCGAGCTGCCGGGCGAAGCCGGCTTCAAGCCGGCGGCGGAGACGGCGCAGCTGCGGCTGCTCGCGGACAGCGCGAGCGGGCACTTCCGCGTCGAAGACAAGCGCAGCGGCGAGGTGTTCCGCTCGTATCCGACGCCGGAGACGTGGGCGCAGGAAACGATCACCGGCGCTTGGCGCAATCATTTGCGTTCGCCGGCGATTCTTGAAGTGATCGACATCGCCAATACGAAAGCGCAGCCGAAGCTGATCAACATGACCGAGGACAAAGGCGCCGTCGAAAGTTTCCAGCTGATCGACAACGGCTTTAAGCTGATTTTTCATTTTAAAACAAGCGGCATCAAAATCCCTGTCGAAGTGAAGCTGGAAGGCGACGCCGTCGTGACCAAAGTGGAGGACGGCGCGATCGAAGAAGGCAAGCTGAGCTTGCTTAATATGAAGCTGTACCCGCTGTTCGGCGCACAGCCGTCTTCCGGGCAGGAAGGGTATATGGTCGTTCCCGACGGGCCGGGGGCGCTGATCGATTTCCACGAAAACCACTCCGGAGACAAGTCGGTATACCGCGAAAGCATCTACGGCAGCGACAGCTCGTTTTTTAACGAAAATACAAAAAGACTGGACGTCAAAATGCCGGTGTTTGGCTTAAAGTCGGGCAGATCGGCGTTTGTCGCCGTCATGGAGGGCGGCGAGGAATATGGCAAGCTGTTTGCTTCTCCCGCCGGCGCCTATGGCAGCTACAACTGGATTACACCCGAGCTGCAATACCGGATGAAGTTTTTTCAAAATACGAGCCGCAAGGCCAAAAACGGATTTTTTACGTACAGCAAAAACCGTTTCGAAGCGAAAAGCCGCACGACCAAATATTTCATTCTCCCTCCGGGGCGGGATAGCTACGTCGGCATGGCTGCGCGTTACCGCGACTATTTGATGCAATCGCAAGGGCTGCAGAAGCTGAAAAATACCGGCAGCAAGCTTCCGTTGTATTTGGACATTGTCGGCGGAGACCGGAAAAACGGGCTGCTGTGGGACAGCTACATTCCCGCTACGACAACCTCGCAGGCGATGGAGATGGTCAAACGTTTGTACGGTCTTGGCGTCGAAAAAATGAACATCAATTATGTGGGCTGGCAAACGGGCGGCTACAGCTCGCACGGGGGATTGTTTCCGGTCGATCAACGTCTGGGCGGCAACGACGGCATGAAGCGTTTTATCGAATTTGCCCATTCGCTGCAAATGCCGGTGACGCTGACGGCCAATTATACGCTGAGCGATAGCGGCGGGAATGGCTTTAACAGCAGGTACGACGGCTTGCGCAATTTGGCCGGCAGGGTGCTTGATTTTGAGAACTACTACAACAAGGAAGTCAGCACGTTGGTTAGCCCCGGCTTCAGCTTGAAAACCGTCGAACGCGATCTGCCGCTGTATAAGGAGCTTGGAGCCGACGGCATTCATTTTGAGCAAGGTATCGGCCAGCAGTTGAACAGCGATTTTAACGACCGCTACTTTGCTTCGCGGACGGAGGCGATGGGCATCCAAAAGCGTATCTTGCAAGCAGCAAAGCAAACGCTGGGAGGCGTAAGCGTGGAGCAGCCGAATGGGTATACGGCAGGTGTGATCAACCATCTGCACCGTTTGGCCGACGATTATTCCTACGACCTGATGACCAGCCGCCCGATCCCTTTTGCGCAGATTGCGCTGCATGGGCTGGTGACGTATTCTTCCGAGTGGGCAAACGTACGCGACCAGTTCAAGAACGGGTTCCTCAGAAGCGTCGAATATGGCGCAAACCCGTCGTTTCTATTCGCAAACGCGGAGTCGCGGGAGATGAAAGGCGCGTATTCTCTATGGTATTACAGCTTGAATTACCGCGATTGGGAGCTTACCGCCGTGGAGGAATATCAGCGGTACAATCAGGCGCTTGGCGATGTCCAGGACAAGTTCATTACCGGCCACAGGCAGCTTGCCGATCAAGTCTACGAAACAACATATGAAACAGGCAAACGGATCATCGTCAACTACGGCGCGGAACTTTATACGGACGGTACCGTCCGGGTGCCGGCGTCGGACTTTATCGCCATTCCAGGAGGGAGCGGTCCATGAAACGAAAAAGATGGCTTAGCGCGGCCGCCGTCCGCAAGCTGGAAGGCTCAATTATGATTGCGCCGTGGGTGACCGGTTTTCTCGTGTTTATTGCCTTTCCGCTATGTTATTCGCTTTATATGAGCTTCAACAACGTGAAAATTACGGCAAGCGCGATCGAATACAGCCCGGTCGGGCTCAAGTATTACCGGGAAATACTGCTCGCTGACGGCGGGCTGCTGTACAACGACTTGTTTCCATTTTTGCGGCAGTCGGTCATTATGATTCCGGTGATCGTTGTCTTTTCGCTGCTGGTGGCGATTTTGCTGAACCAGCGGTTCAGGGGCAGGGCGCTGTTCCGGGCTGTCTTTTTCCTGCCGGTTATTTTCTCCACGGGGCAAATCATCTCCGAATTCATTACGCAAGGGGAAGGCGTGTTGTCGTTTGTCGAGCAGTTCCAGCTGGCCGATTACGCCGCCGAATATTTGCCCGCCGCCTGGGCAGCGCCGGTTGTGAAGGTGCTCAGCTCGTTTGTGCTCGTATTGTGGTATTCCGGTGTGCAGATTTTGATATTTTTGGCCGGCCGCCAAACGATATCCAAGTCGGTCTACGAAGCGGCACGCATCGACGGGGCGGATCCGTGGGAAACGTTCTGGAAAATTACGCTGCCGGGACTCAGCCCGTTTATTATGCTGAACTCGATCTATTCCGTCGTCGATCTGTTTACCTTCCCGAGCAACCCGATCATCGCCAAAGTGAATACATCCAATTACGGCTTGTCCAGCGCGCTGGCGTGGATTTATTTGCTTATCGTGATGTTGTTTCTTGGACTGATCTTTTATGTCTTCGCGCGTCTCAACCGCTCGACCCGTCCTATATAACCAATCATTAGGCGGGCGGCGGTTTTGTAAATATGTATTCATAGGATCCGCGGAGGGAAAGGGATGGTACGGAAAGTTTACGTCCGCCTTCTGCCTCCACGAAAGGAGAATCGCCATGGAAAAAATGCTGCGGGAGCTGAAGAGCTTCCGCGCCGATGCCGCAAGCTTGCTGCGCTTGTGGAACAAGCTGAAACAATGGCTGCTCGGCAAAGAAGCCGATAAAGGGCTTATTTTTAAGCTGTTTTTGTACCTCATCTTGATCGACACCGCTTTTATTTACGTGAAGCCGATTTTGTACATGGTAACTACGATGGTCAAAGACGCGGCCGATTTGTTTGACCCGTCCGTCATTTGGGTGCCGCGTTCGATTTTTCTCGGCCACCTGCAGGAAGCGATGAGGCTGCTGCAATACGGGCAGGCGTTTACGATCAGCATGATTGTTTCATTGTCGGTTGCGGCGCTTCAGGTCATCTCCTGTTCAATCGCCGGATATGCGTTTGCGCGGATGGAATTTCCGCTGAAAAAGTTTTGGTTCGTCTGCCTGATCCTGACGTTTGTCATCCCGCCGCAGGTGACGGTGCTGCCGATGATCCTGATGTTTAAGCAGTTCGGCTGGATCAATACGTATTATCCGCTCATCATTCCGGCGATTTTTGGCTTCGGGCTGAAGGGAGCTTTGTTTGTCATCATCTTCCGGCAATTTTTCAGTACGCTGCCCAAAGAGCTGGAAGAAGCGGCAAAAATCGATGGAGCCAGCGCATTTCGCGTCTTTTTCCGGGTGATGCTGCCGATTTCCTCGTCCGCTACGATTGTCGTGTTTTTATTTTCCTTCGTTTGGAACTGGAACGATTTTTATTATCCGAGTATGTTTATGTTTTCCTCCAAGGAAGTGCCTTTGTCGATCAGCTTGTCGCGTCTCGCCGCCGCTTTGGCCGCGGAGACGGAGCAGACGGGTCTTGGCATCTTTGCCGAGCCGATCAAAATGGCTGCTTCGTTCCTGATCATCATGCCGCCGCTGATCGTATACATGTTCACGCAGCGCTGGTTCGTGGAAAGCGTGGAACGTACGGGTCTTGTCGAATAATGCGGTTTTCCGGTAAGATGAAAGCAGCAATGCCTGGCGTCCGACGTCAGGCCAATGATGGGAACATCATATGATGAACTGGAAAGCATGAAGCGAAGGCGGGATTCCGTTGCGTATTTTGCTCGTAGAAGACGAACCGAAAATCCGCGAGGTGCTTGCGGCCTATTTAAAAAACGAAGGCTGGGAAGTCGACTTTACGCCCGACGGCAACGAAGCGCTTGCGTTGTTCCGCAGCCGTGCGTATGATCTGGTCATTCTCGATCTGATGCTCGAAGGGCTTCCGGGCGAGGAAGTATGCCGCGAAATCCGCCAAAGCTCGTTTGTGCCGATTGTGATGATTACGTCCAAATCGCGGGAAAGCGACGCGATTATCGGCTTGAATCTGGGGGCCGACGATTATATTGTCAAGCCGTTTCGCGTCAAGGAGGTTGTGGCGCGCATCCATGCGCTGCTCCGCAGAACCCGGCAGTATACGGCCGAAGCGGAAAAAAACGCCGTGATGTCTTTTGACAAAGGACGGCTTGTGCTTGAACCGGAAACGGGCACGGTGCTGGTGCGTGGCGTGCCGGTCAGTCTGACGGCGACGGAACTGAAGCTGCTGTGTGTGCTGGCTTCGAAGCCGGGCAAGGTTTTTGCACGCAATGATTTGACCTATGAAGTGTTGGGCTACCGGTTTCAGGGAGAAAGCCGCACGATTGATACGCATTTGAAAAATTTGCGCAAAAAAATCGAAGAAGATCCGAAGGAACCTCAGTATGTTTTGACGATGATCGGCTCGGGTTATAAGCTTGCGGCGGCGCTTGACGGGAAGGAACCGTAAGATGAACGTGTTTTTCCGCAGGATGAATGTCATCTTATTTGTGGCGCTGCAGGGCAGCTTTTTGCTGATGATCGGCATTATTGTATCGGTATTTAACATAAACTGGGGAAGTGTGTTCGACAAGTACCAGCAGGACCAGTTGGCCGTTAACGCTTATAAAATGATTGACGATATGCGCAATGAGCAGATGACCGTCGGCCCGTTCGACGAAGATGCGAAGTTGTGGCTGAACCGGCGCGCGACTCTGTATGGCGTGCTGATCCGTTACGGCGCTGCCGAGACGGCCCCGCCGTGGTTTGATATGTTCAGCCGCATGGACAAGCGGGACGATATGGTCGTGCAGTCTTATCCGCTGATCGACCGGGGTGTGCGCAAAGGAGATCTGCAGGTCGGATATTTGAAAACGCTGAATGAGCTCGATCCGAATGTCATCGCTTATCAGCAAACGATGCGCAGCCGATCGGCCTGGTTGTTTGGCATTGTCGCCGTGCTTTCGGTGTTTGTCAGCTATTATGTGGCCAAGCTGCTGTCGCGGCATCTGCAGAAGCTGCAGGAAACGGCGGAATTGATCCGCTATGGCAACCGGACCGTTTATGCACCTGTGCAGGGCCCCGAGGAAGTGCGCAGGCTGGCGGCGGCGCTCAACGAACTGTCGAAGGAACTGAAGAAACAGGAGGACTGGCGCCATCAGCTGATGGAAGACTTGACCCATGAGCTGCGTACGCCGCTGACTTCGATTTTGACGCAGCTGGAAGCGATGATCGACGGCATTTACGAAGTGAGCCAAGAACGACTATCGCAAATGTACGAGGAGCTGATCCGGCTCAGCCGCCTGATGAACGATATGGAGCGGTTGTCGGAGGCGGAAGCGGCGCAGTTTACGATCGTCCGCAAACGGACCAACGTCGTGCAGCTGACGGAGACGGTATACCGCAATTTTCAGGCTGCGGCCAAAGCCAAGGGGATTCGGCTGGAGTTCTACAATCCGAACGTGCCGTGTTATGCGGAAGTCGACCGGGACAAAATCGTCCAAGTGATCTCTAATATCGTCTCCAATGCGATTAAATACACAAGCGGCGGCGGACATATCGTGCTGGGAGTGAACTACAGCGAAGATACGTCGATTATTTTTTGCAAAGATACCGGCATCGGCATCAGCAAGGAGGATCTGCCTTACGTGTTCAACCGGCTGTTCCGCGCCGACAAGTCGCGCTCGCGTTTCAGCGGCGGCGTCGGGCTTGGGCTCAGCATCGCCAAAGCGCTGGCCGAAGCGCATCAAGGCACGATTGAAGCGGAAAGCGAAGCGGGCAAAGGTTCGGTGTTCCGTGTTACGATCCCAAACCGCTACAAATCAGTATAAGCCGGGAGTAAACCAGCCCGGCCCGTTTCCCGAACGGAGGTCGCTGTCTTTATTGAACTTAAGTCTCCGATAGCTTAGTATCTAACAAGACCTCTTTATAAGTGTTTGTAATGATATAATACGTTAGGCAAAGCTACCCATCCATTGTTTTTCCAATACCGAATTGCGGTTGTATTCTCAAGGTATGCGAACAACATAACGTGACCGATACCCTCTTGTTTGAGTAAAGAGAGACTTCGCTGAACCATCTCGTCCGCTATTCCTTTATGCCGATACTCTTCTGAAACAGCAACATGATATAGAGAGCCGCGTCGCCCATCATGACCGCATAATACCGTTCCTACAATATCGTCACCTTTCTTAGCGACAGTACTGAATTCAGGATTGCGTTTTAAATATGCGCTAATCCTCTCTCTGCTATCGAACTCCAAAGAAATAGTATCGCCAAAGATTTTTGACCAAAAATGAGCGATTTTATCGTAATCCTCAATCCTCATGGGACATATCTGAACTTCACTCATAACACACCTCTTTATTTGGCATGCACAACAATGAAATTGGCCCGTTCAGTTCAACGGCCAGGGGCAGCTGCCGTGGCAATCCGCTTCTTGATTATTCCACTATCGTCCCGTAAGTCCAATCAGTTACCAACGTATCCCAACACCTTTCCCTTGATGCTGGAAACAGGCAAAGGACCATAGATTTGACTGTCAATACTTCTCCACCACGTATCACCCATAACAAAGAGATGTCCTTCGGGAACTTTAATCTTATCCATCCCCATGTTAAAGTATTCTTTCATGGTCTTTAGGCATGATTCGTCACATTGAGCTGAACCTGGCTTATTGACTGACTTAAAATACTCTTCTTCATCGAGTCCCCAACTGAGAGCCTCACCATAGAAGGTATCTAACGGTTTATCGTTAATGTAGATTTTTCCTTTTTTTATTTCAATTTGTTCTCCGGGAAGAGCTATAACCCTAGCAATATTATACTCAGGCGGATTTAGTTGCGGGTATTTGTTTTTATCAATTAAAGGTGTTTTATAGTAAATCACATCGCCCCGATTCATATGGTTTTCATTGAAATATTTCGGATCGACAGCTATCTTCCCTTTGTCCTTAGAACTGTATTCTAAGTTCCTACGTACCATTCCATCGTTTTGATTTTCAATAGCTATAAGGTCCTGTGTCATGACAACTGTCTTTGGCGATTCTTCAGTGATTAAGTCGGTAATGCGTTGCTCTTCGCACCCTATAACGAACAGAAAAAGAAATACAATCACAAGTGACTTCTTCATCGGAATCCCTCCTAATTTCATCATAATCATTAATTGGGAGTACTCCTCAGTAAATTCAAACAATTTCCTGAACTTCCACAGCTGCAGCGAAGCAGGCGGGGAGCCCGGTGCCTGGCGCTCCGGCTCCGGCCAAACAGCCTCGCAGCTAGACTGAACCCAACCGTGCTTGTACTATGGAAAAATGTTCATCCGAACTGATATTTTTTAAGAGGTTATGCCATGACGGGTGCCAATCCCGCCGCCACAATCACTAACACGTCTCGCACCATGTCTTCAGCGCGGCGATTTTGAGGATTTCGACTCCACTGTACGGCTGTTCCCAATATGCCCCAACTGATGACGAGGGCCGTGGATTCAACTAACTCTCGTGAGACGGAGCCATTCGACTCTTCAATCAACCATTTGAGCAGAAGTTGATAAAGTTCTTTTTGCATCGCGATTTCAAACAGTGGTTCATATTGACTGTTCTCTGGAGTCCGAATCATGTACTGCCTGGTAAGGGCAAGAAACTCGAAAATGGTTAAAATGAGGGTTCGCAAGCTGCTCATATTTGATATGGAGGAATTAGGCAATGTTTCCGCCAATTTTCTTTGGAATTTTTCCTTCATCCAACACTCAAGGAAAGCGTATTTATCTTCGAAGTGTGCATAAAACGTGGCGCGATTCACAGTCGCTCGATCCGTAATGTCTTGCACTGAAATGGAGTAGATATTTTTCTTATGTTCTAGCAGTTCCATAAAGGACTGTATTAACAATTGACGCGTGCGTTTCACGCGAGGATCGTTTTGATTTACCGGCATGTTCTACCTCATTCCTCAAATTAGGAATACTAGGACTCCGCAATGGACATCAAATCAAGATATATGAGTGACTCGCAAAGTCAACAAAAACGCAATAATGTTGTCTATACAACGATAACGGCCGTTTGCTGATTGCTCGGATCGCTCAAAAACGTTTATCATTCCTTATACAGTATAGTTTACACGAAACTGATGTTTAAACAACACTGTAATATTTCTTGCCGGCAGCTCGATCGGGTTCATTTAACTCCGGCAAAACAAAAGAAAGGATGATAGGTTTCATGATGGTCTTAACCACTCCTACTGGCCAGATCGGCCGCCAGGTCCTTGACATTGTTCTTGATAGCGCAGAGGCTATTCGTTTGATCGCGCGTGATCCTTCCCGTCTTTCCCCGCGCGTGCGCGAGCGCGTCGAGGTCGTGCAGGGATCGCACGACGACATCGATGTCGTTACCAAGGCGTTTGAAGGCGCTGATTCCGTATTTTGGGTGGTGCCTCCGAACCCACGCGCCAAGAGCGTCCAGGATCACGTTTTGAATTTCATCCGGCCGGTGTGCGAGGCGATCAACAGCCAGGGCGTCAAGCGAGTCGTCGGTATCTCGAGCCTGGGCCGCGGGATAGCCAAGAATGCCGGACAAATCTCAGCGATATTCGCTATGGATGATCTCATTGAGAGCACAGGCGTGAGTTACCGTTCGTTATGCATGCCGGGGTTCATGGAGAATATGCTCTGGCAGGTCGAGTCGATCAAACGCCAGGGGATGCTCTTCTATCCGATGCCCGGGGATCGCAAAGTACCGCACTGCGCTACCCGCGACATCGCCACCGTGGCCGCCAAGCTGCTGCTCGATCACTCCTGGAGCGGACAAGAAAGCATCTCGGTATGCGGTCCCGAGGACTTGTCCTTCAACGACATGGCACAGATTATATCCGAGGTGATTGAGAGGCCGATTCGCTTTCAGCAGGTTCCTGGCGAGACCTATAAGGCCACAATGGTACAGCATGGGATGACTGAGGCGTGGGCGCAGGGGCTGATCGATATGGCGGCTTCGGTTGACCGGGGCATTTACGACGCCGAAACTCGCACCCCGCATTCCGCTGCCCCCACCGGTTTTCGCCAATGGTGCGAAGAAGTGCTCAAGCCAGCTGTTCTGGCTTGAGCATCGCCTCGACGGAACATGCATTCATTCGCAACGGGGGCGGAACGGTTTCTCGGAAATGGGAGCGTAACGATCCGATGGGTACCTCTTGTATCCTTTTTTGCAACGCAGCAATAAAAGAAATCAAAAAAATAAGCGGACCCCAAAAACGACAGGGGTCCGCAACTTCAAAGCCTTTAAGGTTAATCTTATCCGTAGAACATCATGAATCCCGCCAAGTTTATGCAGTATCAAGCCCAGGGGCTTCTTTACCACTAATATTCAGCTATCGTATCCGTCGGAATAAAATGGTTATAGTGTCATAGGGAGTTCCTCTCACAGCACGCATGCGGAACGTCTTTCCGATAGACCGATACGCTCCGCTCGACGCGGCCGAACGGGCAACAAAGCGGCGACGGTATGCTTCGCGGCCGGCTGCGAGTCATCATTTCACCCATACCAAGCTGATCTTCTCCCGCTGTAAATGCTTGATTACCGTTGCCGTTATGGGATAGCCCGCTCTCAGAAGAAGCTTGCCATCCTTGCTGTAAATGTCCTCAGCTACGATCAGACCGACAATAAACTCGGTCACGACTACCTTACGCATCCTCCCACCTCCTCTTCGCCTCTGGCGGAAAAATCGCCAATCACCTTCGGATACAGTATGGAGGAGAAATATGTCAGGCGTATGTCGGCTCGGAAGGCTGCTGCTCCCTAATTATTCCACTATCGTTCTCCCTTAGTTGGATAAAAATGGTTCAAAAATCACTTTCCCTATGTGACCGCTTTGTTGAGCTGCTTTAATTGCTTTCTCATATTCCAGTAGACTAAAACGCGTTCTTGGTGCTTGAATAGTCAATTTCCCATCATGAACTAACTGAAATACATTGCCAAAAGTTTCGTGCCACCGCACATCGGTAATACCTTCAATCCATCTTTTAAGCCAATATGGTTTCACTCCGATATTAGGATGTTTTTGATGTATCTGAGCCCAATTCATTTGGGTTCCTGACATAAGACCAATACTTAGAACTGTGCCGCCTGGACGAATACACTCAATGAGCTCGTGTCCATCTTGCCCGCCAATGCTATCAATACCCGCCGCTGCCCCCATCCCGCAGGTAAATTCCATAACTTTATCGGCAAGCAGTTCTTTAGATGTGTCAATTACCGCCCAAGCACCAAGTGATTGCAGTTCCTGTGTGTGGATATCATTTCTTACTACCGCAATCAATCTGTATCCAAACACCTTTGAAAATTGTGCAAAAATACGTCCGATTGCAGAACCGCAAGCATTTACAATTAACACGTCATTAGACTTTAAGCGCAATTCTTCTGTACAAATAAGCCATGCTGTCATAGGGTTAATGTACATTTGGCTTGCTGTTTCGTCATCAATTCCATCGGGAACTCGAATTGCAAAACTGGCTTTTGTTTTCACGTACTGCTGCCAAGTTCCCTCGCCACGTAGAGGCAGTACCCGTTTTCCTATAAGGGATGTTGTTACGGATGAACCGACGGCCTGAACAATACCAACCCCTTCGTATCCTGGTATTGCCGGCAGCTGGGTCCGATGTTGATAGGCACCGCGAATTGGAATCAGGTCAGAAGGATTGATTGGACTTAAAATCATTCGAACCACTATTTCGTTGTGATGAAGCTGTATATCGTCCACTCGTTGTTCCAATTCCAAGACTTCAAGAGGGTGTCCAAACTTCTTATACTGTAAAGAAATAAACTCCTTAATGCGTCTCACTCCTTACTGGATTGTCCTGCCAATTCCCAAGTCTGCAACTTTATTTTCCTAGTCCTATATTTTTCAGTCTATTGGTTTATTTTCTTTTAGCAGCGGTCGTTTGGCAACTGCCGGTGTGTGTCTGCGGCTACCGAGTGGCGGTATGCTGCATATTTCGGCTTCTCGCGCAAGCACCACGTGTGGCCGCGATGCACACAACAGCCGCCAAACTTGCAAAAATCGCCGGATAGTCATGACAAAACCGCGGCTATGCGTTAGAATCGAATCTAGTACAATGATTATTCCAGCGATTGGAGAGAGTGGCACAAATGAAGTACTTAGGCGCAATAGAGGGCGGCGGCACCAAATTTGTATGCGGGATCGGGACCGCAGAAGGCGAGATTGTCGACCGCGTATCGTTCCCGACGACAACACCGGATGAAACGATGGCAAACGTCATCGCTTATTTTGAAGACAAATCGCTTGAAGCGATGGGCATCGGTTCGTTTGGGCCGATCGATCCGAACCCCGGCAATTCGACATATGGCTATATTACAAGCACGCCGAAACCGCATTGGGGCAATTATAATTTGCTCGGCGCGTTAAAGGAACGTTTTGATATTCCAATGGGCTTCGATCTTGACGTGAGCGCTGCGGCGCTTGGCGAAGCGACGCTGGGAGCGGCGAAAGAGCAGTCCGGCTGCTTGTACATGACTGTCGGCACCGGGATCGGCGCAGGACTGGTCAAAAACGGACAAATCGTAAACGGCTTTACCTCCCCGGAAATGGGCCATATTCTCGTGCGGAGACATCCGGAAGATACGTTTGCGGGAGCTTGCCCTTATCACGGCGATTGTTTGGAAGGGCTTGCAGCTGGACCGGCGATCGAACGGAGATGGGGAGCCAAAGGGTTCGAGCTGGCGCCCGACCATAAGGCTTGGCAATTCGAAGCCGAATATTTGGCGCAGGCGTTTGCCAACCTGATTCTCGTGCTGATGCCGGAAAAAATCATTGTCGGCGGCGGCGTCAGCAAGCAGCTGCATCTGTTCCCGATGATCCGCAGCAGGCTGACCGAGCTGCTGAACGGCTACGTTGTGCATCCGAAAATCCAAGAGCAGCTTGACACCTACATCGTGCCTCCGGGTCTCGGCGATAATGCCGGACTGACCGGCGCGCTGATTTTGGCAAAGCAAGCGCTGCAGGGTCGATAAAACGAGAACTCCGTCCGCCGTATTTATGCCGGAGGAGTATGTAAGGCCTATTTGCGAAGCCGAAAATCCATGCGATTTTCGGCTTTTGTTAAAGCTGTAGGGAAACGAATCCGGATGCAACCGGAGCTTAGATAATGAAATCGGTTACTGGTCTAGGGGAGGTTTTATGAAATTTAGTTGGCGCAATCGTTTATTGCTGTCTTATCTTCCGGCTTTTTTTATTCTCGGCGTCATTCTTATTCTCATATTTTTCATGTCCATCAGTGAGTTCTCCAAGCAGGAGGCCAGAAAGGCCAACGAGATTTATGTGAAGCGCATGCTTGAAATTGTCGACTCCTCGCTGACTTCCATTGATCAATCCATCACCAAAGAGGTGATGTCCAATGATAAATTTGCGCTTTATTTCAAACATGCCTCGGCCGACAGTTATTTTAATGATTTCGAGGTGTCGAAGGTGCTTACCGACTTACAGCGGTACGTGCCGCTGATCGATTCGGTGTATTTATACCGCAGCTCCGACCAGAAACTGCTGACGGAGAAGTCTTCTCCGTCGTTTAGCGAGTTTGGCGACCGCCCGTTTCTGCTGAATCTGATTCAGAACGAAATTCCCAAACGGTATACCGGCGTGAGAACGTTCGCGGAATATGCGGAATCCGCCCCGGCGAGGCCGGTGGTGACGCTGGTGAAGAGGATGCTGCCTCCGTTTGGCAACGAAGGTTTTATCGTTGTGAACATTCGCACGGAATCGCTTCGCAAGCTCGTGGAACCGATGCTGGATTCCAAAATCAGCCGGATCGATTTCTACGATGATAATGGTTCGTTTTTGTTCGGGACCAGCGGAACGGAAGCGGCAGCGGGACCTCCGCCGGCTTCCATCAATAAGGTAACTGCCGATTATACACATTGGGTCGGGGTCAGCAGTTTTTCGGACAAACACCTGTTCGGCGTATTTTCGTTATTAAATTATGTATGGGTAAGCATTGGAGCGGCTGCGCTGCTCGCCGGGGGGTTCTGGATCTTCTTCATTACGCGGAAAAATGTTCAGCCGGTCCAGAAAATTATGGAGCACATCTACAAATATGCGCAGGGAGGCAGCCTCCATTTGTCCGGGAAAGCGGGCAACGATGAGTTCAAATTTATCGAAACCGGGGTTCATCATTTAATTGAGCAATCGATCCGCTACAAGGAGCAAAATGAGGAAAACCAGGTTTACCGGAGCAGGCATTTATTTCAAGAGCTGCTGGAGGGGAAGCTGACGATCCATCCGGCCGGATGGGGAGAGGTCGTGCGGCATTTCGGATTCAGCGGGGAAGACGAAGGATTTGCCGTTGTTGTCGTTGAAATGGACAAATATGCCGAGTTCACCCAAACTTATCATTTGCGGGATCAGCATCTTCTGAAGTTTGTAATCAGCCGCGTCGTGAAAGAAATTTCCCACAATCATGATGCGCCCGTATGGACGGAATGGATCGACGCGCATCGGCTGGGCGCGCTGTTTGCAATTGCCGACAGCGAGTCGGATCAGGAGCGGATACACCGGGTGGCTCGGGAGACGATTCAATGGGTGGCGGCCAATCTGCCGTTTACCGTGACGATCGGAATCGGTTCGATGCCCCGGCGGCTTGAAGAAATTCCGGCTTGCTACGACGATGCTTTGGAAGCGCTGCAATATAAATCGACGCTGGGCAACAACCGGCTGCTTGATTACGCGCAGGTTGGCCGGCAGCCCGTACATAAGGATATTTTCAAAAACTTGCAGAGCATCCGTTCCATCACCCAATCGTTTCGTGTTGGCGACGAAAGCTGGAAACAACATCATGCCGCCGCTTTTGAGGAAATGAAGTCGCACCCGCTGCCTAAGGATGAGTTGGTCAGCATGATGAACTACATGATTTTCCAAATGTACCGCGAATCGATGGATTTATCGGAAGAGCTGCGGCAGGTATGGGAACAGCGGCTGCCCGAATTTAGCGTCATTCTGGAGCAATTCGACACGGTGGAGGAGTTGGATTCGCGTTTTTATGAAGTGCTGAGCCGAACCGCCGAGGAAATTAAAAACATCCGTGAAAGCAAGACGCATTACCAACTGGTCGGCGAAATGAAGAAGTTCATCGAAGCGCATTTTGCCGATCCCGATTTAAGCTTGAGTTTATTGAGCGACCAATTCGAGCTTCATCCCAACTATTTAAGCAGATTGTTTAAAGAGGAATTCGGAGAGAAGTTCATCGATTACGTGACCAACATGCGGATCGAAAGGGCCAAGGAGCTGCTTGCGGAAACCAACTTGTCGATCCAGGAGATTGCTAGTCAGGTCGGATACAGCTTGCCGGTATCGTTTATCCGCGTCTTTAAAAAACATGTCGGGACGACGCCGGGAGACTATCGAAAAGGTATTCAGGCTTGATTTTGCTAAATTGCATACCGGGTTACAAAATGCATATTGTCCGCTTATCGGCTTGTTCAGCCCCCTTGCAGCGGGGGATTTGGCCGGAGGCGGGCTTTTTTTCGTTTTTGCATATCTCCTTAAAACAAATCTATATACGGTTTCAGGCGGTTCCCTTAACATGAGTTTTGCTGACACACATTCACAAAGGGAATCGAGGTGATACTGTAATGAACTTGCTCCAAACCCCTATGTCCGGGAAAACGGTTCATCCAAAGAATGCGGACATACACGCCAAACTGCGCAGAAACAGGCTTGTGAAGATGAACATTCCGCTGATGGCGATGTTTCTTCCGGTGATTGCATTTTATATCGTCTTCAAGTATATCCCGATGCTGGGACTTGTCATCGCGTTTAAGGATTATAACTTTTTTGACGGAATCATCGGCAGCGAATGGGTCGGCCTGAAGCACTTCTCTTATTTATTTGCAAACGCCCATACGCGGGACATCATCTACAATACGATGCTGCTCAGCTGCTTGCGGGTGTTTGTCGGGTTTCCGTTTCCGATTGTACTGGCTATTATGCTGAATGAGGCGCGCAAGCTGTGGTTTAAGAAGGCGGTGCAGACGCTGGTCTATCTCCCTCACTTCTTGTCGTGGATCATCGTTGGCGGCATTGTCGTGACGGCTTTCGCCGAGCAATCGGGTGTGGTCAACGGGGTCATCAGGCTGCTGGGCCTTCCCAGTTATGCTTTCTTGTATCATGAAGGAACATGGATGGCGATTTTCGTCGGTTCAAGCATATGGAAGGAGGCCGGCTTTAGCGCGATCATCTATTTGGCGGCGCTGACGATGATTGATCCGAGCTTATACGAGGCGGCGAATATGGATGGAGCGGGCAAATGGCGCAAAATCTGGCATGTGACTTTGCCCGGCATTCGCCCGACGATCATTCTGATGCTGATTTTATCGATGGGTCATGTGATGGAAGTTGGTTTCGACCATGTATACGTGCTGCAAAATCAGGTTGTTTCCGATGTGTCCGAAGTCATCAGCACGTATATTTTCAAAATAGGGCTGCAAGGCGCGAACTTCAGCGTTACTTCGGCTATGGGCTTATTCGAATCGCTGATCGGGATTGTTCTTGTCCTGATCACCAATCGGATCGCTCGCGCCTTTGATCAGGGACTTTGGTAAGAGAAGGTGAACTTGGATGAAAGACACAAGAAACGAATCGCTGTTTTACGCGGCCAATTATGTCATCCTTACTATCGTGGCGCTCAGCTGTCTGCTGCCGATTATCAACATGATTGCGGTGTCGGTGAGCAATCAGAATGCGGTTGCCTCGGGGTTTGTGTCCTTATGGCCGATCGGTTTTAATCTGGATTCGTATAAAGCGCTGATGAAGGGAACCGATATTTTCCGGGCTTTTCAAAACAGCGTAGTGATTACGCTGGTCGGCGTGCTGCTCAGCATGTTGTTTACGATCATGGCGGCGTATCCGCTGTCACGCAAATATTTTTGGGGACGCAAAGGGTTCACGATGGCAATGGTGTTTACGATGCTGTTCAGCGGCGGGCTGATCCCGACGTTTCTGCTCGTCAAAGCGCTGGGCCTCGTCAATTCTTACGGCGCCTTATGGCTGCCCGGTCTCATCAGCACGTATAACATGCTGGTGATGCGCACCTTCTTCGAAAACATCCCGGCCGAGATGGAAGAAGCCGCCCGAATCGACGGCTGCGGCGAAATGAGGCTGCTGGCGCAAATCATTTTGCCGCTTTCACTGCCGGTAGTCGCCACACTGGGCTTGTTTTACGGAGTGGGATTCTGGAACGCGTTTATGAACGTGCTGATTTATATTAATGATACAAAGCTGTTTAATTTAACCGTGCTTGTTCAAAAGATGGTGCAGAGCCAGCAATTGATGCAGCAAATGAACAACTTGCAGCCGAATGACGTAGAAGCGGTCACGCCCGACTCGATCAAAAGCGCTGCCGTTATCGTGATGATTGTACCGATGCTGGTTGTGTACCCGCTGCTGCAAAAATATTTTGTCAAAGGGGTGATGATCGGTTCCATCAAGGGGTAATAAGGATGGCAATACCATGCAGCTGACTTTTTCTAAGGGAGGAATTCAAATGATCAATCAATCGCATAAATGGGGAGTTCTGCTGGCGTGCACCGCCTTAACCGGCACGCTCCTGGCAGCCTGCGGAGACAGCCAGCCGCAGTCCAAAACCGCCGATCCGAAGACGGGCGGCGCACCTGCGGCGCAAGGAGATGCCAAACCGGCGGCCAGAGGTTCGGCAACCGTCGCCTTGTACGACAGAGGACGTGTCCCTGCCGAGGAAGGCACAATGGATAAGAACCGTTGGACCGAATGGGTGAACAAGAACGGTCCGACCGATGTAAAGTATGTGTTGATCCCCAGAAACGATTCGGTTACTAAATATAATACGTTGTTTGCCGCCGGGGACGTTCCGGATGTGATCAACGAATACGATACGGCCTACCGTGACCTGCTGTATCAGCAGAAACAGCTACTGCCGCTTGACGATTTGATCGACAAATATGCGCCGAATTACAAAAAGCTGCTCGCGGACTATCCTCAGCTGAGAAAGGCTGGAACCAAACCGGACGGCAAGCTGTACGAAATCGGCCGTCTGCAGGGCACCATGTCGATGTATTCGCTGATTATCCGCGAAGATTGGCTGAAAAAGCTCAATCTGCAGGTTCCGCAAACGCCGGAGGAGCTGCTGAAGGTAGCCAAGGCGTTCACCGAGCAGGATCCTGACGGCGACGGGAAGAAAAACACGTACGGCATATCGCTTGCAGCGGATACCGGCATGGCGATCAGCAAGATGTTTGGCGATGCCGGCTGGGTCGTGAAGGACGGCAAGCTGACTTACGATTGGGACAGAGCGAAAGCAAGCAACGAGTTCAAGAAGAAGTTGTTCGACGAAGGGGTCGCCGACAAAGATTATCTCACCGACAAAAACGGCGAGAAGGCCAAGCAGGATTGGCTAAGCGGCAAGCTGGGCATCTACGCGATGCAGCATTCGCAGCAGCTGAATCCCGGTCTCAACAATTACCAGACGCTGAAGAAAAATGTGCCGGCTGCGGAAATTTTACCGATCCCGCTTCCCAAAACGCAGTTTGGCCAATTCAGCATGAACTTCCTCAATCCGGCGCAAATGACGACCGTCGTGTACCGCGGGGCCAAAGATCCGGTAGCCGCTATCAAATACATCGATTTCATGGCAACCAAAGAAACCGCAAGCATGATGAAATACGGCATGGAAGGTGTCCATTGGAAGACGGGAGCAAACAATTGTCCGGTTCCCATCGATGTGGAGAAGAACAAAAAGGAGCTTATTTACGTACCCGACCTGGCTATGCAAACGTCGCCCGATTTGGTCGGCCCTTGCAACAAGACGGAAAGCTCGTTTGATCCTCAGATTCCGGATCAGAAGGCGTATCTGGACTTTATCCAAAAGGCCCGTGCTGCTTATGAAAAGCCGGAGCGGCCGATACCGGATTTGACGCTTTCCGAGCATATGCCGACTTTACCGTCCGACCTGGCCAAAACAAGCGCCGACCTGAACCTGCAAATTACCGGTATTTGGGCCAAATCGGTGGTGAGCGGAGCGGCTTATCCGATTGACAAAGCGTTTGCCGACGCCAAGGGCGTATGGGAAAAAGGCGGGGGCAAGCAGTTGGAGGATTGGTATGCGAAGTGGTATGCCGAAAATAAAGACAAAGCGTTTCTTTCCCAAGATATTTACAAATTTCTGAACTAATAGAGGTTGTTGCAAAAGTCAACTTTTGATCACGTACTTTAAGGAGATCGCGATGAGTTATCATGTAAAGCAATTTGGCGCTGCCGGGGACGGGCAGACGTTGGACCACGGGGCGATTCAATCGGCCATTGACGAGTGCTCCCGCAGTGGAGGGGGCACGGTCGTCTTGCCCGGAGGAACATATCTTTGCGGAACGATCCACTTAAGGTCCAATGTATGCCTGCATCTGGAGATGGGGGCGGTCATCCTTGGCGCCGGCGATGGCGCATTGTATCCGGAAATTTGCAAGACGCCTTACGGCAATTTGCCTGGGCAAATTCAGGCGTTAATTTGGGCCGACGGCGTGGAGAACGTGTCCATTACGGGAGAAGGGACCATCGACGGAGGGGGAGCGTCACCCCTGCCCCCGGCCGTTGCCGCAGGAGTGAAGTTCCGGCCGGCGCTCGTATTTTACCGGGACTGCAAAAATGTGAAGTTCCTCGATGTTACGCTACAATATTCCTGCTTCTGGACGCTGCACCTCATGCGCTGCGAGGAGGTAATGGTGCGCGGTGTGACCATCCTTGCCAATATGGAGCGGATCAATACCGACGGCATTGACCCCGACGGCTGCAGAAATATGATCATCAGCGATTGCAACATCCAAACCGGCGACGATTGCATTGTCATTAAGAGTACGGAAGGGGATCCCTGCGAAAATATTACCGTGGCCAACTGTATTCTCAGTTCCCGCCATGCTGCCCTGAAGATCGGAACGGAAGCGGTCGGTCCGATCCGCAATGTCACGTTTAACAATTGCATCATCCACCATACGGATGTTGCTCTTGCACTGTACATGAAGGACGGGAGCATCTATGAAAATATGGTGTTCAGCAACATGGTCATCGAGGCACGTAACGAATTCCCTATATTGCTGGACGTCACTCCCCGTTATTACAAGGAACCGAAGATCGGGCGTATCCGCAATGTCACATTCGACAATGTGACCGTGACGGGGCAAGGACGTTGTTATATCGAAGGTGTGCCCGGTCAACCGATCGAAAATGTCCGGTTTCGAAATGTGACCTGGAACGTAACCGGTCCCTGCCGTTTGGATCAGCCCTCCAAGCCGCCGGGGGCGCGGCGCGTCGAAATCGATCCGCAGCGGGTCAATTATGCCGTACATCCCTACCAGTTTATTGCGGCGTATGTCGACGGCCTGCTGCTCAGAGATATTCGTATCCGGCACGAATCGGCGGAGGGGCTTCCCGACCGGGGCGGGCTTTATGCCGAGCAGGTCCGCGGTGTAATCGTAGAGCATTTGGATGCGCCTCCCGGTTTGGAACCGACGGTTGTCATTTAACGTTATGGAGCGGCGATACACGCGATAAACCTAGTTGGAGAGGATGAAAGGGATGAGCAGGAAGGGGCTTTTCAGCATAACGCTGATTATCGTTATGCTGGCAGGATGGATACCTGTGTTTGAGCTGGAGCCGCAAGCCGTAAGAGCGGCAGGAGCCATTCAAACCTATTTGAGCGAAGACTTTAACAGCAGCGTTCAATTTCCGACAGGACAATCTCCCCACTATTCCGATTGGTCGTCGGCAGGCAACGGAGTGCCCGACACGAACCATTGGGTCACGGACGTCTCCGGCGGTACGGTGACGGTGGAGGACTACCCGAGTATGTCCAACAGAAGCGTAAAAATCAACAGAACAAGCACTTCCGGCACGACAAGAGCGGAGTCGTCCATCGACTTTACGAGCCGGCCGTTAAGCGGGACGGTTACTGTTGAGGCCGCTATCCTGTCCAGCGGCAGCATGACCGGAACCCAGGTTGCTCCTTATATCACCAATGGAGCAGGCGCTTCCATCGTGAAGATCCAGCTGAACGGAGGAAATATAAAAGCAAACAACGGCGGCACACAGCAAAATGTGCAAGCCTTTTCCCCCGGCACATGGTACAGCCTAAAAATCGTCGTTTACACGTCAAGCGATACGTATGACTTGTATATTGACGGCAATCCGTTATTGACCGGTAAAGCCCTGACGGCCGCTTCCGGCGGGTCAGTGGGCAAGGTGACGTTCAAGATGGATACAGGCAACAATACGGGCACGTTGTATTACGATAATTTAAAGGTGTATACGACAACGCCTGCGGCCGCCGTAACCGGACTTGCTTTCGATCAGGATACGTACAGCGCGTATACGGGAGATGCCTTTCCCACTGCCGTGCAGGCGGTTTACGCCGATAACAGCCGGCAGGTGCTGGCGACCGGCAACGTCTTTTCATCAGCCAACTCCAACATAGCGTCCATTGACCCGGCCACCGGGGTCGTGACGGCGCGAAATCAAGGAACAACGCAAATTTCGGTATCAAACAGCGTATACAGCTTGCCTGCGGCGGCAACCGTCACGGTGAACCCGCTTCCGATCCTGACGGCGCCGACAGGTTTAAGCAGCGGGGCCGTGAGCGGCACATCGGTGCAGCTCAACTGGTCCGCGGTTCCGAATGCAGGCAAATATGCGATTTACAGAGCGGCTTCCGGCAGCGGACAATTCAGCAAAATCGGGGAAACGGCGGGCATTTCTTATTCGGACAATTCCGTAACGGCCAATGCCTCGTATGATTACGCCGTATCGTCCGTATTTACGACCCCGGGCGGGCAAACGGTCGAATCCGCGAATAGCGCCATACTAAGCGTGACGGCAGCGGGCGCGTCAGGTTTTGTCATCAACGATGATTTCGACAACGCGGCAGCGGGCGTTATACCCGACGGATGGACAACAACGGTCTCGGGAGCTGCGGTGCTTGCTGTCGCGGACGTTCCTTCCGCCGCCGACAAAAGCTTAAGCCTGTACGTATCGGGCAAAAACGATGCGGTCGAGGCGAACCGGGCCTTTGCGGGCATGACGGGCAAAGTGGCGGTTGAAGCGAAGGTGATGACAACCGGGACGCAGTTCAGCGTCGCTCCGTACATCTATAACAATAAAGACAAGGCTGTCATGAAATTTGGGCTCAGAAACGGTTACTTCGTCGCCATCGGCGGATCCCAGCAGATCAACACGACGCCTTTTGTGCCGAATCAGTGGTATGCCGTTAAAATCGTCGTGAATACCAACGCCAACACGTATGATCTTTGGATCGACGGCGTTCAGCAGACCATTGACCGCTCCGATCTGGTCACTCCATTTGACGGCACGACAAGCATAGCAAGGGTGATGTTTAAAGCGGATAATACGGCCGCTTCCACCAGTTATGTCGACAATGTGAAAGTGTATCCTTTGCCTCCCGCCGAGGTTACCGGGATAACCTTCGATCAGCCGGCCTACGCGCTTTATGAACATGATACGGTTGCGTTAAAGGTCAATTCGGTAGATTCGGATGGAGCTTTGCACGATGTAACCGGCAGCAGTTCGCTGTCTTCTTCCGATCCGGCTGTCGCCACAATCGGCAATACGGGCCAATTGACCGCTGTCGGCACGGGCACTACGCAGCTCAGCGCCGTATATACTGTAGGGTCCCGCTCTTACGAGGCCCATGTCAATGTCACCGTGGGTTCCATCCAGGTCCCGGCTGCACCGCAGGATGTGCAAGTGACATCGCAGTGGAGCACCTCAATTTCATTAAAGTGGACACCGGCGGCCAACGCGGCGAAATACAGCGTCTACCGGGCCAACGCGGGAGATGCCCAATACCGATATGTCGGCCAATCCCAGCCGGGCATTGCGGCTTATATCGACAACAACGTGTCGCAGGGCGTGGCGTACAGTTACAACATAACGTCGCTATTCACCACGCCGGGGGGACAAACGATCGAGTCCGCACCAAGCGATCCGGTCAGTGCCGCAACTGCCGCGCCGCCGGTCAATTTCCCGCCTGCGGCTAAAGAAATGACGGTCAGGGACGATTTTAACGGGGATCGGACAGGAGCTGCGCCAAGCGGCTGGCTAGCCGATACGTCGGGCGGTTCCGTCAGCGTGCAGGAGGTTCCGTTCCCGGCCGATAAAAGCGTCATGGTGGCCAAAAGCGCAGCAGCGAAAAGTGCTGCCGCATCCCGGACATTCGCGGCTCTCAGCGGAATCGTGACCCTGGAAGCCAAAGTAAAAGCGCAAGAGACCGCAGGAACGAAATATATCCCTTACATCTACGACGGCAGCGGCAATCAGATAGCGGCCATAGCGTTCAAGGACGGCAATATCGTTTATAACAAAAACGGGACGCTGACGAATGCGGGAGTCGCATTTAACGCAGACAAGTGGTATATCATCCGGGCGGTCATTGATACAAAAGCGAAGAAATACGACCTTTATATCGACGGAATGAAAAAGGCCGGAGACATCGGTTTCTTGACGGCGGCTGCGGACGTCGGGAAGCTGGCTTTTGCGATAGAATCA
This sequence comes from Paenibacillus thalictri, assembly GCF_004307995.1. Lineage (GTDB taxonomy): Bacteria > Bacillota > Bacilli > Paenibacillales > NBRC-103111 > Paenibacillus_AF > Paenibacillus_AF thalictri. Next base: position 143,767 of record NZ_SIRE01000025.1, on the reverse strand, counting down.
GGCAGCACCGGCGCCATTTATTTCGACAATGTGAAGGTATACAGTCAAGCTGCCTTTATCGGAGGACCGCCGTCTCCGGTGTTCGACGTGAAAAGTTTTGGAGCCGCAGGAGACGGCGTAACCAAAGACACCGCAGCCATTCAGGCCGCGATTGAAGCAGCCGCAGGCACCGGAGGGTCCGTTTACCTGCATGACGGCGTATTTCTTTCCGGAATGATCCAATTAAAAAGCAACATGACTTTGTATATCGACGCCACAGCCACGTTAAAAGGCAGCCCGTCGGCGGCGGATTATCCGGATACGAACCCGCTCACGTACAACACGCAGCTAGGCCCTGCATCCAATTGCAACAAAACCTTGATTTATGCGGAGCATGAGGAGAACATCAAGATCGACGGCGGCGGCACAATCGACGGAAACGGCGATTCGTTTACAGCCGGCAGCGAAGCGACAAGGCCGATGGCGGTTTATATCGTACTCAGCAGCCATGTAACGATACAAAACGTGTACATCAAAAAATCCGCCATGTGGACTGTCGTCAACGCGGAAACCGATTATGTGGTCATGAGAAACATGTACCTGGATGTGAAGTTGTCCAGCAACAGGGACGGCTTGGATATCGTCGATAGCAAGCATGTGCTGATTGAAGACGTGACGGTCAATACCGGGGACGATGCGATCTGCATCAAAAGCGGAAAAAGCCGCGGGGTCGAAGATGTGTTGGTCAGAAATTCCAACGTCACCGCATCGGGCACCAACGGTTTGAAATTCGGAACGGCGAGTTACGGGGCATTTAAAAATGTCAGGTTCGAGGACAACATGGTCAAGGGCGTCAAATATTGCGCCATGTGCGTGGAATCGGTGGACGGGGCCGATGTGTCGAATATTGTGTTTCAAAGGATCGACGTTCAGGACTCGGGAAATCCCTTCTTTGTCATTCTTGGCAAAAGAAGCGACCGTGCGACTAAAGACGATAAGCCGCGGACGGGAACGATGGACACCGTCATATTCCGGGACATTATCGGAAAAAACATGAACGCGGCATGGGGATCTCCGATCACCGGCACAAATATGCCGGACGGTACGAAATACCGGCTGAAAAACATTGTGTTCGACAACGTGAACATAGAGTACAAAGGCGGCGTTGCCGCAGTACCTGCAAGTCCGCCGGAATATGCGCTTGGCCAATATCCCGAGTCCAACATGTGGGGAGATTTGCCCGCCTATGGGTATTACGTCAGGCATGCCGACGGAATTACTTTTGCGAACAGCACATCAACCGTGTCTCTTTCGGATGCAAGGACGGCAACCGTCCAAGAAGACGCATTTGGCTCGGCGGGTATTGCGCTGGATTCAAGCGAATCCACCCTTCTTCCCGGACAAACAAAACAGATTACCGTCATACAACGCTTTGATAACGACAGCACTTCGGACGTAACCGCCGCAAGCGGTTTTACCTCGTCGAATCCGAATGCAGCAACGGTCGATTCAGCCGGAATAGTAAAGGCGGTCGGCGCAGGCAGCGCAGAAATCACGGTTGCGTACAGCGAATATCGGGCCCGGCTTCATGTGACTGTGTTTTGGCCGAGTAATTCCAGCCATGGCAGCGCCAGCAATGACAGCACGACCGGCGCAGCGCCGTCACAATCCGAGACTGGGGCAGCAAGCATAGCACAGGCTGAGAATGAAACGGCAAATGCTGGTCGTCCGGAGAACGGCGGATCGGTCATTCATGCAAACGCGACGCTTGATCCGGCTTCAGGAGCGGCCAAAGCGCAGATTTCTTCTGCTCAACTGGACGATGCGCTTGACAAAGCCGGCTACGATCGCAATGGCGTGAAGGCAGCGCATATCCAAGTGCCGCCGGTGGAGGGCGCCCAAACTTATGAAGCGGCCCTGCCGTCCACCTATATAACAAGCGGAGACTCCACGCAAAAGATCGTGCTGGAAACACCGCTGGCGACATTGGAACTGCCGGGCAATATGCTCCAATTAGCGGAGGCTCCTGCCTCGTCGACGGTTGCATTTTCGGTGGAATTCGTCGACAAGAGTACGCTCGGCGATGCCGCCTTACAGCAAAAAGTCGGGGATAGGCCGATATTATCGGTCCGGCTGAAGATTGACGGCGAGGAGGCGCATTTCGATAACCCGCAATCGGCTGTCGCCATATCTATTCCGTATACACCAGCGGAACAGGAATTGGCGGACATCGAGCATATCGTCGTCTGGCATATCGATTCGGAGGGCCGGGCGGAGAAAGTGTCCAACGGGAAATACGATCCGGCAACGGGGTTGGTTACCTTCAGAACGTCTCATTTCAGCAAATTTGCCGTGTCCTTCGAATTTGTCTCCTTCGAAGACTTGGATGGCTATGGATGGGCTAAGAAGCAGATCGAAACACTCGCTTCCAAAGGTATTATCAACGGCACGTCAGATCGTACATTTGCGCCGGGCCAACCGATTACAAGGGCGGATTTCCTTGCGCTGCTCGTTAGAACGCTAGGAGCAACCGCCGATTTTGCCGGCAATTTTGACGATGTAAGCCAAACCGACTATTTCTACAAGGAACTTGGCATTGCGCGAAAGCTCGGCATTAGCGAAGGTATCGGCGATAACAAGTTTAATCCGTCCGCCTCCATCTCGCGCCAGGATATGATGGTGCTTTGCGCCAAAGCGCTTCGGCTGGCTCCTACAGCCGGCGAACCGGGCAGCGTGTCCGGGCTTGAACGGTTTACCGATCAAGCCGCTGTTGCTTCCTATGCCGCAGAAAGCATTGCCTCCATGATCCGGGCAGGCCTGACGGAAGGGGACGGAAGTGAAATCAACCCCGGCGGAGCTACGACAAGGGCGGAAGCGGCGGTCATTTTGTACCGGATTTTTAATCAAACAGCTTCGTGAAAAAATGAAACAACATGGTAATTCGCCACACCGCCTACAGCAGCATGCTCGCCCCGTCCAACCGGATGGATGCGCCGTTCATAAATTCCGCTTCTTCGGAGGCGATATGGCATACCATGTGGGCGATATCGGCTGGCCGGCCGACTCGACCCAGAGGGAACTTCCTGATGAGACGCTCATCGGGTTTTTCCCGTTTCTCCGGAGTCCCGCCCGTTATACCGGGCTCATCCGATTGCCGGCGTATCGGACCTTTGCCGACGTCGATCGCGCCCGGTTCGATATTGTTGACGGTGATGCCAAACCGGCCCAGCTCGATCGCGCTTTCCCGGGCCAGCATTTTTACACCGCCTTTGGTCATGGAGTAGACGGTATCAAAATCGGTCGGCCGTTTGCCGTGAACGGAGCAGATGTTGATAATGCGGCCGAACCTTCGGGCTTTCATATAAGGCGCCGCTGCTTGGATGCATAACCAATAGCCCTTCAGATTGACGTTCATTTCCAAATCGTACGATTCCTCGGTATGCTCGAATAAGGTGTAATTTAACTGCACGGCGGCGTTGTTGACTAGAATGTCCACGCTGCCGTAACGTTTCACAACGGCTTGCACCATGCTTTCGACTTCGCGCTTATCGGCGACGTTGGCTTTCACAATACAACATTCGCCACCGGCTTCATCGATCTGCCGTTTCGTTTCGAGCGCTCCGTCGTCGATGTCCGACGAATTGTAATTGACGGCGACTTTGACTCCTCGCCGGGCCAGCTCAATACTTATCCCTCTGCCGATGCCGCTTCCCGCCCCGGTGACAATCGCAACTTTGCCGGTTAAGCTCAAGTGGTTCGCCCCCTTATTGGCCGGCTTCCGGCCGCTTCATTTTATGATCCATGTAATGCAGCAAAAAACCGCCGTCCAACCGCAGTTCAGCGCCGTTCAAATAACGGGACGAATCGGCTGCCAGATAAGCCACGCAGTCCGCCAGATCGCGGTAAGTCACCGGCTTGGCGCCCGGCACTTTATATATGTAGGATTCGTATAAAGATGAAACCTCGCTGGAGAACAACGTGTCGTCGCCTTCGACGGGGCCAAGTTCGATCGTATTGACGTTGACGCCGCAGCGGCCCAGTTCAAGCGCGGCTTCGCGGGCGAGCATGTTGACTGCGCTTTTGGACACGCTGTACGCAAACGACGAGCCGGTCGGTTTATGCGCATGAACGGAGCTTACATACACGATGCTGCCGGACCCGGCGGCGGCCATCCGTTTGCCGGCGGCTTGGGTGCATAGGAAGGCCGACTTGGCGTTTGTATTCATCACTTGTACAAAGGCAGCCTCGTCACAGCTTTCCACCTGCATCGGCACGATCAGATTGTGGTTATGGACGAGCACATCGACTCGGCCGAGCTGCCGCTCCGCTTCCTCCAGCATACCGTCGACCTCGGTGAAGCGGCACAAATCGGCGGAGAAGACCAGCGCCTGGGCGCCGGCTACCCGGCAGTATGCCAGCTCTTCATCAATGCTCACGCCTGCAGAAGCGCTGTTTACTATAAAATCGGCTCCTTCGTCGGCAAGCCGCCGGATCAAAGTTTTCCCCGAAGCGCTGTCGGCGTCGGTAATACAAACGATTTTCCCTCGCAATCTCAAAGCCGGTTCCCCTTCCTTACGTTGGATTCAGAGACTCCCATCCATCATACGAAGGAATGCGGCTTGCTTGTAGGCGGGGAATTTTCGATTTTGTTTCATTTTTTTTAGTTGCTTTAGCAGGATGATGGAAATATGATGAAAATGATGTTATATAAGCAAGTACGAATGATTGGGAATCCGCAACAATCGGAACAAAAAAGCTATACTACGGGAGGAGCCGCCGTGCGCAAGGAGCAGATGGAGCTGGATAGCGAATTTCCGGTTGACATGGCCCGCCGGACGATCTCGTTTAACACGGTATCGAAGCATTGGCACCCATTTCTTGAATTGGGTTATTGCATATCCGGCGAAGGCTGGTTTCACATTCAGGAGACGACGTATCCCGTGCGGGCCGGAGATGTTTTTATGATTAACCAATCACAGCCCCATATTGCCAATTGCGACCCGGGAAAGACATGCCAATACGTGTTTATTTACTTCCGTCCTTCCATTCTGGAGGCAATTGAGCCGGAGCTGCTGCTTCCGTTTAACTCCAAGTCGTTTGTCGTCCGCAACCGCATACCCGGGGAACTGCCGATAGCGTCCAGCATCGGAAGGCTGATTTGCCAGATGGGGGAAGAGCTGGAACAGCGGCAGATCGGTTACCGCAGTCAGGTTCGGGGCGGCTTGCTGCAGTCCTGCGCGCTGCTCGCGAGGTATTACCGCTCCTTGATGAGCGACAAGGAGTGGAGCGTCACGTTGGCTTCGTTTAACCGGATTTTTCCGGCGCTGCAGTATGTGAAGGACCATTTTAAAGACAATATTCGGCTGGAGGATGTTGCGGAACATATTGCGCTTAGTCCGTCGCGAACGTATCACTTGTTTAAAGAGATTATCGGTGACGGTTTTAAAGAATACGTGATCAAGATGAGGGTGAAGGAGGCGCAGCGCCTTCTGATCGGCACCGATCTGCCGGTGACTGAGGTGTATTTAAAAAGCGGCTTTCCGAACCACGCTTCTTTTTACCGTTCATTTCATCAATTTGTGAAAATGACTCCCCGCGAATATAGGGACGGATCGGCATTGACAGCGGATTTTATGAATATTCCGTAGGATATGTTGAAGCTTTGATCCTGATCTGCTATTTATACTAAATACAGGAATTGCAATCCAGAAAGGGGCCATATGATGGCATTTCCTAAAATGATCAAGATTCGTCAGCGCTTTGAAGCGCCTTCTATCGGACATATCGGACAAACGGTGGAGGAACAAATCAACAAGCCGGAGATCGCAAGCCGTATCCGGCCGGGCATGCGTATTGCCATTACGGCGGGAAGCCGGGGCATCGCCAACATTGCGGACATTATCGCCGGAGTCGTGCGCGAGTTAAAGCGGCACGGGGCGGTGCCGTTTATTATTCCGGCGATGGGCAGCCATGGCGGAGCGACAGCCGAAGGGCAAGTCGAGGTGCTGGAGAGCTTGGGCGTGACTGAAGCTTATTGCGGTGCGCCGATTTTCAGCTCGATGGAGACGGTGCAGTTGGGCACAACGCCTGGCGGTATGGCCGTGTTTATGGACAAATACGCCTATGAAGCGGATGGCGTCGTGCTGGTGGGCAGAATTAAGCTGCATACCGATTTTAAATCCCCGGTCGGACTTGAAAGCGGCCTGGTAAAAATGGCCGCGATCGGCCTAGGCAAGCATCGTCAAGCTTTGCTGCTGCATTCCTACGGCGTTCACGGCATCCGGGACATCATGCCGGAGGTTGGCAAGGTAGTGATTGGCTCGGGCCGTATTCTTTTTGGTGTCGGTGTCGTGGAGAACGCTTCCGAGCAGACGGCGCTGCTGGAGGCAATTGAGCCGGAGCGGATCGTAGCCAGGGAGCAGGAGCTGCTGAAGCGGTCGGCGGAGTTTTATCCGAAGCTGCCGGTGAGCGATCTGGACGTGCTGATCGTCGATCAAATCGGCAAAAATTACAGCGGAACCGGCCTGGATACGAACATTATCGGACGGATGCGCATACAAGGCACGCCGGAACCGGAATCGCCGCGTATTAAATATGTCATTGCTTGTGATCTAAGCCACGAATCACACGGTAATGCGCTTGGCATCGGTCTTGCCGATCTGACCACCGTACGGCTGACGTCCAAAATCGACAGAAGAATCACGAATGAAAATGTGATCACCAGTTCGTTCCTGCAGCGGGCTTCCGTGCCGATCACGCTGGACAACGACCGCGAAGCGCTGTCTGCCGCGCTGCGCGCCAATTGGAACGTGGCCGAGGAACGGGCGCGGGTAATCCGTATATTCAGCACATTGCATCTGGAACATATGTACGTATCTGAGGTGGTATATGAAGAAATCCGCTCGCTGCCGGGCATTTCCGCAGAAGGCGAGTGGGTGCCGTTGAGTTTTGACCGGGAGGGCAATTTGCCGCCATTTTAGACGGGCACACCTTTCCGGCGGCTAGGTTTTAAGCCGGAGTTTGCAGATGACATTCGCGATCGTTTGGCGGCACTTCGGCCGGATCCGGCAGGATTCAGGCGGATGCCGCCCGATTGGTCGGCCGGCAAACTCCCGGCATGCCGTATAGGCGATAACATCCGGACGGAGGGGTTTTATGGAAAGCGCATTCAAAATCGGCCTTGTCGGCTGCGGTAATCATATGTATGAATTTATAGCCCATTGTTTAAAATGGGCGCCTCCGGTTACGATTCAGGCCGTATGCGATCTGGACGAAGCGAAGCTGGAGCGGTTCGCAAATTACTATAACGTTGCCGGCAAATATACCGACTACCGGGAGATGTTTGCCAAAGAACCGTTGGACGCTGTCATTTGCGTCATTAACGAAACGGCTCATTATGACGTAGCCAAGGCGGCCATGCTGTCAGGTTTACATATTTTCGTGGAAAAAACTCCCTGCTTAACGAGTGTTGAAGCGGAGGAATTGGCGCAGATCCAGAAAAGCACCGGCAAAACGACGATGGTCGGATTTAACCGCCGGTTTATGACTTCATATGTGATGGCGAAGGAAATTTCGCAGCGTCCCGAATTCGGCGGCATCTATATGTACCAGTCGCAATTCAACACGTCTCCTTACCGGTCCGAGGCGTTTTTTAAAATCAACCATGTCATCCACCACCTCGACTTGGCCCGGTTTATGATGGGGGAAATTACGCTGACCCAAGTGCAGCGTGTAGCCATTGACGACCGGAGAGTCGGGTATACCATCTCGTTCCGCTCGGAGCAGGGCGGCATCGGCACGATCCAATCCGGCTCGCTGCTGGATGAGCTGTATCCGATCGAACGGCTGGAACTGCTTGGAGACCGCCGCAACGTAGTCGTCGACAATGTCAGAAGCCTTGTATATAACCGTCCGCCGGGGCAGCGCAAAGAGCAGTACAAGACGTATGCGCTGGTAGAAGGCGGGGATGCGCTTGTATGGAACCCCAGCCTGGGGGTATATCCGCGTTACTCCTATCACGGGTACGAAGACGAGCTTCACTATTTCATTCAATGTGTGATGGATGGCCGTAAGCCGGAGCCGAATATTGAAGACTCCGTGCAGACGATGCGGCTTGTCGAGGAGATGGAACGTCTGCTGGCTGTTCAGCAGCAGACGTTGTAATCGCTGAGCGCAACGTGAAGCTGAGACGCCGGTGGCGGGTGCCTGACCAGGGGCCGGCTGCGTGAGAATGAACAGGCGGTAGAGCCGAAGTAAGACAAGAGCAACAGCAGCGACAGAAGCGAATAGGAGCAGCAGAAACAACAGCAGGCCGTACCCGCCAAAGAGCTTACAGAGCGGGTACGGCCTGCTCCGCATGGCCGGACAATTACACTTCGGGCTACACTTCTTTGCTGCGGTATTCTTCCGGCGTCATATCGAAATACTTTTTGAATACGCGGGAGAAATGAGAGGGATTCGGGTAACCTGACTTTTTGGATATTTCATGGATCTTCTCGTTGGTTTCGATCAGCAAATACGAAGCTTTCTCCATCCGCAGCCGGTAAATATAGTCACTGACGCCTTCTCCGGTTTCGAGCTTGAAAATTTTCGATAAATAAGCCGGGTGCAGGTAGACGTGGTCGGCCAGCGATTGCAGGGAAATATCGTGCTCCAGATTGGAGTGGACGAATTGCTGCGCTTTTTGCACGCTGGAATGGTGGCTGCCCTTGGCTTCCTTAAGCGCATGCTCCTGCAGCGACAAGATGAGCCGGCTGCCCCATGTTTCCAAACTGTCGACCGAATGGGCGGCTTCGTGCTCCGGCATGCCGAGCAGTTCGGCAGCAGCGAGATGCTCAAGCGGCAGCCCCTGCTTATGCACCGTCTGCATGACCGCCGCCCTGAGCGCCATGGCGGTTTCTTGCACGTATTCGTAGATGTAGCTTTTTCTCCCCTTAAGCTCGCGGATAATGTCGAGCAGCTTCTGAACGGCCGCGTCCCAGCGTCCGGCTTCAAGCAAGTGGACAAGCAGCGGAGGCTGATACAAGCTGCGCAGAGGCTGGAACTCCGCCGGCTGCTTTTCATTATCGTGAATCGAGCTGATGAAGAAACCTTGCACATTTTCCGGGTGCCGGCGGATGATCGATATTGCGTTTTGATAATACGGATAGATTTGTTCGGGAAAACGCCCCCAATCGCTGAGCAGCACCGAGACGCTGCCTTTCAAATACTGCACAACGCTGTCCTGCAGCTGCAGCGACAGCTTTTCCAGCACTTTGCGGCTGATCTGCTCGTCGTGAACGCGGTTCGCGGCATGATCCGTTTTGGGCATAATGACAAACACCAGATAATCGTAGATGTCTTTGCACTGCCATAAATAAAACTGCTCGCCGAAAATTTCCTCGCCGATATTGGTGATGGCAAACTCCAGCAAGGAACGGCTGTAATCGTCGTAGCTGCTGAATCCTTGCTCCATGCGCACAAACATCATCACAAACTGCTGATCCCGCTTTGCCTGCAGCTTGTACATAAGCAGCTTTTTGTCGAGCGTTTGGGGCGGGATGTATTTGCCCTGCAGCAGGTCATTCAAAAGCGCTCCGCGCAGCTGCGGCAAATGTTCGCTGAGCGTATACAGCGTTCGCTGCTGGGAGACAATCTCGTTCCATGCGGCTTCAATCTGTTCGATGGCTATGCGTACCGTGTGCAGCAGCTCGTCTTCTTTGACCGGCTTCAGCAAATACGCAACAACTCCGGAGGAGACCGCCTGCTGGGCATAGCTGAAATCGGAATGTCCGGAGAGCAGAATGCATTTTGTTTTGCCGGAGAGGGCGCGGATTTTCTCGATCAGCTCCAGGCCGGAGATGCCCGGCATCCGAATGTCCGTTATGACGATATGAATATTCTCATATTGGATGAGCTGCAGCGCTTCTTTGGCCGAATAAGCCGTGTGTACGGCGGTAATGCCAAGCTCCTCCCAAGGATATGTTGTCGCCAGGTTATGAACGACAAATTTTTCGTCATCAACGATCAATAGCTCAAACATGGTTTGTGGCAATCCTTTCTTTCATAAAGTCAATGGCACCGGCCCGAGGTGAGGCGCATAGACACGCCATCATGACGGGTTCAGGGTACACAGCATGGAATTTCCCCCTTAAGGGGAATTGAGGGGGACGGAGATGACGGCTTTCATCCCTCCGAGTGCGGAATGCCGAAGCTCCAGTCCCGAGCCTTCTCCGAACATATGAACCACACGCTGATGCACGTTCCAGAGCCCGCAGCCCATTTCTTCAGTCAGCGGTTCGCATATTTTGCCACGCAGCTCTTGCAGCCGCCCTTCTGCCAGCCCGACGCCGCTGTCTTCGACCGTAATGCGGAAGCCGTTCCCGCTCGGCTCACCTTCGATGGCGATCATGCCGTCTTCATCCAATGGCTCAAGGCCGTGAATGATTGCATTTTCCACAAGCGGCTGCAAAAGCAAGCGGGGGATCGGCAGATCCAGCATTTCTTCGGGGATGGCTATCGTGTAATGGATTTGCTGGCGCAGCTGCTGGATCGTCAAATAGTTCCGCACCAGTCCGAGCTCTTCTCTTAAAGTGGATGCCTGATTTTCCACCCTGGTCGTGTAACGGTAGTAGTCGCCCAGATTGGTCGCCATCGCTTCCACCGCTTTGTTCTCGCCAAGCCGGGACATGCTGACGATAAAAAACAGGCAGTTGTAAAAAAAGTGCGGATTGATTTGCGACTGCAGCTGCTTTAAGGTGGCTTCGCGGGAACGCAGCTTTTCGGCGTACACCTTTTCGATTAGGTCCTGGATTTCTGCCGCCATCTCGTTAAAGCGGGTGAACAGAAAGTGAAACTCGTTTTTGGGCAGTTTGGAAAGCCGGGCGGAGTAATCGCCACGTTTCAGCTTTTGCACGTTATTGATCAGCTCGCGGATCGGCATCTGCACATTGCGGTAAATCACAAAGGAAATGGCGGTGCCGAGAATGAACAGGATGCTGATGACCGTATAAAACAAATAACCGCTCTTGTACATCGGAGAGAGCACTTCGTCAAGCGGCACAAAATCGACCAATGTCCAGCCGAGCTCCTTGGATAATACGGAACTGACCAAATACGGTTTTCCGGCGATCGCCACCTGCATATGACCGCCGGCGCCGCCCGGCGAATGGGAAGCGAAATAACGAATCAGCTCGGCAACATGTTCGGGATTACCTTTGCGATTGACGATCGGCTCGTACCCCTCTTTATAGAAAAAAGGGTTGCCTTTGCGGGTGCTCATCAATTCGTCCAGCATGTTTTTTAAATTTTCCGTGGAATAGCTTGTTTCCACGATCAGGTTGGCCGCCGCCAAGTCGCTTCTGGCGCTGGGCGGATCCACCGTATACCAGGAAAAACGGTCGTCTTTCGCGCTGCTGTCTTTTTTTTGAAACGTCCATCTGGTAATCATGTTTTCCTGCAGCTGAGGCATTTTATAATCGATCACGGGATACGTCGATAAAGAGGTGTTGGATACGGGCGAGAAAACCGAGATGTTATTTTGCCAAGCGCTTGAGGTACTGTATAACGACAGCTTCTCTTCAATCAGCTTCTTGGCTTTCAGCACGGAGACAAAGCTGCCGTTCTGATCGAGCTGCGGCATTTCGCGGATACCGCTTTCATTAATCAAAGTGACCGAATGGAGGGCGAGCTGCTTGGCTGAATTTTCAACTTGGCTAAGAAAGAAATTAAGCTGCCTCATGTTCGAATCTTCGATTTCGTTCTGAATGACCTGCACGCTTGTATGATTGGAATAACCATACAGGATCATAACAGGGATCAGCAGCACAAACACCAGGATGACGATTTTGTTGAAAATTCTCATTCGAAACGGCATGAAGGGTTCACTCCCGGCCTGGCAAGGTTGCTCCCATTTTACCATGAACGTCCGCAGACGGCATAGATTGGCACATGAATTGATTAAAATTAGCACACGAATCCAAAAAGGAGAATATATGCAGTTGTGTTCATTCGAACTATGATTAAGAAAATGATGCAAAGGGGGGGAACTTCTTGATCTCGGAAGCGGAATCCAGCTTGCTCCTGCCCGTTCTGAGCGAATTGACCGCAATCGCTCAGCTGCTGGAAGAACGGCGCTGGGAGGAAGCTGAACTCAGACTCACGGAATCAGCTTGGGCATTCGCTCTGCTGCGCAGGCTGAAAGAAGAACGGATGCCGGAAAGGGAGCGGCTTGCACCGCCGCACAAACATGAAATCGTGCATCACATCCAGCAAATCGTAAAGCAGCATCTGCATGAGGATGTTTCGCTGCAGCTGCTGTCCGACAAGGTGCATCTTCACCCGAAATACGTGTCCTGGTTATATAAGAATGAAACCGGGGAGGGGTTAAGCGAATACGTGCATCGTCTGAAGATGGAGCAAGCGGCCTACGATCTGCGCCACAGCCGGAAAAAGGTATACGAAATCGCACAGCATCTGGGCTATCATCATACGTCGTATTTCATCAGATTGTTTAAGGAGCGGTTCGAGATGACCCCGCAGCAGTTCAGGGAAAGAGCGCTCCGATAGTCCGAACGGCTGCAATTACATTATGTATAAGGAGAAGGTTAAGGATGGACACTGCACAGCAGTTGACACACGACGAATCGCTGGCCCATGGAGGAAAAAAAACAACGACGGCGGCAAAATGGAATTTGGCCCGCAATTGGCCGCTTCATATGATGGTGCTGCCCGCTTTTCTTGTTGTTGTGCTGTTTCAATACGGGCCGCTGCCGGGGCTTGTCATGGCTTTTCAACAGTTTAAGCCATGGCTGGGCTTTATGAATTCGCCGTTTGTCGGCTTGGATCAATTCAGCAAAATGTGGGATTTCCCGCAATCCCGGCAAGTGATCGCCAACACGCTGACCATCGCCGGTTTAAAGATCGTATTTCATTTGACAATCCCGTTTCTGTTTGCGCTGCTGTTAAACGAAATTCGTGTAATCGGTTACAAAAGGACCGTTCAAACAATGGTGTATTTGCCGCATTTTTTGTCGTGGGTCATTCTCGGGGGGGTCCTGCTCGATATTTTGTCTACGGACGGCGGGATGGTTAATCAAGTACTTGGTTTATTCGGCATAAAACCGGTGTTTTTTCTGGGCAACGGCGATTGGTTCCGGTTTACGGTCATAGTCAGCGACATCTGGAAAGATTTCGGCTTTTCGGCGGTCATCTTTTTGGCGGCGCTGGCAGGCATCGACCCAAGCTTGTACGAGGCGGCCGTGATCGACGGCTGCAACCGGTTCAAGCAAACTTTGTACATTACGATTCCCGGCCTGCTGCCGATTACGATTGTTGTGGGCACGCTTTCGTTGGGGAATATTTTAAACGCGGGGTTTGACCAAATATTTAACTTGTACAATCCGCTTGTGTACAACAAGGGTGATATTATCGACACTTATGTGTACCGCGTCGGTTTGCTCAGCGGAGATTACAGCTTTGGGACGGCCGTCGGCATGTTTAAATCGGTCGTCAGTTTTATTCTCATTATGATCGCGTACCGGATGGCTTACGTATTTGCCAACTACCGGATTTTCTAGGGGAGAAGAAGAATGCACTACTCATCGGTTTCTTACAAAATGTTTACTGTCGCCAACTATGTGTTTATGGGACTTCTCGGCGTGTTGTGCCTGCTGCCGCTTGTGCATATGCTTGCTGTGTCCTTCAGCAGTCCGGCTCCGGCCAGCGCCAATATGGTCGGCATATGGCCGATCGGCTTTACTTTGGATTCGTATGTAAAAACGCTCGGCAACGACAATTTCTTACGGGCGCTGTGGAACGGGATTTTCCGGACGGTTACCGGCACGCTGCTGTCGATGCTGCTCATTACGCTGGCCGCCTACGCCTTGTCGAAGGATAACCGCGAATTTCGGGGCAGAACCTTTTATATGTGGGCATTCGTTTTTACGATGCTGCTCCATGCCGGGCTGATTCCGTCGTACATTCTTGTGCAGTATTTGGGGTTGATGAACACGGTGTGGGCGTTGATTTTGCCGCATGCGGTGAACGTGTTTAACATGATTCTGCTGCTGAATTTTTTCCGTACCAGTGTGCCCAAAGCGTTGGAAGAGGCGGCTTATATGGACGGAGCCGGGCATTTCCGGACCGTCGTCAGCGTATATTTGCCGTTGTCGCTGCCGGCTATCGCCACGGTATCGCTGTTTACGATGGTGGGGCAATGGAACTCATGGTTTGACGGTTTGATTTATATGACAAAAGCGCACAATTACCCGCTGGCTACTTTCCTGCAGACGATTATTGCGCAGCGCGACATGAGCAGCCTGAATGTCAGTGCGGAAGACATGGAGCAGCTTAACGAACAGACGGTCCGGGCGTCGCAGATGTTTATCGGAGCAGTTCCGATTCTTCTCGTATATCCGTTTCTGCAAAAATATTTTGTCAAAGGTTTGGTGATGGGTTCGGTGAAAGAATGATATCGGATGCCGCTTATGCGAATCGCTGGATAGATTGATATGGATATAGATAATTTTGTATATAAAATATATATGCTGATTGATATACTCATGGTGAAATATGAAATGGGGGATGATGATGAGAACAACGTTGTTGAAAAAGAGAACGCTGCCATTGCTGCTTGCATCGACGTGTCTGCTTGCCGCAGCTTGCAGCCGACAGCCCGCTGAGCCGCCCAAAATTCCGTCAGCGGATAGCGGAGCCGCTCCATCGCAGGGCATTAAGTATACAGCGCCGTTTAAAGACGGCAAATACGATCCGCCGATCGATCTGTCGACGATCGCCGAAATTACTTCTTCGACGACGTTTAAAAATGGCGAAACGATGGAAAACAACGTGCACACCAAGTGGGCTATGGATCGCCTCGGCATCCAGCTGAAATACAACTGGACCGCTCCGCAAGCGAACAAAGCGTTTGAAACAAGACTGCGCCTCGCTTTGTCGGCGAACGAGGAGATGCCGGATGTTGTCGCCGTACGCAATACGCAGCTAGCCAACGATCTGATCGATACCGGCAAGTTTATGGAAGTCGGCAAACTGTGGGAGCAATATGCGTCCCCGATGTACAAGAAGGCGGTCAACGAAGACCCGTCCATGTGGTATCCGTTTATGCGTTCCGACGGCGCTTATGCCATTCCGATACCGGAATACTCATGGAACGACGATACGATCTTGTACATTCGCGAAGACTGGATGGAGAAGCTGAATTTGAAAGCGCCGGAAACGATCGCCGATTTGGAAAAAATTATGGATGCCTTCGTCAACCAGGATCCGGACGGCAACGGCAAAAAAGATACATACGGCGTGGCCTTCGGCTTCCGCGATTCGCTGAATGCGGGCATGGCAAGCGCGAGTTGGCTGTTCGGCGCTTACGGCACGGTCGCGGAAATATGGAACCAACAGCCCGACGGCACACTGGCGTACGGCTCGGTGCAGCCGGGAGCGAAGCTGGCGCTCGGCAAGATGAAGGAATGGATGGACAAAGGTTACATTCATAAGGAAGCCGCACTGCAGGACGATTCGAAAGCGTCTTCATTGTTTACCTCCGGCAAAGTTGGGATTATCGGCGGCCCGCACTGGATGACACTGTTCCCGCTGGCCGATCTGCAAAAAAACGTGCCGGGAGCAAAATTCAAAGCGTATGCGATCCCGAAGGGACCTGACGGCAAACAAGGCCGTAAAGGCAATCTGAATTTCAGCGGCGCCGTGCTGATCAACAAAAACGCCAAACATCCTGAAGCTTTCTTTGTCTACGAGAACTATTTGTTCGAGCACTTTGCTTGGCCGCAAAAAGGCGACGAGTTCCAGTACCAGTTCAAGGAAGGCTACGACTACGCGATAGTCGACGGCAAACCGACGGCCGATACGAACAAAATCCCCGGCGGCCGCGTCATTCCGCAAAAGTATACGCTCACCTTCGAAGCGGCGCGTATCCCTTCGTCGCAGATGGAAGCTTACGCCAACCTGGCTAAAGGCAACGGCCCGACCAACCAGTTCGAGGTTAGGTCGAGCCTGATTGCCGATGCGCCGAGACTGCAGGCAGCGACGGTTAATCTGGAGCTGAAAAATACGTCGTACCGCGAAAACTTCACCGCGCCTCCGACCAAAACGATGAAATCGAGAGGAGACAACTTGAAGACGCTGGAAAAGGACACTTTCGCCAAAATCATCTATGGCGAAGCACCGCTCGATGAATTCGACAAATTCGTCAAGAGCTGGGAATCTTCCGGCGGCAGCGCCATCACGCAGGAAGTCAATGATTGGTACAAAAGCGTTAAGAAGAAATAGAGATGCAGGGTAGTGGAGACTTAAGCGCAGTTGCGACGCTGCTAAGCGAAGCGAAAGCAAGGCGCAACAAGGTGCGAGCAAGAGGCACACCGCCGCGCCCCGCGTCACCGCGCCGCAGTAGAGCGTGTCACGCCCAAGTCGAGCGAATGCGAAGACAAGGCGCGACCAACGCGGGGCCCGGGGCACATAGTCCCGCCCTGCGTCATCGCGCCGCAGTAGAGCGTGTCACGCCCAAGTCGAGCGAATGCGAAGACAAGGCGCGACCAACGCGGGACCCGAGGCACACCGCCGCGCCCCGCGTTACCGCGCCGCAGTAGAGCGTGTCACGCCCAAGTCGAGCGAATGCGAAGACAAGGCGCGACAAACGCGGGACCCGAGGCACACCGCCGCTCTACCGTGGCGGGTCCAGGGCGCAGCGCCTGGGGTCCCCCGGCGGGGGGATTGAGGGGGCGATTTCTCACAAGGAGGGATAACTATGAAAAAAACATTAACCATCGCACTGGCGTTAAGCCTTACCGCAGCCGCCGGCTGCTCGCCGTCCGGAGAAACGGGCAAGCCCGCAGGTTCGCAAGCTGGATCGGCACCGTCTGCCCAGACGAGTACCGCCTCGGGCCCAAGCAAAGACAAGAAAGTAACCTTGCGATTCGCCACAAACTGGACCGGCACAAGTCCGATGACGCAAATCGTGAAGGACACACTCGACCAATTCCGCAAGGATTATCCGAATGTAACGATTGAAGTCGAGGAAACGCCGGGCAACGACCATATTACGAAAATCAAGCTGGATGCCGTCAGCGACCGGATTCCCGATATGTTCAACTACTGGCGGCTTGATCCCGGATTCGGCCTAGACGAAATTGCCCGAGCGGGCAAAGTTGCAGACTTGAGCGACTGGGTAAAATCCGATCCGTTTTTTAAGGAGTTATTCGACGAAAGCGCCTGGAAAACAGCGACCTTGGACGGCAAAACGTACGGCATCCCGGGGACGATGTTTTACACCGCAATTTATGCCAATAAAGAAGTGTTCGACAATGCAGGCATCGCGATTCCGAGCACATGGGACGAATGGATGTCGGCGGTCAAAGGGCTGAAGGCCAAAGGCGTGCTGCCGTTTGGCATCAGTGTCAAAGGTGACAGCCAAGGGGTGCGCACGTTTGATTACGTGTTCAGCAATGTGCTGGGCAACGACCGGATGCGCGATATCATTTTGGGCAAAGAGCCGTTCAACAATCCGGATACGCAGAAGGCGGCTCAGATGCTGCAGGATTTGCTGGTGGGCAATGTGCCCGAAGACGCGATTGCGATCGCGGGCGATGTGGCGGTATCGAAATATCTGAATACCGGCAAAGCGGCGATGTTTATCGACAACTCGTCGTCCATGTCGAGCATCAAACCGGAAGTTCAAGATAAGCTTGTACAGATAAAATTTCCGCTGATTCCGGGCGGCGCGCAGAAAACGCAAAATTACGAGAAGGACTTGACCCAACTGTTTTACCTGGGCTCCAAAGGCTGGAGCGACAAGGACAAACGTCCGTTTCTGGAAGAGCTGGTGAAGCGGTTCGCCTCGCGAGAGCAGGCTAAAATATATGCGGAAAAAGGGCAGCAGACCGTGCCGCAGCTGGGTGCAAATATCGACCCGCAAAAATTCGGCCGGCTGGCCACCGAAGGGCTGAAGCTCGCGCAATCGGCGCCCGGCAACAAGTGGCTTCCTTCTTATATGACACCGGATCAGCGGGCCAAATTCGAACCGCTTATCAGCTCCTTTTTGGCGGGAGAAATCAAAGCGGACAAATTCGTTCAGGAAATGGATAAAATTTTTAATCCGAAAGCGGCGAAATAGCCGGGACCGGGGGATGACGAATCCCCCTCCGCTGTTGCGGAGCTTATCCAAACCAATTCACAAACGCCGTCCGGCAGGGAGGGACTGACCGATGGGACAGCTCAAATATCGTCACGTCATTGTTTTGTATTTGCTGCCGGCCCTCGCTTTATATTGCACGTTTTTCATCGTTCCGTTCTTAAAGACGTTTTATTACAGTTTTTTCGACTGGAACGGATTCGGCAAAATCACCTATGTCGGCATAAAAAACTATGTAAATCTGGCGAGTGACCCGACATTTATCGGCGGTATCGGCAAAGTGCTGATATGGGCGCTGCTCGCCATTTTGCTTAAAGTCGGCTCGGGGCTTGTGCTTGCTTCCATGCTGCGCAGGCCGGTGCGCGGTTCGAAGTTTTTCTCGTCGGCCTTTTTTATGCCGGTTGTCATCTCGACGGCCGCGATTGCGCTGATGTTTACGCTGATCTACGACCTGGACGCAGGGCTTTTGAACAGCGTGCTTCGTCAGATCGGCCTGGGCCAGCTGGCCCGAACGTGGCTGGGGGATAAAACGACAGCTTTTTACGCGGTGATCGCCGCTCCGATTTGGCATACGATCGGTTATTTTTTCATTATTTTGCTGGCGGGGATGCAAAACATATCGGAGGAAATTTACGAGTCGGCGACAATCGACGGGGCCACGGCATGGGTGCTGTTTACGCGGATTACGGTTCCGCTCGTCTGGCCGATTTTGCAAATTTGCATCATCCTTGCGATTACCGGGGCGATTAAAAATTTCGACTACGTGTTTATTATGACCAAGGGGGGACCCGGAACGTCCACGCAGGTGCCGGCCACTTATATGTACGATACGATTTTTGTTAGTTTGAAATACGGCTACGGCACGGCGATCGCGTTTGCGATATTTCTGTTTTCCTTCATCGTTACCGTGTTGTTCCGCAAGTTAACGAGCGTGAAAGAGTAGCCGCAAAGCCTAGATGAGCTTAAGAGGCAAAGGAGGTGCGCAGTTTATGGAAATCGCGGCGTCCAAGGAAAAGGTACGGCGGTCCTCCCGATCTTTCTCGGGAATGCTGGGTGTTGCCGTAAAATATGCGGTGCTGATTGCGCATTCCGTATTTACGCTGCTGCCCCTGGTGTGGATCGCCAGCAATTCGTTCCGCAATACGGATCAAATATTGACAAGCATCCGGCTTATTCCGGAAAGCTTCGACTTCAGCAATTATGCCAAAGTCATTACCGCTTCCAACATTCCGAAAGCGTTCTACAATTCGCTCAGCATTACGTTTGTGACGTTGGCATTGCTGCTCGCGGTAGCGCTGCCCGCTTCGTTTGCGTTATCCCGGTTTCGCTTTAAAGCAAGCGGGTACATCTACATGTTTTTTGCCGCAGCGATTTTTGTGCCGGGCATTACCGTTCTGCCGATGGTCTTCAAGCTGTTTAACGACCTTCATCTGCTGGGTTATAAATATTCGATTGTGCTCAGCTACGTGGTCGGCGAGCTGCCGCTTTCGCTGTTTTTGCTTGTGATGTTTATGCGCGCCATCCCGCACGAACTGGACGAATCGGCAATCATCGACGGCTGCGGCACCTGGAAAATGTTCACCCTCATCACTGTGCCGATGAGCCGGAACGGGATCGTGACGGTATTGATTTTGGCATTTGTGGCGGTCTGGAACGATTATTTGCTGGCGCTTATTATGCTGACGAACAAAGCTTACCGGACGTTGTCCGTCACACTCGCTTTTACGAAGGACGAGAATGGGATCAACTACGGGATGATGTCCGCTTCGATTGTTTTTGCCGTTGTGCCGATGATCGTGTTTTATTTGATCATTAAAGATCAATTGATCAAAGGCATGACGCTTGGGGCCGTCAAAGGTTAGAAAGTCATGCCGGGGAAAATCCCGCATAAGCTTACAGCGTACTGTTTCATTTTAAATTAAAAGGAGATGAGCCCCCATGCAATGGAACGTTTCCGACGCTTACGCCCATGTCGGTTTGCCGCGCTTTGGGTCGCTTGCGCAGCTGATCCGCTATATGGACGTTCATGACATCCGGCATGCCGCCGCGGTGCTGGGGCCGCGTGTCCCCGACATCGCCACGCTGATGGAAGCGGCCCGCGTTTACCCCGGACGGCTGCGCGGCATTGGCATCCCGTTCGGCGAAACGCCGGAGCAGCGGCTTGCCGCCGTCAAGCTGCAGATGGATGCCGGGGCGCTTGGCATCCGGCTCGATCAGCGCGAAGCCGCGGACAACCCCGCGTTGCTGGCCGAAATCGGCCGCAGAGGACGCTGGGCGTACGGCATCGACAGCTGCCGCAGCCAGCGCCTCGCGGCATTGTATTTGCAGTGGCTGGAGGAATATCCGCAGGCAAGACTGGCGGCCCCGCATTTTATGTACGGGGATTTCGTCCCCGGCGACCCCGAGCGCTCCGGCGGCCCTATTGCCGAGCTAATGAACCATCCGCGCTTTTGCGGTATCTTGGTCCGCAATCTCGGCATGTGCGGTTCGGAATATCCGCACGAGCCATACAAGCCGTGGGTCGAATACGCGCTGGAGCAGTGCGGGCCGGAACACCTGATGTGGGGCAGCGAATATCCTGTGCTGTTCTGGCGCAACGAGCGGGCCGAAGCGGCGGTCGGCATGTTCAGAGAACTGCTCGGCGCTTGCAGCGATGAGCAGTTCGCGCGTATTGCCGGAACCAACGTACGCGAGCTGTTGTTTGCAGAGCCGCCAATGCCGAAAGTGGCGGAGACCGCCATTCCCGAGTGGATCGAGCGGCAGTTCGAACGCGAGCGGAATGTCCCCTTTTTCCCGCGCGGATGGGAAATTCCCGTTCAGCAGTACGGCAGGCTGCTGGATAGATATATCCGTTCGGAGGAGTTTGCGCAAGGCATGTCGATGGCGGAGTTTTTGCTTAAAGCGGTGGATGAATCAGCTGCAAGAGGAGGCAGGTAAATGGAATACACAGTACTAGGTGAAACCGGTCAACAAGTCAGCCGCATCGGTTATGGCGGGGCGGCGGCTGGTTTGAAAAACTATTTGCATACGTTTGACCCGGAAGATCCGGCTGACCGTAAAAAATTGTTCGAGTCGATCGAAACGGCGCTTGCTTCCGGGATCAATTACTATGATACGGCACCGGGTTACGGCAACGGCCAAAGCGAGGACATTATGGGCGCGGCACTGGAGGGGGTTAAGGAAAGCGGCTCCCATCCGCTTTTTATCGCCACTAAGGTAAGTTACGGAGAGCGTGCGTCGCTGCGGGAAACGGTTGAACTCAGTCTGAAGCGGCTGCGCCGGGATCGGATTGAGCTGCTGCAAATTCACGGCAATTCGTATACGCAGGAGCAGGCGGATGACATTTTGGGGACAGGCGGGATGGCGGAGGAAATGCTTCGATTGAAGCAGGAAGGGCTTGCAAAATACATCGGTTTTACGAGCGAAGACAATAACGATTCCGTTTACCGCTTCATCCGCAGCGGGATGTTTGATACGATGCAGATTTGCTACAACTTTATTTTTCAGCACAGCTATGAGCCAAGCCGCCCGTTCGGCAGTTTGCTGGAAGCGGAGAAAGCGGGCATGGGCATTATTACGATGAGAACGCCGACGTCGGGCACGTTTCAGCGCTGGATTCAAATGGTCAATCCGGCCAATACGTTCGACTACACTCCGGCATTAATCCATTTTGTGCTGTCCAATCCGTATGTTGACGTTGCGTTAATGGGCATGAGGGACGCCGACATCGTACGGAAAAACACAGCGATCGCCGATGATCTGGAGGGGCGCATCAATCTGGACGAGCTGCACAGCCGTTACGTTTGAGCCGTCTTGATCGCCGGATTAAAAAAAACATAAAGCAGCAAATGGAGGTACTTGATATGTCGCAACCGAAACAATGGTATGAAAAACAGCTGCGCATTTTGCAAACCGTGCTGCGCGAACCGGATGTCGTGAACTACGACGCCCGTTCGGTGGCCGCTTATATGGAACAAATTCACGCCAACTGCATCATTATTAACGGCGGGGGCATCGTCGATTTTTTCCGGCACGACTTGGTTACCGCCAATCCGAATCCGTTTATGACGAGCGAAGACGTGCTGAAGGATTTGACCGAAGCGTGCCACGAAAAAGGCATGAAGGTTGTCGTACGCGTCGATTTTCGCGGGGTTGATAAAAAAATATACGAGCTTCGCCCCGACTGGTTCAGCATGAATGAGCAGGGCGACCCGAAAATCAGGGACAATCCGCTGCACTCCGCGATTTTTCAGCCGTGTTATCAAAGCGTCTACCGTAACGAGCATGCATACCGGTTTATCGACTACTTATTCGAGCATTACGATATCGACGGCATCTGGGAAAACTCGTATACCCAAGACGGGATATGCTACTGCAAACGCTGCTCCGACCGCTATTTCCGGGAGGTCGGCAAGGAGCTGCCGCGCGGCGGGCAATTTATGGACAGCAGCTACGACGAATACCGGCAGTGGAAAGCGGACTGCGTGATGGAGCATCTGCGCGACTGCCGTGCCGTCGTCAAAAAATACGGTGAAGACAAGGCGTATGCGGCGGAAATTTTCGGGTTGTATCACGACCGGTTTAAGGCGAACGGACACGACCTGTACGCGATCAAGGACCATTTCGATTTTCTTGTCACCCCGCTGTTTACCGCCAATCATGAACCGATGAACGGGCCGTCTACGCTGATTAAATTTTTGAAAAGCTTGTCTCCGGACAAAACACCGGTGATGCTGTTTGGCCACCTCGGCACCAACAACGACCTGAGGTACATTTCTTCAGCCGCCCAGGAAACGCGTTTGTGGATGTGGGAGGCGATCAGCGCCGGCGGATCCTTCTGGAACTGCGTGTTTAACGGACAACACCCGGGCAAAACGTACGACCGCCGGAATGCGCTGCTGTGCGCCGACATCTATGAGTTTATGGAGCTGAACGAGGAGGTTCTGAGCGGTCAGGAAACGGCCGGGGAAGTCAGCGTGTTGTACTCGCGGGCGACCAATGCAGCGCTGGGCAATCCGGACCGCAGCAAAGATGCGTATTTGACCCATATGATGGGGCTTGAGCAGGTGCTGACGGATATGCACGTGCAGTACAGGCTGCTGACCGACGACAAGCTGAACGGGGAAACGCTGGCCGCCACCAAGGTGCTGATTTTGGCCAACGCCGCTTGCTTGTCCGATCGGGAGATGGACATAATCCGCGAATACGTTCGCTCCGGCGGCAAGCTGATAGCGACCCACCAGACGTCGCTGCGGCAGACGGACGGCACGCTGCGTCACGATTACGCGCTCGGGGATGTATTAGGCTGCGCTTTTACCGGGATCGTCAAAGACAACTCCCAATGGGGCTACCAATACGTGCGGGGGGAACATCCGCTCACCCGCGGTTTCGAGAACACGTCGCTGCTGGCCAGTTGGGGGCCGCAGCAGCTTGTCCGGGTGACATCGCAAGCGGCGGAAGCTCCTGTTACTTACGTGCCGCAAATTTTTCCCCAGCCGCCGGAGCGCTCTTGGCTGAGAAGCTACGAAACGGAGTATCCAACCCTGCTGCTGAACCGGTTCGGGCAAGGAGAGTCGGTATTTTTCCCATATGGCGTCGACCGCAACGTATGGCAACACGGGCACAACGATTTCAGCGAACTGCTAAAAAAAGCGCTGAACTATTTGCTGCAGGGGGACTATACGGTGAAGACCAATGCCCCCGCAAGCGTTCATTTGAGTTTAAACCGCAGCGGCGGCGATCCGAAATCGTATGTGCTGCATGCCGTCAATACGACGGCGGCTCCGCGCCGTCCGGTGCTGCAGACGATCCCGGTGCACGATGTGCAGGTGGACATCAAGCTGAAAGGAACAAGGCTCGCCGGGTTTACTTGTTTGCATAAGGAATCGGACATTCAGTGCAGCGGCGCGGCCGTGCCGTCAGGTGACGGAGAACTGCTGGTATCGGTCACCATTCCGCGGCTTCAGGAGTATGCGGCGCTGCATTTTACAATAGAATAAGCGATGGAACATGAAAACGCACTTCGGGTATGGGGCTTGAGCCTCCCTGCATTCGGGTGCGTTTTTTTTCTATATATAAGTTCATTTAAGGGGTTGCGGTTCGGCAGCTCCAAGCACCAAAAACTTTTCCGCCTACCCTGCTTAAGACGGTATTTGATACAATAGGAGCATACCGAATCTTTCGGAAAGAGGGGAAATCTGATGAATCATGATAACGATGGCCGCAGCGGCAAGGGTCAGGTGAAACTGCGGGCGTTCGAGATAAAAGATATCCCGGCGCTGCATCGCTGGTTAAACGATCCGGTCTCCATCGAGATGGTCGGCCGAACGCCGCTTACTTACGAGCAGACCGTACAACATGTCGATAAAAAAAGACAAAACGGCGATCTCGTGTTGGCTGTCGACAACGAAGCCGGCGAGCTTATCGGCTGGATATTTTTGCAGCATATTGAATATGAGCACGGCAGAGCGGGAATCGGCATCCTGCTGTCGCCGGAGGCAAGAGGGCTCGGTTACGGATTCAGCGCGATGCGGCAAATGATCGGCATCGGGTTTGGCCAGCTGCGGCTGAACAAAATTTACTTAACGACGCGGGGCATCAACGATCAAGCTGTGGCTTTATACAAAAAAGTCGGCTTTACCGTCGAAGGTCAGTTGAGGAAACACGGGTTCAGCGGCGGGCGGTATTATGACACTTATTTCATGGGACTGCTTGCTTCCGAGTGGAACGTCGATTAGATACATGCGATTTCCCTATTCCTGATGTTTCGGAATGGCTCATACCGATCTTTCGGAAACAGCATATGCCTGCAAGCCAATTCCGCTCGTCTTGCAGGATGACTGCATTTGCTTCCGAATAAATCGGACCGTACTCACATTCCCATGACCGGGCTGGTGTTATATAATACATATATCGCCTTCGGCAGCCGATGTCCGGGGCATCCATTCAGAGGAAAACGGATTAAACGAAGAACGGGGGATTGTTTTTGGAAATTATTAATATTCCATTAAAATTAATCGACGAAGATACCGACCAGCCAAGATATCAGTTTGACGAGGACTCGCTTCAAGAACTCATGAAGAGCATCGAGGAGCTGGGGCTGCTGTCTCCGATCAAAGTGAGGACGGTTCAGGGCGGCCGTTATAAGATCATATACGGGAACCGGCGTTACAAAGCGAGCAGCATGCTCGGACGCGAAACGATTCCTTGCATCGTCTCGACGGCCACGGACGATATGGAAATTTATTTGGAGCAGATCGCGGAAAATTTGACGCGCGAGGGTTTCTCCCCCATCGAAGAGGCGGAAGCATTTCATAAGCTGCTGCACGATTCGAAATTCAGCAGCTCGGTGAAATATTTGTCCAGCAAGTTGGGCAAGCCGGAATCGTACATCAAAAACAAATGTGATTTGCTGAAGTTCGGCAATGCCGTCAAAAAGCTGATCGTCAGCGGAGTGGAAATCCGCAAGGACAAGCTGACGGAAGACCAGCTCCAGCCGCTGAAGGATCTGCCGCTGGAGCATCGCGACCCGCTTGCTCTGATCGTAGCGCGGGACGAGCTGCCTGTTAGCGACGTTAAGAAGATTGCCCGCCTGTTTAAGGATAAGGACATTTCCGACAATACCAAAGGCAAGCTGCTGTACAAATCGGGACGGGAGCTGATCGAGACATGGTCGGTGTTTGAGCACAACCGGGCCGAGCGGGCCAAAGCCGCGAAAGCGCAAGCAGAAGCAGCCGCGGAGGCGGAGAAAGCGAAGAAGGCGTCGGCCGAGGCCACGGCCGCTTCGGGCACAGCGGCATCTCCAGCCGCGCCGCCGGCGGGTGTGCAAGCTGCGCAGGCGACAGGCGTGCAAGCTGCAGCACCGGCCATCGCTGCGGCACCCGCCGCTGCAGCTTCGCCGGCCGCCGCAGCGACCGCAGCAGCTGCTCCGCCGGCGGCGTCGATCGAAGACCAGCTGCGGCACATGCTGGCCGCCGTTCCAACCCATCAGCCGCTCCCGGCTGAAATGTTTCAAAGCGCTCTCGGCGATACCCCGAGTTTCGAGCACGGTGTAGATGCGCTGATCGAAAATTTGGAAAAACATTTGGCCGAATGGAAGCGGGTCAGGGAACTCGTGGGCAAGTAATAAGCGCTTCTTCGTAAGGAGGCAACTGAAGAAGCGAACACTGGCGCTTCTCCAGCATGATTTCGCTCACTTAAGCTACTTTTTCAGTGTCCTCTTCGTACGACCGGTGTTTACCGGTCTATAGGAACGCTCCGAAATATTCGTATAGACGAGAGTTCGCCCGGAAAATCGAGCCAAAAGATCTCAAATTCCACTGACATGCGGAATTTGAGATCTTTTTTTATGCTGCGTCTCTTTTTTAAACCCGAAGTTGTCAGATTAACGATCCAGCGTCAGGCAAACGCTGAGGTTAATTATGGAAAAACTTCTTGACTCCTGCTTGATCATCAAAATAAAATATTATATGTATTACCGATTATGAAATTACAGTTTCATATACAATACTAAAGCAGGTGGATCAATGTCAGCACCCGGTTTGGAAAGCGGACTGCAAATATTGGGAGTTATTGGCGAACTGGGGGATGCGAGTTTTATCCAACTGAAGCATCAGCTTCAATTAAGTCCTGCCAGTTTGAGCCGGTATTTAAAAACGTTAACCGATCAAGATTTTTTGGAAAAAAATGATGAACAGCGTTATATGCTAGGACCCGCATTGAAAAAAATAACCGCAGCAGCCATGCAAGTCTCCCCTTTTGATGCGGTGATTGCACCCGTTCTTGGCCAGCTCAGCGAAACGCTCGGACTAACCGCTCTTTGGATAAGCTTCGAATACGGCAGCATGGTTTGCCGGGATAAGGTCGTGTTCCCGGAAGGCGTGTTTATGCAGGATGTGGGATCGAGACGGACCGATTATACGATTCACCCGTGGGGGTTTTTGTTTTTAGCGCATCAGAAAGAGCAGCACCGCCGTTACTTAATTGAGAACGCCCAAGTGTCCCCTTCCTTTCAAAAGTACATCCCCGTCCGTTCGGCCCTGGACGATTTGATCAGCGAAGCGTTGGAACAAGGATACTCCGACGATAGGGGAGTTATTTTTCCCCATATCCGCAGAATAGCCGTCCCTTTATTTTCATACGGCCGGATTACGGCGGCGATCGGGGTCGGAATGATCGATTCCGTATATTCCGACGCACAAGCAGCGGATATCGCAATCGAACTGCAACATACGGCCGCACAACTGATGAAGCTGGACGAGACGAACAAATAAACGCGGGTTCTCCTCATTTGCTCGCCTGGCTTGCTGAAGCTGGGTGACGCGGGGCAAGTAGCGGAAGCTTTTCCTCATTTGCTCGTCCGCTTGATACAGCTGGGTGAGACGCGGGTTCAGCGACCGCTTTGCGACGCTGGGACGCGTGCTCGGGATTTATGTACTTTGGGCCGCATTTCATCCCTCCACTCCCGATCAAGTCACAGCTTTTGCACGGCACTATTGGCAGCGATGGACAACCGATACGTTACTTTGGGTCTTTCTCACATGGAACCGATGATATGACAAGAGCGGCATAAACATGGGGTGAGGTAATAAAATGAGACTGAAGTTTCCTTCATTTTGGCTCAAGCTGGTATTGGCGAACTTCTGTGTTGCGGCTCTTTCCGTCGCGCTGCTCGGTTGGCTGTCGTATTTAAAATCGATCTCCATGGCGGAACATCAGGCGACCTCCGCTTATGAACAGGTATTGCAGCAGTATCAGATGCGTGCGGAAAGTATGCTCCGATCCGTGGAGCGGCAGGTGTTCCAGCTTGCCCAGTCGCAGCGGATGCTGCTTGCGGTAAGGGAATCGCTTTCGCATAAAGATTTTGCAGCGATTCGCGAGCTTGAACAAGATTTGAACCGGCTGCAGACGATCGACCTGCCGGTGAGCAATGTGGTGCTGCTGGGCTTTAAGGGAAATTGGATGATCGACAATACCGGATTTAATCTGGGCAGCGGGCAATTTGAGCCGTACAGCCGCTTGCGAGAGCTGGAGCCGTGGACGGTAACCCGTATAGAATCGCCGTTTGATTCGTCTCGCGAGAGAATCGTGTTTGCGTATCCGATCCCAAATTCCTTCAGCAGACCCGAAGGATTGCTGGTGGTGGAAATGCTGCCCGGCGATGTCAACCGGTGGATGAACGATCAGGCGGATCATGCCAAATTCCATGTTTTCGATGCGAAGCTGCAGCCTATTGTTCGCGCGGATGAAGTTATCGGAGCAGACTCATTAAGCCGGCTTGCCGAAGTGAAGGCGGGACTTGACGTAGATGCAAAAGGCGTTATTGCAAGCTCTGCCGATGATGAAGAATGGTTATTTTACCGAAAGTCGGCATTAACTCAGTGGACATACACGACGACGGTAAGCCGCAGTCAAATGGCCAAGGAATCGGCGGGCATCGGATGGCTTGCTTTTTATGCGTGTATTGCGGTGTTTCTCTGCATGACGATCGTTTCCTTGATTATGACCCGCACGCTTTACGTACCGGTTCGCAAGTTGTATGAATCCGTGCAGCGTCTGAAAATACGCAATGATGCAAAAAGGACCTACGACGAGCTGGAGACGATTGCGCAGGAGTTCCGTTCGCTTCAATATGTGGAAGAACACCTGAACCACAGGATGAAATCGCAAAGCATGCAGCTGCGCGATCTGTTTCTGATCGAGTTGATTCAGGGCGAGCTGCATGAACGGGAAATTGAGCAAAACATCGTGTCGTACGGCCTGCCTGCGGATTGGAAACAGCTGTGCATCGCCGTAATTGATATCGATACTCTGGAGGATACCCGTTATAACGAGCAGGACCATCATCTGCTGCTGTACGCCATCGGCAATATCATTCAAGAGACCGTGCCCCAAAACCGGATGTACCACTGTTTTTCCTACCAGCATACGCTTGTTGTTGTATTGCGTTTCGACGATTCCTCGAAAGATACTTTCCTGAAGCTGTTATTTGAAGACGCCCAAAACATCCAGAAACAAGTAAGACGGTTTTTGCAGCTGAACGTCAGCATCGGCTTAAGCCGCATTTTTTTCGCTATGTCCCGTTGTGTTGACGCTTACATGGAAAGTGTGGAAGCTTTGAAATACCGTATGCGGGTCGGAGGAGGAGCCTTGCTTTACATCGACGACCTGGAGCCCTCGCGTGGTCAGCCGCCGGCAAGAGTGGATGAGCACAAGCGGGAGCTGGTTTTAGCCATCAAGTCGGGCGACGAAACGACGGCGAAAGCGGCTTTGCGCCTGCTGCTAAGCGATTTGACGGAGGGTAACCGGACACACCGGGATGTCCGGCTGGCTTTGCTGCTGGTGATGACGGATATTGCCCGCGAAGTGCTCGGATCGTCGGAGGCGGCGCTGAATTTCGCGACGGAAGGCAAGTCGCTGCAGAATGCGATTACGGAACTGAAGACGGCGAAGGAGGCGGAATATTGGTTTATACGCCACGTGCTTACGCCGCTGAGCCGGAAATATGAAGAGCGGATTGCCGCGCAATACCAAAGTATATCCGCCGACGTCATCCGCTTGATCGAAACCCGCTATGACCAGCCGATTTCCTTGGAAATGTGCTCGGCCCAACTTCATTACAGTCCTGATTATATCAAAAGGGTGTTCCGTAAGGAGACGGGAATCAGCTTTAGCGATTATGTGGCGAATTATCGGCTTAAGCTGGCCAAGGAATGGCTTGTGTACACGGAAATGTCGATCTCTCAAATCGCCGAGCGGCTGCAGTACAGTAATATTCAAAATTTCAGCAGATATTTTCGCAAAATGGAAACAATGTCTCCCACCGAATACCGCTTAAAATTCCAGTCCCGAAATGATTGAGCAGGTACTGTAAGGATTGATACGCAAATCAAGAGCCCGATGGCCCTCTGATGATTGATGACGGATAAATGAGCTCCCGGATAAGCTGATGATGTGCCTGCCGATTTCAAATGAAGGGAAGGGTTTCATGAAAAACCGTGTCATGATGAAAAAAACGTTTGTTTTGTTGACGGGGGGAGCGCTGCTTTTAGCCGGGTGCCAAGCGGGGGCTCCGAGTGCCGACAAACCGGCGGCTGCGCCCATATCCGCAGAGAAAAAAAGCGAGCCGCTCAAGATCAGTCTGCTGCTCAAATATTTCAGCACGGAGCCGCCGACCAAAGCCGCCGAAGCTTTTAAAGTGGTCGAAGACTACACGCATACGAAGCTGGACATCATTTGGGCGCCAAGTCCTTCTTATGACGAGAAGGTCAATACAACGCTGGCTTCCGGCAATGTGCCCCAGGTGCTGCTTGTTTCCAGGGATCGGGCGGACAACATCGTGGCTGCGGTCAAGTCGGGCGCTTTCTGGGAAATCGGCCCTTACTTAAAAAATTACCCGAACATTTCCAAGGCGGTAGGCGACATTCGTCTGTACAACGTGTCGCAAAACGGGAAAGTGTACGGCATTCCGTCCGCCCGCGATCTTAGCGAAAATGCGCTGATTTACCGCAAGGATTGGCTCGATAACTTGGGGATGAAACCGCCGACCACCGTCGATGAGCTATACGCCATGATGAAGGCGTTTACACAAAAGGACCCGGATAAAAACGGCAAAGACGATACGTTTGGCGTGATCGAAAACGACGGCAGCGGTATTTTTAATCAAATCAAAGTGTGGATGGGCGGTCCCAACGGCTGGTCCATTAAAAATGGCAAGCTGGTACCCGAGTTTATGTCGGATGAATATAAGCAAGCGATGGATTTTATGCGCAAGCTTTACCAGGAGAAGCTGATCAACCAGGATTTTCCCGTAACCAAGCAAAACCAGATGCTGGATTATTTGGGCAAAAGCCGCGGCGGCGGATATGCCGGGGCGTATGCGCAATTTTCCAACGGATGGCATACGCCGCTGCAGAAGGCCAACCCGGACGCGAAGCTGGATTTTATCTATAAAATCAAAAGCTCCGACGGCAAATATTACAAGCAGGCGGGCGGCGGATATAACGGCGTGTTTATGTTTCCGAAAAGCAGTGTAAAAAGCGAAGCGGCGTTAAAAGAAATTCTCGATTTCTTCGAAAAGCTGGCGGACGACAAAATGAGGACACTGATTAAACTCGGGATCGAAGGAAAGCACTACAAAATGGATAACGGCAAGCCGGTCATCATCAATCCCGAATTGTTCAGCGACGAGGTGATTCCGCTGCGCTGGATCATGGTGGCCGACGGCATTACTGACCGCACCGCCGTTGGTTTGACGCCGCTTGACGAACGTATTACGAAAGCGCAGGAAGATAAGGAAATTACGTATACGTCCAACCCGGCGTTTCCTTTTACATCCAAGCTGATTGTGGACGATAAAATCATCGAAGATGCCAGAACAAAATACATCCTTGGCGAGATTGACGACAACGGCTGGAAAGCGTCCATTGAGAAGTGGCGTACCAACCGCGGCGATCAATTGATAGAAGAATATCAGAAACAATATGACTCGGCTCAGGCCAACCGCAAGTGATCACGTTCAGCTTGGCTGAAGATCGGGGGATTCGTGGAGGACTTTGCCCCGCCTGATTCAAGGCCCGTCGGGTGGGCTTTGCCCGATAGATTTGCCCGGTAAATTTTCCTGGATCAATGGCAGGGCGACATGAAAGGAGGGAGCGGCTTGAGCCAAGTTATGGAAACGGCGGTTTCTGCGGCAGCGGTCAAACCGGCAGCGTCCCGGTTCGGCTATTACGTGAAAAACCGTTGGTTATACGTATTGCTGCTGCCCGGAATTGTGTATTTTGTTTTGTTTAAATATGTGCCGATGTGGGGCATCCTCATTGCCTTTATGGATTATCAGCCGTTTCTCGGCGTAACGGGAAGCCCGTGGGTCGGCTTGGAGCATTTTGAAATGCTGGTGACGGACCCCGCCTTCACGATGCTGCTGGGCAATACGTTTATTTTGGCCATCTACAATATCGTGTTTTACTTTCCGCTGCCGATTATCGTTGCGCTGCTGCTGCATGAAGTCCGGCATATGCTTTATAAGCGGTTGGTGCAGACGGTGATTTATGTGCCGCATTTTGTATCTTGGGTGATCGTTATCGGGATCGCATATATTTTCTTTACGACGGAAGGCGGGCTGGTCAATGAGATCATCGCTTCTCTAGGCTGGGACAAAATCCCGTTTCTGACCAGCTCGGGCTGGTTCAGGAGCATGATTCTGGCGGAGATCATCTGGAAGGAATCCGGCTGGGGCACGATTATTTTTCTTGCCGCCATCGCCGGCGTCGATCCCCAGCTTTATGAAGCGGCGCGTATGGACGGCGCCGGACGGTTCCGCCAGCTCTGGCATGTCACGTTGCCCGCGATCCGCAGCACCATTGTGATCTTGCTAATCTTGCGTCTGGGCAACTTTCTGGATACCGGCTTTGAACAAATTTTTTTAAGTCTCAACGCAACCAACCGCGAGGTCGGCGAGGTGTTCGACACGTATGTGTACCGGCTTGGCTTGCAGGAGGGGCGTTACAGCTACAGCACCGCGATAGGTTTATTCAAGTCGGTTGTCGGTTTTGTTATGCTGGCTGGCGCCAATTATTTAGCAAAGCGGCTTGGAGAAGAGGGGGTGTATTAGCTTGATCGAATCCAAATCGTTGTCTTACCGGATCATCGATGCAGCGGTGTACGGTGCGCTGTTTGTTCTTGCACTGATCGCGGCGATTCCTTTTCTGTACATTATCGCCGGATCTTTTGCTGCGCCGGACGAATATTTGAACAAAACGTTTCTTTTATTTCCGACACAGTTTTCTTGGGAAGCGTATACGTTTATTTTTTCCTCCGGCACGTTTGTATCAAGTCTGCTTATCAGCATATATATTACGGTTGTCGGTACGGCGGTAAATCTGTTTTTTACGGTGACGATGGCTTATCCGCTCGCTCGGCGCGATCTGCGGCACAGGCGTGCCATTCTGTTGGGCGTGCTGTTCACGATGCTGTTCAGCGGCGGCATTATCCCTTTGTTTCTTGTGATCAAAGGGGTCGGCCTGCTCGATTCATTGTGGTCGCTTATGCTTCCCGTAGCGATCAGCCCATTTTATTTAATCATTTTAAAAAATTTCTTTCAGCAGTTGCCCGACGGCATTGAGGAATCGGCGAAAATCGACGGCTGCAACGAGCTGCAAACGTTGTTTCGTATCGTGCTTCCGCTGTCGCTCCCGGCGATCGCGACCTTTTCGCTGTTTTACGCGGTGATGCATTGGAACACTTTTTTTCACGCCATTATGTTTATTAACGATTCCACTAAATGGCCGATTCAGGTGCTGCTGCGGCAGGTCGTCATTATCTCTTCGGGTGTCTTCGAGTCCACGGGGGGGAACGACGTCGTTCCGCCCGGCCAAACGATCAAGATGGCGGTTATCGTTGTATCGACGATTCCGATCATGCTTGTGTATCCTTTTTTGCAAAAGCATTTTGCGCAAGGCGTGTTGTTAGGTTCCGTTAAAGGGTGACGATTAGAGGCAAGAGGGAAGAGGGAAAAGGGAAAAGGGAAAAGGGAGAAGGGAGAAGGGAGAAGCAAATAAGCCAAAGGGAATTTCGCGGATCAGGGCGAAAGAAGGAGCGGATCAGGATGGCGAACGGGAACCGGCCGAATATTGTATATATTTTGGCTGACGATATGGGGTACGGAGATATTTCTTATTTAAATGAAGCGTCGAAAATAAATACGATTCATCTGGACCGGATGGCCCGCGAAGGCATGGCGTTTACGGACGCACATTCGTCTTCGGCGGTGTGCACGCCGTCGCGGTACAGCATTTTGACAGGGAGGTACAATTGGCGCTCGGCGTTAAAGCAGTTCGTGCTTTTTGGCTACGATGCCCCTCTGATCGAGAAAGAGCGCATGACGGTAGCTTCCATGCTGAAGGAGGCGGGTTACCGGACAGCCTGTATCGGCAAATGGCATCTTGGCTTGGATTGGTCCCGCAGCGGCGACAACAAGGAGGATGTCGATTTTACAAGACCGGTTTCAGGGGGGCCGGTTGAGCATGGCTTCGATTATTTCTTCGGGATCAGCGCTTCCTTGGATATGGCGCCGTATGTGTATATCGAAAATGACCGGGTAACGGCGGTTCCCGACTCGTTTTCACAGAACCCGGATCCTATGCAGATGTGGCGTCACGGACCAGTTGCTCCGGACTTTAAGCATGAGGAGGTACTGCAGGTATTAACGCAAAAAGTGCTGGATACGCTGGAGACGAATCGGGACGAGCCGTTTTTCATCTATTTCCCACTGACTGCGCCGCATACGCCGATCCTCCCATCCGAGCCGTTTCAGGGGAAATCGGGAACCAATAGCTATGGAGATTTTGTGCTGATGTGCGACGATGTCGTCGGACAAATTAATGCCAAACTCGAGGAACTGGGATTAAGCGACAATACAATTGTCATTTACACAAGCGATAACGGCTGTTCGCCAAGGGCGAATTACAGCGAACTGCTGCAGGTCGGGCACAATCCGAGTTACATTTTCCGCGGCACCAAAGCGGATATTTATGAAGGAGGACACCGGATTCCGCTTATTATCAAATGGCCGGCGGGGATTCAGGCGGGGAGCATTTGCGGCGAGACCGTATGTCTCGTCGATCTCATGCGTACGGCTGCTGAGCTAATCGGCTACCAGCTTCCCGACAACACAGGGGAAGACAGCGTGAGCAACCTGCCGCTTTGGCGGGGGGAACCGCTTGCCGCGCCGCTGCGCGAAGCGGTCGTACACCACTCCATTGACGGTTCGTTTTCGATTCGTCAGGGGCGGTGGAAGCTGGAGTTGTGTCCGGGCTCGGGCGGCTGGAGCGATCCGGTGCCGGGTCAGGAGCCGGCCGATTCGCCTCCCATTCAGCTGTACGATCTCACGCAGGATATCGGGGAAAGGCGCAATATGTGGGACCAGCAGCCGGAGGTAGTGGAGCGGCTTCGCACGCTGCTCATTTCATACATCGAGGATGGCCGCAGTACGCCGGGAGCACGGCAGCAAAATACCGGCGTTGACGATTGGCCGCAGCTTGCGCGTGTCCGCAGGTGAGTGGAACTTGGCCGCATAAGCCGGTTTAGGCCGCTTCGTTGTCGTTCGAAATGGAGCGGCAATAAGCCTAGCGGTCAGCCTAGTAGATCGATCCCGATTTAATGTTACTTTCAATTTATGGTAGTTCAATCCTGATTTAACGTTATTTTTAAGTGGTTGATGGACGGATACGCCTAATTCGCTTTAACGGACCCCGGAGGCTGTCCATTCGCTGTGCGTAGCCAATATGCGATCAGAGCCTGCCACCTCTAACGGACATGAGCGACGCAATTTACACAAAATCAGAGGTTTGCCAAATGCAACGGACACCCGTGCACTTATTCTGCCTATCACCTGCGGTTTCCCTGACTTTTTGAGCGAATAAGGGCGTGCATGACCGTTAAAAAGGCAAACCTCGATTTTTTTGCTGGATAAGCGCGCCTGTGTCCGTTAGCGCCCAACCGTGACGATTCGTCAGGTTCAACGTTAGAGTAACGTCGCATTTATGCACAAGCCGGACCAGGGAAGCTGCAAAAGCAGCCGTCTTGGGCCCGGCATCTTTCATTTGTCCGCTGCGCTCAAAGCCTTCTACGCATGCGATCCGTTCGCCCCATGTCCGCTGCGTTCAAAGCCTTCTACGCATGCGGTCTGTTTGCTCTATGTCCGCAGCACTCTACAGCTACTACGCACGCGATCCGTTCATCCATGTTCGCCGCGTTCATTGCTTTTCTGCGCACATGATCCTTTCGCAACATATTCACTGCGCCTCCGCGCGCGATCCGTTCACCCATGTCCGCTACGCTCAAAGCTTCTCACACTTAACCCGTTCACCCATGTCCGCTACGCTCAAAGCTTCTCACACTTAACCCTTTCGGCATATGTTCGCAGCACTCTACAGCTACTACGCATGCGATCCGTACGCCCCATGTCCGCTGCATTCACGAACTCTTTACGCGCGAGGTCCGTTCGACACGTCGTCCCCTTGGGCCGAGCGCGCCTCCGCAAGCTCCTGCTCCCATTGGAGGGAGCGGAACTCGGTGGTTTGTTCGGCGTTTTCGAACCAGTTTACAAAATCCTCCCAGATGTCGAGTGTCCAATCGCGGTCGATCTGCGCGGTGGAGTAACGGCCTTCCTCCAGTCGGATAAATCCGAATATGTCGCGCACCATTGATTTTTCCGCAAGCACGACGGTCAGCTCCGCCAAGTGCGGCGGGATAAATATGACCCCGGCCGGTGTCCCCAGCACGACGTCGCCCGGCAGACAGATCGCTTTGCCGATTTGGCACGGTACGTTCATGCCAAGCATCGTCACCTCGCGGATCGGCGTCGGATCGCTGCCCCGGTAAAAAATGTTGATGTTTTCAATCTCCACGATCTGTTCGGTATCGCGGATGCCACCCCAGATGACGGCCCCGCCCCGTTTCGTGCGCGCCGAGATAGCGGTGGACAGGTTGCCCCCGACAAACGTGCCTTTGTACACTTTATCGAACATATCGACGACAACCACGTCGTCCTCCTGCAGGCTGTCGATGACCCACTGGTTAAAAAAACCTTTGCGGTTTTCCTGCTCTTGCCCGTACTTCAGCAGCGTCTCGTGCAGATCGGGGCGCTGCGGCGCAAATACGGCGGTTACAGCCCGGCCGGCCATCGTTTGCCCGGGGCGGGTCGATTTAAATTCGGTTTCTACCTGGAAGTTGTAGTCTCTGTGCCACAGCGGGCTCCAGGCTTCTTCCAGCTTAATGCGCCGCATCCGGCGCAATATATCGTCCGGCACTCTCGGGCGTCCGTTCGGAAACCGCTCCCCTTGCCATAGCGGAGTCAGTTGAATGATATCTTCGGCATTATCGAATTTCATAGATGAACCCTTCTTTCGTTAAAAGTATAAAACGAGCTTGCTGCTGACGGCCGCCGAAGCGAAAGTGGCACCTGCGTGGGGGAAAAAGTGGCAGCCAATTGAACCTCGGCTCTTCGCCGGCGTCGGAGCGGATTGTTTCGGAGCGGGCTTCGCGTCCGGGTGGCGGAACGGCGTGGGTTAGCTCCATAACCTATCGTGCGAGCGGTAGTCGTTCCATGAATCGGTGGACTCCCATAAGCCGGGCACTTCGGGATGCAGGTGGGCGGCGATCACTTCGTCGTTCAAATCGTCGATGCCGAGCCCCGGAGCGTCGGGAACGGTTATAAATCCGTTTTGCACAAGCGGCTTTGGCAGCTTGCTGACGATAATGTCGTCCCACCAGGCGACGTCGTTGGAATGAAACTCCAGCGCAAGGAAGTTTTCCGTAGCCGCTGCGGCATGGACGGCTGCAAGGCAGGCGATTGGGCTTTCCGCCATATGGATAGCCATGGCGACGCCGTATTCCTGCGCCATATCGCCGATTTTTTTCGTTTCCATAATACCGCCCGTGCTCAGCACATCCGGATGGATGACGGAAACGGCGCCGGCTTCCAGCAGCGGCTTGAAGTTTTCTTTGAGGTAAATATCTTCACCGGTGCAGACGGGCGTCGCCACGGCTCTGGAAAGACGGACATATTGCTCCGTGTACTGCCACGGAATCATGTCCTCCATCCAGGCCAGGTTGAATTTATCGATCCGTCGTCCCAGCTTGATGCAGTCTTCGACGCCGATATGACCGAAATGATCGATGGCGAGCGGCACTTCATAACCGATGACGGAGCGGACGTCGGCGACATATTGCTCCAGGATATCAAGGCCTTTTTCCGTAATATGGATGCCGGTGAAAGGGTGGGCGATGTTGTGCAA
The DNA here is from genome assembly GCF_004307995.1 of Paenibacillus thalictri. GTDB lineage: Bacteria > Bacillota > Bacilli > Paenibacillales > NBRC-103111 > Paenibacillus_AF > Paenibacillus_AF thalictri. The sequence goes on along the minus strand of NZ_SIRE01000025.1, from coordinate 105,856 downwards.
ATCGTATTGCCGGTTGCGCAATGTCCGTATTTCATGTTCGGGAAGCGACATCATCTTGCGGCTTCGCCATGTGGAAGAAACTTCTCTCATTTCTTCCACAAAGCCAAGCGGGCCGCTTAAGGTGCCGGGTTCATGAACAAGCTGATTGATGCCGAGGTCCATTTTCAGGAAGGTGAATCCTTTTTCCATCCGTTTCTTTAAAGCCTGGCCCATGGCGCTGCCCGTATCTTTGCCTTCGATGTCGGTGTCGCAGTACATGCGGATGCGGTCGCGAAACTTGCCGCCCAGCATTTGATAAATCGGGATATGGTAAGCTTTTCCTGCCAAATCCCACAGCGCGATTTCCAGTCCGCTGACGCCGCCGCCTTGACGAGCATGGCCGCCGAATTGCTTGATCCTGCGGAACAACTTGTCGATCTGGCAAGGGTTTTCGCCAAGCAGACGGCTTTTTAGCATAAGGGCGTACAATTTATCAGCTCCGTCGCGCACTTCGCCAAATCCGACCAGCCCCTGATTTGTGTACACCTTGATTAAGCTGCAGTGCATGGGGGCGCCGTGAATATCGGCAAAACGGATATCGGTGATGCGCAGCTCGGACGGCCTGGAATTCGTATTGACATGAGCCAGCGTGCTTTCATAGGTTTCCTTGTGGGACACAGGATGTTCCTCCTCACAGTTTGGTGAAACGTACGGACTTCAAAAGGCATGAACCAGTCTGGCAGCTGGCGGCTGCAGCGGAGAGTGAAGGCGCCAGGCAGCTCTCCTCCCCATTATACAAAGCTCAAAAACGAAACTTCGATGCCGTAAATTTATGATTTTGTTTAATTTTTTTTGCTTCCTAATTATTCTAATATTTTCGAAAAATCGAACAAAATCATAAAAATACCATGTATAATCATTTCGACGGGACTAGTATTTTAGGAGTAGGAGGGGAGAGTTCATGGGGAACGTATGTGTAGTGACCGGAGGCATGTCGGGGCTCGGAAATGCGGTCAGCCGCAGATTGTGGGGCAAAGGGCATACGGTGGCAGTCGTCGATATTGTTGAGCGTTCGGATGCAGCGCCCGAAGGCGCAGACGGCTCGCCTGCATGGTACGCCGTACAGGCCGACGTCACGCAAAAAGAAAGCGCTGTCCAAGCGGCCGCGCACATTATCGAGCGGTTTGGCCGAATCGACGTGCTGATTAATGCCGCGGGCATCATTCGCCGATCGCCGGCCGCCGACATTCCGGAGGCGGAAATCCGCTCCGTGCTGGAGGTCAATTTGCTCGGCACCGTATTCATGTGCCAAGCGGTACATCCGCATATGGCCCAAACGGGCGGGGGAGCGATCGTCAACTTCGGTTCGATGCTGGCTCATTACGGAAGCGAGAACCTGCTCTCCTACGGAGCGTCCAAAGGCGCCGTCGTGCAGGTGACCCAATGCCTCGCCGTCGAATGGGCCAAGTACAATATTCGCGTGAATGCCGTCAGTCCCGGTTACATTGAGACACCGTTGTCGGCGGGAGCGACGCAAGACCCCGTATTCCGCGAACGCATTTTATCGCGCACTCCGTTCCGGCGTTTCGGCAAAGCCGAGGAGGTGGCTGCGGCTATCGATTTTTTATGTTCCGACGATGCGAGTTTCATTACCGGGGTTGATCTGCCAGTGGATGGCGGCCTGCTCGCCGGTGATCCTTCTTTGTTTCCGCCCGCGATGAAGATCATGGCAAAGGGAGAGGAATAAACATGAGCCCATCTTTATATGATTTTGCCAAAATGGTGCAGCTCAGCGATCGCGCAATCGATTTCGATGCGGTTCCCTGGGTCCCGCAGACGGATCGCGTCTGGTTTAAGCCGATGCGCTTCGACCTCGCCAGAGGCAGCTGGGTCAACCTGCTGAAGGTGACGCCCGGCGGCAAGGTCAACCGGCACCGTCACAGCGGCGGACAGGTGCTCGCGTACACGATTCAAGGCACATGGAGATATGCGGAAAGGGACTGGGTAGCCAAACCGGGAACGTTTGTGTATGAGCCGCCGGGCGACATCCATACGCTTTTGGTGGATGGGGAAGAAGAGATGATTACGTTGTTTTTGCTGGAGGGCACGATTCAATATTTGGATGACGAAGACCGTCTTGTGTACCAAGACGATGTTTTCACCAAGCTGAAATTGTATAATGAATACTGCGAGCAGCATCGGATTCCGTATATCGACTTAACTTATTAAACAGACACGCCAAACGATCTGCCCGGCAGGCATGCCAGGATTCTGTCCGAAATATTCACCGATTTACTTTCGTCGGACAGACTCCTAGCTAAGTTTGTCCGGGTTCGCTTTGGCGTAAGGAGGAGCAGAGCATGTCACACAAAATCGTATCCGTACAACCGATCAAACCGGAGCATGAACAGCAAATTCGCAGCATCGCGCCGGATTGGGAATTCGTGAACGGCCAAACAAAGGAGGACTGGCTGCCTCATCTGCAGGAGGCGGAAATCGTGATTGGCTGGAAATCTGAAGTGGGACAGCTGCTGAATCCCGGCACGGGATTGCGCTGGGTGCAGAATTGGGGGGCTGGCGTGGACAAGTTTCCGCTGGCCGCGTTTGGGACGGCGGGTGTGAAGCTGACATCCACAAGCGGGATTCATCCGTATCCAATCTCGGAGCATGTTATTGCCATGATGTTATCGTTTACGCGCAAAATCCATCTTTCCCTCTTGAATCAACAACGGCGCAAATGGCAAAATGTCGGGCCGCTGGGAGAAATGCACGGCAAAACGGTGGGTATTATCGGAGTTGGCGCCATCGGCACAGAAATCGCCCGCTTGTCGAAAGCGTTTGGCATGAAGGTGCTTGGCGTGAAACGGACGGTGGCGCCGGTGGAACATGTGGATCATATGTTTACTTTGGCACAGCTTGATGAAGTGCTGCAGGAAAGCGATTATGTGGTGGTGACGCTGCCTTTGACTAAAGACACGACACACATTTTTGGCCGCGGGCAGTTCCAGGCGATGAAGCGGGACGCTTTCTTCATTAATATCGGAAGAGGCGGGACGACGGATACGAAAGCATTAATCGACGCTTTGCGCGAGGGTGAAATTGCCGGAGCGGGTCTTGATGTATTTGAAGTGGAGCCGCTGCCGGAAGATCATCCGCTGTGGGAGATGGAGAACGTCATGATCACGCCGCATAACTCCGGCAGCTCGGGACATTACGATGAGCGGGCTATGCAGATCTTCACGGAAAATCTGCGTTATTATATAGAAGGTAAACCGCTGCGCAACCTGATTGATTTGCAGAACGAATATTAAGCGAGCGATAGCGGTACGGCATTTTTGAATTGATGGATCGGGGCTTGAACTTGAAAGCTGGGCAAAAAAAAGGAACCTGGGAGTCCGTTTTAAGAACGGTGGCCGCAGGTTCCTTATTGTATTATCTGCTTACGCCGGTAGCGTACGGGTAAGCGTAGTTCAGTTCTTCGTCGAAGGTGATGTAGTCCAGGTTGACCATCAGCAGCAGGTAACGCATGCCGGTCATCGGATCGCTGATGATGATGTGGTCGCGTCCGGCAGCTTCGATGCGGCCTTTGAAAATTTTGGCGTTCCACTCGCGGTTGTTTTCATAAGTCATGTACAAAGTCGCCATTTTGCCGAGGTTGAGGCGCAAAATATTTTCGATAAAAGATTGCTCAATCGGCAGCTGTCCTGCGGCATTCAAACCAGGCGCACCGGCGGGGGACCCGCCCGGACCGGCGATAAAGCCGCCGCTGGAAGGCGGAACCTGAGTTTGAGCAGGCATTTGGGCAGGCATTTGGCCAGCCATTTGGCCGTACATTGGGAATCCGTACGGGTTAACTCCCGGCATGGACCCGATTTTGTAAGGATTGTTCATCATGGTTGATTTCCTCCTAAGTATGTTTTTGCCAGTGATATGGGCGTTTATCTCAATACCCATATTATGGAGGGAGCCCAGATTTGGTGACTGACGCCAAAAGGAAAAATATAGTTCCTGTACAGTTGCGTTACCGGTTGTTTTCTATACAATAGGACATGTAGGCCATTAGAAAAAGGTGCGGAGGTACAGCGATGAAATATCGGGAATTAGGCAATACCGGGCTCATGCTGAGCGAAATCAGCTTTGGCACGTGGGCGATCGGCGGATCGTGGGGGCAAGTGAACGACGGCGAGTCGATGCGTGCGCTTCATGCGGCGATGGATGCGGGAGTGAACTTCTTCGATACGGCCGATGTATACGGAGACGGGCACAGTGAAAGGCTGCTGGAGGAAGCAACCAAAGGCAAAGAAGACGAAATTCACATTGCGACGAAATTTTGCCGGGCCGGGGACATTCACGATCCGCATACGTATTCGGAGGAACAAGTGCGCGCTTATTGCGAAGGAAGCTTGAAACGGCTGAATCGCGAACGGCTTGACCTGTATCAAATTCATTGCCCTCCGCTTGCGATATTGCAGGACGGCCGCGTGTTTGAGGTGCTGGACAAGCTGCAGCAGGAAGGGAAAATACGCCATTACGGAGTCAGTGTTGAAAGTGTGGAAGAGGGTTTGCTTTGTTTGGACAATCCGAATGTCAAAGCACTGCAGGTCATTCTGAACTTATTCCGGCAAAAACCGCTGGAGCGGCTGCTGCCCAAAGCACATGCCCAAGGTGTCGGCATTTTGGCGCGGCTGCCGCTCGCAAGCGGTTTGTTAACCGGTAAATTTACCGCGCAATCCGAATTTGAGGCGGGGGATCACCGCAATTTCAACCGCAACGGAGAGCAGTTTAACGTCGGCGAAACGTTCGCCGGACTGGAATTCGAACGTGGCGTAACGCTCAGCCGGGGGCTGGCGTGGATTGCCGAAGGCCGCGAAAGCATGACACGGGCTGCGCTGCGTTGGCTGCTCGATTTGCCGGAGGTGACGTGTGTCATTCCCGGTTTCCGGTCGGTGTCTCAAATCGAGGACAATTTGGCTGCGCGCGAAGTGCCGTCATTTACCGCGGCGGAGCAGCGCCAGCTTGCCGAATTTTACCGGGACAATGTTCACCCTTACATTCGCGGATCTTACTAAAAGTCTGAAGCCTGAAGCCAGAGGCGTGGGTTCGGAGAATGCTGATCTCATCAACCGCCATTGCGACGCCATAAATGCGCTCAAAGGATTATTCGCGCGTGATGCCATCATCCGGCATGTGCTGTTGCATCACACGCGTGGGGTTCGATCGACCGACCGCCGCGCCCGCTAATCGATCATGCCTTTGCGCTGAATTTTTACCTTGACATGAACGTCGGTTTTCAGGGAAGGAAATGTTTGGTCAAGCCATTGATCTTTGTCCAGTTCCCCGCCATGAGCGACCCGGTACTTTTCGCCAAATCCGACCGGGTCGCTTTTCAGTTGCTGCAGCGTGGTGATGAGCTTGCGGAGATCCTGTTCAATTACCCCTGCCATTTCGTTTTCCACTTTGGTCATAGAAGCGTGGTCCATCAAATAAATCCCCGGAGATTGATCGAAATCAAGCTTCACACGAAGGTTGACCTTCATTTTATCTGCTTCCCAAGCGATATCGGTTTTGTAATCAAGCAGGATAAATGACATTTTGTCCTTGGTGATGGTAAACCCCGTCGGAAGCAGGCTTCGTTGTTGCAGCATCGATATATACTTGACGTTGGATGCGTTCAAATAGCCGGTCAGCCGGTCGCGGCGGAACAGGGCGATTTTATCGATATTGACATCTTTCTCGCGTTCCTTCGACGAACCGAGCACCATGGCGTAAGGCGATATGCCCGGCTCGAAGACCCGGCTGTAAAACTCGTATAAGTAGATCGGCAAAATTTCAAATGTATCCGATCCGGCCTGGGAGAACACATCCACCATCCAATCTCCGACGGATTGCGGCACCGACGGGCTGATATTCATCACGGCTTTGGGGCTTTCCCGTGTGACAGCGATCCAGGATATCGTTTGCAGCTCCTCTCTGCGCATGAAAAAATCCAAATGTTCCGTAAGTCCTTTTTCTGCGAGCTCGCTGGAAATCAATAAAATTTTGGTATGGCCGAATTGAATGTCGCGGGCTGTTTTTCGCTTCATCTGATACAAAGCGTCGGATATGGTGCTTCCTTGTTGGGTAATGATATAATTCGGCGATGTGTCGCTGCCACCGCCTCCCGAACCCGGCGACAAGGAGGCGTATTTTCCGGGAATAGCCGCCATCGCATGGACTAGCACGCCGTTTTCTGCGGATTCGATGCCCAGTGCCGTCACAAAGGTGATACGGTTGATTTGCTTGGCGTTGCCGCATCCGCCGAGCAGCGGGACGAACAAGAGAATGAGCAGCCAGATTCGGTTTCTGTTCAATTGGAGCGCCCCCTCGCAAGCATCAACATATATAACAGCAGAGGAAACGCGACCAGCATCGCAGCGCCGTAACAGCCCAGCCAGTAAGCGAAGTCTCTGAAGAAGAAAGGCTTGCTTGTTGCGACCACAAATATGGCCGAACCGATCCCGACACCGATGATATGCAAGGGGGACAACTTCCAACCGAAGGCTTGCGCTAAACAAAACGACGCGCAGCGGATGAAAAAGGTGCTGCCGGCGATCTCTAAATATTTCCACAATAAAATATGGATAAACACGATTCGCTCCATGACGAAATTTTCGGCGCGTACGGCATCGAATATAGCTTGGGTAAGAGATTCGAATTGCCTGGCGGTATGAACGCCAAATGTCGTAATGCCCATCGTTACCGTATAAGCCCCGAATAAAGCCGAGCCGCTTGCCAGAAGGGAGACGGAAACAAATACCCTTTTTCGTTTGATGCGACTGCTGAGTACGGTGACCGCGGCGAGCGGAATAAACATCAGCATGGCGCCGGATATGCCGTGAATCGGCTGCGCCCATTCCCGGGCACGAATGACGGGCATCAGATAGGACCAATTCGAATTCATCAGTGCGGTCAGAGAAAAAACGATATAAAGCGGAATGATGAATATCATCAGCAGATGCCCGTAACGTCCAACCGTTTCGATGGAAAACAAAGCCAATAATGTGGCTATCAACGTCCCCGATATCATTAATGTCGTCGAATTGCCGTACAGCAAAGTACGGGAAAAAAAGTCCCCGCCCGTGATCAGGTAATAGACCGCCCCGCCCCAAAAGAGAATGGCATACAGCAAATAAGAGACAGGGGTCAGCAGCTTGGGACCGATGCGTCCGCTGGCCAGCATAATGGATTCGCCTTCATAACGCGAGCTGATGCGCAAGCTCAGCCACACTCCTCCAAGCACCACCAGTAGGCAGGCAAAAAAAATCCAAGGGCTGTCCCGGCCAAAACCGGTCAGTGCCATTTTATTAACCCCACGTGTTGTGGACAAACCGGTCATCACGATAAAAAACAACACCGGATAATGAACTTCTTCCTCTTGCGTCTTCCACTTCATAACAGCTTTTCTCCTTCCTTGCGGGGCGATCGCCCGGATGGTTTCAATTTGACTTTGTATGTGCGCGACGCAAGCAGCGACAGCGCCTGTGGGGCGCGAATCAAGGAGTCGCGCAGCAGATCCGAATACATAAACGTGCTGAATGGGGCCAAATATGGGATATCCATCGATTTTAACGAGCACAGATAAAAAAGAATAAGCGCCGAACCGACCGCCATGCCGTAGATTCCCCAGAACACGGAGAAAACGACCAGCAAATAGCTGCACAGCCGCAGCGCTACGCCAAGCATATAGTTCGGTATGGTGTAGCTGCCGATGGCCGTTGCGGCTGTAATGACGATCATAATATTGCTGATCAGATGCGCTTGGGCGGCGGCGGTGCCGATGATCAGACCGCCGACGATCGTGGCGGTGCCGCCGATCACTTTGGGCAAACGCACGGTTGCTTCATTAATCAGCTCCAGCAATATCATCATGACGATTACTTCGATAAAGGCAGGGTACGGGACGCCTTCACGGCTGGCGGCAATGGCGATCATGAACTGAATCCGCAGCACGTCATGATTCACCGACGTGACGGCGACATAAAGCGCCGGGAAATATAAGGTCATCAGCAGTCCGATAAAACGGATCAAGCGTAAAAAGGTGCCGGGCAAGCTCGGAAAATAATAGTCGTCAGCCGTCTGGTACAATGCGGTCATCGTCACCGGCAAAATGACAGCAGTCGGCGAAGTATTCATCAGCACCGCAATTCTTCCTTCCAGCAAGGAAGCTACGGTTTTATCGGGGCGCTCAGTGGATTGCATGAGCGGGAACGGCGTCAGCCATTTTGGCCTGTCCAATATGATCTGCCCCAGTTGGGTCGTATCCAGAAATCCGGATTCTTGGATGCCGCTTAACCTGTATCTGATTTGCTCAATCAGATGAGGTTTCGCCAATCCTTTCATATAAACGATCATGACCTGCGATTGGGTCGTTTCGCCGATCGTTAAAGATTCGACGGTTAAATGCTCATGACGGATCCGAAACCGAATCATCGATAAGTTCGCTTCAATATGTTCCACAAAGGAGTCCCGCGGACCGATCAGCGAACTTTCGATTTCCGGTGTCATTACCGAGCGCTGCGACCATTTTGCCGCATCGATCGCTAAATACCGATTCTGCTCCTCCAAGATCAGCAAGCAATGTCCGGCAAACAATTGCAGCGACATCTTTTTCAGATGAAGCGGGTAGTAGTTCCCCAGAATCGAGAGATGCTGAGGCAAGTCGTGATTCGATTCTTTTCCCGCAACTTTCTTGTTCTCTTGTCCCCCGATCCGCAATACGCCGCCGCTGGATGGATCGCTTTGCTTAGCTGGGACGTCGTTGGTGTGGCGGGATTCGGAATCGGAGGATTGCGGAAGAGGGGACAACAGCTGAGCGATTCTTGCCGTATCGGTAACGGTGGAAAGAAACGCGGCAAAACCCGGCAGTCCGTAACCATCGGGAAGCGGCCGGATAATCAGATCGGGCGGATGCCCGAGAGCCGCTTGCAAATCTTCTTTGGCGAACAAGTCAGCACCTCCTTGGATGTTTTTGCTTCAACTGACGACCTGTTTCCATCTTTAGATTACTTCGGATGCAGCGTCGCTATTCATATTTACCTGTTATTGGAAAACGCTGCGCGCCGAAATCAGGCTTTTATCAGCTCCTGAGACACCGCGACCTGTGACATTTTTTTCTTGCACGAGCTGAATTGCCTTGGCCTGCCTACGGCGGATGACAAAATTTTCCCGTCACAACGATTAACAGTTACGAGCCGGATGTTTCTCCGCTTAAGATAGGTTCAACGGGGACATCCGCAGGGCCCGCGGAAGCCAATCGTTGGTACAGCTTAATTTTTATCGCTCAGCCTTGATGATGACGAGCTGGCAAGCCACTTTTACGGGGAGGATCATTCGATGCAAGACAAGCAGCAAACGACGATAGCGATGCAGGTAGGCGCCGTATCTTTTGTAGACGAAGGCGTGGAGCAGGTACTGGACAATCTTCAGGAGCTTGGCGGCGTGAACACGTTATTTCTGGCCAACTTTACTTATACAAGGGGTACGGGAGGACGCCAGCTGGAAGGGCATCCGCTTCCCGATCACGGCAAAATGGCCTACGACCCGGAATTTGTCGGCGGCAATTACGGGATCGCTCACCCGCAGTATTATAACCGCACGTTTATTCGCCCGGAACAATTCAGAGCGAAGGAACACGGCGATTACGACATGATGGCGGAAGTGATTCCGGAGGCCAAACGCCGCGGCATGAAATCGTATTGCTGGATTGAAGAAAGCTCGGGATTATGGCAGTCCCAGACGATTCCGAATTACGCCCAGCTGCTGGAGCAGGACCCACGTGGGATTAGCGGCCGCAAGCCCTGCTTTAACCATCCGGAGTACAGAAATTGGCACTTCAGTCTGATCGAGGATTATATCAAATCATATGAAGTGGACGGAGTGGCATGGTGCTCGGAGCGGCAGGGACCGCTGGGCAATTTGTTCGGCGGACCTTGGGCGACGGGCGAAGTCACCTGCTTTTGCCCGCACTGCCGGGCCAGAGCCAGAGAGCTTGGCATCAACGTAGAGCGGGCCAGACAAGGTTATATCGCCTTAAGAGACTTTATCCATAAAGCACGCGCCGATGTAAGGCCTAACGACGGATATTTCGTCATGTTCTGGCGTTTGCTCCTGCGATATCCGGAGATTTTGGCTTGGGAAAACCATTGGCATGAAGGGCAACGCCAGTTTTTTAAAGAAATATACGGCATGGTTAAGGCGATTAACCCGGAGGTTCAGGTCGGCTGGCACGTGTTCCATCTAAACTCGCTGTCGCCGTTTTATCGGGCAACGCAGGATTTGTCCGAGATGAGCCATTACAGCGACTTCATCAAGCTGGTCGCCTATAACAACTGCGCAGGTCCGCGTTTTGCCGACTACATGAAACATCTGCACAGCACGATTTTCCGGGATGCCGCGCCGCAGGAAGCGCTGCAGCTGATTTACCGCTTCCTTGGCATCGCGGAAGGGTCGCTTGAGGACATTCCGCAGCAAGGCTGGTCGGCCGATTATGTGCGTCGAGAAACGCAGCGGGCCGTCCAGGCCGTTAAGCTGTCGGGGTGCCCGACCCGCATTTATCCCGGCATCGACGTCGATATTCCGACAGGCCAGGGCCTTAAACAAACGGAACCGCAAGATGTGTACGAGTCGGTCACGGCCGCTATGCAAGCGGGAGCGCAAGGTGTCGTATTGTCGCGCAAATATTCCGAGATGCGGCTGGCCAACCTGGAGGCTTGCGGCAAAGCGCTCAAAGATTTGAGTTTATTGTAAGCGACCCCAACCATCTAAGCGCAAAGGACGTGGTACCATTGACAAGACAAGGAATTATCGATTGCGACGTACATCCTACGCCCAAAAGCATTGAGGAAATTCGCTCTTATATGAAGCAGCCGTGGAAGGACCGCTACAGTGGGAGCGGGCGAGGCTTTTACGGCAATCCGGTCCATGGCGCGCGCCTGGACGCCAAACCTCCGGGTGGAGGCCCGATCGGCTCGGATCCGGACTTTGTGCGGCAGCAGCTGATTGAAGAATATGGCGAAGCTTATGCCATTCTTCTGCCCCGGGCGTTTTGCAACCTGCATCCCGACCCGGATTTTGCTACGGCGATCGCCGCGGCGTACAACGATTGGCTGGCGGATACGTGGCTTGGAAAATACAACCATGACGGCGTGTTTAAAGGCTCCATCACGATAGCGCATCAAGATCCGGCCGCGGCGGCCAAAGAAATCGAACGGTGGGCGGGGCACCCGCATTTTGTGCAGGTAATGACCGACTCCGGCGCCAGAGCGCCGTTTGGACAGCGCCAATATTATCCGATCTACGAAGCTTGCGAGAAACACGGGCTGCCGATGGCGATTCATCCCGGGACGGACGGTATGGGCATTAATGTTCAGCCTTCTCCGGGTTATCCGACGCATTATATCGAGTGGCATACGTGTTTGTCGCTTGGATTCCAGGCGCATCTGGTCAGTTTTTTGACCGAAGGGGTATTCGAGAAATATCCCGGTTTCCGGGTCGTGCTGGTCGAAGGCGGCGTGTCGTGGCTGCCGGCATTGATGTGGCGTCTGGATGCGGAATATAAGGCGCTGCGTTACGAGGTGCCGTGGCTGAAGAAGAAACCAAGCGAATATTTGCGCGACCATGTGCGCCTCTCGTCGCAGCCGCTGGAACGGCCGGACAACGACCAGCATTTGCTGAGCATGCTGGAGATGATGGATGCCGAGCATATTCTGATGTTCGCCAGCGATTATCCGCATTGGGACTTCGATTCGCCGAAGCTGGCTTTCCCCAAGCTCCCGGATGCGCTGAAGCAAAACATATTTTACGAAAACGCCAAGCAGTTTTATCGCCTGTGAGCGTAAGCGGAAAGGAGCCGGCATTATGGGCAGGCACGTCGTATGCAATGTAAAGGAACTTCCGGACGGTTCCAGCAAAATAGTGTCGCTGGAAAACCGCTCCATCGGAGTGTTTCATGTCAAAAGCCGCTTTTATGCGCTGAAAAACAGCTGCCCCCATCAGGGCGCGCCGTTATGCGTAGGCACGGTCACCGGGATGACGCTGCCGTCATTGCCCGGGGAATATTTGTACGGCAAGGAGGGGGAAATCGTCAGATGCCCGTGGCACGGCTGGGAATTTGACATTTTAACCGGCAAGTCGATCTACGATCCCCGCAAATGCCTTGTGAAGACGTATGACGTAGCCGTGGAGACGGAGGAGGAAGTGAAGGCCGTCGAAACGTATACCGTGAAAGTCGAAGAGGAGAAAGTGGTCGTTTATATATAATCGGAGGAGGTTGTTTCATGGGTCGAATTATTCGTTCCGCATCGGTATGCGCTTTGGCCGGGGTTATCGTTTCAACCGGCATGATGTCGGCGTGCAGCACCCAAGACGGAGCTGCTGCGCCCGGCGCCAAGAAAGAGAAGCTGAATATTAAAATGATGTCTTCGCTGCAGACGGAGCCGCCGGATATGAACAGCGCGTTCTGGACCGGTCTGGAGGAACGCACCAATGTGCACCTGGATATCGACTGGGTGCCGATTAACGACTATATCAACAAGGTGAACCTTGTGCTTGCGTCGGGCAATATCCCGGAAGTGCTGACGGTGACGGACACCAACTTGTCCAGCTTGATCGATGCGATCAACAAAGGATCGTTTTGGGATCTCGGCGAACTGCTCGGCGATTTCAGCAAATACCCGAATTTGAAAAATAATGTCCCGGAAAGCGCATGGAGGCTGCTCCGCTACAACGGCAAAACCTTCGGCCTACCACGGACAAGACCGCAAATTACCGCCTCCGAGCACATCCGCAGAGACTGGCTCGATAAGCTGGGATTGCCTGTGCCCAAAACGATGGATGAGCTGCTTGTCACGCTGAAGAAGGTGGTCGACAGCGATCCCGACGGAAATGGCAAGCGGGATACGGTGGGTCTGATGTTTGACGAGTCGTATCGCACGGCGTTCGGCGGATTTGATCCGGAGAATACGCCCGATGGCGGAATGTATCCGAAACAGCTGACCAATGCTTATACGAGCATGGTGGAATGGTACCGCAAAGCGTATGCCGACGGGCTGATGTCGCAGGAATTTGCGATCATGAAAGATTTGCAGTACTCCGACATGTTCGGAGCAGGGCTTGCCGCGTTTTACCGTAAAAATCCGTGGCACCAATACGGGCTGGAGCAATCGGCCAAAAAGGTGCAGCCCGATGCTAAAACGGAAATTATCCCTTATTTGACTGGACCCAACGGGACGACGGCGGTGCTTTCGCCGGGTTTCTTCGGCGGGTTGTACATTCCGAAAAGCGTGCCGAAAGACAAGGTCGAGAAAATTTTGCAGTATTACAATGTGATCGCCAGCGATGAAATTACGAAATACATTACGTACGGCAAAGAAGGAGTACATCACACCGTGGACAACGGCGTGATCAAGATGACCGATCAAGGCAAGAAAGAAATCAACAATACGACCATCGAGCCGTTTGTGCTGAAGCTGGACCCGTGGTCCAAAACGGACAGCCCGATCGCGCCGCAGGAAGTGAACTTAAAAAACCGCGAGAAAGTAAAACCGGAGCTTGATGTCGGCAAAATCGACCCGTTCAGCGTGATCAATTCGCCTTCATGGGTGACACAATGGCCGAAATACGAAGGGGAATTTACTTCGATGAGAACCCAAGTCATTATCGGCAAAATTACGATGGAGCAGTACAAAAGCTACATCGACCAGCTGAAAGCGAAAAAAGAATTTGCCGTGGCTTATAAGGAATTCGGGGACAATTACAAAGCTTTATTTGGAAAATAACAACCGCCGCCGGGCCGCCTTCGGCCCGGCTCCGATTTACAAACCGATAGAGGGGAGGAGTAACTTCATGACACGGAGCGATTTGTTCAAATACCGGCATATGTATATGCTGGTATTCCCCGGGCTGCTCTATTTCATCGTCTTTAAGCTGGTGCCGATGTGGGGGCTGCTTGTCGCTTTCCAGGATTACACCCCGATTCTCGGCATGCTGCACAGCAAATGGGTTGGCTTTAAACATTTTATCGAGCTGTTCCAATACGATTTTTTTTACAATTTGCTGCGCAATACGCTGCTGATTAATGTATTCAGCCTTGTCTTCTTGTTTCCGCTTCCGATCCTGCTCGCCATTATGCTGAATGAAGCGCGGCACGAAGTGTTCAAGCGGATCAACCAGTCGATTGTGTATATGCCGCATTTTTTATCTTGGGTCATTATTACAAGTTTGACCTTTTTTATCTTGTCGACGGACGTAGGGCTAATCAATAAAGCGGTTCGCAGCTTCGGTTACGAGCCGATCCCTTTCTTAAACGAACCGCGGTTTTTCTGGGGACTCCTGACCGTGCAAAACATCTGGAAAGACGCAGGATGGGGCACGATCATCTTTTTGGCCGCCATCGCCGGCGTCGACCCTTCGAGGTATGAAGCCGCCGTCATCGACGGGGCAAGCCGCATGAGGCAAATATGGCATATTACGCTGCCCGCGATCCGGCCGACCATTCTGATTTTGCTTATCCTCCGCTTGGGGCATATTGCCGATGTGAGCTTCGAGCAGGTGCTGCTGATGCTGAACCCGCTGGTGCTTTCCGTCGGTGACGTGTTCGACACCTATGCGTATAAGCAGGGCATACTCAGCGGCCAGACGAGCGTAGGGGTTGCGGTTGGCATGTTCAAAGGCGTCGTAGGTCTTGCTCTGGTGCTCATATCCAACCATATCGTCAAAAAGCTGGGACACGAGGGCATTTATTAGAAAGCAGAAAGGAGGCCTGCCGTGTGAGCTTTGTATATAAAAAACGGCTGACGCTGTTTGACTATGCCAATTATTCGCTGCTGACGCTTATTTCCGTCGTCTGTATATTCCCGATTTTTTATTTGGTCATGGTTTCACTGACGTCCAAAGACGTGTACGTGCCTTTTCAGTTTCATATATGGCCGCAAAAAATGTCTCTGGATGCGTACACGTATATTTTATCGACAAAAAGCTTCCTCACCGCGCTGAAAAATACGGTATTTGTCACCGTTGTCGGCACGCTGCTTAATCTGCTGTTTACCTTTACGATGGCTTACGGCCTTACGGAAAAAAACATGCCGTACCGCGGTCTGATCATGGGTATCGTGGTGCTAACGCTGGTTTTTAATCCGGGCATTATCCCGAATTATTTGCTCGTGAAAAACTTGGGGCTGCTCAATTCGTTCTGGGCGCTGATTTGGCCCGCGCTGACCAATGCCTGGAGCCTGATCGTCGTCAAAAGTTTCCTCGACTCGATTCCTTCCGAGCTTAGAGAATCGGCCAAAATCGACGGCTGCACCGATATCGGGGTGTTTATGCGGATCATCCTGCCGTTATCGATGCCTGCCATCGCCGCGTTTACGCTGTTTTTTGCGATTGCCCATTGGAACACGTATTTCAACGCCATCTTGTATTTGACCGACACGAATAAATGGACGCTGCAGGTGCTCGTCAAAACGATGGTACTTGACGCCAGCTCCAATATGACGGGCAATATGGCCGCGTCCACCGACGATCAGGTGCTTCCCCAGGAGACGGTCCGGCTTGCCTCCGTTGTGCTGGCGATGCTGCCGATTTTGATCGTATATCCGTTTTTGCAGAGGCATTTTGCCAAAGGCGTTATGTTAGGTTCGGTCAAAGGATAAGTCAGGAAAAGGATTCGGCCGGCCTGGGGCGAATATATTCCGGTACGTCCGGGATAAGGACCGTTATTGCGCTGAAAAGGGGAGAGAGGCGTGAAGGGAGTGCTCGGCCACATACTGCGGCTTTTTTCCGTCAAACACCGCATGAAGCATGATTTGTACCGGTTTATTTGGTTCGGATGCATATCGGTTTGTATCCCGATAGTGCTGATCGGCGGCGTCCAATACCAGCTGTCCATGAGGTCCGCGGTGAACGAAGCGACGCAAATTGCCGATTCGTCGCTTTCGCTGGCGAAAGACAGGCTGGAGCGCATCTTCGGCGGGATCGAACTTTCGTCGCTGCAATTGTCGGCCAATCCGCTGATTAACAGCACCTTCTTTGACGGCGATCCGAACGAAAAAATACTCGCCCATCTGGAAATATTGAAGCTGCTGCAGGTGGCGAAGGGCTCCAACGATTTTATCGACGACATCATTTTGTACAATGATGCTTCCGAAGATATTTTAAACAACGAACACGGGTATGTGCTGAAAAAAATGTACAAGCTGCGGCCGGTGCTCGATCAGCTGATGCAATCCGAGCCGCTCGACCAGTGCCTGAACATTAAGCAGCCGCTAATGACCGACACGCTTGCTTGTGTCCGGTTTCTCCCGCCTTCCAGCGTTCACAAGGCCAGAGGACTGCTTGTCGTCAAGCTGCGGCAGGATCTGATCGAAAAATATTTGGAAGGGCCGGCCGTATACAACGCCAAACAATCGATGCTGGTGCTGGATTCATCCCACCACGTGTTGTCCGCAATCGGCAGTCATTTTCAAGGCGCTTCGGCGATTCTTAATGAGGCTTCCGTGAAATCGATTATTCGCTCGGAACTGAGCCATGGCAGTTTTTTTATGGAGGATGCGTCGGGGGAGCAATTTTTTTATTCGTTCCGCAAAACCGAGCTTGGCCGTATTTATATTAGCAAAATCGCCAAAGCCGATATTTACGAGCATATCAGCTGGATTCGCTGGGCTATTGCGCTGACCATTTTGCTCTTCATCAACATCGGCATCGCGCTGTCGATTTATACAAGCTTAAAAGCGTACCGGCCGATCCGCCAGCTGGTCAGTCTCGGCGAAAAGCTGAACAAGGATGCCGACTTGGCGTTACGTTCTTCGGGGGACATCTCCTTTATTCAGGACTGCTGGCTGTATCTTAACGAACAGACGCAAAAGCTGAATGCATATATGCGGCGGTGGGAGCCGACAATCAAGGAGAGTTATTACCGGCAGCTGCTGGAGCTGCGTCCGCCCGATCATGGCGCGCCGGATTTGAAGGAGCTTGCCGCGATTGCCGGCGGCGAACCGAGGGTTTATGCCGTCCTGGTGGCGAAGCTGGAAAACATGCACCGGGAAACCCGTTTCCAGCGCGACGACGGGCCGATTTTATCGTTTATCGTGAAAAATGTGATCGGCGAAATGATGCAGAAAGCCGGACAGCCTGAAGGAGAGGTCATTCTCGACCGGAGCGGGTTAGGCACCGCCGTGTTGACGTTCCCGCAGGATATGGCTGCGGAGGAGATCAGGGAGCGGCTGGCGCGTTTTGCAGCCGATCTCGTCGGGGCGTTCCATAATTATTTGAAGCTGAACGTCAGCATCGGCGTAGGCGGCGTTTATCGCAGTGTGACGGAGGTGTCCGTTTCTTATAAGGATGCGTTGGAAGCGCTTCAGCAGCGGCTGTTTAAAGATCAGCGGCAGGTGTTTTTTGCGGAAGAGCTGGAGTCGCCGAGAAAACACGCCTCCTTTTATTATCCGTTCCTGATTGAAGAAGCGCTGATCGAGCTGCTCGAAAGCCGCAACATAGCCGAAGCGGAGACGCAGCTGAAGGAATATATCGCGGCGGTCAAAACGTCCGAATCCCCGGCGACGATATCGCAATGTTACGTGCTGCTGCTCAGTTCCATTACCAAATCGCTGATCCGCAAAGGATACGCCGGTATTTTCGATCACCATTTTGTGCAGGCGCTGCAGGAGAAAAAAACGTCGCTCGAAATTTTCGACTGGTTTGTGCAGTCCATATTCCCTTATTACGATAAAGCGGAAAAAAACGAAAATACAAATCAGCTTGTCGTTAAAGTGTGCCGGTACATCAACGAACACGTCCACGAAGATATTTCGCTGATCCAATGCGCGGAGCTGGTTCATATCAGCCCGTCCCATTTAAGCAAGCTGTTCCGCAAAGAGACGGGGATGCATTTTCTCGACTACGTGCTGGACCGCAAGCTGAAGGAAGCCCAGTATTTGCTTGCCAATACGGGGCTTACCGTCAGCGAGATCGCGCAAAAAATCGGCTATTCGGAAAGAAGCCTCATCCGTATTTTTCAAAAATACATCCATATGACACCAAGCCAGTTCCGGCTTTCCCATACTTCCGATTGAGCGGGTGTAACCCATGTCAGACGACCAAATGCTTTTTTACCTGATCTTCCGACAGATCCGACGAACTGCCTTGGGCAACGACGGTCCCCTTGTCGAGCACGTAATAGTAGTCGGCGATGCTGGTTGCGAAGGTAAGGCTTTGCTCGACAAGCAGGATCGCCATGTCACGTCTGGCTTTCAGCGACTCGATGGCTTTCTCGATGTCCATCACGATGGACGGCTGAATGCCTTCCATCGGCTCGTCGAGCAGCAGCAGCTTCGGCTCGGCGACAAGCGCCCGGGCGATCGCAAGCTGCTGCTGCTGGCCGCCGCTTAAGTCGCCTCCCTTGCGCTGCAGCATCTCGTGCAGTACAGGAAACATGCCGAAGACGGCTTCCGGCAGCTTGCGTATTCTCCCGCGGGTGGCTTCGAGCCCGAGCAGCAGGTTTTCCTCGACCGTGAGCTGCGGAAAGATGTCGCGCCCCTGCGGGACGTAACCGATGCCTAGCCGGGCGCGTTCCTCCGGCTGCAAACGGGTGATATCGCGGCCGTCCAAGCGGATGCTTCCGCGCCGGGGCCGCAGCAGTCCCATCACGCCGCGTAGCAGCGTTGTTTTGCCGACGCCGTTGCGTCCCATCAGGCAGACGACCTGGCCCATCTTCACCTGCAAGGCGGCCCCGCGCATAATCATGCTTTCGCCGTAACCGACCTCAAGTTGTTCAATCTCCAGCATGGCGTTCGCCCCGCCTCCCTAGATAAACTTCGGCCACCTTGTCGTCCTGCTGAATGTCCTGCATCGTGCCTTCCCGCAGGATGGAGCCTTCGTGCATTACCGTGACCGTTTTGGCGAATTGGCGCACAAACTCCATATCATGCTCAACGACGATCACCGTTTGGTTGTTGTTGATTTTGTGCAGCAGCTCGCCCGTTTTTTCCGTCTCCGCGTCGGTCATTCCGGCGGCGGGTTCGTCGAGCAGCAGCAGCTCCGGCTCCTGAATGAGCAGCATGCCGATTTCCAGCCATTGTTTTTCCCCGTGGGACAGCGAACCCGCTTTCTCCTTACTCTTGTTCGAAAGTCCGATCATGCTTAAATAATGCACCAGTTTATCGCGTTGCTCGGACGTTGTTTTGGTGATCAGCGAGCTGAGCAAGCCGCGGTTTTGCTTTAAGGACAGCAGCATGTTTTCGAGCACCGATAGCGTCATGAAAATCGAGGGGGCCTGAAATTTGCGGCCGATCCCGAGTTGGGCGATTTGGTGCTCCTGATGGCGGGCGATATCGATATGGCCCTTAAACAGCATCTTGCCTTTGGAGGGCTTCGCTTTGCCGCAAATGACATCCAGCAGTGTTGTTTTACCGGCTCCGTTGGGCCCGATTAGAAACCGCAGCTCCCCGTATTGCAGCTGAAAATCGAGCCCGAGGATCGCCTTGAAGCCGTCAAAATCGACCTCCAGGTTCTCTGCCCGTAAAATAGCGGTCTCGGCTTGTTTTCTCGGTGACGTTTCGTTCATGGTTTGGTTCGACCTCCTTAAAGCTTTCCGGAGGAAAGCTGGCATCGAAAGCGTTACTGAGCTTTCCGGAGGAAAGCTGGCATCGAAAGTGTTACTGAGCTTTCCGGAGGAAAGCTAGCATCGAAAGTGTAACAGCGCTACATAGTACGGAAGAGACTTTCCGTACTTCGGAAGATGGACTCCGCCAATATAAGGAAACTGCCGTTTCCACGGGACATAAAGAGAACATAGCCCGTGCGACCGAAACTAATGTGGTTCATACGGAAATTTTTGTCTTTTCCATTACTGAAATAGAGCATACTTTAACAATTAGAAGAAATCTTGCACACTTCATAAAGAAACTTTAGTCTTTATAGGAGCCGGCCTATTAAATTTCATTCCGAATTGGTCAGGATCCCCGAGCATACCGAATCTTAAGGCCGCGTGAGGGTCTGCCGCCGCCATATTACGCCGGGACTCGAGCTCGACTTATAAAGTGCCGGTCTTGCCCTTCAAAGCAGCTTCGCCTGCTGCTGCCGGTGAAATCGAAGGTGACCCCGGCACAGAAGGCGAAGCAGCGGGTATCACGATGCCGGAAGCTGTCTCAGCCGCCAGCGCCATATCCGCCGACGCAGCGGAGCCGCGTCCCGGCCGTACCAGCAAATCCTGCAGCGTGCCAAAGATGCCTTTGGGCATATAGAGCACGACAACGATAAACATCGCTCCCAAAATAATCGGCCACCATTCCGGATACGCCTCGCTGAACGTCGTTTTGGCCGCGCCGGTCACAATAGCCCCGATAATGGCCCCAAACAGCGAGGCGCGCCCGCCGATCGCGACCCACAGCACCATTTCGATGGACGGTACGATACCCATCTGCGCCGGAGAAATGATGCCTTCCTGCAGCACAAACAAGATCCCGGATAATCCGGCGAGTCCCGCGGAAACGCAATAGATGAACATTTTATACGTGACGGGGTTGTAGCCGATGAAACGAACGC
Organism: Paenibacillus thalictri; assembly: GCF_004307995.1. Lineage (GTDB taxonomy): Bacteria > Bacillota > Bacilli > Paenibacillales > NBRC-103111 > Paenibacillus_AF > Paenibacillus_AF thalictri. The sequence continues at coordinate 85,306 of NZ_SIRE01000025.1, read as the reverse complement.
GGTTTTCCGCGTCGCGCACCGCCACTAAAATTTTGCCAAGCCGGGTCGACATCAGCCACAGGCAAAGCGCCAATACGAGAGCGAGCACGCCGACGGTCACGTAATAAAAGACCAGCTTGGTCGCGGGTTCGCCAAACGTCAGTCCCAAAAAGCTGTCAAAGTTGGTCAGCCCGTTTGTGCCTCCGGTGTAGCCCTGCTGTCCGACAAACAGCGTCACCGCGATAATGACCAGCGCCTGCGACAAAATCGAAAAGAAGGCGCCCCGGATCCGATTGCGGAACGTAAAATAGCCGAGCACAAACGCAACCGCCATCGGCACCAACAATGCAAGCAGCACCGCGAACCCCACATACTGAAAAGGAAGCCAAAATGCGGGCAGCTGCTCGACGCCGCTCCAAGACATAAAATCCGGCAAACTGCCATGAGAGGCGATCAGCTTCAAATGCATAGCCATGCAGTAAGCGCCCAGCCCGAAGTAAACGCCATGGCCGAGACTGAGAATGCCGGCATATCCCCATATCAGATCGAGACCGATCGCCAGTACCGAATAAGCCAAAAATTTGCCGAGCAGAGAAAGCCGGAACTCCGACAAGAAAAACGGAGCCGCCAGCATAATGACAAACAACGCGATGCTTAATATCCATTTGGCTTTTACACTCATAGCTCTTTAAGCCGCCTCCTTTCTAATCCAATGTCCTGGAACGGACTGTCACAAGACCGGACGGCTTCCATTGCAAAAAGGCGATAATCAGCGTAAACACAATCACTTTGCCCAGTGTGGCGCTTGTGCTGTACTCAAAGGCAGTGCCAAGCACGCCGATACCCAGCGCCCCGGCAACTGAGCCGACCAGCTTGCCGATCCCGCCGAGCACAACGACCATAAAGGCGTCGACGATGTAATACGTGCCGATCGTCGGACCGATCGGGCCAAGCAGCGTCAGCGCGCATCCCGCGATACCGGCCATGCCGGAACCGAAGGCGAAGCTGACGGCATCCACGCGCCGGGTTGAGATGCCAAGGCAGGAAGCCATGCCGCGGTTTTGCATAACGGCCCGCATCCGTCTGCCCCCGGCCGAACGGTAAAGGAACAAATAGATGCCGACGATGCAGACGATCACAAGCGCAATAATAAACAGCCGCTTATAGGGAAGCATCAGCTCCGCATTCAGCGCAAGACCGCCTTCCAGCCAAGCGGGCGCTTTGACGGCGACATTGGGCGCGCCGAAAATTTGCCTTGCCAGCTGCTGCAGCACCAGGCTTACGCCCCACGTGGCCAGCAGGCTGTCGAGCGGCCTGCCGTACAGATGCCGGATCAGCAGCACTTCAAGCAGCCAGCCGACGGCAAACGCCGCCGCAAAAGCAACGATGATCGATAGCGGAAAATACCAGCCGAACAGGCCGGGCGGCAGCGCTTTGAGAAAAAGCTGCTGGATCGTGTACGCCATGTACGCTCCGATCATAATAAATTCGCCGTGCGCCATATTAATCACATTCATGAGACCAAACGTAATGGCAAGGCCCAGCGCAATCAAAAGCAGAATCGAGCTGAGGCTGATGCCGTTAAACAATTGGAGCAGCAGGATGCTCATCGGCTTCCCCTCCACATGACTTTAGTAGAACCACAAACACGATGCCGCCGTACGCATTTGACGGACGGTGTTCTCAAATGCGGTTGCGGTTTTGAGGTTTTCTATAAAAGGCAGGACCGCCGCCGACGCCAGCGGCAGTCCCATCCTTGCATAACGCTACTTTTTGTTCACCTCGGCTCCCCAAGGATAAGTTTTCAGGAACGGATCGGGTTTGACGGCCTGACCGGAGTTCCACACTTCTTTGAATTGTCCGTCCGCTTGCACTTGACCGATACGAACGGTTTTGTAGATGTGCTGGTTTTCGCCGTCGATTTTTACTTTTCCGCCCGGTGCATTAAACTCGATGCCTTTGGCCGCTTCCTTCACCTTGTCTACGTCGACTGAGCCGGCTTTTTTGACAGCTTCCGCCCACAAATATACGGCGTCGTAGGCCGCTTCGATCGGATCGTCGGTGACGCGGTCTTTGCCGTATTTGGCTTTGTACGCTTCGACGAACGTTTTATTTTCCGGCGTATCCGTCGTTTGGTAATAGTTCCAAGCCGCATAGTGGCCTTCGAGGATCGATGCGCCGATGCCGCGGATTTCTTCTTCAGCGATCGATACCGATAAGGTGGTGATGTCGTTGGGGCCGATGCCTGCGTCCTTCAGCTGTTTGAAGAAAGCGACGTTGCTGTCCCCGTTTAACGTATTGAAAATAACGTCGGGTTTATCTTTTTTGATTTTGCTGATGATGGTGTTGTAGTCCGTATGTCCGAGCGGGGTGTATTCTTCGGCGACAAGTGTGCCGCCTTCGGCTTTCAGCTGTTCTTTGATCACTTTGTTGGCCGTTCTTGGGAAGACGTAGTCGGAACCGAGGAGGTAAAATTTCTTGCCTTTGTTTTGTAAAAGCCACGTGACTGCGGGGACGATTTGCTGGTTCGTGGTGGCTCCTGTGTAAAAAATGTTGGGCGACGATTCCAACCCTTCGTACTGAACCGGATACCAGAGCAACCCTTTGTTTTGCTCGACGACCGGAAGTACGGCTTTGCGGCTTGCCGATGTCCAGCAGCCGAAAATGGCGGCTACTTTGTCTTTTTGCAGCAGTTTTTTTGTTTTTTCTGCAAATGTCGGCCAGTCTGATGCTCCATCCTCGATAATCGGCTTGATTTTTTTACCGAGGATGCCCCCTTTGCTGTTGATTTCGTCAATAGCCATGAGCTCCGCGTCTTTGACGGACACTTCGCTGATGGACATCGTGCCTGTGAGCGAATGAAGAATGCCTACAGGTATTTCGCCTCCTGCCACGGTCTCGGTCTTGGTTTCTGTTTTTGTGTCCGCCGATGCCGCCGGTTTTGCGGTGTCCGCCGCGCAGCCCGATAATAACGCGCTAAGCGTCAAGCACGACGCCGCAAACAGTGTTAACCCTCTGCTTCTTTTTCCCATCCTATCCACTCCTTAAAGTTTTTGCGCCGACAACTGCGGCAGCGAAAGCTTAAGCCTTTAAGTTTCTCCCAGCAAAAACCATCCACATGAAGCATCAGCTTAAGTTTTTGCGCCAGCAGAAACCGGCACCGGAGCATCCATCCTCCGGCAAGAAATAAATGGATTAGTGAGCATTATCTGTATCTCCAGCTCACATGGCCTATCATAGTTTCGGTGTCACATAAATGTCAATATATTTTACGTAAAAATTCTAAATAAATATTTTTTGTGCGGTTATTCGAGAAAATTGCATTTGGATATTCAATTTTACTTTAGATCGACTTATTTTATGTCATTAAACATAACATAAATTTATTTACACGTACCCGAATGCCGAATATAATGGGAGTATATGTAACTCATTATTCGTTTTTTTTGGAAGAGGTGAGCCTGTGAATTTAACGGAACGCGAGAAGGAGAAGCTGCTGATTACGGTGGCCGCCGATGTGGCGCGCCGCAGATTGCAGCGGGGGCTCCAGCTGAATTACCCGGAAAGCATCGCTTTAATCACCTCCGAGCTGCTGGAAGGAGCAAGAGACGGACTATCCGTCGCGCAGCTGATGCAGCTTGGCGCCACCGTGCTCCGCAGAGAGCAGGTCATGGAGGGAATTCCGGAAATGATTCACGAGGTTCAGGTGGAGGCGACTTTCCCGGACGGAACAAAACTTGTCACAGTCCATCAACCTATACCCTGACAAACTTCAGCGGCTTAGCCTGGGTGCAGCTTCGTATATGCTGCGGCCGGATTTTTGCGCACCAAGCGGAAGGAGGCGTTTCCCATGATACCGGGAGAATACCGCACAGCTGATGGAAATATTGAAATAAATAAAGATCGTCAAACCATCGAAGTATTGGTCGTGAATCGAGGAGACCGGCCGATACAGGTCGGTTCGCATTATCACTTTTTTGAGGTGAACCGGGCGCTTGTTTTTGCCAGAGGGTTGGCTTTTGGCATGAGACTGGATATTCCTGCAGGCACGGCTGTCCGGTTTGAGCCTGGAGAAGAGCGGCGAGTGATGCTTGTAGAATTGGGAGGAGCAAAGCTCTCATACGGACTGAACAACTTGACGCAGGGCGAAGCGACGTCAGGCAAAATGCCGGAGCAGACGGTGGAACGCTTAGCCCTATGGGAGGAGCGTTGAAGGTGAAACGTATGGAACGGGGCGCTTACGCCCTTATGTTCGGGCCGACAACCGGAGATGCGGTGAGGCTTGCGGATACGGAATTATGGGCTGAGGTCGAGAAAGACTATACCGTCTACGGAGACGAATGCAAATTCGGCGGCGGCAAAGTGATCCGCGACGGGATGGGCCAGTCGAGCCGCCATACCCGCGAAGAAGGCGTGTTGGATACTTTGATTACAAACGCGCTGATTATCGATCATTGGGGTATCGTCAAAGCGGATATCGGCATCAAAGACGGTCTTATCACGGGCATCGGCAAAGCCGGCAATCCCGATATTATGGATGGTGTGACTCCAAGCATGGTCGTCGGCGCTTCCACCGAGGTGATCGCCGGGGAAGGCAAAATCGTTACAGCCGGCGGCATCGATACGCATATTCATTATATATGTCCGCAGCAGATTGAGACCGCGCTGTCATCCGGCGTGACAACGATGATCGGCGGCGGCACGGGGCCGGCTGCGGGAACAAGCGCCACCACGTGTACGCCCGGCGCATGGCATATGCACCGGATGCTGGAGGCGGCTGAAGCGTTTCCGATGAATCTCGGATTTACCGGGAAAGGAAATGCCGCTTTCGAGGCGCCGCTTGCCGAACAAGTCGAAGCCGGAGCGATCGGACTGAAGCTGCACGAGGACTGGGGCACGACACCCGCGGCCATCGATGCCTGCCTGCGTGTCGCTGACCGTTATGACGTGCAGGTGGCGATTCATACCGACACGCTGAATGAATCCGGCTTTGTCGAGGATACGCTTGCGGCGATTAACGGGCGCACCATTCACACCTACCATACGGAGGGAGCGGGCGGAGGCCATGCGCCGGACATTATTCGCGCCGCGGCGGAGCTGAACGTGCTGCCGTCTTCGACGAATCCGACCCGCCCTTACACTGTAAATACCGTCGAGGAGCATCTCGATATGCTGATGGTGTGCCATCATCTGGACAGCCGCATCCCCGAGGATGTTGCTTTTGCCGATTCGCGCATCAGGCCGGAGACAATCGCCGCTGAGGATGTGCTTCACGACATGGGCGTGTTCAGCATGATCAGCTCCGATTCACAGGCGATGGGCCGTGTCGGCGAGGTAATTATCCGCACATGGCAGACGGCGGATAAAATGAAAAAGCAGCGCGGCTGGCTGGCCCCGACCGGTGCGGCGGCGCAGGTATCCGCCGTGCCGGAATCGGCTGACGTCGATGCGGACCCTACGCCGCCCGATGCCGCTGATAATTCGGCGGGGCATCGCGTTCCCGGGGACGCAGCTGCCGGCAGTTCCGCCGATATGAACCAGGCAAGCGACAACTACCGCATTAAGCGCTACATTGCCAAATATACGATCAATCCTGCCATCACACATGGAATCTCACATTTGGTCGGCTCTGTGGAAAACGGCAAGCTCGCCGATCTTGTTATCTGGAGCCCGATGTTTTTTGGCGTGAAGCCGGACATGGTCGTTAAGGGCGGCATGATCGCATTTGCCCAGATGGGCGACCCTAACGCTTCGATCCCAACGCCGCAGCCGGTATTGGGGCGTCCGATGTTTGGAGCGTTAGGAGGTGCGCTGAAGCATTCCGTCACTTTTGTATCCCAAGCCGCCTTCGATCTTGGCGTACAAGAGAAGCTCAAGCTGACCAAACGTATCGAACCTGTCCGCGGCTGCCGCTCGGTCACGAAAAAAGATATGATCCACAACGACGGCACGCCGCTCATTCAAGTGAATCCGGAAACGTACGTCGTCAAGGTAGACGGCGAACCGGTAGGCTGCGAGCCAGCGGAAGTGCTTCCGATGGCGCAGCGGTATTTTATGTTCTGATGAACACGGTAAGCCGTAAGGAGGAAGAGAAATGACACAACCCGCATACTCGCAGCTCTCTTACATTCAATTGCTCGATTCGGCGCTGCCGATCGGCGGCTTTTCCCATTCATTTGGTTTGGAAACGCTGGTGCAGCAAGGATGGATTACCGATGCGCAGAAGCTGCGCGAATTTATTTTGACTATGTTGTATCACAGCTGGAGCACACTTGACGCCCTGGCCGTTAAAGCGGTGTATACGTACCTGCCCAAAGGCGCTTATGAGTCGATCTGGGCGGTCGACCGGCTGCAGCATGTTCAGCGCAGCGCGCGGGAAACCCGCGAAGGCGTGCAGAAAATGGGCAAGCGGCTTTTTCAACTAGCACGCGACATGTACCCTGATCTGGAGTGGGGGCCGCTCGCCAAAGCGATCGCGGGAGGCAGCTGTCCCGGCACGCATCCGACGGTGCACGGATATGCCAGCTATCTGCTTGGCGTTCCGCTGGCGGCGGCCGTAGAAGGGTACTTGTACACGTGTATGGTCACCTGTGTCAACAGCGCCCTCCGGCTTATGGCGATGGGACAAACGGAGGGCCAGAAACTGCTGGCAGGACTTATCCCCGAGGCGGGAAAAGCATGGGGCCGAGCCACCCGTTTGGATCCACTCGAAGACGGGTATACGTGCACGCCGTCGGCCGATATCGCCCAGATGGAACATGAAACGTTGTACTCCAGATTGTTTATGTCATAGCTGCAATGTTTCCAAATCCGTCTTTGTTTCGGAGCGTGCTGCTCCTTATCTTTCGAAATCAGTGTTGTTTCCATAAACTTAAAGGGGAGGAAACATAAATGTGCCAAGGAGGAACACATCATCATCACCACCACTGGGAAACGCCGCCGGCCCGCAAGCTTGATCGTCCTATGAGAATCGGGATCGGAGGGCCAGTAGGCTCCGGCAAAACCGCTCTGGTGGAGAGGCTGGCGCGCAAGTTAAATAGCAAATACAGCATCGCGGTCATTACAAACGATATTTATACAAAAGAAGACGCCAATATTTTGATACGCTCCGCGGCGCTGCCGGAGGACCGGATCATTGGTGTTGAGACGGGCGGATGCCCTCACACGGCCATACGCGAGGACGCATCGATGAATTTTGAGGCGATTGAGGAGTTGGAACGGCGTTTTTCTAATCTGGACATCATATTTATCGAAAGCGGAGGCGATAATTTGGCGGCCGCGTTCAGCCCGGAGCTGGTCGATCGTTTCATCTATATTATCGATGTGGCGCAAGGGGAAAAAATTCCCCGCAAAGGCGGTCCGGGCATTATCCGGTCGGATATGCTGATCATTAACAAAATCGATCTGGCGCCTTATGTCGGCGCATCGCTTCAAGTGATGGAGAACGATACGCGTACGATGAGGGGAGAGAAGCCGTATATTTTTTCCAATCTGTTTAACGGTCAAGGGTTGGAATCGATAGTGAGTTGGGTCGAACGAGAATACAGCTATGCCTGAATTGAGCGCAAGCATGGAAGCGGAATTCGTCAAGACGGGGGAGTCCACAAGACTCTCCCGTAAATTTCACAGTTACCCGCTGAAAATTGCCAAGCCTTTTTCCTTGGCCCACGGCCAGCTCGGCGTATATGTAATGGACGCTTCTCCCGGGATGATGGCGGGCGATCGTTATAAGTTCAAGTGGGAGCTGGGAGAAGGCGCGCATGTTTATGCGACAAATCAGTCAATGACCAAGGTACACCCCTCGCGTAAATATGCCGGCGGTCCGCTGGTGCCATCGGTTCAGCAAACGACCGTGCTGCTGCGCGCAGACTCGCTGTTTGAATATATTCCGGAACCGGTTATGCTGTATAAGGACGCTGCTTTGGTATCCCACACGGAGATCCGAATGGAGGCGGGAAGTGCGCTCATCGTTTCGGAGATACTGTGTCCTGGCCGGATGTCGCGCGGCGAGCTTTTTCAATTCGATAGCTACAAGAGCAAGCTGTCGGTATTTTACAACGGAGAAACCGTTTATTCCGGCAGGCAAAACATCCAACCCGCTTCCACGAGTTTTAACGCCAAAGGAGGCTGGAACGGCTTTACGCATCTCGGTTCGTTATGTGTTTTTCGCGAAGGGATTTGCTCCAAACACGTCGATACCGTCAGAGATACGGTGCGCAGTTATTTGGAGAGCGACCCGGCCTACCGCTTTTCCGCGGGCGTGTCGTTGACGTACAAGCATGGGCTTGTGCTGAACGTGCTTGGAACCGGGGCCGAACCGATTCAGCGGCTGCTGCGCTCGGTATGGGGCGCTCTGCGGCTGCTGTTGTTTGGGCTGCCTCCTCTGGAAATCGGCAAATGACGCTGCGGCGGTTGCACAGTGAAGAGTGAATAATTTTACCCGGCCAAGCCGAGCATAAATGAAAAGGGAGCTTGCCATAGGCAACTGGCAGCGCTCTCTTTTTGTCTATTATTTAGTATAAAAAGGGGTTAAACAACAATGAGCGATGTGCGTCCGCGGGCGGACCGGGCCAAATTGGAGAAGCTGTTCGAGCATAGAGCCGAGCTGATCCGCCAGCTTGAAGCGGTGGATATGGAAATCAGAAACGAGCAAAGCATCTGCACCTGTCCGGAGATTGAGACCCTTCCGAGCGGTGAGAAGTACTGTCCGGACTGCTTTTATATATGGTCGTTCGAGCAATTTTGAAGCACGCCGGCGCCGGATATAATCCGACAATTTTATGAACTCATGGGTGCGTTTGTTGTCAAAAGAAGTTCCGATTGCTATTATATTAATTGTGCTGGAGCGGATGAAATCAATATGCGGATCGTTCATCGCGTGTTTGCTTTGAAGACGCCGGCATGTTTTGAAGTACGTTTTGCGCGAGCCGCAAAACTTGCAGGAGGACATCAAGCATGGAGAAACCATTAGAGCTTGATTTAAACGCGACGAGTCAGGCGCCGGCCGCAGAAGCGGGGACCTACTCGGTTACATGGAGAGATTTCGTTCAATTGGCGAAGCCGGGCATCATTTTTTCAAATTCAATTACGGCTTTCGGCGGTTTTTGGGTCGCTTCCGGTTGGAAGATCGACTGGGTATTGATGATCGTGACGCTGCTGGGTACTGCGCTTGTAATGGCTTCCGGCTGCGTGCTCAACAATTATTTGGACCGCGATATGGATACGAAGATGGCCCGGACTCAGAAGCGTGTGCTTGCTTCCGGCAATATCTCGCCGCAGCTTGTACTCGGCTATGGCATTACGCTTGGCGTGGTAGGGATTCTCGTGCTGGGACTGCTGGCCAACCCGCTGGCGGCGCTGCTGGGGATGATTGGGCTGTTCGTTTATGTATGGATTTATACGGCCTGGTTTAAACGGACATCGGTATGGAGCACTTTTGTGGGCAGTTTTTCGGGTGCGATTCCGCCGGTCATCGGTTATTGTGCAGTCGTTCCGGAGTTTGACAAAATTGCGCTAACGTTGTTCGGCATTATGTTTTTGTGGCAGCCGCCTCATTTCTGGGCGTTGGGCATTCGCCGGATGGAAGAGTATCGCGCAGCCGGATTCCCGCTGCTGCCGGTAGTCAGAGGTTCATATGTGACGAAGATCAGCATGGTTCGTTATATCGTGCTGCTAGTACCGGTATCGCTTTTGCTGACGTTCTTTGGCTACACCGGACAAATTTATTTGTATGTAGCTGCGGCGCTTGGCTTATGGTGGGCGGTTATGAGCATCAAGGGCTTCAAAGCGGAAGATGAAGTGCTGTGGGCTAAGAAAATGTTTATTTTTTCGATTAACTATTTGACGATTTTGTTCCTGGTCATGGTGATCGATACGATTTCCCGAGGTTGATTCAGTTCGTATGAATAAGTAAGGTCCCATGATATCATGGGATTTTTTTTTGGAGAGGGGAACGGAACAGATGGCGGATTTTTTGAAGAAAAACGGGTTTCGGCTTGTTGTGATGGTGCTGCTGCTCGGATTGATCGTTTATTTCGGTTTGACGCTGCTGAAGGGGAATGAAAAGCAGTATCCGATGTCCAAGGCGGCGCCGGAGTTTCAATTGGAAAATATCGACGGGGCGCAAGTAAGCCTATCTCAGCTACAAGGAAAAGCAAAGCTGGTGTACTTCTTCTACGCCACTTGCCCGGACGTCTGCTTGCCGACGACGTACACATTATCCAAAGTGCAGGATGCCTTAGCGAAAAAAGGTGCGTTTGGCACGAAAGCATCGATTGTATCGATTTCGTTTGATCCGACTAAAGATACCCGGCCCGCCTTAAACGAATTCGCAGGCCGCTATCACGCCGATCCGAAGGGATGGTTTTTCCTGCGGGGCGATGAGAAGAAAACGATTGAACTTGCCGAGAAATACGGCGTGATGGTCGTCAAAGACGATAAAACAGGCACATTCTCGCATAGCAATGCCATCCTGCTGGTCGACAGCTCGAATAAAATCCGCTCGTTCTATAATGGCAACGACCCCGATTTGAACATCGACGAAGTCGCCGAAGATCTTATCCGATTAAGCAAATCGTAAGCTCCGGTTATGTTCTGGGAGTGGGGATGTGGGGGTGGCTGGCAATCGCGGGGTCTTCCTCCGGGTAGACGATAAATTCGTCCAAGCCGGCTTTCTCCAACTGCAAAACGATATATTCGTCCGGTGTCCCTTCGACTCCGGCGTAACCCCGGCGAGTATAGATCTGCTCGGCATCGGGAAACGTGTCCCGCAGGATGCCGCGGATTTTTTTGCCCGAAGCGTCGTTGTCCGTGAACAAATAAATTTGCCGGTCTCCGGCTTTTTTCTTCAGCGCCTCCAGCTTGTCCGTATTCAACGAACCGAAGGTGCACAAAATTAATACGTCACTCGTAAGAAGCCGCCTCAGGCGGCTTTTGTCGTTTTTGCCTTCCACGATAATGGCGATGGACATGAGGTTCACCTCATCCGTAGATGTCGTCCGGCAGATGATGCGGCTTCGCCGCTGCCGATGAATGGTTAGATCATAGCGCAATTTCCGCCTTTTCACAAGATTAGTATGCCATGGGCCGAGGGATCCATGCAATTGGGGTAGCATTATTCACATCTCCAAGAGAGGGTGCTGCAAAAGTCTACCTAAAGAAGCATCCGAAGACCTTCGCCCTTGTCCATAAACTATGGACGAGGGCTTTTGCCGTTCTATTACAACCATGGATCTCCTTTGTGGCGAATAAAGAAGCTATTTGTATTTGTTCAGAAATTGTTCAGTCCTTAATTGTTATGATTAGGAAAATAACCATTCCTACCATAAAAGGGGGGATTGAAGCTTCGGGGGCAACTCCTCAGTAAACCGCTTCGCCTATTGCTTCTGCTAGAGGGAAGTCGAATCGAAACCATTACATGTAATAGTTATTCAGTACAATTTATAAAAATTAGAATCATTGTACAAGTGGAGGAGCAGCCTTGAAATTACTAGATAAGACAGCGACATTCAGACTATTCACATTGCTGGTTTGCATTACTTTGTCACTTAGTCTCATGGGTCGCGAAGCGCATGCCTTCGGCGGAGGCAGCGGGACGCAATTATCTCCCTATCTGATTACGAGCAGCACCGATCTTCGCAATATCAACAATAATTCAACCGCACATTATAAGCTGGCCGCGGATATCGTCTTGACCGGGGAATGGACGCCGTTAAATTTATTCAAAGGTTCTTTGGACGGAGACGGGCATACGATTTCCAATCTTACGATTACTTCCGCTTCTGATGATCGGGGTCTATTTTCCGAGATCGGGGCAGGGGGAGCCGTTAAAAATCTGAAGTTGACCAATGTGAACATTACAGGGACAGATGGAAACCGCAAAGGCGCCCTGGCCGGAAAAATCACCGACGGTACCGTAACGCAAGTTCATGTCGTCGTCTCCGAGATAACGGGTACGAATGGAATCGGTGGATTGGTCGGTAATACGCTAAACGCTACAACGATTACTGAAAGCTCCGTAACCGGGACCGACGCAACCAGCATAATTCAAGGTGGCAGCAGCACCTCCAGCTTAAATATTGGCGGAATGGCAGGAGCGAATGCAGCTAGTGCCACGATCGAGTCGAGCTTTACTAATATTCATGTGACCAGTGCCAATGGCATAGCAGGCGGACTTGTCGGATTCAATCTAGGAACGATCTTGAATTCGATTGCCAGCGGAGATGTGACAGGCGGCAGGGATCTCGGGGGGCTTATTGGCTCACATAACGGGCTGCTCAAGTTCAGCTATGCAACAGGCAATGTCACCGGAGATAGCGGTAACGCAGGAAAAGTAGGCGGGTTGATCGGCTCTAACGGTTATACCGCCACCTATACGCCTCGCATTGAGAATTCATTTGCGGCTGGAAAAGCTGCTGGACCTAGCAATGTAGGAGGATTGATCGGTTTTAATCAGACTACCGCTACCTTTGCCGGCAATTCGTATTTCAATACGGACGACAATGTAAAGGCAATTGGCAATCAAACGACTTCCTCGGTCACTGGAAAAACGATCGCCGAATTAAAGCAAGCCGCCACTTATACCGGCTGGGACCCCAATGTTTGGTCCCCCGAGAATGGAAGTTATCCCATATTGAAAGCAATGCCGCCATCTGGCCCCGAGGAAGCTGCTGGAATGACCGTGACGGCAGCTGACGTAACAGGCGCATCGAACAACGGAAAGACGAAAATAAGTGTGGCCCAAACCGTTGGTGTCGGGAACAAGAATGTGTATAAGAATGAAGGAAGCGGCACGGTGACCATACCGAAAGTAGGCGATACGCTATCGGGCTATACGGATCTGCCGAGTGACGGCATTATCGTGGCAGTGAACGGCGACAAAATCGCGATTGCGGAAGTGGATGCGGCCGGCAAGGCCATGAAGTTCGGTCAAACGATAGCCGTGGTAGTCACAGAGCGCGAGGTGAATTATGCCGCGGGTGTCCATGGAACCGTTAGTTCGCCGAAAGAAACAGTCGCACATGGAGGAAACCCGGTGTCTGTACCGGCTGTTACGCCAACCAACGGATATAAATTTGCCGGTTGGAGCACAGACGGCGGCGTTACTTTACTTACTGCGGTGCAGGTAGGTGCGACAACAGTAACAGCGGATATTACCTATACCGCGTATTATGCTGCGGTCGCGAACACTGCGAACAACAGTATGAATGCGAGTCCGACGACGGCAGCGGTTGGGGATTCCATCACGCTTACAGCGACGGGCGACCGCCAATCGATTAGCGGTTCGATCCGTGGAGACGAGCGTTACATACCGGTTAGCTGGACTTCGTCGGAAACAGGAAAATCCGGTACATTCGCAGCTAATGGAGGAACATATATATCCGCTTACGTTTCTTCTGCGGCCGAAACGTATACTGTGACGGCAACGTTCCAGAAGCAGGAGTGGGACGGAATTTCATGGAGCGATGTTACCGGGCAGACCAATACGAAGACAGCGAACGTCACCGTCAATGCGTTTGGGACAGTGACGGTTCTCATCGGTAGTGTTTCCGGTGTGCCGGGAGAGAACGTCACCGTACCGGTATCTTTAGCACAAGCTTCTTCCAGTGCAGGTTCATACGGAATTCGGATCGTCTTCGACGCGGCGGCGCTCGAAGTTGCAGATATATTCGATCCTGCCGACAATTTGATGTTTGCCGCCAATCACAGCAATACGGACGGTTGGCTTATGGCCGCCTGGTCGGAAGGACTTACTCCCGCCAAGGAAGCGGGCGACACGCTCTTTCATATCCGATTCAATATCAAGCAAACCGCAAGTCTTGGAGACAAGGCGCTTACGGTCGCCGACGAATCCGACATCAACCAATTTTCTATGACCAATACGAATGCTATCGAAATGGTTAAGACTTTGACGGTGGGCAAGGTTACCGTATTTCCCGCTCTTTCGATTACGACAGGACCTGACAATCAAACGGCCGATGAAGGTGGAACTGTTCATTTTACAGTCGTCGCAGCAGGTGCAACCGACTACAAGTGGCAGGTGAATACGGGCTCTGGTTTCACAAATATAACCGATGAAGCTCCGTACAGCGGTACGAGTACTTCCACCCTTACCGTCACCGGCGTGTCTAAAGCGATGAGCGGCTATCAATATCGCGCGGTTGCAAGTGGCGCACTATCGCAATCGAAAGCATCGGCATCCGCCGCATTAACGGTCAATCAAATCCCGGAGGAGCCGACAATTGTCGATGCTGCAGCAGGGAATGCAAAAGTGACCCTTATCTGGAATCCGGTATCCGGAGCAACGGGATATAAAGTGTACAAGAGTGAAACCTCCGGTTTGTTCGGGGACCCGATCACTTCGGTATCCGAATCTGCCTATCGCTACGATGTGACGGGATTGATCAACGGAACAACTTATTATTTTGTAATCAAAGCGGCGAATCCGGGGGGCGATAGCACTTATTCCAATGAAGTGAGCGCAATTCCGCAGGCTCTAACGCCGGGCATCCCGAATTTATACAGCGCAATTGCGGGGAATGCCCATGTCCAATTATCGTGGACTCCGGTGCCGGGTTCCACAGGGTATACCGTTTACCGAAGCGTAGCTTCCCAAGTATATGGAACGGAGGTCGGCACGGTTGCGGGTTCGGTTTACAGTTACGATGCAGCCGGATTGACCAATGGAGTAGCGTACTATTTCGTCGTAAAGGCGGCGATTGTGGGAGGCGACAGTTCCTATTCCAACGAATTGAGCGCAATCCCGGCAACGGTACCGGCGGCTCCGATCGACATATCGTCAGTTGCGGGCAGCGGCCGCGCAACCGTTTTCTTCAACGGTCCTGCCGATAACGGTGGAAGTGTTGTAACGGGCTATGAAGTGACCGCTTCCCCGGGCGATCTTGTTGTCACTGGTTCGGCAAGTCCGATTACGATTACCGGATTAACGAACGGCACGTCCTACACCTTTACGGTGAAAGCCATTAATCGCCTTGGCAAAAGTATCTCATCTGAGGCTTCCGCTGCTGTGATCCCGTGGGTTCCGTCAAGCGGCAGCGGCGGTTCGTCATCTCAGCCGTCCACACCATCCGCTCCGGAACCCGCTAATACAGACGCGGCTGTGTATGTCAATGGCAAAGCGGAGAGCGCGGGCACAGCCGCAACGGTAGTAGTCAATGGTCAACAGGTGACGCGAATTGTCATCGATGAACAAAAACTGCAGCAGCTTCTTGAAGCAGAAGGCGAACGGACCGTCATTTTGATACCGGTCAACACAGCTAGCGCTGTCGTTGTCGGCGAGTTGAACGGACGTATGGTGAAGAGCATGGAAGCGCATCAGGCGGTGGTGGAAATTCGCACCGGACAGGCGGCTTATACGCTTCCGGCTCAGCAGATCAACATTGATGCCATATCCGAACGCTTCGGCACCAGCTTGGAGCTGAAGGACGTCAAGATTCGTATCGAGATTGCCACACCGCCGAATGAAACGGTTCAGGTGGTACAAAACGCAGCCGCGGCGAACGGACTGGAGATCGTAGTTCCCCCGCTGAACTTTAGCGTAAAAGCGTTGTACGGCGACCGAACAGAAGAAGTAGCGAAGTTTAACGCTTATGTAAAACGAACGATTGCCATTCCGGAAGGAGTCGATCCGAACCGGATGACTACGGGTGTAGTCATTGAGCCGGACGGAGCAGTCCGCCACGTGCCGACGAAGATCGTTTATGTCGATGGCAAGTATTACGCCGAGATTAACAGCCTGAGCAACAGCACATACACGTTAGTGTGGCGTCCGCTTCAGTTCAAGGACGTGGCGGATCACTGGGCGAAAGCTGCGATCAATAACATGGGTTCGCGGATGGTCGTGAGCGGAGCGAGCACCGAGTTGTTCAGTCCGGATCAGGACATTACCCGTGCCGAGTTTGCAGCCATTGTGGTGCGCAGCTTAGGTTTAAGGCTGGAGAACGGTGAGACTATGTTTACAGATGTAAGGAGAACGGCTTGGTACAGCAGCGCGATTCAAACGGCCTATGCGTATCGGTTAATCAACGGGTTTGAGGACGGTACCTTCCGTCCGGAGGAGAAAGTTACGCGCGAACAGGCGATGCAGATCTTGTCCAAGACAATGGCGATAACGAAACTGCAAGGAGTAAAGCCCGGACAAAGCGCGAATTTGACAATTCATCCATTCGTAGATGCCGAGAATGTATCGAGTTGGGCATTGAATGGTGTTGCGGATAACGTAAGCGCCGGAATCATTTCCGGCAGAAGCGGTGAAACAATAGCTCCGGAAGCCTATATCACAAGAGCTGAAGTCGCGGTGGTCATGCAGCGATTGCTTCAAAAATCCGCTTTAATAAACGATTAGTAGTGATACGGGGTCGATCCAGCAGCCATATGAACGGGTTGCTGGAGCGGCCTCTTTTATCGAACTGGAGGGGACTCATTTGACGCTCACTAGTAAAGCGCGATGTTTATAGGCTTGCGGCAGCAAGCGATAAATACCAAGACGCGGGTCTCGAGGCACAAAGCTGCTCCCCGCGTCACAACGCCTGGAGTCCCCCGGCGGGGGGATTGAGGGGGGCAACGTCACAGGAATAATCGAGCTTCTTTTATGCGTGGAGACCCGTTCTGGACTTAGAATCCATCTGGATGGATAACGGACGGACTGAGTGAGACTGTCGATTCATTGTGCATCATCCAACCGTTGTGTAACCCCCAGCGTTGGAGAAGCCCCCTTTCTAACGGACATCAGCGCAGCTATGTAAACCAAATCTGAGGTTTGCTTAATAGGACGGACACCAGCGCTCTTATTTGGCCTGCCATCGCGATTTTTCCGACTTTTTTGGGCAAATAGAGTCGCTCATGTCCATTAAAAAATGATAACCCGATTTTTTTGCCAAATAAAGGCGCTGTTGACCGTTAGCGTTGGAGCGTGCCGTTCGCATGCATAATGCTAACCATAGTGATGATGTTGTCCGTTACAGACAGCTAGCCAAAGATCGACTTTCATCAAGTTGAATCGAAGTCGCTTCATTTGCTCTGTTCAAGCATTTTGTGTGCGTTAGGATTACTCCATAGACCCGATATGATTGCGATAATATAACCAATATGAGCCCCGAATACCAGCCATTTATCGCTAACCTGACAACAGTGCGCATAGCCTGAAGTCCCCGGGGAGGGGATTGCGGGCGACCAACCGCTCAAAGTAGAGCGCGATGTTTATAGGTTTGCGGCAGCAAGCCATAACATCAAGGCGCGGGCCCGCGGCACACAGCTGCTCGACCGTGGCGGGTCCAGGCGCAGCGCCTGGAGTCCCCCGGCGGGGGAATTGAGGGGGGGCGACCAACCGCCGAAAGTAGAGCGCGATGTTTATAGGTTTGCGGCAGCAAACCATAAACATCAAGGCGCGGGCCCGCGGCACACGGCAGCACCCTGCGTCACAACGCCTAGAGTAAAGCGCGATGTTTATAGGTTTGCGGCAGCAAGCCATAAACATCAAGGCGCGGGCCAGCGGCACAAACCACCTCTACTGTGGCGGGTCCAGGGCGCAGCGCCTGGAGTCCCCCGGCGGGGGGATTGAGGGGGGGATATAAATAATGGCCTGACGCAAAAGCGCCAGGCCAATAAAAGGGGAGAGTGAGTCCGGTCAATCTAATTGATAAATGCCGCGTTAGACAAGAAGCGTTTCAGCATCGTTGCCGATTGAGCACGTGTTGCATGCTGCGCGGAACCGATGGTGCTTTCCGTCATGCCTTCGATGATTCCCGAATGAATGGCTGCAGCGATTTCCTTCTGTGCCCATACGATGCTGGATGCATCGGTGAACTTGCCGAGCAAGGATGACTGCTCGTCGGAAGAAACTTCGGTGCTCAGACCGGCGTAATTCATAGCGCGGACGACCATGGCCGCAAGTTCTTCACGGCTGATTTGCGCATCCGGACGGAAGGTGCCGTCTTCGTAGCCATCAATGATATGAGCTTTGACGGCTGCGCCTACAACGCCTGCGTACCAAGCTCCGGAATTCACGTCATTGAACTCGCCTGAATAAGTTCCTTGGCCAAGGCCGAGGGAACGTACCACAAGGGCGGCGAATTCAGCGCGGCTGATATTGCGGTCAGGCTCAAAGGAGGTGTCCGATACTCCGTCAACTACTAGCTTGTTAGCAAGTATTTCGACATAAGGTTGGGACCAGTGGCCTGCAAGATCGCCGAACGATTTGCTCAACGTGACGACAGTATAGATACTGCTGCCGTTGCGTTTCAAGGTTGCATTTGTTTGACCGTCCGTAGTGTCGAACACCGTAGGGACAAACGAAAGTTTTCCGGTAGCAGTGTCGTACAGCACGCCGGTCGCTTGATTCCAGTTCACGTCTTGGTTCACCGGTATAACGCGGCTGACGTAGCGGTTTCCGAAATCAATAGCCGCTGTGCTGTCATCGGGACCAACCGCAACGATATTGAAATCGACGGATGCCGCCGCTGAAGTTGCGCCAAGCGCCGCTGCCGCCGCTGCAATATCCGAAGCCGCCTGTCCGGTGACCGCACTGATGGAAACTTTAATCTTCAGATCGTCCACGGAGACGCCAAGCTTTTGCGCCAATTCATCCAGATTAAACAAGGACAACGGTAAGATGTATGTGCCGTTTGCGTTGGAAACGCGCAGCACCTTGTTTTCGGATGTAAAGCCGACCAGCGCTTTTGCCGGAATCAGTGCTAGATCCCCATTCAGGTTAAGCGTGACGGTGTCGTTTGTTTCGAGCGAAGCCGTCAAGGAACCGGAGTCTACGAATCCATCGGTGGTCACCTGAATGGTAGGACCGGATGAAACGCCGCCGCCTCCACCACCACCGCCGCCGCCGCTGGAGCCGCTGCCGCCTGAACTGCTAGGTGTGGAGTTATATACATTTTGGTATACCGAGTCGGTTACCTTTTCCTGCAGGTTCAGATAATTGTAATAACCGCTAACTGAACCGCTAAAACCGTAATGATACGTGTATACTCCTTCATAAACGCTGTATGTAACCCCGGTAGCTGTGGCAGAGCCAACTAAGTTCCCGTTCGGGTCGTACATGTACACAACGTCCGTAATGGAAGGTTCGTATACATCAGAGTAAACAGAGCCGGAAACCGTCCCATATTGGTAAGTCACATTCTGAAATCCTGTTGCCGCAAAGGCAAGAACTGGAAACAAAGCGGTAAAAATCATCATAAAGACGGTAATCCTGGATGTTTTTTGAAGCAATTGCTTCATGCTCTTGTCACTCCTATCTTTCTTTGGGTTTGTATTTAACATGGAACTCACCTCCTTCTAGCTAAAACTGTTCGTAAGGTGTGCAGGGGAATATGTCCGTAGGGAGAGAAAAAAATTTTCCAGCATATGCAAAAGCAAGCAGAGATTCTCTTCCTGGCCCACTAACGAGGATACTGTAGCTTTGTTGAAAAATGCTTTCTGGCGGTCTAAATCGGGCGACATGAAAAAACCGCCCAGCTCTCCGGGCGGCTCATGTTTTGTTCAATTAGATCCAGAAACCTGCCGAAAGAACAATGACCAGCAGGATGTACAGCACAAGAATAACAGCTGTTGAAGTCCAAAGACCACCATATCCGGGATTAACGCAACCTCCCATGCGAGATCCACTCCTTTCCAAGTCAAAGTACTGTTATTGCAATATCATATTATGAAGGAGGGGGGCGGATTTCTTAAGGCAAACACCCAGACTTCCACAAATGGGCACCAGATGATCGCAGGTCAAGCCGAAGCGGTTGTAAGGGTGCGGTAGGGAAGCAGCGTAAGTGCGATCATCAGCGCCAGAAAGGCGAGAAAATACGGCGATGTTTGCAATCGTAGTTGTCCGGCAAGAATGGGTCCTAAGAACGCGCCTACGGAAAACGATATCGACAGCAGCGAGAACACCCGGCCGTACCGGCTGGCGCTGGTTACGCTCGCTAAAGCAGAGGCGATCGCCGGGTAAATAATGCCTTTTGCCATCCCAATCAGAAACAGCGAGGCAAACAGCGGAATCATCCAGTTGACCGACATCCCAAAGAAGATGAGCGCCAGCGCCAAACTGCCGATAACAACACGAATGAATGGAGAATATTTGCTTAAGAAAAGCAGGCTGAGCGTTACAAGCGCTCCCAGACTGACCAGCGAGAACAAAATGCCGGAAGTGAGTATCGATCCTTGGGACTCCTTGACAAGCGGCAATTCAAAAAACAGAATGCCTTGGGAGCAGGAGAGTGCCAGCGGGATGCCATAAAACAACCAGGGAATGGTGCCATCTTCACCGGACAAGCCCGATGCGGCTGACGGCAGATGCGGATCGGCATGTTCAGGCAAAGCGACGGCTTGCTGGAGCAGCTTTTTCTCCTGTATGCCAAAAAAGGCCAGAACGCCGGTTATAATGAGCCCCCAACCAAGCAGCATAAATGAAGTGGAGAATCCGAGCTTAGCGACCAGAAATGCTCCGGCGGCAGGAGAAACGACAGACGCCATCGTATGCACGAGTCCGTTGCCGGCCATCAGCTTCCCTTGATGAATCCGGTCTTTGGCAAGTTTGGCGAGCAGCGATAGGCACGCGGGAGACAAGAAGGCCAGCACGAAGCCGCTGATCGAACGGATGACAAGCAGGTCCCAAGGATCCGTTACCTTAGATTGAAAAATAAGAACGATTCCTGCTACAATCAGGCTGAACACAATGAAACTTTTGCTTCCGTATTTGTCGACGCCGTAACCTGCAATCAGATTGCCAGGCAGGTGAGTGATGGAATAAACGCCAAGGATGAGGCCGATAAACGACGGCGCGGCGCCTAATGAAAGCGCAAACGGCGACAAAATCGGATACTGCGCGTGCAGATCGAAAAATGCGACAAAAATGAACAGATAAAGCCAGATTGCAGTTTTCATAAAATAGATGCACCACCCATATCTTATGGTTGTCTCTTTGCTTTACTTTACGTGCCAGTCCCTGCAAATAGTACGGTTTGTACGAAAAAAGCGGTCAAGTCCCCGGGCTGTCCAGAAGGGAGTGAAGAAATGGATCCTTATTTAATCGTTCTGCTGGCGCTCATTGTGGTTTCTGTGTTATTCCGGATACGCCGAACTTACCGCAAAACGGCCAAATCGGACAAGTCGGCGCAAATTCAGCGGCAGCTTCAAGAGTTAAGAAAAAAAAGGGATGAAGACCGGTAGGGCCGTATTGTATGATGGGAAAGGCATGAACAAGTACTTAAAACATGGAAAATAAGGGGGAATGTATGGATGGATTTTATTATGCCTTTTTTGCAGGACCGCTGGTATGTTATCATTGCAGCGATCGTTGTGCTGTTTATCGTGGTCCGTATCGTCAAAACGATTGTGAAATGGGTCATCATCGTGGCGGTGTTGGCCGGACTATGGTTCTACGGGGCGAGCTACAAGGATAAGCTGGTCGAGTTGGGTACGACGGCCGTGAACTCTGCGGTCAGCGAGGTAAAAGACCAGGCCGTCAAAGCGATCACAAATGAGGCGAAGGAAGCTCAGTATAAAGCCAATCCCGACGGATCGTTTACCATTTCCACCAAAAGCTTAAAGCTGGAAGGAAAGCCGGGGACAAGCGAAGTGAAAGTGACCTTCATGAACCAGACGTTTACGATGAAAGCCGACGATATGGTGAACGCGCTTATTGATCAAGCAAAGAAAAACACCAAGCAATAACATAATGACTCGAAATTCAATGATTTAAAAAAAGAATAAAGGAGGTGACCGGCATGCCCCATGAAGCGCTGCAATCGGTAACGTCCATGAATGTGATATCCATCTGTTTGATCGTTGTGGTGGCGGTTTCCGTATTGCAAGGCATGTCCAGGGGAGCCTCCGGTTCGGCGCGTCAGCTTGGCGGCATGATCGCGGAAGGGGTTATGACCGCAGCGGCCATTTATGCGGGCTGGACATGTGCCGGTCTGCTGTCGCCCGCAGTGCAGTCGTGGCTGGTGTCGCTGCAGGTGCAAATTCCCCGGGAGCAGCTCGGCATGTTTGAGCAGCTGTATTATACGCTGGTTACGGGAGTGCGCGATTTTCCGCTGCTCCGCTTTGGCTTGCTGTTTCTGCTCGTCTATGCCGTGGCGAAGCAGCTGCTGTACCGGCTGGCGCTGCCGCTGCTGTTCGGACTGTGGTCCGGACCGATCGCGCCGTCTGTCCGCCGCATCGGCATCTTAAGCAGTCTGACCGGCGGCGCGATCGGCGTGGTCAGCGGGGCGGCACGGGCGCTCATATTGGTCGCGGTGTTGTTTGTTTACGCGACTTTATTTCCGCAGACACCGGTCACGAATTACATCCAATCTTCCGAGCTCTACCAGCGCGGCGCCAAAGAGGTGATTGAGCCGGTAACGGGCGATTTGATCGCCAGCAAACTGCCGGTGTTCACCCGGGCGGTCGAGCAGGAATTCAGCGGCATCCTGCAGCGCAAATACGAAGTGATTGATGCCCAAATACCAGGGGATATTGCCGGAGCGGCCAAGGAAGTGACCGTCTCCGCCAAAACCGACGAAGAAAAAGCGAAGCTGCTGTACCGGTTTGTCGGCACAAGAATCAGCTATGACTGGGACAAAGTGAAGTTGTACGAAAATCAGCGCATCTGGAAAGAACAAACGCCGGAGGACACGTTCAGCACGCGGAAAGGCGTCTGCATCGACTTCTCGCGGCTGTACGCGATGATGGCCCGTTCGGTAGGGCTGGAAGTGAAAGTCGTGACCGGACTTGGTTACGACGGTCTTGGCGGCTATGGCCCCCATGCCTGGAACGAAGTTTATTTGCCGGAGAAAAAACAATGGATTCCGCTTGACTCCACATGGGTTGCCAGCGGCGGCAACTGGTTTAACCCGCCAGATTTCGACAAAACCCATATTAAGGAAGCATAAGAAGCGCCTGGTTTGTCGGTGCTTCTTTTTTTGCTTAGTTGACTTTTTGAACAACCTCTATTACATATGTTAAACTAATAGATATACTACGTTTAGAGAACGGAGCAGAAGCTATGAAGCCTTTGCATCAATATAAAGCGATTTTTTTCGACGTGGGAGATACGTTGATGACGATTCCGGCGGCAAGGGCCGTCATTCATCAATATTTGGCCGACCGGTCGCTGCACAGAGACGAATCCCACATCGGAGATTTGTTTACCGAAGCATTCCGCGAACTGTACTACGGCAAGGAAGTTGGCGCGTTCGAGGAATGCACGCCGGAAACGGACCGGGCCTTTTGGGTCATGCTGTATCATTATATACTGGAGAAACTCGGAGTCCGCGACGAATGGTCGGAAGACGAAGTTCACCGCTGCTGCCACGAGTTGTACGAGATGTTTACTTCCCCCGAGCATTACGAGTTGTTTGACGATGTGAAAGAATGCATGCCGTTATTTCGGGAAAAAGGGCTGAAGCTTGGCATCATCTCCAATTTTGCGCCAACGCTGCGCACGATACTGGAGTACAAGGGGATTTTGCACCATTTCAATCCGGTCATCGTTTCTACGGAGGTCGGTTTGGAAAAGCCGGACCCCGCGATATTTACACTTGCCCTTCAGACGGCGGGACTTGATGCTTCCGAAGTGTTGTATGTCGGCGATCATGAGCGCAACGACATTTGGGCGCCGGGCCAGATCGGCATGGATGCCGTTCAAATCAGAAGGTACGACGATTTTCCCGGGGAGGGCATCCGCTCGCTCCGTGAGCTGCTTTAGGGGCGTGTCCCCGCGCACTTATTTTAGATTTCGTATAAGGAGCAAGCTTATGTTATGAAAAAATCGATGAATATGGAAGATCCGCAAAAGCAGGAAGTGAACAAACGCAGACATTTTACACTCCGCATTAATTTATTCTTTTTTTGCATATTCGCTTTGTTTTCCGTGTTAATCGTCCGTTTGGCGATACTGCAGTTTGTTGAAAGCAAGGAGCTGCGCGCCAAGGAAGGCGAAACAGGCAAAATGGACACACCGATCGCGCCGATCCGCGGCAATATTTTCGACCGCAAAGGGTACCCGATCGCCAATACAAGATCCACGCAGTCTCTTTATTTCCGCATTGAGTCGGACCAGAAGAAAGACGAAGTCGTCGCGCTGGCCAACAAACTTGCGGACATCTTCAGCAAATACGGCAGTAACACGCAGAAGCCGCTGACCCCTCAGGATATTATTAAAGATATGGACGTCGGTTACGATCTGGATAAAAATCCAAGTGGCACGCCAAGTTATTATTATGTGCCGCGGCGCATCAAATCGGGGCTGACCCGCGATGAAATCGCCTACTTGCTGGAGCACCGCGACGAGCTGAAATGGCTTGAAATTATGGAGGAAAGCATCCGCAACTACGACGACAGCACGATCGCCGCTCAATTGGTCGGTTATATGAGGCCTTACTCCACGGCAAGGGAATCGAAGAGCGGGCTTGCTTTCTACAAGGATAAAAACAATACCCAGGAATATTTGGACACCGAATATGTCGGCTTTGACGGGATTGAATTGATGTATCAAAGCGAGCTGCGCGGCAAAAACGGGATCAAGCGGTACCCGATCAACGCCTCGCAAAAAATCATCGGCAAAGTGGAAATCACAAAACCGGAAAAAGGCAATAACCTGATGCTGACGATCGACAAAGACGTGCAGCTGGAGACCGAAAAAGCGATTATGGACCAGCTTGCATGGCTGAAGTCACCGCAAGCCCGGGCTTCCCAGTTCGGCTATGCGCCTAACGCAAAAGCCGGATATGCTGTGGCGATGGAAGTGAAAACAGGCAAAGTCGTGGCGATGGCCAGCATGCCGGACTACGATCCCAACTCATGGAACGGCGGTATTCCGGCGGCGGAGTACAACCGGATTCAACCGTTTATCAACAACGGCACGATCACGACGGCGTATCCGGAATATCCGGCGAGTGAACTAAGCAAACATCCGACCTCCATCGTATACGTCGGATCTACTATCAAACCGCTCACGGTGCTTGTCGGGCTGAATGAGGGCTTGTTTAATATCAACACGCGTTATAACGATACAGGGGTATTCACCTTCGGTAAAGATAACAACGCCAGATTGACCAATTCCGATGTCCATGCTTACGGTTCAATCAACGCTCAATTGGCCGTTCAATACTCATCCAACACGTTTATGTCGGCGATGGTGGGCAACCCGCTTTATTTACGAAGCGGCGCCAAGGCGGTCGATATTTGGGAGGGATACTTGAACAAGTTCGGGCTTGGCGTGCTGACCGGAAGCGGACTGCCGAAGGAATTCGCCGGAATCAGCGAATTTAAGACCAATACGAAAGAAACGCTGCAGTCCCGGATGATCTACGCTTCATGGGGACAAAACGAAAAATATACGACGCTGCAGCTTGCCCAATACGCAGCTACGCTTGCCAATAAAGGCAAACGGATGAAGCCGTTGTTTGTCGATCAGATCAAGACGTACGACGGAACCCCGATCAGATCCATCGAGCCGGAAGTGCTTGATGAAACGACGTTCCCTAAGGAATATTGGGATGCGGTTACCAAAGGGATGAAGGAAGTATTTGTCCAAGGATTTGATGGTTTTCCTTACACGCTGGCCCGCAAGACGGGAACCTCTACGCAGTCGGTCGGCGGGAAAAATGTCGATAATGCGGTGTTTATCGCATTTGCTCCGGCGGAGAACCCAACGCTTGCCGTATCCGTCGTTATTCCCGAAGGCGGCTTCGGATCATGGGGCGCCGCGCCGATCGCGCGCAAAATGTTCGATGCTTACGACCGGGTATACGGGCTTGACGGCGTTCCGAAGGGCGGCACTTCGGAAAAACCGGCCCCATAACGATCTACCATAAAAAAGCTCCGCGGCGGCGGAGCTTTTTGTGCGCGCAAAGACGGCCATACATTTTGACCCAAGGTTCGCATGGCTATTTTTTAAGAATGCGAATTTTGTTCATAAAATAAAATTTTATTGAAACCATTGGTCGGAAATTCCAAAATTTTAGAGTATAATATGAAGAGATTGCAAAAGACAGCGTTTCCAGTGCCTATTTGCATGCCTATTAAATTTGACAAAAAACGCCATGAGTCGCTAGAATTTGATTCATAGTTTACGTTTGATAGATTGGAGCCGGATATAATGGATGAGACATGGTCAAAACTCGCAAAATTTCTGATTGTTGACGACCAGGAATACAACATTAGCCTGCTGGAACGAATTTTACGCCGTGCAGGGTACTCCAACCTGCACAGTACCACCAACCCGCAGCTGATTGAACCGCTTTTTCATCAGATTGAACCCGATATCGTGCTTCTCGATTTGCATATGCCCGAAATGGACGGTTTCGAAGCGCTGCGATTGATTCGTAATTATTCAAGCAGCTATTTGCCGGTGCTGGTTTTAACGGCCGATGTGACGCCGGAGGCGAAGCAAAAAGCGCTGCACGATGGAGCCAACGACTTTTTGACGAAGCCGTTTGACAAAACGGAAGTGATTTTACGGATCAACAACTTGCTCAAAACCCGTTATCTGCACCTGGAGCTGCAGAGCCAGAACGAGCATCTGGAGATGAGGGTTCAGGAACGGACAGCGGATTTGGAAAAAGCCAAATTTGAAATATTGCAGCTGCTTGCGCGCGCGTCGGAGTTCCGCGACGACATGACCGGCCAGCATACGCACCGGGTGGGACGGATGGCGGGGTTGATCGCGGAAACGCTGGGACTTCCGGAAACGGAGGTCGAGTCGATTCAATTGGCCGCGCCGCTGCATGACTTGGGCAAAATCGGCATTCCCGATAAAATTTTGCTCAAACCCGGAAGATTTACCCCGGAAGAATTCGACTTTATGAAGACCCATACGTCGATCGGAGCCAGCATATTGGAGGGCAGCTTTTTTCCCGTCTTGAAAGTAGCCGAAGAAATCGCGATGTCGCATCATGAGAAATGGGACGGCACCGGGTATCCGCACGGACTTAAGGGCGAAGATATTCCGCTTGTTGCGCGTATCGTCGCGATTGCCGATTTTTACGACGCGCTGACGCATGAGCGTCCATACAAAGAGGCGTGGTCTCCGGAGGAAGCTTTCGCCGAAATCGAAAAGCTGCGGGGTACGCATTTTGACCCGCAAGTCGTGGATGCGTTTTTCCGCATTATGGGATTAGAACGGGTCTCCGAATATACATAGAGGTGGGTATTGGATGAAGGGAATTGTTTTTACAACATTTATTGAAATGGTAGAAAGCAAGTTTTCCTTGGAGATTGCCGATAAAATTATCGTCGAGGCCGATCTTCCCTCCGGAGGCAGTTACACCTCGGTGGGGACATACGATCACGGAGAAATCATCCAGCTTGTCATCAAGCTTCATGAGCAGACAGGCATACCGGTGACCGATTTGGTGCGCACGTTTGGTGAATACATGTTTGGGCAGCTTGTTGAAATGTATCCGCAGTTCGTGGAAATGAACGCCACCGCATTCGATTTATTGCGGAATGTCGACAGCTATATTCACGTAGAAGTACGCAAGCTGTATCCCGATGCGGAACTGCCCGGATTTGAATATGAGACGCCCGAACCCGGCACTCTGAAAATGGTCTATCGTTCGTCGCGTCCATTCGCCGACTTGGCCGAAGGGCTGATTAGCGGCTGCATCGGCCACTATGGCGAGAACATCGCGGTGATCCGTGAGGATATTTCGGATGGCGCCGGCACGGGGGCTTGCTTTACTTTGAAGAAACGGGAGTAAGCGGATGAGCGAAATCGAAATTCTTCGCAGACAACTGGAACGCGAAAGAGCGGCCCGTAAAGAAGCGGAAAAAATAACGGAGCAGAAAACGCGTGAAATTTTTTTCATCAACCAAGAACTGCGGCAGCTGAACGATCACTTGGAGGAAAAGGTGAGGGAACGCACTGCAGAGCTGGCGAAAGCCCGCGATGAGGCTGTGGAGGCGAGCTTGTTCAAAAGCCAGTTTCTCGCCAACATGAGCCATGAGCTGCGGACGCCGCTTAATGCGATTATCGGCTATAGCGAAATGCTGAAAGAAGAAGCCGAGGATATGGGCGAGCAGGTATTCGTCGACGATTTGCAAAAAATCAATACGGCCGGCAAACACCTGCTTTCGCTGATTAACGACATCTTGGACATTTCCAAAATTGAAGCAGGCAAAATGGACTTGTATTTCGAAACCTGCGATGTACCGGGGCTGATTCAAGATGTGATAACAACCGTGAAGCCGCTCACGGACGCCAACCGCAACCGTCTTGAGACCCGCTGTGCGGAAGGCGAGATCGAAACGGATGTGACGAAGCTGCGCCAGATTTTAATTAATCTGCTCAGCAATGCCAGCAAATTTACCCAACAGGGAACAATTGGGCTGAAAGCCGTTCATGAGGAGCGGCACGGGATACCGGGCATCATCTTTCAGGTATGGGATACGGGCATCGGTATGACGCAAGAGCAGGTGGACAAGCTGTTTCAGCCGTTTACGCAAGCCGACTCCTCAACGACCCGCAAATATGGAGGCACAGGCTTGGGGCTGGCGATCAGCCATCATTTCTGTTCGATGCTCGGCGGAGAAATCCGTGTGGAAAGTGAGCTAGGCCAAGGCAGTGAATTTATTTGCTGGCTCCCCGCTCAGCCTATGGCTCGCAGGAAAGAGATCGGGCCTGCAGGAGATCAGACAGGATCTCAAACCGCAGGGAAAGCGACCGTGCTTGTTATTGACGACGAGCCGTCCGCGCTTCAGCTTATGGAACGTTACCTCGGCAAAGAACACTGGTCGCTTGCTTTCGCGCAAAGCGGGCAAGAAGGGCTGAAGATGGCCCGGCAGCTGCGGCCAAGCGTGATTTGTTTGGATATCCTCATGCCCAGCATGGACGGCTGGAGCGTGCTGACCGAGCTGAAAAACGACCCTGAGCTGGCGGAAATTCCGGTTATCATTTTAACGCTGACCAGCGACAAAAATCTCGGATACGCTTTGGGCGCCTCGGAATTTTTGACCAAACCGGTTCACCGCGATCAGCTGATCGCCGTTCTGGACAAATACATGCCCAAGGGCAGCGGGAACACGGTGCTTGTGATCGAAGACGATGTGACGACCAGTGAAATGATGTCGAAAATGTTGGAGCGGGAAGGATATACGGCGGCGCGGGCGGGCAATGGAAGAATCGCCTTGAACAGCTTGACCAAATCGGTGCCCAGGCTGATTTTGCTTGATCTGATGATGCCGGAGATGGACGGATTTCAATTCGTTGCCGAGCTGCGTAAGAACGAAGCTTGGCGCCATATTCCGATTGTTGTGGTGACGGCGAAGACCATTACTGCCGAAGATCGGATGAGGTTGAATGGATATGTGGAAAAGATTATTCAAAAAGGATCGTTTGACCGCGAAACGCTGCTGAATGAGGTGCGCACGCACATTAGTCGCCCGTTCGGTTTAACTTAAGCGGCCCGATGAAGCTGGTAAAGGAGCCTTCTGATATGCACAAAATATTGCTGGTCGAAGACAATGAGATGAATCGCGATATGCTGTCGCGCCGCCTTATACGCAAAGGGTTCGAGGTAGTGAT
The DNA here is from genome assembly GCF_004307995.1 of Paenibacillus thalictri. Classification (GTDB taxonomy): domain Bacteria; phylum Bacillota; class Bacilli; order Paenibacillales; family NBRC-103111; genus Paenibacillus_AF; species Paenibacillus_AF thalictri. The sequence continues at coordinate 55,797 of NZ_SIRE01000025.1, read as the reverse complement.
CGCCGTAGACGGGGAGCAGGGCTTCCAGCTTGCAATGGCCGAGCGGCCCGACCTGATCTTGATGGATCTGAGCTTGCCGGTGCTGGACGGCTGGGAAGCGACGCGGAGACTGAAAGCGTCTGTGGAGACGAAGGAAATCCCGGTAATTGCGCTGACGGCGCATGCGATGGCAAGCGATGAGGAGAAAGCGTTTGAGGCGGGCTGTGATGGCTTTGACACAAAGCCGGTGGATTTGGAGCGCTTGTTGGGTAAAATCCATACATTCCTGAAGGTTTAATATGATATCATAACGGGGCGAGTTCTCATTGAGGGGATTGCCCCTTCTTTTTGTTTAGGCAATGCGAAAGTGGGAAATATAAAACAGCACGGGAGGAAGCAAATATGTCCAAAATTGCTAAAAACTTAACGGAATTAATCGGAAATACTCCTTTATTGGAGCTATCGAATTACAAACGCCAACACCGGATACATGCGAGGATCGTCGCCAAGCTGGAATATTTTAACCCGGCCGGCAGCGTCAAAGACCGTATCGGCTTTGCTATGATTCAGGATGCGGAGAGAAAGGGACTGCTGACGAAAGATGCTACGATTATTGAGCCGACCAGCGGCAACACGGGGGTAGGTCTTGCTTTTGCCGCAGCCGCATTGGGGTACAAGCTGATGATTACCTTGCCGGACAGCTTCAGCATCGAGCGGAGGAAGATGTTGACAGCGCTTGGAGCCGAACTTGTGCTCACCCCGGCGGCTGAAGGAATGGCCGGAGCGATTAAAAAAGCCGAAGAGCTGGCGGCTGAAATACCAAATGCGTATATCCCGCAGCAATTTAACAATCCTGCCAATCCGGAGGCCCATCGGCACACAACGGCGGAAGAAATATGGCGGGACACGGACGGCGAAGTCGATATTTTTGTTTGCGGTGTCGGCAGCGGCGGCACAATTACGGGTGTGGGGGAAGTGCTGAAGGCCAAGAAACCGTCCGTGCAGATCGTGGCCGTGGAACCGTACGAATCGGCCGTCTTATCCGGCAAACCACGCGGGAATCATATGATTCAAGGCATTGGGGCCGGTTTTGTGCCGGGCAATTTCAATCGTGCCGTCGTGGATGAGATCATCACGGTGAAATCGGAAGCGGCCATCGAAACCGCCCGCGAGCTGGCGCGAATCGAAGGGCTGCTGGTCGGCATTTCTTCGGGTGCCGCTGTGGAGGCGGCCGCACAATTGGCGAGCCGGCCGGATAACGAAGGGAAAACCATTGTTGTCATTTTGCCGGATACGGGGGAGCGGTATTTATCGACGGCTCTTTTCCAAGATTAAACCCAGCGATTTACTAAAGTTTCGATTGACAAATGCAGGAAGAAAATATTATCATTTAAAGTAAGTTACATAATAAATTTCAGTTAATAACGGAGGCGTAGTTCATGTCTAAGACCAAATGGGCCGTTGATGCATCACACAGCAGTATCGATTTTTCGATCCGTCATATGATGATTGCTAAGGTTAAAGGATCTTTTCATGAGTTTGAAGCGCAAATTGAAGCCGATCCCGAAGATCTGACTTCCGCCGACATTCGTTTTAGCGTCACCGTTAGCAGCATCGATACTCGCAACTCGGACCGTGACAATCATCTGCGTACAGGCGACTTCTTTAACGCGGAGCAGTACCCGAATATGACATTCCAATCGACACGGATTGTAAAGACAGACGATGGGGAATACAATGTTACCGGCGACTTTACGCTTCATGGCGTAACCCGTCCGGAGACGTTCACCGTAACGTTTGAAGGAGCGGGCAAAGACCCATGGGGCAACGAGAAGGTCGGCTTCAGCGCGACGGGCAGCATCAAACGCAGCGACTTTGGATTGACCTACAACGCCGCGCTTGAAACCGGCGGTGTGCTGATCGGGGACGAAGTGAAAGTGTCTTTGGAAATCGAAGCCTCCAAGCAAGCCTAACAGCAGCCATACCGGCTATACGATTCCAAGTCAAAAAGGCGCCAATTCGGCGCCTTTTTGACGTTATAGATTTATAAGTTCGCTTAAGCGGACTGCGAAGTTCTATATCAAGAATAAACTTCTGCTAAACCGCGGCCACTGTGACACAAAAGCAATTTGGCCACACGCCGATTTTTTTTCAACTCGCCCGTTTGGAGCTGTTAACGACAGCGGTTATTCGAGGCCTGCCGCGGCATACACTTTCTGGAAAGCAAGCTGGGATTTGGCGAACAGCTCTTCTGCAGGAGCAGTCACCGGCTGCGGCATTAATATTTCTTGGGAGATGACCCCCTTGTAGCCGATCGCTTGCAGCCCCTGAAGAAAGTCAGTCAGCGGGATCACGCCTTCGCCCGGATAAAGGCGGTCATTATCGAGAACTTCGCTTATCGGGACCGCTTTCGCATCGTTAATGTGGGCATGTACGATCTGCGAGGCGTTAAGCTTCAATATATCTTCTTTGGTCCCGCTTATCGTATACCAATGATAAGCGTCAAACAGCAGGCCTACGTTACCTTTATTGATGGTGTCGATCCAGTCCAGCGTACTGGACATGTCCCAGATGAACGGGTTCGCCCATTTGCTGCGGAGATGATGGGGACCGACGAATTCGAGCCCAAGGCGAATGCCGTAAGCTTCCAAAATATCGGCGCAAACCCGCAGCCTGCGAGTAGCCAGCGCCATAAAATGAGCGGCATTCGAGTCGGTGGAGGGTAATATGTAGGTGGTGCAGCTTTGGCAGCCAAGGGCCGCAGCGGCGGCCGCATCTTGAGTAAGACGGGTCAGCCCTTCGCGAAATTTGTCCTCGCTTTGACGCCACTCCGCAGATAAGCCGATAGTCCCGATGCGGACCTGGTGTTCCTGCAAGTAGCTGCTTGCATGCTCCAAACCTTCCTGTGCAATCCAATCTTCCAGCTCTTTACCGGAGCAGTCGACGGCTCCGAATCCATAACGGGAAGCGCTTGCTATGTATTGCTCAATCGTTCCGACATTTCCAAGACCGGCTTTTGTTACCCCTTTAATCATCGCGGTTCCTCCTATTTCCACTAGTTTGACCTCAATATAGCCCAATAGCCGTGCTTTGTCTATGCGATATTAGGAGGTGAATGGTGCAAAATTGCGACACCTTCTGGAAAAGAAAATCCCTGCCCGGTTACCGTTTGTACCGCAATTATGCTATACTAGGATATTAGAATCTGGGGTAGCTGCAACTTGGAAAGGGGCAACATCATGTGCGGAATAACCGGCGCATTGTTTTTTGAAGATCGAGAACCGTCCCATACACTGCTGAAACGTATGACCGACGTGATTATCCACCGCGGCCCCAACGATGTGGGGTATTGGACGGAAAACCGCATCGGGCTGGGGTTTAGAAGGCTGTCCATCATCGATTTGAAGGAAGGCCATCAGCCGATGTGCAACGAAGATGAATCCGTCTGGATTGTATTTAACGGCGAAATATACAACTACAAGTATTTGCGCAACATGCTGGTGGAAAAAGGCCATCAGTTCAAAACACACTGCGACACGGAAGTAATCGTGCATTTATACGAAGAATTGGGCGAAGATTGCGTCAAGCATCTGCGCGGCATGTTTGGTTTCGTCATATGGGATCGCAAGCGGAAGCAGCTGTTTGGCGCACGCGACCATTTCGGGATCAAACCGTTTTATTATCATCACGATCCGAAGCAGTTCCTGTTTGGCTCGGAGATTAAGAGCATTCTCGCGGCTAACGACAATCAGCGGACGATACATACCGAAAGTCTGCTTAATTATTTGACGTTTCAATATGTGCCGGAGCCGGATACAATGTTTAAAGGCATCAGCAAGCTGCCGCCGGCGCATTATGTGAAAGTGACTTATGACGGGCATATGTCCGTACACCGCTATTGGGATCCGACGTTCGAGCCGGAGCAGAGGCCTTTTGACGAGTATGTGGAGCGTATCCGCGAGGCGCTGAACGATTCGGTCATTCACCATATGCAAAGCGACGTGGAGCGGGGCTGCTTTTTATCCAGCGGCATCGACTCGACGGCCATCGCCACGCATATGCGGAGAATTGAACCGATTCGCACGTTTTCAGTCGGTTTTGAAGGGCCAAACAACGAAACGGGTATCGCCAAGCAGACGGCCGATGCGCTGGATACGGAGCATTATGCCAAAATCATCTCGCGCGACGATTTTTTTGCCGCTTTGCCGAAGGCCATCTGGCACCAGGATGAGCCGGTCGCCGATCCGTCCGCGATCGCGTTGTGGCATGTCGCCGAACTGGCTCGCAAGCATGTGACGGTGGTGTTGTCGGGCGAAGGCGCCGATGAGCTGTTCGGCGGATACCGGATATACCGGGAGCCGCTTGCCGTGGCTCCGCTCACGCGGCTGCCCGTTGCGCTGCAGCGTGTGCTGCATGCGTTGGCAAGGCTGCTGCCGGCGGGTACCAAAGGGCGCAGCTACGTGATGCGCGGCACAACACCGCTGGAAGAGCGGTTCCTCGGCAACGCCAAAATATTCAGCGAAGAGATGAAAGCCGAGCTGGTCCGCATCGATGCGGAGATGCTTCGCTCTTACCGCAACCCGCTGCAGGTGGCCAAAGGATTTTACGAGAAAACACGTCATCTTGATCCGGTCACAAGAATGCAATACATCGATATGAATTTGTGGCTGCCCGGCGATATTCTGATGAAGGCGGACAAAATGACGATGGCTCATTCGCTTGAGCTGCGCGTGCCGTTCCTTGACGTCGATGTATTTGAAGTGGCCCGTAAAATTCCAATGCAATACCGTGTGGCGGAAGGCACAACCAAATACATTTTCCGCAAAGCGATGGAAGGGATCATTCCCGACTTTATATTAAACCGGCCGAAGCTGGGCTTCCCGGTACCGATTCGCGAGTGGATGAAAGGCCCGCAAGGCGAGCTGATTGTGGAGCAAATTGCCGGAAGCGGCATCGAGGACTATATTAATATGGACACTGTGCGTACGATGCTTGCGCGGCACCGCAGCGGCAAAGCCGATCATTCGCGTCATTTGTGGACCGTGTATGTGTTTGCGCTGTGGCATATGACCTACATGGAAGAACTGCCTAAAAACAATATGGTAGGCGCTATCTAACGACATCAAGGTATGTACATCGGCGGAAGGACCGCTTGTTTGTGCATACCTTTTGCCTTCAAACGGAACAAGAGGGAGCGCTTGCGAAGCCAGCTTTCTGAATGGAAAGCACCAGGAGGGACTTATGGGACATTATAAACTGATTGCTTTGGATATGGATGGTACGCTGCTGAACGAAGACAAGGCGATTTCCGAAGGAAACCGCAAGGCGATACAGGCCGCCAAAGCAGCCGGAGTCACCGTTGTGTTATCGACGGGCCGGAATCTGCACAACATTATGGCATATATTGATGAATTGGCCTTGTCATCCCCGGTGGTTACGGTGAATGGCGGCGAAGTGTGGGAAACGCCGGAAAAGCTGCAGAAACGAACGACGCTGGATCACAGGCTTGTCGAACGGATGAGGGAGATTGCTTTGCGTCAGGACTCATGGTTCTGGGCTTATTCCGTTGAAGGCGTGTTTAATAAAAACAATTGGATCGAGAAGCCGATTTCCGAGCTGGAGTGGTTAAAATTCGGCTATCACATCGAAAATCCCGAAGCGCTCGCTTCGATTCGCGCCGAACTGGAAAGCTGGGACGTTCTTGAGATTACGAATTCCCATCCGTTTAACTTGGAGCTTAATCCGAAAGGCGTCAGTAAGGCCAGCGGACTGCAGGACGTATGCGAATTGCTTGGCATCGAGATGTCCCAGGTAGTTGCAGTGGGAGACAGCTTAAACGATATGTCGATGATCCGGCAAGCGGGACTTGGCGTGGCGATGGGCAACGCCCAAGAAGAAGTCAAGCGGGAAGCGGGTTTTATCACTTCAAGCAATGAAGAGGATGGAGTCGCGCGGGTCATTTGGGAGCATCTAGTAAGCCCGGAAGGCGCCTAGAGTGTTGGTTGCGGCCTTCTCGCTGCTGGATCTTAAAGGTTTGAACTTTGCACGATAAGGGTGGGTGTAGATCAGGTGACCATAACCATCATTGCATGGGTTCTCGTCATTGCATTGTTTGTTGTCGGGATGCTCGGAGCCGTATATCCCGTATTGCCCGGGGTGCTTGCGATTTTCGGAGCATTTTTCGTGTACGGGCTGATGATCAGCTTTGAACCGTTTGGCTTATGGTTTTGGCTTATTCAGTCGACGATCGTAGCCGCCGTCATTATCGGGGATTATGTGATCAGTGCGCTTGGGGTCAAAAAGTTCGGCGGAAGCAGGGCGTCTGCGATTGGCAGCACGATCGGGGTTATCGTTGGGCCTTTTGTCATTCCGGCGGTGGGACTGATTGTCGGACCGTTTCTCGGAGCGATGATCGGGGAATTAATCATCGGCGCTAACTTCCGCCAATCGGTTAATTCGGGTCTGGGCGCATTGCTTGGCTTTTTCTCCAGCGTCGTCGTCAAGGTGGTCCTTCAGATCATCATGGTCATTTTGTTCTTCATCTGGGTCTGGGTGAACTAGAGGGGGGAAACCGATGAGCTTTTTTGGGCAACGTATCTTGCCTGCCGTTCGCAAAATGAAAGATTTCGAGCTGCTGCTCGCCAGTCCCTATACTTATTTGGTGCTGCTCGATACGCATATTTCCCATCTGCAAAGCATAGCCAGCACGGCTAGGCAACATCAGAAGAAACTGCTGATTCATGCCGACCTGATTGAGGGGCTGAAGAACGACGAACATGCCGTAGAATTTTTATGCCAAACGATTCGGCCGGCCGGCATTATTTCCACCCGCAGCAGCGCCATTTCGACGGCCAAAAAAAATAAGGTGCTGGCGATCCAACGGCATTTTTTGCTTGATTCCACCGCGCTTGAAATGACGTATAAGATCACCGAAAAAACGCAGCCCGATTTTATCGAGGTGCTTCCCGGGGTAATGCCGCATATTATCGCGGAGATGAAAGCGGCGCTGCCGATTCCGATATTGGCCGGCGGGCTCATTCGCTCGATTGAAGATTCGGACAGGGCGCTGCAAGCCGGGGCCATCGCGATAACAACGTCAAAGCGGGATATTTGGAAGCATTACATTTAAGCAGCATAACGCAGCGGCGCGGCCGTTCAATAGGAATGTGCAAAACAAAGGGAGTCTCGGACGCAAGCGGCGTCAAGGACTCCCTTAAGTGTATAAGATAAAACTTGCGGTTGTGTTGATCTCCCCATGCCGGGAGAAACAAAGGATTTATTTCTCCATGGGCACGACGGCATCGTGTATTTGCTTGTCGAGCGCATCGCTTAATACGGCGGTTTGCTCATCATTCCAGCCAAAACGGTCGGCCATGTATTGAATAACCGGCGCTTTCCACTTTTTGGCCCACTCGATATCGAAATAAACCGCGCCGGTGCGGCGAATAAAGAAATCGACAGGTGTCGCCACCATTTCATATTCGATGCCATAAACCAGCATGGCCATAACCGCCGCGGGGATTTGCCATTTTTGCGCTTCTTCGCGGTGCAACGAGTGCAGTTCGAACAGCAGCGCGGCGTTGGAGCCGTAAGCGCGCGCAAGCTGTTTGGCTTCCTGCTCGTTAATTCCCCACTTGGCGCCTGCTTTGGCTTGTTCTTCGATATAACCGCGAAATCGGGCCGAACCGCCGACATCGCCGCCGGACAAGCGGACGCGGTCCGTTGTACAGGCCGGGTACGAGCCACGGCCTTCTTGGCTCAGCTGATTGCCGACAAGATCGACGATCCGTTCGGCCATTTTGCGGTAACCGGTCAGCTTGCCGCCAGCGATCGTCATAAGTCCCGACGGTGCGACGAAAATTTCATCTTTGCGCGACAGTTCGGACGGAGATTTGCCGTCTTCATGAATCAGTGGCCGCAGTCCGGACCAGCTGGACTCGACATCGTTTGTGGTCAGCTTGAGCGTCGGGAACATAAAATTGGCGGCGGTGACAATGTAGTCGCGGTCGGCGGCCGTCATGCGCGGATGCGCAATATCGCCTTGATAGTTCGTATCGGTCGTGCCGATGTAGGTTTTGCCGTCGCGTGGAATGGCGAATACCATACGGCCGTCAGGCGTATCGAAATAAATCGCCTGATTGAGCGGGAACCTTTTGCCGTCGATGACGAGATGCACACCTTTGGTCAGGTGCAGCCGTTTGCCTTTCTTGGAGCCGTCCATCTCGCGGATGGTGTCTGCCCAAGGACCGGCCGCGTTGACGATTTTTTTGGCGTAAATTTGGTAGGATTCTCCGCTCAACTGATCGACTGCACGTACGCCGACTACTTTGCCGTTTTCGTACAAGAGCTCTTCAGCCTTGGTATAGTTGACGGATAACGTGCCCCGGGAAACGGCTTCTTTCATCGTCTCAATCGTCAGGCGGGCGTCGTCGGTGCGGTATTCAACATAATAACCGCCGCCTTTCAGTTTGTCTGTGCGGAGCAGCGGCTCCATCCTAAGTGTCGCTTCTTTGCTCAGCATTTTGCGGCGTTCGCCGCGTTTGACTCCGGCGAGCACATCGTACACATACAGACCGACCGAGGTTGCCAGCTTGCCGTAAGTACCGCCTTCGATAATCGGCAGCAGCATCCATTCGGGAGTTGTCACATGGGGAGCATTTTCATAAACAATCGCACGTTCTTTGCCGACCTCGGCAACCAGCTTGATTTCAAGCTGCTTTAAGTAGCGGAGTCCTCCGTGAATCAGCTTGGTGGAACGGCTGGATGTGCCTGCGCCGAAATCCTGCATTTCGAGCAGACCGACGTTCATGCCGCGTGTTTTGGCGTCAAGGGCAATGCCCGCACCGGTAATGCCGCCCCCGATGACGAGCAGATCAAGTTGATTGGAAGACATCTCTTTAAGTAAGGCGCTGCGGTTTTGCGAAGAAAATTTCATATGCAGTAAGACCCCTTTCAGGAAAATAATGGTTTTTGGGCAAAATAAAAAGAAGACACGGAACAATACTGTTCAAAAAACAGAACAGCACGTCACCGGTCTTCTCCAGATCTCTGACCCATGAATGGATGTATTAACTTGTTATGGAATAAATGATTGATTTCATCATAACACGAAAAATGTCGACCGACAAGAGGGCATTGCGCCTCCTTACCGAAAGCACTACAATATGTAAGTGATTAAAATATCGAAATGATCTGCAATATATGGGTTTGCGGAATTGGGGAAGAGGGCTGCAAGTTGTCAAAAGATTCATTAGTCAAAGGAACGCTGATATTAACGATTGCTGCGCTTGTCGCCCGTGCGCTGGGCGTCGTCCAGCGGGTGCCGCTTGTGCATTTGCTGGAGGACAAGGGGATGGCGTGGTACGGCATCGCCTTTAATTTATATTCGGTGCTGCTGGTTGTGGCGACCGCGGGTATTCCAAGTGCGCTCAGCAAGATGATCTCGGAGCGCACGGCGCTTGGGAAACATGCCGAAGCGGAGCGCGTGTACCATGCGGCTGTGTTGTTCTCCCTTGCCGCAGGCGTTGTGATGACCGCCGCATTGTACGCGCTTGCGCCTTGGAGCGCAAATCTGGCGGGTAATCCGGAGGCGCTGCCGGCGATCCGCGCGCTCGCGCCCGCGCTGCTGCTGTTTCCGCTGATTGCGATCATGCGCGGTTATTTTCAGGGCCGGCAAAACATGCTGCCCAACGGGCTGTCGCAAATTATCGAGCAAATTTTCCGCGTTGTGGCGTCGGTGGCCCTTGCGTATGCGCTGCTTGGCTACGGGCTGGAGAGCGCGGCGGCCGGCGCTTCGTTCGGCGGTGTTGTCGGCAGTGTGGCGGCGGTTGTAGTGATGATTTATTTTGCCCGGAAGCTGCGCCGCAAGGACAAGCAGGAGGGCATCGCCCGGGACGGCGGGGAAAGCCGCATAACCTATAGAACGATATACGGCCAGTTGTTCCGTTTATCGATTCCGATCGTTATTTTCTCCATTACCGTGACGCTTATTTATACCATTGATTCGACGATTGTGACACCGCTGCTGGAAGGACGGGCAGGCCACGCCGAAGCGGTTGAAATGCTCGGTATCCTGACCGGCCGGGCGCAGTCGCTCGCCGGGATTCCGATCATTCTTGCGGTTGCGCTCAGCCAATCGGTGGTGCCGATCGTCTCCGGCGCTTACTCGCGCGGAGATCTGGCGCAGGTATCGCAGCAAACGGGCCGCGTGCTGCAGCTTTCCGTGCTGAGCGGACTGCCGATGGTGCTGGTCATCTGCGCCGCCGCCCGGCCGCTGAACGGATTTATTTTCGGAGCGGGCACTCCGGTTGTGATCCAGTATGCCGCCCCGATCATAACGCTGCTGACGGCAAGCGCGATGTTCCAGATCGTGATGCAAACGTCGGGTGCCGTGCTGATGGGCGTAGGGCGGATGAAGCCGCTTGTCGCCAGCGTTGCGGCCGGTATTGCCGTCAAACTGCTGGCCAGCTTTCTGCTTGCCCCGGTCCTTGGCATATACGGAATTATTGTTGCGACAGGACTTTGCTTTATCGTTATGACCATATGGAACCTGTACGTGCTGAAGCAAACGGTGAAATTCCGGGTGCTCGGCTCCCGCTGGTGGGGACTGCTTGGCTCGACAGCCGTGATTGCGCTGCTCGGCTGGGGGATCGAACGGCTTAACGCCGCGTATATCAACCCGTTTGCCAATGCGGTCTTGAACAACCTGCTGCAGTCGGTGATCGCTTGTGCGATCTTGACCGCCGCTTACCCGCTGCTGCTGATGGCGACACGCACCGTCACGATGGAGGATGTACAGCATATGCCGGCCCCGATTCGTAAGCTGGTAGGCAAAATTGCCGGAAGATTGCCGAAGCGCGGCCAAGGCCAGCGGGGTTAACGAGCTTGCCCATCAAATTCTTAAGAGGAAAAGCAACCATTTACCACAATTAAAAGGAGATTGCATAAACCATGAGCGAAACGATCAACGAGCAAGAGTTATTGGAATATATCGCGGCGAAAGTGAAAGTGGATATCGGCACAATCAAGCTTGTTCTGGGGCACGCGCAGCAGTTTATCGACAGCGCTCAAGAGGATGCCAAAGGCGAAGTGGATATCGACAGCGATGAATTGGTGGATTACATCTTGAGCCGCCGCGACGTCAAGTTGGACGAGCTGACGATCGAAACGATTTTGGACCTGGAGATGGATTATTTGATGGAAAAAGGCGTTGCCGGTTACGTGGATTAATCGCCGGTCCCAGCAAAGCAAGCCCCTCTGCGCCAAGATGGCGGGAGGGGCTGTTTCATTTGCAGCGGCTGTTGCCGGCGCCTTGGCGGTTTCTGGCGAGTTCGAAGCTGGAGTTGTTGTAGTAGCGCTTGGCGCATTCAAAGGCCAGCCAAACCGCTGCGTCCTTCACCATCCGCCGCGTTTCTTCGCATTCGTTTTCAATTTCCTTGGCGGATTGCTGTTCGAACGTGTCGCCGATATATTGGCGGATCGAGGCGAGCCATTCCAAATAAGGCGAATAGTCGTATAAGTAATCGTCCGCCAGCGCTTCCCCGCTTGTGGCAATCCGTGAAGCTTCATCGCCAGTAATTTGATACGTCTCGACGAGAAAATCTTTGATCCCGTCCAAAATGCACGATAATTCCGACTCGGTCACCAAATCGTGCAAGGCCATATCATCACTCCCCGGAAATAATGACAGCAGCCCCGGATTACGCCAAACAAAACAACACAGTGACAATTACACTAAAGTCATAACCGCAGTAAGCTTCTGTATGCTAAAATAATAGCAAACAATCGAATCCCGAAGTCATATTGGATTGCTCAAAAATGTCACTGTATTGCGCTTTTTAGACGACCGCTGAGGAGCTGGCAATCGATGAAAATGGCTTATTTCAATTTGCATCAGAATCCGATTCACATCAAATACCGGGATTATTCCATCGGCGACTACGACGGGTTCTATCATTATCATCAAGGCATCGAGCTTTTGATTGTCCATCAAGGCAAGGGGCATGTCGTAATCAACAGTAAGCTGCAGCCGCTCGAATCGGGCACGGCGCTGTGCATCCAACCTTACCAACTGCATAGAGTGCACTTTGAAGTTAGCGAACATTCGCCTTACGAGCGGACTGTCGTGACGTTTGAGCCGACCGCGCTTGTTCCGTTTGTCAACATGTTTCCCGCCGCGCACCGGTTTTTCGAACGTCTGTGGAGAGGCGGCATGTCCAGCCAAAGTGTCCGGATGGGAGACAGCGAGCCTTATATTAACGCGATGCTTGCTCATTATCACAACAGCTTATCGTTGGGCAGAGGCAAGGAGTTGTTTGAGAACGCCTCATTGATGGTTGTTCAACTGCTGGATGTGCTGGGGATGCTGCTCAGCAGCCAATCCGGACCGGCAGCCGCGGTGAGGAGCGCAAGGCACTCCGAGACGATTATGCATTATCTGGAGCAGCGTTACGCGGAACCGTTTGATCTGGGCAAGCTGGCAGAGGAACTTCATTTGTCCCGCCACCATATCTCTCATCTGTTCCGGGAGGAAACCGGCAGCAGCATCTCCGATTATTTAATCGCCCGCCGCATTCGGCAGGCTTGTTATTTGCTGAGTACCGATACGCTGCCGATCGAGCATGTCGGAGCGCGTGTCGGGATCGCCAACTTTTCTTATTTTTGCCGGCTGTTTAAGAAGGTGACCGGCTTTACGCCGAAGCAATTCCGCGATCACGCCTTGGTGCCGCCGATTTATTCATAAACGGAGCGATTTGTCGCCGGATATTCAAATCTTTTGCGATTTTCCGGAAGGAATCGGGCGGCAAGTCTAGTAATTAAATAGTGGTGTTTTATTTTAAAAAAGTTGGAAAGAGGGTGAGGAACGATGAAAAAATGGATCGCCTGCCTGACTGTTGCGCTGCTGCTGATCTTAAGCGGCTGTCAAACGTTGGACGGGATCAACATGAACCAAGCGATGAAAAACTCGCTTACGGCGACCTCCGGCGAAAGTACACGTACGATTGCAATCACTTTGCTTCCTGACGATAAAGTGGAATTAAGCGGAGAAACGAAGAAATGGGCGGATCTGCTGGGGGCCTTTAAACTGACGCTCAGCGAGGTGAAAACCCAGGACATGCAGCATATGTCCTTTAAGGGCGAGCTGGCGTTTGCAAAAGGGAATATTCCGTTTATGGTAAACGCCTCCGGTACGGATATCATGATTCAGACGGAAGGATCAAAGAAACCTATCGTCATCCGTTATGCCGGGGATAAAGCGAAGGGTGAGCAGTTGTCCGGCCAATTGACGAATTTCAGCAATCAGCTGATGGTGTCATTGGCTCAAAATATGCCGAATCCGTCCCGTTTTATAACGAAGTCGGTGAATTTACCGATTCATGATGAAATGTTGACGTTGAAAAATGTGCACGCCGAATTAAACGGAGCGGAATTGACGACGTGGGTCAAAGGATTACTGGCCAATTTGTCCGATGATGATTCGACCAAAAGTTTGATCGGACAGCTGTACGACATATTCGCCGGCTCTCAGGACTCTAATCTTTTATCGGATGCACTGGGTATCGACGTGCCGTTTCTTGACAATAAATCGTTTGTCGTCGGTCTGGTTATGGGTTTCTTGAACAGCAAAAATACGGTAGACGAGTTTTTGTCCACAGACAAAGGCAAGAAGGTGAGCCCGCTGCTGAACAACAAGCAGTCCCTTGCCGCGGATATTTACATCGACAGCAACAATCTGATCCGCAAATCGGCTTATGAGCTTAAGCTAGAGCTGCCTCCGGAGGAATGGGAAGGATTGGCTGGGGTCAAGGTAACGATGAATTCGGAAATGTGGAATATAAACAAACCGGTGGAGATGGAGAAAGTCGATCTGTTCAAAACCGGGATTGCGGAGTTTACCGGCGCGATCAACCCGTCCAAGCTGTTAGCTTCGTTTGATCCGAAATCGCTCGCTTACAAGGTGCTGAAGGAAGATTTCAGAATCACCAACAAAGATATCCGGCTGGTGATGGATAACTCAGGCAGAAACGCCGCTGCTCCGTACAACAAAAACGGCACGGTTTTTGTACCCGCGCGTTTCGTATCGGAACAGCTTGACGCCGACGTGGATTGGGATGAAGCGACCAAGCAGGTGAAAATCAACGATGAACTGCGCGGCGTCAAAATCATTATGACCATCGGCAATCAGACGGCTTCGGTCAACGGGGTTTTTAAGAAATTGGAAAGCGCGCCCGAATTGACAAACGGCTTGACGTTTGTGCCGGTCCGTTTTATTGCCGAGCAGCTTGGCGGCATCGTTGGCTGGGATCAGGACACGGGTACGGTTGTTATTGTGAGAGACTAGGAAACGTAAGCCGGACGCGCTCCTCTCTGGAATCGCTGAATCGGCACAAAGGCCTGGGCACACCGCAAGGTGAGCTCAGGCCTTTGTTAACGATAAACAATTTATGTTTTCAGCAGAGCTGAACAAATTTTTTATCACAAGAATAAACTTCCGCTTACTCGCGGTCGCTCATCCTTGAAGGGACTTCGATAGAAGTTTTTGTTATATCGTCCTGCGGAGCCGGAATCGGTGGCGGCTGCCGGTTGGGCAGCCTTCCGGCCTTGGCTGCGGCTTCGCGAAGCAAAAATTCGATATGTGCGTTTACGCTGCGGAATTCATCGGCAGACCAACGCTCCAATATTTCATACAGCTTCGGATCGAGCCGCAGCGGAAAGTTCTTTTTCTGAGCCATGACCGGAAGCTATAGAGACGGTCTGTTAGTACAGACTGCTCGTGTTAATTACAGGGTTAGCCGAACGGTCCGATACAATCGCCACCAGCAGATTGTTAATCATCGCGGCTTTACGTTCTTCATCCAATTCGATAATGCCATCCCTTTGCAGTTGGGCAATCGCAAGCTGCACCATGCCGACAGCGCCCTCTACGATTCGTTGGCGCGCGGCGACGATCGCATCGGCCTGCTGGCGCTGCAGCATCGCACTGGCAATTTCCGTGGAATACGCCAAGTGGGTCAGCCTTGCTTCCACCACTTCAACGCCCGCTACGGCAAGGCGTTCCTGCAGCTCGCGGCTCAGCTCCATGCCGACTTCTTCGGAATTGCCGCGCAGCGAATAACCGGTGTCACCGAACACATCGTATGCGTATTTGCTGGCTACGTGACGAAGCGCGGTTTCGCTTTGAATTTTGACGAACTGCTCGTATTGGTCGACATCAAACATCGCTTTGGCGGTGTCCACCACACGGAATACGACAACGGTGGCGATTTCAATCGGACTGCCTTCCACGTCGTTGACCTTCAGCTTGGAGCTGTCGAAGTTGCGGACGCGCAGCGATACCTTCTTGTGAATCGCCAGAGGAATGGTCAGCCACATTCCGCTTTGGCTGATCGTCCCGACATAACTGCCGAAAAAGAGAATCACCTTCGCTTCATTCGGCTGCACAATCGTGATCGAGCTGACAAGCAGGGCGGCAATAATGATAATGGCGACTCCCAGGACAACCAATCCGTAAGACATAAGAATGAATCCGATTAAGGCCCACAACAGCAGGCCCAGTATACCGACGTAACCGTTCATCTTCCAAGCATTGCGTTCTTTCATCGCGTTCATCTCCTTAACATTTTTTGCGCCAGTAAAACTGGCTTTGCAAGCAGTAGCTTCAGATGTTGAAATTGAATTAATATTGTATTGATATTTATATGATATCACTTTTTCAAAATACTGTAAATGGATGATGTTGGTTTTTGCCGCCCGATGTCGACATCGCGTTATAATAGCCCTATAATAAAGATGGCAACTATTACCGCAATTATGGGGGTTGATGGCCATCTATTACGCTTTGTCCTTTTTGATATCTTTCCTGATTGTGTATTTATTGATACCGCCTTTGGGCAAACTGGCCTTCCGGTTGGACTTTGTGGACAAGCCCCGTAAAGACGTCGAGCGCAAAATCCATAGAGACCCTATTCCGCTTACGGCGGGTTTTGCGATTTTCGCCGGATTTGCCGCTACATACTTGGTATTCTCCAGCCATATGTCAGGCCAAATGTTTGCGATTCTCGGAGGTTCGCTGCTGCTCCTGTTTATCGGGACCGTAGACGATTGGTACAAAACGCAAGGAAAAGACTTCCCCGCTTTACCGAAGTTCATCGTGCAGCTGTCCGCGGCGGTGATCGTTTATTTCTCCGGCATTACGTTTGACGGCTTCTATAATCCGTTCAGCGGCGAATTCGTCGGGCTGCCGGTATGGCTGCAATTCATCCTGACGATCATGTGGATCTTCGGGGTCACTACCGTCATTAATTTCTCCGACGGGATGGACGGTCTGGCCGGAGGCTTGTCGTCGATATCGGCCGTCACGTTGTTTATAGTGGCTATCGTTAAAGGCCAAAGCGAATCGGCGTTAATGGCGATTATTCTGGTCGGTGTGTCGGCAGCGTATCTGCGCTACAACAAGCCGCCCGCCAAAGTGTTTATGGGCGACGCGGGCGCGACGTTTCTCGGCTTTATACTCGGCGTTATTGCCCTTGACGGGGCGTTTAAACAGGCGACGGTGCTGTCGTTGTTCATTCCGATTTTGGCGCTGGGCGTACCGATTTTCGACAATGTGTTTGTGGTTGCCAGACGGTTTCTGCAAGGCAAGCCAATTTATCAAGCGGACGCGAGTCAAGCCCATTACCGGCTGCTGAGAGCCGGGCTGAAGCCAAAGCAAGTGGTTGCTTTCTTGTATTTAATCAGCGTTTGCTTCAGCTTGTCTTCGATTATTTTATTGCTGCTTAACGTGTAGCGCCCGTTATAATTGCAATAGATTGACAATTACGGGGCATGCTATATAGTAAGAATACATCCCGGCATTGACGGGAAATTCATGGAATCATAAAATAACCATTATCCAAAACTAAAATAAAGGCGGTGCATATCATTATGGAACAAGTGAAAACCGAAGACGTTTTTAACGCCAAAATTGCCGGGCCTGAGCTGACCATTGCGGTGTTTAAGACGACATGGTGCAAGGATTGCCATTTTATGAATCCGTTTATGCCGGACGTGGAGAAGCAGTATGCGGACCGTCTCCGTTTTATCGAGATTGATCGCGACGAGATGCCGGACTTATGCGAGCAGTTGAACATTCTGGGCATTCCGAGTTTCATCGCGTTTCGGGAAGGCAAGGAACTGGTTCGTTTCGTGAGCAAGCTGCGCAAAACACGCGAAGAAATCGAGCAGTTTTTGGACCGCGCTGTAGAAGTGGCAGGCGCGCTGAAATAATTGATGTTTGCAAGCCGGGATAACGGACAGCCTTCGGGCCGTCCGTTTTGAACATTCAGGGGGACGTTGGGCGGGGCAAGGGCATTGGGGGAGCACGTGCCGTCATATTGTAACAATTGCGCGTGGAATTGGCTGTCTATTAGGCTATAATTAAGGGTGTTGAAAGGTTTTCAGCGAATGATCAGGAAGAAGGTACTGAACGTGAATAAGACAACCTCCAATAAACTTAATTCCCTCATAAAACCGACCGCCTTTGTGAATATGATCTTTATGTTTCTTGTCCTCCTGATGGGAGCGCTTGTGACCAAGACGGAATCGGGCCGGGGCTGCGGCGACGATTGGCCCTTATGCAACGGCAAATTTGTGCCTGCCTACACCATCGAATCGATGATAGAATACAGCCACCGTTTTGTGGCGGGACTTGCCGGCATGCTGATGCTGGCCGTATTTGTGCTCGTTTTTTTGACGAATGCGCGTAAAGAAGTCAAATGGTATGCGTCCGGCGGGTTGTTTTTTACAATCCTGCAAGCGATTCTTGGCGCCATGGCGGTTGTTTGGCCTCAATCTTCGCCGGTGCTTGCGCTTCATTTCGGATTTTCGCTGCTGGCCTTTTCGCTTACGCTGCTGCTTGCTTTAGCGTATACGAAGTCAGGCTCGTCCAGTCAGAAGACGGTCATGTCGAGCGGTCTGCGGATGGGCATTTGGCTAACAACGCTGTATTGTTACGGAGTCGTATACTTAGGCGCTTTTGTCAGACATACCAAATCGTCCGGCGGGTGTCTGGGCTGGCCGTTGTGCAACGGGCAGGTGATCCCCGAACTGAGCGGAGAAACCGGAATCGTGTTTGCGCACAGGCTTGCGGCAATCGGCATGCTGATCTTGGTTATTTTGCTGCTGGCCACCGTTTCCAAAACATACAAGCGGACGGATTCCGTTTATAAATGGAGCCAATGGTCATTGATTTTTGTTGTGCTGCAAATTTTGAGCGGCGCTTTGGTTACTTACACGATGGGGTATGATTCGTATTTGCTTGCCAGCTTATTGCATACGCTGCTTGTTTCCTGCTTGTTCGGCATGTTGAGTTATTTGACCGTGCTGGCGATTAGGGCAAAGCAAACGGAGGTAGCCGGCGTTCGCGCCGCCGAGAGGAGCTAAAGCATGACCCATCCGGATTTGCGCTCTTTTTTGGAATTGTTAAAGCAAGAACACGAATTGCAGGTCGTATCGGCCCCTGTTGACCCTAACCTGGAACTAGCGGAAATTCATCGGCGGGTTATCGGCGAGCAGGGGCCCTCTTTGCTTTTTACCAATGTCAAGGGCAGCAAATTTCCGGTTGTCGCCAATTTATTCGGGACAAGCCGCAGGGTGGATCTTGCTTTCGGAGCACGTCCGGAGCAGTTGGTGCGCCAGATGGTCGAAGCGATGAATACACTCATACCGCCGACGCCAAAAGCTTTGTGGAACGAGCGCAATATGCTGATGGACTTGCTTAAGGCGGGAACAAAGCAGGTGCCGCAGCCGGCCGCTCCGGTCCTGCAAGTATGCAATACTTCGGCTCCGCTCCGCGGTATGCCTAATCTGGTCAGCCGGCAAGAGGACGGCGGACCGTTTGTTACGTTGCCTCTTGTGTATACGGAACATCCGGATACCGGTCGTCACCATCTCGGCATGCACCGCATGCAGGTGTTTGACGAGCGGACTGCCGGGATGCATTGGCAGCTGCATAAGGGCGGCGGCTTCCGCTATGACGAAGCCGCGCGGCGCAATACGGCGCTGCCTGTTACGGTTTTTTTGGGCGGACCGCCCGCATTGACCGCTTCAGCTGTCGCCTCGGTTCCCGAGCACTTGCCGAAGCTGCTGTTAGCCTCGCTGCTGCTTGGCTCCAAGCTGCCGCTCGCCGACAATCCCAACGGCGGCCATAGACTTGTGGCCGAAGCGGAATTCGCTATTTGCGGCAGTGTACAGCCATCGTTGCGCCATCCCGAAAGATCGTTTGGGGATCGTTATGGCTCCTTTCTCTCTCATGATTTCCCTGTGTTTCAAATCGACTGCGTCTGGCACCGCAAAGATGCGATCTATCCGGCAGCTATCGTCGGGGAGCCGAAACAGGAGAATGATTATCTCAGCGAATTTCTGCAGCGCTTGCTGTCTCCGGCGGTACCGCTTGTTATGCCCGGCGTCAAAAGTTTATGGACTTATACGGAAACCGGATTTCACGCGCTTGCCGCGGCCGCGGTTAGGGAAAGCTATCAAGGAGAGGCGCTGACGTTGGCTTTTCGCATATTGGGCGAAAGCCAGCTGACGCAGACGAAGTTCCTGATGCTGACCGATCAACCGGTCGATCTGGAACATTTTCCGCAGCTGTTGGAAACGGTGCTGGAGAGGTTCGATCCGGCGAAGGATTTGATTATTTTCAACAATACGCCGCAGGATACGCCCGATCATACGGGAAGCAGGCCGAACCACGGCAGCAAGGCGGTGCTGCTTGGCCTGGGCGCTCCTATACGCCATCTGCTGACTCAATATAGCGGGGGGCAGCTGCCGGGAATTACGAACGTGGTGGTATACTCCCGCGGCTGCCTTATGGTTCAAGGCGCTTCATACGAGAAGGACCCCGGTTTGGCCGAACGGCTGCTGGAGGGGACCGGAACCAAGTTGTCCCCGTGGCCGCTTGTTGTTCTCGTTGATGACGCCGCTGCGGCTGTACAAAACCAAACTTCATTTTTGCGGACCGTATTTACCCGCTTTCATCCTGCGGCTGACATGTATTCCAATGCAAAAGTGCGCCGGCACCATATAACCTACGAAATTCCGCTGATTGTCGATGCCCGCATGAAACCGGGTGATCCGGACGAGTTGTTTCCGCGGGAGGATATTGTCAGGCTGGTAGACCGGCGATGGAACGAATATTTTGCCTGATGCTTAAAGAGGTAGTTCAAAAAGACGTCTTTTGAACACGCACTTAAAAGGAGGCATGCATGTTACGACAACTATTCGGAGAAACGCGTCGGCAAGACGTCGGCTTGATGCATGACGCCAATCATGCGATCGAATCGTATTTAGCGAGGCTGGGGAAACAACCTAAGAACCGTAAAACGGTCGATAAAGAACGCCGTCTTGAGCTGTGGAGCAGAGGGTTTATTCGCGCGCTGGACGAGCTGGAGCAAAGCGTGTATTGCGCACGGCGCTGCGGAGCTAATGTAAATAAGCAATATGTTGAGGATATGTCCGAAGAGGAACAAGACGACTACCATCGCCATATTTATTTTTATAAAAATGCCTTTATTCGTTTGTTTTCGATCCTCGACAAAATCGGTTATTTCATGAACGAAGCGTTTGATCTGAAAACAGAGCAGGTCAAGCTGAGGTTTTCTTATTTCACCGTTTTGCGCACGATGCATCAGAGAGGCATTGAAACGGAGCTGGAGCAATGTTTGTACGACATGAAGGTGAAGTACAAACCCGAGCTGGAGCGGCTGCGCAACCAGCGCAACATGGAAATTCATATGCTGAACGCCGATTTGCTCGACGATTTGCTGAATGCCAAGGAAATGCTCGCACCACGGGAAGAAAAAACACACGTTGAGAACATTAGCGGCAATATGGACGATCTGACGATTTCCTTCGAGATGACCTGCCGTGCGCTGATCTGTCTATATGACCATATGCTGAAACGAAGCGGCGGGAGGAAACGGACATGACGCAGCAGCGCAAGGTTGCTCTGATAACGGGAAGCGCCAAAGGTTTGGGTAAAATGACGGCTCTTACTTTAGCCGAGGCGGGCTGCGACATTGTGATTAATTACGTGTCCAGCGAGCAGGAGGCTGTGCAGCTGCGCAGCCGCATAGAAGGGCTCGGAGCCGAGTGTTTGGCAGTGCAGGCCGATGTAACGAAGCCGGAGCAGTTGGAGCATATGGTCAGCTGTATTCAACGCCGTTTCGGGCGGTTGGATATACTGGTCAACAACGCAGGACCTTTTATAAGGGAACGCCGGCGTTTTGCCGATTATACCCCTGAAGAGATTGAATATTTGCTTCGCGGCAACCTGATTGGCGTGATGCAGCTGGATCATATGGCATTGCCTTTGATGCGGGAAAACAAATGGGGCAGAATTATTCACTTCGGGTTCGGCCGGGCAGCGGAAGCTAGAGGTTGGCCCCACCGCGCCGTATATGCCGCAGCCAAGGTCGGGCTCGTTTCTTTTACGAAAACGCTTGCCGAAGAAGAAGCCGAATACGGCATTACCGTAAACATGATGTGTCCTGGCGATATTCGCGGCGATAACAAGGAGAAGCTGATCTCCGAGGTGGAAGGCATTACGGACGACGAGTCGCCGCGCGGCCGCCCGGGCACCGGGGAAGATATCGCAAGAGTGATCGCTTTCTTGTGCGGGGAGCAGTCGGATTTTATCACCGGCAATATCATCGACATATCCGGAGGGTTCGACCCGATCCGGCCGATTAAATCGTGGAAATAACCCGCCTAACTATATACAAAAAGCCCCGCTATGCCGTTAGGCGAAGCGGGGCCATCTTTTATTAAAAATTAGAATACTTGGACGACCTCGGACACGCCTTCGACTTCTTCAAGCAAAGCGCGTTCGATGCCTGCTTTCAGTGTGATCGTGGAGCTGGGGCAGCTGCCGCAAGCGCCCATCAACTTCAGCTTGACGATGCCGTCTTCCACGTCAACGAGTTCGACGTCGCCGCCGTCGCGTTGCAGGAACGGACGCAGTTTATCCAATACATCCTGGACCTCATCATATATAGCGGTACCTTGTGCATTTTCACTCATTTGATTCATCTCCCTTCTCCTTGTATTATATTACAATAAACACAAAATGAAAATGGTTAGTAAGGTGGACGAGCAACCGATGAGACCGATCATAGAATTTTGCACTAATAATATGCATCATGGAACCAACCGCGTCATGGAGGCGCTCGAAAGCAATCCCGATTACGACGTAATCGAATACGGCTGTTTGGGCAACTGCGGCGAATGCTTCTCCAATCCGTATGCGCTGGTTAACGGCGAAATTATATCCGCGCAAACAGCTGACGAGCTGCATAATCATATTATGGCCAAAATTAAAGAAATCGAAGATCTGCTCAAGTTATTTGACGATTAAAAAGTAATTCGGGCGGAGATCATCCGAAATGGTTCTTCGATTTCCATAACACGCCGCTTTTCAGCGCGCGAGGCACTTTCCCTGTCATTACCGTGCTTTTGCCCATAAAACCAAAACCCGCTTTTTTGCCAAGCGAACCTAATACCCCTTTGAGCTTGATTTGACCAAGCCGAGGGGTTTCATTTTTCCATACGGCTTTAAGCACTTCGACGACTTGTTTCCCTTGGGCTTGGGCCGCTTGAGCGCTTGGCGAGAAAGGCAGACTTGCGCAGTCGCCGACAACATACACTTCCGGATGCGACGGCAGCTGATGATAGTTGTTGATCGTCAGCCGGCCTTGCGTATCCTTGGGCAAGTCGAACTGCTGGACAATCGGATTCGGCTGAATGCCGGCCGTCCAAACCGTCACGTCGGTCAAAATCTGCTCATCCTGGTTGTGCAATATATTGCCCTCCAGCCTGCAAAGCGAAACGTGGGAGCGCATCTCGATCTCATGATCCATCATCCACTCGCGAACATACTGCTGCAGCTTACCGGGGAACGCCGATAAAATGCTCGGTCCTCTATCCAATATGCGGATGTTCAAATCAGGGCGAGCTTCGCGTAGTTCCGCGGCCATCTCCACACCGCTGAGCCCGCCGCCCACAATGGTAATTTGACCGTATGGGGAGACGTTATTGACCTTCTGATAGGTCGAGCGGGTGGAGGCCATCGTTTGAATGCTGCAGGAATATTCGGCGGCACCCGGCAAGCCGTGGTACTTGTCCACACACCCAAGTGAAATAACCATGTAATCGTAAGTGAGCGGCTGATCGTTTTCAAACCTAATTGTTTTGGTGTCCAGATCGACCCCGGTGACTTCCCCGAACTTTAAAATCAGCCTGGGATCGATCGGATATTGCACACGCACTTCCGTCTCCGGCACAGTTCCCGCCGCCAAAGCATAATATTCGGTCTTCAAGCCTTGGAAAGGCATCCGGTCGACCATCACCATCAGCACATCGTGCGGAAGTCCTCTTTCAAGCAAGTTGGTTGCAATTTGGTAACCCCCATAACCCCCGCCTAAAATGACCAGCTTCTTCATGATAGCAATCCTTTCTCTTTCTATGCTGTAGACTAGTATACTTTAAGCTCGTTATAGAACGTATCGCGTTCGACAGGGATACGGCCCGCACCTTTCACCAGGAATACCAATTCATCGCGTGTCAGGCCTTCCGGAGACAATGCGCCCGCCGCATGGCTGATACGTTCCTTGACGATCGTGCCGTGAACGTCCGAAGCCCCGTAGGTCAAGGCAATTTGCGTAATTTGCGTGCCCAAATTGATGAAGTAAGCTTTTATATGTTGAATATTGTCAAGCATGAGTCTGCTGATCGCGATGGTTTTCAAATCGTCAAACGCGGATACCCGGCGTTTGATCCCTGCGCTGACGCTGGCCGGTTGTACGGCATTAGGGATGAACACAAGGAAACCGTCCGTATCGTCTTGAATTTCGCGCAAATAAATCATGTGCTGAATGCGTTCCTCCATCGTTTCGATGGATCCGTACAACATCGTGGCATGTGTTTTCATGCCAAGGCTGTGAGCGGTACGCTGCACCTCCAGCCATTGTTCCGTAGTTGCTTTGCCGACGCCCATCTTCTGACGGTAACGTTCGGACAAAATTTCCGCTCCGCCCCCGGTAAGCGTGCTGAGCCCCGCATCCACCAAAGTTTGCAGCACTTCTTTATAGCTTAACCCGCTAATGCGCGAAAAAAACTCAATTTCCGCCGCGGTGTGCGCTTTAATCGACATATGCGGATAACGTTGCTTCAGAGCGCGTACATAACCGAGGTAATAGTCAAAGGAGACATGCGTATTATGGCCGCCCGTAATATGGAATTCCTGCATGCCCGGTTGAAGGTGCTCATCAATATATTCGAACATTTGCTCCGGCGTCAGCGTAAACGCGCCTTCTTCGCCTTCGTCCCGGCGATAATGGCAGAATGCGCAATGCGCTTCGCAAACGTTTGTGAAATAAAGGCTCATATTTTCAATAAAATACACTTTTTTGCCGTTTTTGCGCAGGTTTACTTTGTTGGCGAGCTGGCCAATCGTCAATAGATCGTCGGATCCGTACAAAAACACGCCGTCCTCTTTGGACAAACGCTCTCCATGCTCAACCTTCTCAGCAATTTCCGCCATCCGGCGGTCGGTCTCGTTTAATATAATGCTCATAAAGCCACCTCCAAATGAATTGATAAAACGAATGTACAACTTCTGAGAAATATCACGCCGTTCCGCCCGATTCTCCTGTAACCATACCGGTCTTTATGAGTTCGCAGCCGGACGGTTCACCGCAATAAACCGGCAGTCTGAAAAGAACTCGCTTGTACCGTGGTATCCATGAATCGTGCGATGTTATTCACAAGCTGTGAAACCTTGCACAAAGTCCCGCGTAAGAAAACGCCGTGCCGCCGTGGCAGCACTTTGGTGCGGTTTTGCAAGAAAAGCAACATACTGTAAAACCCGAGAGAATCGGAAGCTTTTCTTATTATAAACCTCCAAATGGGACGCGGCAACACATACGTTTGATAAAAATAGACCGGCAGTAGAAAATCGTCAAAGTTTGCTGGAATTTCATAAAATTTTTGCTAAAAATGTATTTTCTTCTGGAATACATTCGGGTATACTATTGTATTGGAAATGATAAGTTTAAAGGTGGTGCAGGTGTTGGTTTTGGCGGTATCCCCCGATTCACGGACGGCGCTTTCCATTGAGATAGAAATTGTCCGCAAGCAAATGAATTTGCTCGGAGAACAGCTTGGCTTTCTGCATCCGGACGTACAAGCTTGCAGCAAGAAGCTCGACAAGCTTCTGCTTCAGTATTATGAGCTTAGATAATCACATAACGTTAAGACGCCCTTGAGGTATGCGGTGGAACGGAGTATACTGCATATAGAAGGGCTTTTTTTCTTAAGAGATATAAATTCAAACGTTCTTATCTCGCCATAAGGGAGGAATACAATATGATTACTATTAGTGAAGCAGCTAATCATAAAATAAAAGAAGTGATCGCCGCGGAGGAGACGCCCAATCTGTTTTTGCGTCTTGGCGTCAAGGGCGGCGGGTGCAGCGGTTTGTCATACAGCATGGGCTTTGATGACGTAGAGCAGGATAACGATCTGACGTTTGAAACCGATGGCTTAAAGGTCGTTGTGGACAAAGAAAGCGCACTGGTGCTGAACGGCGTTGAAATCGACTTCAAAGATACAGGCATGGGCGGCGGGTTTACTATTCATAATCCGAATGCCATCGCCACATGCGGCTGCGGCAGCTCGTTCCGCACGGCGAAAACCCAGGAAGCCGACGCTCAGAAGTGTGACGATGAGCCGGCTCAAGTGTAACCCCATCGAAGTAAAATAACGAATTCCCGGATGGTGCATGGATGACATGTGCTGGCCGGGAATTTTTGTGTGAGCAAAAAAGGATTAATTTCAATTTATTGACAATACAAAAAGAAAAGTACTAATATAAGGGTTAGATGGGGGTTACAATTTCCGACGATTGATACAGCATCAATTGCTTTGGAAAGGAGTTGAGAGTCAGAAGGCAGCTTTTAAAGATGTTTTTGAAAACGCTTACTATTGTGGATACAACTTTGCACTGCTCCAGGGTCGGTATTAACAAATCTCATTTGTGACTAGGAGGGCTTTTCGGATGATAAACAATATGTTTTCGAAAAAACGTTCGGTTGGATGGGGTGCTTCCGCATTGCTTGGCATGACGGCATTGTTGGCGGCACTTGGCGTACATCAGCAGCAGGCTTTGGCTGCTTCAACGACATGCAGCACGGCTTCTTGTCTGACCTCGGCATTATCAAGCGCCGCCGCGGGCGATGTCATCACTTTAGCCGACGGGGTGACGTTCTCCGGCCATTTCACCGCCAGCGCCAACGGGACGGCGGCCAACCCGATTACCATTCAGTCCAATGCCGCGAATAAGGCGATTCTTGATGCAGGAGGCACCGGCAGCAACTATACGCTGTACATCACCGGCGATTATTGGGTGGTCAAAAACGTGAAAATCACCAATGCCAAAAAAGGCATCATGCTGGACCACTCTAACCATACGATGATCGACGGCGCTGAGGTGTATAACATCGGGGAAGAGGCGGTCCATTTTCGCGACGGCAGCTCGTATAATACGATCCAAAATTCATATATCCACGATGCCGGAACCGTCAATCCGGAGTATGGGGAAGGCGTCTATATCGGCTCCGATTACGGCAAATGGAGCACTTATGCGAAAGAAACCGATTATAATGTGGTGAAGAACAATACAATCGGTCCAAACGTGAGAGCTGAATCGATCGACATCAAAGAAGGTTCGACCGGAGCGGTCATTGAGGGCAACACGTTTAACGGCACCGGCATCAGCGGCGCCAATTCGGCGGACAGCTTTATGGATGTGAAAGGAAACAACAACATCATCCGCAACAACATCGGTTACCGCAACGGCAATGCACAAATCAACGACGCTTTCCAAACGAATGAACGCCAGCCGGGCTGGGGTTACGACAACGATTTTTACGGCAACACCGTTTATATGGATATTGCTGCCGGATACGTCGTTAACGTGAAAGCGGGTTCGGCTAAAGTATGCGGCAATACGCGCAATCCCGTCAGCGCCTCCGCCATGTATACGGGAGCGGTTACTGCTTATACGAGCTGCGGAGGCGGCGATACGGCGGCTCCCAGCATCCCTGCCGGGCTTTCCGCCGTGGCGGTATCCGGCAGTCAGATCAACTTGAGCTGGACCGCCTCCACCGACAATGTGGGTGTGACCGGCTACGATATTTACAGGGGCGGCAGTTTTTTGAAAAATGTAACCGGCACCTCGGCAAGCGATACGGGATTATCGCCAAGCACCACTTACAGCTACACGGTTAGAGCCAAAGATGCGGCAGGCAACGCATCGGCGGCCAGCGCTGCCGCGTCCGCCACGACGTTGGCGGGTACAGGCGCCTCCAACGCCAAGTTCAGCATTGCCGGGAGCAACGTGACGGCAAGCACCTCCGATACCAACGTGCCGGCCAATGCGGTAGACGGCAACCTGAGCACGCGCTGGTCGGGCGAAGGGGATGGGGCGTGGCTCAAGCTGGATCTGGGAGCCGCTAAAACCGTCGCTTTTGTCAAAATCGCCTTTTATGACGGCGCCTCGCGTACGTTCACTTTCGACATCCAGACTTCGCCGGACAATACGAACTGGACAACGCAGGGGGCAGGCCTTCACAACGCCGCGAATAATACGCTGCAAACCTTCGATTTTGCCGATTTGTCGGCACGTTATGTGCGCATTGTCGGTCATGGCAACACGGGCAATAACTGGAACAGTTTAACCGAAGTTGAAGTTTGGGGGCAATAAGCCGGATGTGCAGCGCAAGTCCCGTTCCGAGTTGATAGAACTGCAAAGATGTTCCGCGGAAAATTGTATGCGAATCCCTGCGGTACTTGTGCAAGCGTATGAATTTCGATATGCTAAATGCGAATCTATGCGTGGTCGGACTTACGTGAAAAAGCATGCGTACAAGCGGGGTAATCATGACAAAAAAAACAATTCGCAAAGGCTTTCAGGATAGAATCAAAGCGATGATCCATTCGCTGCGCGACGGCATCGTCTCCGGTCAGCTGTCCGTCGGAACGTATCTGCCTTCGGAAGACGACTTGGAGAAGCGGTTTCAACTCGGCAACAACTCGGTCCGCAGAGGGTTGGAGGCGCTTGTTGAGGAGGGGCTTATCGAAAAAATCCCGCGCGTCGGTAACAAGGTGAAGATGCTGCCGGAGCAGATGAAACTTACCGTACGGTTCGGGTATTGCAGCGAGCTGACCGAAAGTACGATCATCGATTCCATAGTCGAGCGGTTCCACTCGCAATATCCGCAAATCGCCATTCAATTGGTGGCGCTTCCTTTATACGGTTATGGCGGTGCGCTTATGCAGTATATGGAAGCCGGTATGCTGGATGTCGTCATGATGAGCAATACCAATTATCAGGATTTTGTGGAGGCGGAGTGCACGGAGCTATTTGAGCCGCTGGATGCCGCTGATGTTTGCCATCCGTTTTTAACTAAGCCGTTTACCGTGAACGGGCGGCTGCTTGTTCAGCCTTTTATTTATTCGCCCGTTATCCTTTGCTATAACAAGGCCCATTTCAGAGAAAAGCTGCTGCCCGAGCCGGACGGCAGCTGGACCTGGGACGATTTATTTGAGGCAGGCAAAAGGCTGGCGGTACAAGAAAGAAGATTCGGCTTTTATTTCTATTTGCCGTCGCGCAACCGCTGGCCTGTATTTATGCTGCAGAGCGGCGCGGCTGTAAAACCGGACGGGAGCGGGAGATATCGTTTGCGTGAGAGCGCGGTGCTGGAAGGGTTGGAGCTGTGCCGGAAGATGCTGGCCGATGCCGACGTGTTCCCGAGGATGCTGTCCGAAAGCGATGCGGATGCTGAAGCCTTATTCAAGGAGGAGAAAGTGTCGGTCATTATGACGACTTATTATTTTTTGAACGAGCTGAAGCGTTCTTCTCTGCTGTTTGAAGTGGCTCCATTGCCGCGGTTGAACAACTCCAAAACGCCGCTGGTCATTACAGGGCTAGCGGTCAACAGCAGATCGGCGCACAAGGAGGCGGCAAAGAGACTCTTGCAATTTCTGGCTTCTTACGAGATTCAGCTGATGCTGCGGAAAAGCACTTACTACCTCCCGGCACACCGCCTGGTTGCGGAGACGCAGGAGGAAGAGCTTGATTACCGCCCGGCGCGGTTTATGATGTACAGGGAGATCGCTTCGACCTACAGCATGATTAACGAGATCGGTTTAAGCAACAGGCAGCTCAAGCTCATTCAAAGAGAAGTGATGTTGTTTCTGTCGAACGTGTATGACCAGGAGCGGTTTTGCCGCCGCTTGGAGCAATTATTAAACGAGCCGGTCACGCAAGCGGGGAATGCAACCTAGCGGTTTTCGGGTTATGAAAAAATAAGCCAAAGCGGCTGAGCGGATATGATATCTGCACAGTCGTTTTTTTGTTCACATATCGGATTCCGATCATTTTTTTTTATCACTAACAAGCAAGGCAAGGGTGTGCATAACTTTATCCACACTATTCACCCCGAAAACAGACAGTTTTTGACACATATTAACAAGTTGCACACAGGATGTCCACAAAAAGCTGTGGATATCGGAACGCTTGTTCTACTATAATGACCATGCTAATATAATAGTAAATTTCCAATGATTAGGAGCTGGCCATATGAGAATGATCAGCAATGAAGTATTGATAGATTCCTATTTTAAAGCTATAGATTTAAAGCTGGAGGACGAATTCATCAAGCTGCTGATGGATGAAATCATACGGCGCCAACTTAAAGTCAGCTTCGACCAATCGAAAGCGCAGGTCAGCTAAGCGCGAAAAAAAAGTACCCCATGCGCTTGTGCAGGAATACTTTTTTTAAGGCGCAATGTCTTATTTGAACTTCATGTTGCTGCTGTGGCCTGGGGATAACTTTGCAGTTGGATCGATGTATACTTTTGCGTTGTTGATCGCTGTTGGAGCTTCGCCGAAGCCGACGGCAATCAGTTTGAGCTTGCCCGGATAAGTGCTGATATCTCCGGCGGCAAATATGCCCGGAATGCTTGTCTCCATACGGGAGTCTACAAGAATCGATCCGTTGTCGATATCAAGTCCCCATTCAGCGATAGGTCCAAGCGAAGATACGAAGCCAAAATTGATAATGACCGCGTCAACCGCAATCTCTTCCGTTTCGCCGGATTTGATGTCGCTGAGCGTCACTTTCTCAATCGTTTGGTCGCCATGCAGCTTCGTAATTTCTTTTGGCGTCATGACGCGAACTTTCGAATTCATCAAGTTTTCCACACTGTGTTCATGCGCGCGGAATTTATCGCGGCGATGCACAAGGATAACCTCTTCGGCGATCGGTTCGAGCATAAGTGCCCAATCGACTGCGGAATCGCCGCCGCCGGAAATGATGACGCGTTGGCCTTGGAAACGGTTTAAGTCGTTTACAAAGTAATGCAGGTTCTTTTTCTCATATTGAGCCGCTTCCGGAAGTTCAAGTTTTCTAGGCTCAAATGCGCCTACTCCTCCGGTAATAATAACCGCTTTGGAATAATGCACGCCTTGATCCGTAGTAATCTCGAAAAGCCGTTCTTCCTTTTTGACGACATTAAGCACTTTTTCTTCGAGGCAAATTTGCAGCTCGGGGAAAAGTTTCATCTGATTTTCTAAGTTGTTAACAAGCTCCTGTGCCGTAACCTTCGGAAAACCCGCTACGTCGTAAATGTATTTCTCCGGATACAACGCTGCAAGCTGTCCGCCCAATTGCGGCATGCTCTCGATTAATTTGACCGACGCTTGGCGCATACCACCGTAAAAAGCGGCAAACATTCCTGCCGGCCCCCCGCCAACAATCACCACATCAACTAACTCTTGTGACACTATTTAGCACCTCCGCACCCATCCGTATAATCTTTGTTATCTCCCGAAACGACTTCGATAGACTATACTATTATAAACGTTAGTAACTAACGATGAAAGTATGGTGTTCCGTTTTTTCATGACTATTTTTATATATGAAGCTGATAAATAAATTATATTGCTTAAGATGTGTCGGAATTTCAACAAAATGGAAGGCGAGTCTTGCATTTAACGTCTAGTGTGGTTAAAATGGATATTTTTTAATCAAAATAATACTTGCCATTTCGGGCTTTGCATTGTATTATTTTTTTTGAATTGGTTAAATATGTTGTCGAAATCTGCACTGCGGTTAATATTAGAGATAGAGGATACACTTAGGGATAGGAAACGTTATCTTTCGAATTCGCTTGTGTAATTTTTCACAATATGTTGCCTAAAAAAGAGACGTGATGGAAGGGATAACTCATGAGTCGAATACCGAGAATAGTCATTTTGGGAGCAGGTTATGGCGGCATTGTAACGGCTATTCGCTTGCAAAAGGAACTGAACTACAACGAAGCCGACGTGACGCTTGTCAATAAGCACGATTATCATTATATCACCACCCATCTTCATATGCCGGCTGCGGGAACGGACAATCCGGAAAACGCCCGTGTCAACATTTTGAAGCTGATTGACGAGTTCAAAGTCGATTTTGTCAAATCGACGGTTGTTCAAATTAGGCTGCAGGAGAAAAAGGTTATTTTAGAGGAAGGCAGCTTGTCCTACGATTATTTGGTCGTGGGCCTTGGCGGCGAACCGGAAACGTTCGGCATTCCCGGCTTGAAGGAATATGCCTTGAATATCCGCAGCATCAACAGCGTTCGCTTTATCCGCGAGCACATCGAATATCAGTTTGCCAAGTTCAAACGGGAGCCGCACCGCACCGATTATTTGACGTTTGTTGTGGGCGGAGCCGGATTCACGGGGATTGAATTCGTCGGGGAATTGGCCGACCGGATCCCGGAATTGTGCAAAGAATTCGACGTGGACGCTTCGCTTGTGAAAATTTACAATATCGAAGCGGCTCCAACCGCGCTGCCGGGTTTTGATCCGGAGCTGGTCGAATATGCAATGAATGTACTGACCAATAAAGGCGTTACTTTCAAAATTGCCACAGCGATTAAGGAATGTACACCGGAGGGCGTATCGCTGGCCACCGGAGAAGAAATCAAAGCGGCGACTGTGATTTGGACCGGGGGCGTGCGCGGCAACCATTTGCTGGAGGATGCAGGCTTCGAAACGATGCGCGGCCGCATTAAGGTGGATGAGTTCCTGAAAGCGCCGGGTCACGATAACATCTACATTTTGGGCGATTGCTCCATCGTCATGTCTCCGGAAGGCAGACCGTATCCGCCGACGGCACAAATCTCGATGCAGCAAGCCGATGTATGCTCGCACAACCTTGTAGCGTCCATCCGCGGTACGGCGCTTAAGAAATTCGAGTACCTGCCTAAAGGCACCGTTGCCTCTCTTGGACGGGGCGAAGCGATCGGTATCGTAGGTTCCCGCAAAATAAAAGGCGGCGCCGCTTCAGTCATGAAAAAAATCATTGATCTTCGCTATTTGTACATTATCGGCGGCATTCCGCTTGTCGTCAGAAAAGGCCGGTTCTAGACGTGAGACACTGCAGCGTTCAAGTTCGAGGGTTGCTGACACGTGAAGAGTTGGACCGGTATAATGCGCTGATCGATGTGGGGCATTATCTGGAAGAGCAGCAGCGTTACGACCTTGCTCACACGGTGCAGAAGGAAATCGATATTCTCATTCTCCCGGCAATAGAAAGGCTCAAGGAAAAGAGCCGTCAACGGGACCGCGAGACGGATGAATATTTGGCCCGCAAAGCCGAAATGGAGCGCCAGCTTGCTGCTTTGAAACAGGAAGACGAGGACGACGAATAAGCATATCTCGGTAACAATAAAACCCGCGCCACCATGGCGCGGGTTCATTTTGCATATTTTACAATGCCAGCATATTGGCGATCTTGCTTTCGTCCAGCAGATTGCCGACGTAGAAATCGCCAAACTCTCCAAAGCGGGCGCTGACTTCATCAAAGCGCATTTCATAAACAAGCTTCTTGAATTGCAGCGCATCTTCGGCAAACAGCGTAACGCCCCATTCCCAGTCGTCGAGGCCGACGGAACCGGTGATGATCTGCTTCACTTTGCCGGCGTATTGACGGCCGATCATGCCGTGGCTGCGCATCATCGTTTTACGCTCGTCGATGCTGAGCATGTACCAATTGTCGGCGCCGTCGCGTTTTTTGTTCATCGGATAAAAGCAAACGTGTTTTGCCTTCGGCAAGATAGGTTTGAGACGCGCCAAAAGGTCAGGGTCCTCCATCGGGTCGACGCCCGGCTTCGCCAAGTAGCTGCTCAGCTCGACGATGGACACGTAAGAGTATGTAGGTACGGTGACTTGGGCAAGAATGGACTTGTTGAACTGTGTTTCCACTTCGTTTAACTCTTCCAGCGTCTCGCGCAGGTGCATGAACATGAAATCGGCTTTTTGCCCGACAATACTGTAAAATGCCGTGCTGCCGGTTTTATTTTCCTCGGCTTGCTTGTATTGGTGCAGCAAACTTAACAACTCGTCCTGCGCAGCGTTGCGCTCTTTGGCGCTCAGCGCTCTCCAGGCGTTCCAGTCGATAGCGCGGAAATCGTGAAGCGCATACCAGCCTTCCAGTGTTTGTGCGGCTTCGCTCATGGTCAACACTCCTTCTATTGCATAGGTTTGATCGCTTGTATCATTGTATCCAATACGCGGAAAAAGGGCAAATGACATGTCTGTGACGGGATATGAGCCGCGCCAGCGGCGATGGCAGCGCTGAATGAGCAGTACGTTTTCACCGGACGTTCACTTTACCGGAGAGCTTATTTTGACTACAATATAGAGAAAGATGTCCGTTTGCCGTAAGAAGGGCGTTCAAGAACAAGACGTCTGATTGTCGTGAACTTTCATAACTAGAAGGGGTTGGACCGTTTGCTGCAATTAATCATCGTTACCGTGCTGTTGTTTGTGCTTTTCTTCGGGCTCGGTTTTATTCTAAACATGCTGATGAAAACAACCTGGTTTCCGATTTACGGTTACATCGCGTTGGTCATTGGGCTGCTTATTTATTGGGGTTCGGAAACGGGCTCGCTGATGCAAAATTTCGCTGAATATTCGGTGGCCGATTACGTGCCGGCAGTAGGCGGGCTGATCGGCGCGGTATTGAGCGGCTCGACGATCAAAGCGCTGCGCACAAAAGGGTTTAAAATGTTTTGAGCCGAAAGGAGCCGGAGGGCTCTTTTTTTGTGCGATTGTAAATGTGCTGGAATGTATTTTCATAGCCATGGAGGGCTTGTTCTGTGTTAAAATGAAGGGTAACTATCTTTATAGATTGGCGGCGAATCATCGCTGCGGATGGAGTAATGTACATATGCGCATGACCAATATGCTTCATTTTACGGAAAACCACCGGTTTCGCACGGTGCGCGCCTTCAGCCTGAGCCCGCTCGATCAGAAGGTGCTCAGCTGTTTGTATCAGCCGATGATTGGCGCCGTTGCGATCGGATTGTACTATACGTTGTTTCATCAGCTCCCGGCAGACCGTGCGGGCACGTCGGCGCTGGAGCATCAGCGCAAGCTTTTCCTTGCTTTGGAGCTGGAGCCCGGTGAGCGCGGACGCAAATTTCTCGCCGAGCAGGCCTCCAAGCTGGAGGCGATCGGGCTGATGCAGACATACCGCAAATATGTACAGGACTTGGACGACTATATATACGAATACGAGCTGCTGGCGCCGCAAGTGCCGGCCGAGTTTTTCAAAAACCAGCATTTGACGCTGCTGCTGCGGGATAAGATCGGGAAACATGCCGTACTTGCGCTGCGGGAAGAAATGCTGCCTGCAGATGTTGCCGAGATCGGCAGCGCGACAGCGGAAAATTTATCCATGCCGTTCTACGAATTGTTCCGTCTTAATACGCAGGTGATCGATCTGGAGCTGGAGCAGGCGCAATACGAAACGGCGGCAAGCCGCCCGGCTGCCGAGCAGCAAGCGCAAGGAATCAACGTCAAGGGCTTCAGCTATGCCGAAATCATTATGAGGTTTCCGAAGGAATCTGTAAACCGCGGCCACGTGGAGCGGCTTAAATTCAATCAGGAGCAGCTGACCAAACTGAATTTTTTCGCCAAAAAATATGGGCTTACTTTAGGGGAAACGTGCCGTTTGCTGGATGAAGACGGAGCTTTTGATGCGGACGGCCAGTTAAGCGAAGATTTCCTGCAGCGTCGCGCCAGCCTTGTGTACCGTCAGGACAAGAAACGTTCCGAGGATCGGGAGCGGCTGCTGGCCCGAATGAACTCAGCTGCCGAGGATGAGCAGTCCAAGACGCCAAGAGCTGTGGAGATGGAGTTTTATTTGGAGGTGCCGGATATTTTCCAAGGGGAATGCAACCAGCACCAGTACAACTATATTTTGCGCAATGAACCTTACACGTATTTGCTGGAAAAAATATTTTCCAAAGGCACGGTTCCGGACGGGCTGCTTGACGTCTTTACGAAAATCGATCTGAATTACGGCTTAAGCGAAGAAGTCATCAACGTGATGATTCATTTTATTTATGTCAACAAGCGGTCGTGGGCCAAATCGTCGCTGGAAAGCACGGCCTCGGATATGCTCGGCAAGCAGGTGCAAACCTTCGAGCAAGCTGTTCATTATGTCCGCGACGCTAACAGGTACAAGGAGAAGCCTCGCGGCGGCAGATTAGGCGGCGCTTCGTCGGCTCCCGGGGCTTCGTCCGGCAAGGGCCGGGTGAACCAGAAGCCGGTCATACCGATTGTGCAGAACCGCGAAGGCGTACGGGAATTGACCAAAGACGAACGCGAACAGATGCAGAGCATTATCCGCAAACTGGGAGGTTCGCTTAAGTTGTAACGCTTGGCGTGAGATTGACGGCCGCAAGCGGCAAGGAAGAGGAGGGGTGCGAACATGGAGTCTTTAGGGGAGATTATGCGCTCGATGCCCAATTCGTCATTGATGAGACGCGCGGAGGAAAAGGTTGTCCAGGTGTTGGCCGATCCGCTGGTCAGGAAGCTGACGGCCAAGTATCCGGGCCTTGACGCATATACGCTGCGCATGAACGTCAATAAGCTGTATCAATACATTACCGAACATAACCAATGCTCCCAATGTCCGGGCCTTGAGAAGTGCCCGAACGACTTTACAGGGCATTATACGATGATTGGCGTGGAGCCTGCGGGGGAATCGCTTGAACTTATCGATTATAAAGTTTCCTGCAAAAAATATGTAGCCAAGCAAGCTCAAGATGCGATTAAAGGGCGCATCCGCAGCTTTTACGTCGATGACCGCGCGCTGAAGCAAGGGTATTCCATCGACGAGATCGTCACCAACGATCCGCAGCGCATGTCTGCGGTGCTGCAGGTCGGCAGCTACATCATGGAGACAACGGAAGCCGGGCTGCAGAATAAGGGGCTTTTTTTATCGGGACCGTTTGGTACGGGAAAGACGTTCCTAATGTGTTACATGTTGTACGAGTTGGCCAAAACCGGCTTAACCGGCGCGATCGTCTATATGCCCGATTTTGCCGAGGATTTAAAAGCGATGTTCCAAGAGCCGCAAAAGCTGAAGGAAACGATCGACGCCTTAAAAGATACCGATCTGCTCGTATTTGACGATCTTGGCGCGGAGAATTTGAATCCTTGGCTGAGGGATCATGTGATGGGGACGATTCTGAATTACCGGATGAACCGCAAACCGACGTTTTTTACATCCAACTACAGCTTGGACGATTTGCAAAAGCATTTCAGTTTCACCAACGGGGACGGCGAGCAGGAATTCAAAGGCCAGCGTATTATGGACCGCATTCGGCCGTTTGTCGATGTCATTGAAGTGCATGGACATAACAAGCGCGGGATGTAGCGGAAACAAGCCGGAGTACGGGCAGAGCCCGGGTACAGGGAGATCATCTTCCCGTATCCGGGTTTTTTGGCATGTAAAAAAAGCCCGCCCCGGCGTTAACGCGCAGGACAGACTTTTTGAGCGGGATGAGTGAAGCGGGTTTATTACTTTACGTAAGCTGCGATGATACCCATAATTACGGCAACCACCAGAAGGACTACAAAAAATACGCCAAAACCGGCGGCAACGTCAAAAGAATCGTTTCTTACTTCCTCATACACGTGAAGTTCCGGACTTTTACGATCGCTCATTGTCTTTCCCCTTTCAAGGATCATATAGAATAGTATACCCAACTCGTTCGAATATTGTAAAGGTAACGTCTGTGACAATTGTGAGAACATTGTCGACGGAGGGGGCAGGGGGAGCGCGCTTTTGATATGAATCCAATTTTATTAATATTTTTTGAGCGGTGTTTTAGATAGCTTGCAAATAATTTATTCATTCTTTGTGCAGATCGTAATATAGCAACATTTTTTCATTTTTTAGCGATAATGAGACCGTTTTATTTATGTTAGTATGAATTTTACAAAAGTTATTAAAGAAAACTGGAAGGGGGCTCTACATAGGTATTTCTGAACTACGGGGAAGAAGACCGGCTATAAAATTTGGCAGAAGCAATCCGCACAGCAGCATAATTGATTTATTTAGAATCGGCTACAATTAAATTGAAAACGGTTACTTGAGAACTTTTATGAGGTGAGTTTTTATGTTAAAACGAAATTCCAAATCTTTTTTAGGCATTATACTTGTCGTTGCGCTTGTTTTTTCCATGCTTCCGGTCATGCCGGCATCTGTTGCTCATGCAGCCGCGACCAACTTGTTACCCTCTAATTTAACATTAAACGGCAACATTAAGGCTAGCTCGCAACAGAGCACTAGATTGGCAGTAAATGTCGGTAATTCGGTTACTTGGACTTTA
Source organism: Paenibacillus thalictri (assembly GCF_004307995.1). Lineage (GTDB taxonomy): Bacteria > Bacillota > Bacilli > Paenibacillales > NBRC-103111 > Paenibacillus_AF > Paenibacillus_AF thalictri. The sequence goes on along the minus strand of NZ_SIRE01000025.1, from coordinate 18,039 downwards.
GGGGCTAATACAGTCTTCTCAGCTACATATAACAATTTATGGGTAGCTATCGACCTTGGTTCTTCAAGCGATATAAAAGGTTTAAACTTTCAAACTTCCGCCGACGATGCAGCTACCAAAAGCCGTGGCTCCCAGTACGAAATCAGCTACTCCAATGACGCTTCAGCGAATTCTCCGTGGAATAAGCTCCCTGCCACTCCCAACAATAATCCGATAACCTTTTCGCCAACAGCTAACGGCTGGACTAGTGCTGCAGTTGTACCAACGACGATTGCGTCAGGAACTATTCCTAATGGAACGTACAGTTGGAAATTAGACGGTAAATATTTCTCTACCGTAACTTTTACTAATCCAATAACAGCGCGCTATATTTTAATAAATTATACGTTAAATCCATCTCCTGCCACAGGACAGTTGGGAATCGGTCAATTAAGAATAATACCTCCCGTTACTCTTTCTTCTGCATCAGGAAGTTTTTATAGAACATTGCAAAATACATTATCCACTCAAGCCAATTTTGATACCGACACCGACTTCGCAGGAATTACCAATGGTTCATACACTCTTGTGCAAGGAACCGATTATACTGTTGATGCAAACAACGTGGTTACATTTTCAAACAACTACTTAAATAGTCTTGCTAATGGGAACTATAATTTAAGTTTTAATTTTTCTTCAAGTCAAGGGCCTTCAACTCTTCCTTATGTACTAACTGTAGCAGCGGCGGCCGATTCTTCTCTTTCGCCTCAAGGCGCTATTTATATCCCTGCGTCGCCTTCTACCGTATCAACGGCATTGAATTTTAATGGCAACACGTTTAAAAACATTAGCGATGGAACGACAGTTTTGTCTTCATCCGCTTATACAGTTTCAGGCGACGGCACAACGGTTACTTTTAATCAAAGTTACCTGGACACTCTTAGTATGGGAACTCACGCTTATACTTTTAACTTTAATCAAGGAATGCCTCAAACATTTATGATTACCATATCGGGCAAACCCCCTGCCGCAGGCATTGATTACCGCTATTGGACTTTGCAGGAGCCGCTCACCGGCGGGGCAGGTCAAACATCGCAAACATTGCAAGCAGGTTATGCTGATCCTTATTTCTACATCGGGACTGACGGCAGCCAAGTCTTCATGGATACCGCTGTGGGAGGCACCACATCCGGCTCGGCCCATCCGCGCAGTGAGCTTAGGGAATACGATCCTCTAGCGGGAAAAGATGCGGGCTGGCTGCCTGCAGGGGCTAACGTGATGACGAACAACGTTGCCGTTGCAGCTCTTGGAACTTTAGATGGTGTAGGTTGGACGACCATCGGGCAAGTTTTTGACAATGATGTCACAACCTTGTGCGAACTTGAGTATGGATACGACCCTGCTCGTCCTAATAGCAACATTCGCATACTTTATGAACCTGAGGGTAGAAATGAAATTGGTTACCAATATCTCCCGATCAAAATACCGTTAAATCAATATTTCACATATAGAATGACCCTTAACGACGGTGTGCTCAAAGTTTATATCAACGGCAGTTTGATATTTAATGGTCAAACAGCCAGCAACCAAGTTATACCGCCTGCTCATAAATACTACTTTAAAGCCGGCAACTATGATCAAACTGCCAAGTTCGGCGATGTAAATTATATTCCGTATACCGTTGTTCAGTTTAAATCCATAAACGTATATCATACTCCAACCGTATCCAGCAACGCTGACTTAAATTCACTGGCGTTGTCGAACGGCACGTTAAGTCCTTCATTTGCATCCGGTACGACGGTTTACACTTCCAATGTGGCGAACAGCGTTTCGAGCGTTACCGTAACGGCAAACGTATATGATACTAACGCCATGTTGACTGTGAATGGTACGCAGGTAGTATCAGGTCAAGCAAGCGGCGCCATTAACTTGAATGTGGGCAGTAATGTAATCCCCATCGTAGTGACAGCGGAGGACGGCACAACAAAGGCGTACAACGTGACGGTCACAAGAGCCGATATGCTTACGGCAAATTCCGGCGTTCCTATCGCCATCACAGACGCACCTGTAAGCGTCACGGTTCCTTCGGGAGTAACGAATGCGAAGGTGCAGGTGACGACAACAACGGAAGGTTCGAATTTGGTAGCAACGCTGCCGAACGTGGAAGCGACAGCGACTACTTCTCTGGGCAATGTGAGCGTTGCGATTCCGGAAGGAACAAAAATTACGGCTCCGTCCACTTGGGATGGCACGATCAAACTTCCGGAAGTACAGAGCAGTAGCAGCGTCTCCATCAGCAATGCAACCGTTAGCGCAGTTATTGAAGTAGGCTCGGCGGATGTAACGTTAACATTTGACAAAGCAGTTCGCTTGCTTATTCCAAGCCAAGGGGGCAAATCGGCCGGATACGTAAGAAATGGCGTGTTTACACCCATTTCCGGTACGATTTCGGCAGATACTCAAGCCGCGGCGGACAATGAAATTGCCGCTGGTGGAGAAGCAGCTATCACGGTGGGCGGAGACCTGGTCATTTGGACGAAACACTTCACCAAATTCGCAAGTTATACGCCGGTTACTCCGACGCAAACTTATTACAGCAGCGGAAGCAGCGGTAGCGCTCCCGTTAACTCCGGGACAATTTCGGCGGCCAACGGCGGTACAATCGCTTTTAATGGAGTCAAAATCGATCTGCCGGCCGGAGCGGGAGAGGGCATCGTCCTGATAACCGTAGACAAAATAAGCGACAGCTTGGTTCCAACCGCTGACAATGCACTGCAAAGAGTAGGCGACGCTTTTGAAATCAAGAAAAGCAATGACGGTGATTTTAGCAAACCCGTCGTTATCACTTTGCCTTATGATAAATCCAAGGTGAACTTAACCAAATCGACGGTCAGCATCTATGGACTGGATGAACAAACTAAGAAGTGGATGCGGTTGGCTGACGTGAAGGTGGACTCGGAGAATGGGACAGTTTCCGGATCAGTGAAACATTTTGGAAAATTTGCCGTGTTGGCTTCGGACAAAGTGAAAAGTGAGCAGCCGCAGGCAAGCGCGGGCAACTTCACCGATCTTACAGGGCACTGGGCCGAAGCAAGCGTGCTGGAGTTGGTGAAACGAGGCGCAATCAACGGCTATCCGGACAATACCTTTAAGCCAAACAACCAAATCACAAGAGCCGAATTTGTGTCCTTGATCGTCAAAGCCTTTAATCTTCAAGCAAAAGACGGCAAAAGCTTTGCCGATACGCAAGATCATTGGGCTAAAGATGAGATTGCGACAGCCGCGGCGCTTGGCGTTGTAACAGGTTACGACGAAAGTACCTTCGGACCGGATGAAAAAATCACCCGCGAGCAAATGGCGGTCATTGTGGTCCGAGCTGCCAAATTGGGAACGGCGGCGGGCAGTGTAAACTTCTCGGACAGCAGCGATATATCCGATTGGGCGCGTGCGGCAATGGCTTCCGCTGTGAAATCAGGTTTGATCGGCGGATATGAAGACGGGACGGTAAAACCGCAGGCAAACACAACCCGTGGGGAAGCGGCGACCATCCTTCTGCGGGCTTTGCAGCAAATGAAATAGTGTGTATCGAGCTTCAATAATCGGAGTTATCCTGTATGCGCCTAAAAGGGCACTACAGGATAACTTTGCTTTAGCCCCTTTTACCACAAATCGCTATGATTGAAAGGTCGGCAGACTGAGGCATACTTTACATATCAACCGCCAAAGATGTATTATTATATAGTCACTATTGAAAATGAAGGGAGAACTGGATAATGGCTATAGTAAATGTTACGGACCAATCCTTCAAAAATGAAGTTGAAGGTACCGGTACCGTTTTGGTAGATTTCTGGGCGCCATGGTGCGGTCCTTGCAAAATGATCGCTCCTGTACTGGAGGAACTGGATAAAGAAGTCGACAGCTTGAAAATTGCAAAGGTAAATGTTGATGACAATCCGGAGTCTGCTTCCCGTTTCGGCGTAATGAGCATTCCGACATTAATCGTGTTTAAGGATGGACAACCTGTTGATAAAGTAGTAGGTTTCCAATCCAAGGACGCTCTGAAAAGTGTCGTAAGCCGTCATCAATAATTATGAACGAATAGATGAGAAGAAGCTCTTTTTCTGCTATGCTGAGAAGGGGCTTTTTCTTTTGTCTGCGGACATGTAGATGGCCTGCATGGTTAAGGGGGAATAAACATGAGCGAGCAATACGGCCGGGAGCACGTGTTGGAATCGATTCGGCGGAAGCTGGCGCTGCTGCCCGATCAGCCAGGCTGCTATTTGATGAAAAATAAAGACAATACCATCATTTACGTCGGTAAAGCCAAGGTGCTGAAAAATCGCGTCCGCTCTTATTTCACGGGCAGTCATAATGCGAAAACGCAGCATCTTGTGGCTGAAATCGCCGACTTTGAATATATCGTGACCGCAAGCAACGTGGAAGCGCTAATCCTGGAATGCAATCTGATCAAAAAGTATTCGCCGCGTTATAACGTGCTGCTAAAGGACGACAAATCCTTTCCGTACATCAAGATTACGAACGAGAACCATCCGCGCCTCGAGGTCACGCGCAAAATATATAAGGACAAGGGCAAATATTTCGGGCCTTACCCCAATGCGTTTGCGGCCCAACAGACCAAAAAGCTGCTGGACCGGCTGTACCCGCTGCGCAAATGCAAGACACTGCCGGATAAGGTATGTCTGTATTACCACATCGGACAATGCATCGCGCCGTGCGAATTCGAGGTGCCGGAGTCCGAATACGACCGGATGGTTACGGAAATTACCCGGTTTCTGGGCGGAGGGCATGACGAAATTAAAGATTCGCTGACGGCCAAGATGCTCGAAGCCGCCGAAGCGCTTGAGTTTGAACGGGCCAAAGAGCTGCGCGACCAAATCGTGCACATCGACGCGGTGATGGAGAAGCAGAAAATTACGACCATCGATGCCCAAGACCGCGACGTATTTGGTTATGCTGTGGACAAAGGGTGGATGTGCGTGCAAATTTTGTACATGCGCCAAGGCAAAATGATCGAGCGCCACGCCACCTTATTCCCGTATTACGGCGACGAATACGAGGATTTTATTACGTTTGTCACCCAATATTACAGCGAGAATCCGGCGGTGCCAAAAGAAATACTGCTGCCGGGGCCGCCCGGCGATAAAACGGAGCCGGAAGATACCGGAGCCGGTAAAGAGCAGGAAGCGATCCTGCCGGAACGGGACGATTCCGTTTCCTCCGCGGAAGCTGCAGTCCAGAAGCAGGATGTGCGCGAATCGCTTGAGCATTGGCTGAAGGTCAAGGTTCATTTCCCGCAGCGCGGGCTGAAGAAAAATATGATCGGCATGGCGTGCGACAACGCGCGGGTCGGGCTGGAGGAGAAGTTCCGGCTGCTGGAGCGGGATGAGGAACGTTCGGTCAGAGCCGTCGAAAATCTCGGCAACTGGCTTGGCACCGGCTCGATTCACCGCATCGAGGCGTTTGACAACTCGAACATTCAAGGTTCGGACCCGGTATCGGCGATGGTCGTTTTTATCGATGGCAAACCGGATAAAAGGGAATACCGCAAGTTCAAAGTCCGTACGGTGCAAGGACCGGACGATTACGAAACGATGCGTGAGGTCATCCGCAGAAGGTATGAAAGAGTGCTGAAGGAGGAACTGGAGCTGCCGGACATGATTGTTGTCGATGGCGGCAAAGGGCAAATTTCGGCGGCGCTTGACGTGCTGGAGAACGAGCTTGGGTTATATATCCCCGTATGTGGTCTGGTGAAGGACATCAAGCATAAAACGGCCCAATTGATGAGCGGAGATCCGCCCGAAGTGGTGCCGCTGCCGCGGGACAGCCAGGAATTTTATTTGCTGCAGCGGATTCAAGACGAGGTGCACCGGTTCGCCATTACATTTCACCGCGAAACACGAGCCAAATCGATGGTGGTGTCCCAGCTTGACGCGATCCCGGGCATCGGCGAGAAGCGGAGAACGGCGCTGCTCAAGCATTTTGGCTCGGTGAAAAAAATGAAAGAGGCCGAAGTTCAAGACTTCAAGCCTCTGGGTATCGGCGAAAAGCTGGCTGCGCAAATTATCAGATCGCTCCGCGGCGAAGCGGAGCCTACCGATCATCAGGATGCCGCCGAGGAAACGGAGATTTCCGTTTCCGGTGAAAATGGGCAATGACCAAAGCGACTATGCCGGGGAGCAGCATATAGAATAGGGCTGTTGCAATATCTCCGGCGCTGCCGTCGTCGATCAAGCTCAGCCCCATGAGAATGCTGTCCATCGACGCATGGGCGAATACGACGGTGATAAAGCCGTACCGCAGGAACGCGTAGCCGAATATAAGGCCGATGATCGTCACCTCGATAAAGCGGGTATACACCGGATAAATCGGATATTGCGTATGGCTTAACGCCCAAATCATCGACGGCAGCAGCACGGCGGCAAAGCGGTTTCTCACGATGCGCTGGAACAAGGCGATGCCGAACAGCCGGTAAACGGCTTCTTCGGATATCGCCGCGGCCCACGCCATCAGCGGAAACAGCCCCGGAGCCAGCATATTGTAGACGGAATCGGACGGATCGTTGACAGCCCATACGTGAAACTGCTTTTCCGCTATGAAGAACAGCAGCTGCTGCACGCCAAGCACAAACAGGCAAAGCAAATATCCCCGGCCCATCCCGTTCAGCACTTCTTGACCGAACATGCGGCTGTCCCTGTGCGGCCATGCATTCCAGCCGTGGCCCAGCCACATTTCTCTGCCTGCCAGCAGCGATACGTAAATCGATGCGGCCATCAGAAAAACGACAAAATTCATCACAAATAAAGAAGATATGGCTTCCCACCCCGAGAGATGGGTGCCGCTGATCGTTTTGTACGACGGATACATATTGATGTTGTTTGCGACATATACGGCACAGAAGATGACGGTCAATACCACGCCGTGCCTGAACGTGATGAAACGGCGCTGCTTGACGACTTCGACTGCCGCCGCCAGAGCCATAAACAGCGTAAATAACAGGCTGATACGGGTCATCCAGGAAGCAGAATCGTCCTGGTCCTCCTGCCATGCCGAATAGCTGCTTGGCGCCTCGTAGAGCGGCTGGAAGCCTGTGACTGCACCGCCGGCCACATTAATGCGAATTCGCAGCGGAGCGTCTCCGATCCGCTGGGACTGGCTTTCAAAGATGAGCGCGCCGTCCGCTCCCGACTGTTTTAACAATTGAAAATCGGCAAGGCCGAGGTTGCGCTTCACGAGCGCTTGCTCGGCTATTTTTTTGCGGTCCTGTCCGGAGGTTTCTATCGTTTTTCTCAGTGCAGTGGACTGCTGCTTGCTCCAAGCCACGATTTGCGAGTTGTTAAAATTTACATCCGTGTAGTAAATAGCGCCATCGTCGGGATCCACCGCCTCAACTTCGAAGTAATCCAGCGGATACAAGCGGCTGAACTGCTTGTCATAAAGCTCGGCAAGCTTTTCTTTTTGCAAATAACCGCTGATCGTTTTGTGCGTCTGGTACGTTACGAAGGTGCGCATAGGCCCGTCAATGCCGTATTCCTGCTGCAAAAAAGTGACGGCCGCAGATTCCGCCTCCTGCTTCGTAATCGACGGTATTCCCGGAACGGGCTGGTTCTCGGCATCGTTGCCGGAGCTTGAGCCGTTTGAAATCGCGATCACGCCGGTATAAAGAATAATGCCGATCAATGCAAGCCATAGCAGCTTGCGGTTCCATGAGATTTTGGCCATAAATGGCTCCTTTGCAAAATTGAATATCCCAGCATCCCTAAATTATCTCATCTTTTTGCCGAGAATAAAAGCAAGCGGAGGGAAATAGCAGCAAACGCACGCCTAGCCGGTTCCTGTCCTCATTAAAATCTGCAAACTTTCCTTAAATCAACCCTTTTACGCGAAAAACCGCTTTGTAGTTTAGCGTCAAGCGCTATATAATTCATATCAATTGAATAAAAGCCGAATTTCTTTATGAAAACGGGGGAACCATGAGTTTCAATTGGGGTGAATTTGGCAGAAGCGGCGCTTCTGCTGATAGGGTGCCTGTAAACCCGAATCCGTCAGCTAACCTCGTAGGCTTATTTCAGGAACCAACCGTCAAAGGCATTGGATTTCCAGTGTCTTTTTGTTTTGTACAAACGACAATAAAAGGATGAGATCGTTCGTGGAAAATGCCAGAAAAAAGGCGGGACTTACGCCACCGCAAATTTTGGTGATCGGCTTCGCGGTCATCATTTTGCTGGGAGCGGCTTTGCTTTCCACACCGGCGGCTTCAGCCAACGGGCAGCCGCTGCCGTTTCTCGACGCGCTTTTTACCGCAACGTCGGCTACTTGTGTAACAGGGCTTGTCGTAGTGGATACGGGCAGCCGGTTTACGATGTTTGGGCAAATCGTGATTATAACGCTTATTCAAATCGGCGGGCTCGGGTTTATGTCGATGGCGACGCTGGTGGCGTTTGCCCTGAAAAAACGCATTTCTCTGAAAGAACGGCTCATATTGCAGGAAGCGATGAATCAAGGGAGCATGGAAGGCATCGTCCGGCTTATTCGCAAGGTCATCATGTATTCCCTGACCATTGAGTTGACGGCGGCCGTCATTTTCGCCATTCGCTGGTCCTTTGATTTAAGTCCCGGTAAAGCGATTTATTTCGGCATTTTCCATGCGATTTCTTTCTTTAATAACGCCGGCTTCGATTTGTTCGGGTCGATCAGCGGCCCGTTCAGCAGTCTGACTTCCTACGTTGGCGATCCCGTGGTCAACATCGTCTCAATGGGCCTCATTATTTTGGGCGGACTAGGTTTTGTAGTTATTTCCGACCTGCTTGAGCTGCGCAAAGGGCGCAAGCTTTCGCTGCATTCCAAGGTCGTGCTGAGCGCCACGGGAGCCTTGATCGTTGTCGGCGCGCTGGTCATCTATATCTTTGAATTTACCAATCCGAAGACGCTTGGCTCCTTAAGCTGGCACGGAAAAATATGGGCGGCGCTGTTCCAGTCGGTTACGCCGCGGACGGCGGGCGCCAATACGCTGGATCTTGGCGGGATGAGGCAGGCGTCGCAATTTTTTATCATCATCCTGATGTTTATCGGAGCTTCCCCCGGCTCAACCGGAGGCGGCATCAAAACAACGACGTTTACGACGCTGGTCGGCGCCATGATTGCGATGATCCGCGGCAAAGAAGATATCGTATTTTTCCGCCAGAGACTGGGTAGAGACCGGATTCTCAAGGCGATTACGCTGACCATGTTTGCTTTGTCGCTTGTCGTGTTTGTGGCGATGGTGCTGTCGACGACGGAAAATCACAACTTTCTGATGATTTTGTATGAAGTCACGTCGGCATTTGGTACGGTCGGCTTGACGATGGGGCTGACGCCGGATTTGACGCATGTCGGCAAGGTACTGATTATGCTGATGATGTTCATCGGCAGGCTTGGCCCATTGACGCTGGCTTATGCGCTTGGACCCAAAGCGGAAAAGGAGCTTTACCGGTATCCCGAAGGCAAAATTACGATCGGCTAGAAGATGGCAAGCTAAAGGAATTGATAAACCTTTATTCATTAACATAATTTATATAAAGAGTGAGGAGAAACGTTGCATGAAAGGGAATCAGTACGCGGTAATCGGCTTGGGGAGGTTCGGGTCAAGCTTGGCCAAAGAGCTGGTAAAGCTGGGCTATGAGGTGCTGGGGGTCGACATTAACGAAGAAGCGGTGGAGGAAATGAGCCAGACGCTGACTCACGTCGTTGTCGCCGACTCCACTGACGAAGAGGTGCTTAAATCGCTGGGGGTGCGCAATTTTGACTGCGCGGTTGTGGCGATTGGCGACGACATTCAGTCCAGCATTCTGACGGCGATCTTGCTTAAGGATCTCGGAGTCAAGTCCGTAGTGGCCAAAGCACTGTCCGATCTGCACGGCAAGGTGCTGGAGAAAATCGGCGTCGACCGCATTATTTTTCCGGAGCGGGATATGGGCATTCGGGTTGCGCATCAGCTTGTATCGCCGAACTTGCTTGATTATATCGACCTGTCGGAGAAATACACGATCGCCGAATTGGCCGTGCCGAAGCGGCTTACCGGCTGCTCGCTCAAGGAGATTGACCCGCGTGCGAAATACGGCTGCAGCGTTGTTGCCATTAACAAAAAGAAAGGCGTTATCATCGCGCCGACAGCAGTCGATACGGTGGAGGAACGGGATGTCATGGTCGTGATCGGCACAAGAGAGCAGATCGATCAATTTGAACATGCTGTAATTCGTTAGGCCAAGCGTTTCGGAGGATGAGATTCAGCTTATGGAAAACAACATCGCGGAGATGGTGCGGCACGTTATATTTTTGCTCATTCTAATCTTTGCTCTGGGCATGTTATCGGGGAAACTGGCGGTCTGGCTAAAATTGCCCGATGTCGCGTTGTTTCTGGTGGCAGGCATCGTCTTCGGACAAGGTTTCCACCTGGTGACGGAGACGAGCAGTTCGTTTACCAACCAGTTCATCCTGACGATCGGCTCGGCGCTTATCCTGTTCGACGGGGGGCGCAATATCCGGTTGTCGGGCCTGAAAAAAGTAGGGCTGACCGTTGCAATGCTGAGCGTGCCCGGCGTTCTGATTACCTGCGCGGCGGTTGCGGCTGCGGCGCATCTATTGCTTGGGCTGCCGTGGATGTACGCGCTGCTGCTCGGCGCGATCATTTCGTCGACGGATCCGGCGACGCTGATCCCGGTATTCAAGCAGGTACGCATTCGCACCAAGGTGCGCGAGACGGTGGAAAGCGAGTCGGCGTTTAACGACGCTACCGGGTCGATCCTTACGTTCAGCCTGCTAGGGGTCATTGCAGGGGGGCAAGCGCTCAGTGTGGGCGCAGCTGTCGGGCAATTCGCAGTCAGCGCGCTAGGGGGCATCGCAGTTGGTGCGGCGGTTGGCTACGGCTTGTGCCTGATTACTGCCCATTTGCGTCTTGGCTTGCTTCGCGACTATGCGACGATCGCTTTGGTCGTTACCGCATTAGGCGCGTATTGGCTGGGCGATACGCTGCACGTCAGCGGATTTATGGCTACGTTCACCGCGGGCCTGATTTGGGGCAATGCCGGGGAATTTAAGCTGAATATCGAAGACAAGCTCCAAGAAATCGGCCATTTTACGGAAAATATCACGGTGCTGCTGAGGATGCTTATTTTTATTTTGCTGGGCAGCCAGGTTAATTTTCAAGTTATTGCCGATCATCTGTGGACAAGCCTTGGGGTCATCGCCATATTTATGCTGATCGGAAGGCCGCTGACCGTATTGGCGTCGGCGCTTCCAGACAGGAAAGCGGGCTGGAGTTGGCGGGAAATTGTATTTATGTTCTGGGTGCGCGAAACGGGGGTCATTCCTGCGGCTTTATCGGGCATGATTGCCGGCATGGGCGTGAAATACGCGGATATTATCGCTTCGGTCACGTTTATGGCGGTGCTTGTTACGATCCTGCTGCAAGCCGGAACCACAGCGTATTTCGCTCGTAAGTTGGGCTTGGAGGAGTAGCTGGCCGTCAAGCTGCCTAAACAAACTGCTGCCGATGAGCTTTGCTTCTCCGGGCGCCTTCGTCATGGCTAGCTCTGAATGCCGGAGAAGTGCTGCTCGGCTTTCATAATAAACCGCTTGGCGATCGGGTAATCCCCGGATTCGTCGGCAAACAGCAGCGAGGTCGTCCGCTTCGTCTGCTCCAGTTCGGTTAAGCTGCGGACGACAATCTCATTTTCATCGGCCAGGGTGCGGCGAAGGTAAGACTTCGGCAGCAGCGTGGCCGTTTTGCATGTGGAGACGAGCCGCACGATCGCTTCGAACGAATCGATTTCCATTTTGACATCGGGATAAATTTCAAAGCGATGGAACAAATCGTCCATCAGCACACGGTACCACGTGCCGCGGGAAAACAGGATCATCGGCAAATTGTGCAGATCCTGCACAGCCAGCGCGCGCATGTCCGTAAAGGCATGTCCCGCCGGCAGCACCAGGCAAAGATGGTCGTCGAACAACGGAACGCAGGAAAGGCCGGGCTGCTCGATCTTGGAAGCGACCAGGCCGATATCGACCTTTTTGTCTTTGACCAGTGAGACGATTTCGTGCGTTTTGCCGGTAATGGCTTTGATGTCCGTATTAGGGTGATCCTTCGTATATAATGTAATTAAATCGGGCAAGGTGGATTGCAGGGTGGTCAGGCTGGCGCCAATCGTAATGCTGCCCGGCTGATCGGCGGATTTGAACTGCTCGATGGATGCACGCAGTTTCCTTTCCAACTGGCGCATTTCCCTGGCGTGCTCGTAGCAAATTTCTCCGGCGCGGGTGATTTCCAGCTTTTTCCCTTTACGGGCAAACAACTGCGTGCCCAGCTCCTCTTCCAGCTTCATAATTTTACGCGATAAAGCGGGCTGAGATAAGTTCAGCACCTGTGAAGCTTTATTTAAACTTTGCTGTTCCACGACTACAATGAAAAAATCGATATTTTCCATAATAACCCCTTATTTCTCATATGCATAAAACGAATAATGTTATATAAAAAACTAGCACTTCCATTATAAGCGATAAAGGAGTAGTATGTATACGTCACGTTTCGTTCACAAATTTTGGCTTCCGCTGTATAAAATGGCGCTGCACAATGGAGAATAGCTGTATATGTCTATTTTCGAATGTTGCCAAGACGCTTGTTAATCTATGGCCGCGGAATGTCGATTTATGTGGAAAACCGTTATTGACGCACGTTTTCACCGGGAGTACAATGAAATGTGGTTTTGAGGACCACGAGGTTGAAAGTATTTTTTTGAGGGAGGGACCCAAGTTCATGTTTCGCAATTCTTATTTCTCGCGCAAGCTTCATTCCTTGCTCGGCGTCATTCCGGTCGGCTTTTTCTTAATTGAGCATTTGCTGACCAACTACTCGGCGACCAAAGGACATGCGGAATTTGCCGAGCAAATCGACTGGCTGAATAATTTGCCGCTCTTGCTTTGGCTTGAGGTGATCGGTATTTGGATTCCGCTGGCTTACCATGCGATTTACGGACTGTACGTAGCTTACACGGCGCGCAACAACGTCTCGAATTACGGTTATTTCCGCAATCAGATGTTTTTCCTGCAGCGTGTGACCGGCGTCATCACGTTTATTTTTGTGGCATGGCACTTTTTTCAAACCAGACTGCAAGTGGCGTTTGGCAACGTAAAACACGAGGAACTTGGCATGACGATGCACAGCATCGCTACCAATCCGGTGATGTTTGCCGTGTATACGATTGGTGTACTTGCCGCCGTATTCCATTTCTCCAACGGCATGTGGTCATTCCTTGTCAGCTGGGGCGTTACGGTTGGCCCACGCGCGCAGCGCGTATCTTCTTACGTATGGATGGCTGTATTCGTGATTATGGCCATTATGTTCATTATGTCGCTGACGGCGTTCCTGGACCCGCAATTCCAAGAAGCGCCTAAGATGGTTAAAGGTTAAGGGGGACGGAATTTCCAATGGCTAATGCAAAAGTAATCGTTGTAGGTGGAGGCTTGGCCGGGCTTATGGCCACCATTAAAGCCGCCGAGGCCGGGGTTCACGTCGACTTGTTTTCCTTGGTTCCGGTAAAAAGATCCCACTCCGTATGCGCGCAAGGCGGCATCAACGGAGCGGTTAATACAAAAGGCGAAGGCGACTCCACATGGGAGCACTTTGACGATACGGTTTACGGCGGGGACTTCCTGGCCAACCAGCCGCCGGTTAAGGCGCTGTGCGATGCCGCTCCGGGCATCATTCACTTGATGGACCGGATGGGCGTTATGTTCAACCGCACGCCGGAAGGACTTCTCGATTTCCGCCGCTTCGGCGGAACGCAGTATCACCGCACCGCATTCGCGGGCGCAACGACAGGCCAACAGCTGTTGTACGCTTTGGACGAGCAAGTACGCCGCTGGGAAACAGCCGGTCTTGTCAAAAAGTTCGAGCATTATGAGTTTTTGGGCGCTGTAATCGACGGCGACGGCGTATGCCGCGGCGTGTCCGCTCAAAGCTTGCGCGACATGGAAATCAGCACGTTCCGCGCTGACGCGGTAATTTTGGCGACAGGCGGCCCTGGCATCATCTTCGGCCGCACGACAAACTCCGTCATCAACACGGGTACGGCGGCAAGCGCTGTGTACCAGCAGGGCGTCAATTACGCCAACGGCGAAATGATTCAAATTCACCCGACGGCTATTCCGGGAGACGACAAATTGCGTCTCATGTCCGAATCCGCACGCGGCGAAGGCGGCCGGATCTGGACATATAAAGACGGCAAACCTTGGTATTTCCTCGAAGAGAAATACCCGGCTTACGGAAACCTCGTGCCGCGCGACATTGCAACCCGGGAAATTTTCGACGTATGTGTCAATCAGAAGCTGGGCATCAACGGCGAGAACATGGTGTACCTCGATCTTTCGCATAAAGATCCGAAGGAGCTGGACGTTAAGCTCGGCGGGATTATGGAAATTTACGAGAAGTTCATGGGCGACGACCCGCGGAAAATTCCGATGAAGATTTACCCTGCGGTTCACTACTCGATGGGCGGCATGTGGTGCGATTACAACCTGATGACCAATATTCCGGGGCTGTTTGCAGCCGGCGAATGTAATTTCCAGCATCACGGCGCAAACCGCTTGGGCGCGAACTCGCTGGTATCGGCGATTTTCGACGGCATGGTAGCCGGTCCGAAAGCGGTGGAATACATCAAGAGTTTGAACAAGCACGCAGAAGACGTTTCCTCCACGATTTACGATCAAGAGAAGAAGAGACATCAGGACAAATACGAAAACCTCTTGAAAATGGACGGTACGGAAAACGCGTACGTGATTCACAGAGAGCTTGGCGAAATGATGAACAACAACATGACGGTTGTTCGTTTCAATGATAAGCTGCAGAGCACGCTGAATACGATCAGCGATATGAAACAACGCTACAAAAAGATCAGTATGACGGATACGGCGCGCTGGAACAACCAAGGCGTCGCGTTTACCCGTCAGCTGTGGAACATGCTGGAGTTGGCACAAGCGATGACAACCGGCGCGCTGCTCCGCAACGAAAGCCGCGGCGCTCACTATAAGCCGGACTTCCCTGAACGTGACGACGATCATTTCCTGAAGACATCGATTGCAACCTGGACGCCGGACGGTCCGACCATGACGTGGGAAGATGTCGACGTATCGCTCATTACGCCGCGTAAACGCGATTACTCCACGAGCAAGAAGGGAGGAGGTCATTGATCATGGCTGACAAAAAAACGGTAAAGTTTATTGTAACGAGACAGGATAGTCCTGACTCGGCTCCATATACCGAAGAATTTGAAGTGCCGTACCGCCCGAATATGAACGTGATCAGCGCATTGATGGAAGTGCAGCGCAATCCGGTTAATGCCGGCGGGACCAAGACAACTCCGGTATGCTGGGAATCGAACTGTTTGGAAGAAGTGTGCGGCGCCTGCTCGATGGTCATTAACGGCAAGCCGCGCCAAGCGTGCTCGGCGCTGATCGATAAGCTGGAGCAGCCGGTGCGCGTAGCGCCGATGACGACCTTCCCGGTTGTTCGCGACCTCGTGATCAACCGTGAGCGCATGTTCTCCGCTTTGAAAAGGGTCAAAGCGTGGATTCCGATCGACGGCACGTACGATCTGGGTCCGGGTCCGCGGATGGCCGAATCGAAGCGCCAATGGGCATATGAGCTGTCCAAATGCATGACCTGCGGCGTCTGCCTTGAATCGTGTCCGAACGTAAACGACAAAACAACGTTTATCGGACCTGCCGCCATTTCGCAAGTGCGCTTGTTTAATGCACATCCGACAGGCGAAATGAACGCCGAGGAACGTCTTGAAACGCTGATGGAAGACGGCGGCATCGAAGGCTGCGGCAACTCGCAAAACTGCGTGCGCTCCTGCCCGAAAGGCATTCCGTTGACGACATCGATCGCCGCGATGAACCGCGACACCACCAAACATTTGTTCAAGAAATGGCTTGGCGTGTAATGACATAAAC
The DNA here is from genome assembly GCF_004307995.1 of Paenibacillus thalictri. Classification (GTDB taxonomy): domain Bacteria; phylum Bacillota; class Bacilli; order Paenibacillales; family NBRC-103111; genus Paenibacillus_AF; species Paenibacillus_AF thalictri. Next base: position 2,052 of record NZ_SIRE01000025.1, on the reverse strand, counting down.
ATAACGGCCCGTTTAGCGCACTGACGTTAAACGGGCCGTTTTTGTGTTCCATCGTAAAGGGGGGATTAGCGCTTCTCCAGCATGATTTCGCTCACTCCGCTGCTTTTTCAGCGGCCTCGTTTTCTGCCGGGGGCTTTGGGTTCAGGTTCAACGGGACATATAAATCACTAAAAAATGGGTTGCGGAATATCGTATTGTAAAAGCCACAACGAAGCGGAGGCTAACAGTTATGCGCAATGTTGCAACCAATAACCCGTTTGTTAACGAACCGTTCACCGACTATTCCCTCGAGGAGAACAAAAAAGCGATGGAAGCGGCCATCGCCAAAACAAAAAGCGAGCTGGGCAGGCATTATCAGCTGCATATCGGCGCCGAGAAAGTGACGACCGAAGCCCAAATCATCTCCGTTAATCCGGGCAACACCAACGAGATCGTCGGTTATGTCAGCAAGGCGGACCGGTCCTTGGCGGAAAAAGCGATGCAGACCGCACTCGAAACTTTTGAAACGTGGAAAAAGATGCCTGCACGCGAGCGGGCGGACTATTTGTTCAAGGCTGCGGCGCTGATGCGCGCGCGTAAACATGAGTTTTCCGCGCTGATGATTGTGGAAGCGGGCAAAAACTACGCCGAAGCCGACGCGGATACGGCCGAAGCGATCGATTTCCTGGAGTTTTACGGCCGCGAAATGATCCGCTTAAGCCGCATCAACGAAACGCAGCCGCTTGTCAGCATAACAGGCGAAGACAACCACCTCACGTATATTCCGCTTGGCGTCGGTGTCATCATTCCGCCGTGGAACTTCCCGCTTGCCATCTGCGTGGGCATGACAAGCGCAGCCGTCGTTTCCGGCAATACGGTGCTGCTCAAGCCGGCCTCCACGACACCGGTGATTGCCCATAAGTTTGTCTCACTGCTGGAGGAGGCTGGGCTTCCGCCGGGCGTCATCAACTTTATTCCGGGCAGCGGGGCCGAAGTCGGCGATTATTTGACCACACATCCGAAGACACGTTTTATCAGCTTTACCGGTTCCAAGGAAGTTGGCCTGCGCATCAACAAGCTGGCCGCCGAGACGGCCCCCGGCCAAATCTGGATCAAACGGGTCATTGCGGAGATGGGCGGCAAAGACGGCATCGTCGTGGACGAAACCGCTAACCTGGATGCGGCTGCCGCGGCAATCGTCGCTTCCGCTTTTGGCTTCCAGGGCCAGAAATGCTCGGCTTGCTCCAGAGCTTACATTGTCGAGTCCGTGTACGACCAAGTCGTGGGCAAAATCGAAGTGCTGACTAGAGCACTTGCCGTCGGCCTTCCCGAGCAAAACTATCCGGCCGGACCGGTGATTGACAAGGCGTCTTACGACAAAGTCCTCGAATATATTGAAATCGGCAAAAGTGAAGGGAAGCTGCTGGCCGGTGGCGCGGCGGCGGAAGGAAACGGCTATTATATTCAGCCGACTGTGTTTATCGACGTGGACAACAAAACCCGGCTGATGCAGGAGGAAATATTCGGACCGGTGCTGGCGATTGGGAGAGCGAAGGACTGGAGGGAAGCGATCGAGCTGTACAACGATACGGAATTTGGCCTCACCGGCTCCTTTTTCTCCACAGACGACGATCGCATTGCGGAAGCGCTGGAGACAATGCACTGCGGCAACTTGTATGTGAACCGCAAATGCACTGGCGCTTTGGTCGGCGTCCATCCGTTCGGCGGCTTTAATATGTCCGGCACGGATTCGAAAGCCGGCGGCTACGACTATTTGCTGCTGTTCACGCAAGCGAAAGCGGCTTCCCGAAAAAAATAACGACGCTGCGGCGGGGCTTTATGGCCCCGCTTTTTGCCGCTTCTTTTTAAGGTTCCTTTGTGGACATGCCGATCGGTAGTTAAGTATAGAAAACGAAGTTGATTAAAAAACTATACGGAAGACAGATGAAGTCCAGCGGTAATATGTCAAGTCCTGATCTGTGAAAATTGGAAATTGTTTTACCACGGTTGAGGTGGGAATCAGGAAAAATGGCAACACCAAGCTAAACCCAGTCGAAAACCGAAGTATCTTCC
>NZ_SIRE01000024.1 GCF_004307995.1 Paenibacillus thalictri | reverse complement strand
TTTTCAATGCGATGCTCTTCACAACAGGTCCTTCTTTTTTCGACGTTACATCCAGCGAGCTGCTGATCATGTTTTGTTTGCCGTCCATGAACACTGTTGTAATTTTCGATGTGCCGTCTTTGACGCCGACTACCCAGTTGCCCGCTACGTCAGCTGCTTGGGTATCGCTCGAAGAAACGGACACGATGTTTGACGGTACCGCTACTTCTTCGCCGCTGCTGTTTTTCGCTTTTACTTTTACTTCTTTGGCAAATCCTTTGTAGTTATCGTACACGTTCTTCGCCGCTCCGCCCGCTGCGTCCCCGGCTTTGAAGTAATCGTCGGTGGCCAGCAAGGTGTTGTTGGATTTATCCAAGTACGCTTCGTAGGAAATTTTGTTGTTCACGTTGTTTGGATCCAAAACTTCCATCGTTGTCGACAGGTTGTTCACTTCGACGTATTTCTTATCGGCGATTGTAGCTGTTCCCGCCGCATCTTGTTTGTACAAGGTTGCTTTAAACGTGTAAGATGCCGATTTAGCCAAATCCGTCGTGTAGAATTTGAACGATTTGTCAAAGATGCTGTCTACGCTATCCGACGAGTTTTTCGCCAATGTGAAGTCTTTCGTGAGTGCTGTGCCGATCGCGTTTGGCTGCATCACGTATTTACGAGCCGATGTGGCGTCGTTTTGGTCCACTCTTTGTTTGCTCGCCAGGCTGGTTGCGCCCAAGCTTGCTGCGTCGCCGCTGTTAGCGGTCAAGGAGTAACGAACCAGGAATTGGCCGTTGGTGTCGTATTTCATTTCGCTGCCGAATTGATCATACACCTTCAGCTTCATTTCATTGTCAGTGCCGGCGATCATATATTTTTTCGGTGTTGTGGAGAACTTAATACCGTCGGCTTTGCGTTCGTCATAGACGTTCATATCCAATTTTGTGCTTGCCGATGGGTTGTCCTTCAGTTGCACGGTGATCGACGCGGCGCCTTTGTTATCTGCGCTTTGGATCGCAATCATACCTTTGTGTGCGCCGGAGTTCGAGATCGGCTGGTCAGCGAGCTTGATGCCGCCGCTGGCGAAAATCGTAAATTTGTCTTTGTTGTCATAGATGTCTTGACCGGTCAGCACGTTGCCCGCTTGGTCTTTCACAACCATCGGCACGTACATTTTGCCGTCGACTTCATCGTCGCCTGTCGGTACGTCGCCTTTAGCCAAGTTGTAGTTGTAGGCGCCGAATTCAAGTGTGTTGGGTACGCGAGTTGCGCCGATGGCAATTTTCTTCGTTACGGATTCGCCAGTGCCGTTGGCATAAACGCTGATCGTAATTTCTTTAGCTTTATCCGATACGGAGCGCAGTTTCAAGTCCGCTGCGTCGTCGCCGATTGCGTTGTCCACGTAAGCGCCGCTGTCGCCTTCGTTGCCTTTGGCCAAGTCACCGTCAGGAATGGTAACGGTGACACCTTGGTTGAGTTCGTCTTTGTTTTCGATACGCAAGCCGTATTGGTCATATACTTTCGTATCCAAGTACGCATAACCGTTGGCGTCGATCGACTCGACTTTATTGCCGGAGCTGTTCAACAGGTCGCCGACTTCCACTTTGGACACGATACTCTTGTCGCCCAACGTAAACGATTTGTTCACTTGTTTGTTGCTGTCTTGGTGGATGATCGTCAGAGCAATCACGCTGTTACGGTCCAAACCTTCAGGAAGCGTCAGGTAAAAAGCTTGTTCGCCGCCGATTGGCGTGATCGTGCCGTTGCTTGTGAACACGTCGAATTCGCTGGCCGGCATTTGTGTTTTTACGCCGTATTGGTTGGTGGCTTTGAAGTCAACGCGCAATTTTTTGCCAGGGTTGTTTGGCAGTGTGTCGCTCGAAGTCAAAAACTCGATTTTTTCGATTTTTTCTTTGTTTGTTGCTACTTTAGCGGTTTTGTTTGCTTCGTCGATGTTTTTCAGGCCGCTCAATGTGACAGTCCAGTTCGAGTCGTCAAACTTGCTGTCGAACACCAAGGTAGCTGTCATTTTCTTATCGTCCCATTTCACTTCGTAGCCACCGTTTACCGCCGCGCCGTTCTTTTGAACGTCGAAGTGAACCAAGGAAGTATCTTCCACCGCGCCGTTTAATTTCACGGTCATTTGGTTGGCGTCGGTTGCTTTCAAGGATGCAATCGCGTATTGGCCGTTAAAATGCGGCACGTATTGCTGTTTAGCTTCGTAAGAAGAAAGCACCAGCAGGTCGCGTGTTGCCGCCGTAGTACCGCCGAATTTGCCGTCTTTGCCGTTTTCCAGCAGTTTATCTTGCAAAGCTACAGTTACGTAACCTTTCGCCCAGTCGGACACGGTGTCGTCTTTGACGCCTTCGGCTTTTTTCGCCGCTTCTTCTTGGCCCAAGCCGCGAACTAGGAAGGTAGCCAGTTGTTCTCTGGTCACTTCGCCGGCCGGGTCGTATTTGTCCGCTGCCACGCCGTCCGTCAGGCCTGCTTTGACGATCGCTTCGATGTAAGGCAATGCGTAGCCGTTAGCCGGGTCGGTTGCTTTCACGTCAGCGAAGCTGGATGTTTTTAATGTGTTGTCCACCGGCAGTTCGAACACCAGCGCGGCCACTTTCGCAAATTGCGCACGGTTCATTTTGTCGGTGAGGCCAAACGTGCCTTCTTTCACACCGTCAAAAATGCCGGCGGAAATCATCGTATCGAATTTTGCCTTCGTTGCTGTGTCCAGGTCTTTCAAGTCCGTGAAATCGCCGGTCGATTTCGGTGCCGCTGCAAGGGCCATCGAAGAAAACATCGAAAAGGCAACAGCCAAGGACAAAATCGTGGATAGGCTCTTTTTCATATGTGAAGTACCTCCATGTAGTGGGATTTTTTTGATTTGGGCAAAACAAAAAGCAAGCACGAATTGTACGAGTGATGCAACCTGTCAACCTGTCGGTGGGGCATCGGATCTATCAGCTCGTCTATCACTATCGCGTCTCGCTTGCTACATGAATGAGTATACTATGATTTTATCCGCCGAGTCATCGCAAAGAATCTCCCATGGAAGGAATGTCATTGGCAGCCGACCATTTGTGGTGCTAATCCGCGAAAATCGATTGGTGCCTCGTGCGGTTATTGGTTGCGGCGGGCGCTAGACTGACCCAAATTCACCACGGTTTTTGTACGTGCTGGGCGATATAGCGGTTCGGTGCTTTAAGATACTTCAGGCGCGTTGGATGGGAATGAGCCTTGGGTTCCAACCGCCAATTAAAATCATGGCCCTTGAATTGAAAATTAGAAAAGGTCGGGCCATGATTTTAAACGCGGCCGCTTCGCTTTTCCACCCCAGGCTCATTCCTTGGCTCTACTGTCGAGTTGGCCCCAAGCTTAAAGTATGAACCCAACTGACGCTGCGCGCGGCCGGATCGGCCGGACTTGGCGTCTTAATGTGTGGCCGGTGCTGCCCAGTGTGCCTGCAAGTTTTCGCTACAATTTTATTATAGAAATAACTCAAATAACCTTAGAAATAACCTTAAAGAGAAGCTCGTTATAATTAAAGAAAAGCTCGTGCACTTAACAGGAATTGTTCAGGACACAACGAATGATTACATGAATCTATCTATTTGGGAGGCTTGATCGATGAAGAGAAACAAACCTTGTTTGCTGCTTGCTTTGCTGCTCGCATCATCGCTTGTTTTATTTGCATTTGATTCGCCGGAAACGCCAGCGAGTCAGGTACACTCCGAAGAAACAACGCTAAATGAACCTGCGGAAGAACCAACGATCATCGATGAATGGAACAGCATAGAACCGCCTTCGGCCCCCGAGCTGAAACCTTACATAATAGAAGATACAAAAACGACGGCGCTTTTGATTCTCGACATCCAGAAAAACTCTTGTACCGCGGAGGTGCGTCCACGTTGCGCAGCCTCGATTCCCAAAGTGAAGCAGCTGCTCGAATTGGCCAGGGCAAACGGAATGCCGGTCGTATACAGTTTAACCTCAACGGCTAAACCCGAAGACATCGTGGACGAGCTTGCTCCGACAGCTAGCGATCCCATCGTAAAATCAAGCGTCGATAAATTTTACAACACGGATTTGGACAACATATTAAAGGACAAGGGGATCAAAAACGTGATCGTCACAGGGACCGTAGCTCAGGGAGCCGTGCTGCATACAGCAGTCGCTGCCGCCATCCGGGGTTACAACATTGCCGTACCCGTAGACGGCATGTCCTCCGACAGTTTGTTCGCCGAGCAGTATACGGCTTGGCACATGCTGAACAGCCCGGGGACAAGAAACCGCGCCACACTGACCAAAGCTTCTTTAATAGAAGTTAAATAACATTAACGCGCAAAAACCCCTTTCTCCAACACGATACATTCGAGAGAGGGGTTTTTAATTATTTATCATTCACAAATCGCTTCATCGAACTCCAGCTTGATAACCATCACAGTTCCCGTCGATTCATTGACCGGCAGCCCGCGAACCCGCAAATACGGCCGTTCCGTCCAATACCACGGAATCATGTCGACGGTCGCTTCCAGCTCCCGTCCGTCATTCAGCAGCACGGAGCGTTTTGGCAGTGTATCTAGCGGTTTCAACACGATCGAGTTGCTTTGCGGGTCGCGGTACAAGTGGATGTATACCGTGTTTCCTTTTCTTGTGACCAGCACTTGGTCCCGCTCGACCTTATGCTGGGAGCCTGCGATCATAATTTCGTCCTTGTGCACCATGTAGGATGCGGGAATCGCACCGTCAAACGCTTCTTTCACTTTGCCGTACCAGGCACCGATAGCCTGCAGAGCCTCCACATTTTCGGACGCAATCGTTCCGTCCGGTTTCGGACCGACATTAAGCAAATAATTGCCGCCCATCGCTAATATTTTGTCGATACTTTGCATGATGAACTTGTTCGAATAATAATCTTCGTCGTTCTTGAAACCCCAGCTTTCCCGGCCTAACGCCTGACACGCCTCGGTCGGTTTGCTGAACCCGCTGCCTTCCGGCACATGCCGTTCCGGCGTGCTGTAATCTCCCGGGCCTGGACCGCGGTCGTTGATGAGAATACCCGGCTGCATTGACCGCACCCAATCATTGATACCCGGCTCCCAATATTCCGCGACATTCACGTCCCAGAACAGCTGATAAATTGGGCCGTAGTTCGTGCACAACTCCTCAATCTGATTTTTAACAAAAGCATAATAACGCTCAATATCCGGCTCATCGCCGGCGCGCGGCCCGAACATTTCATGATGTCGGCCTTCGTTTGGGTAATTCGGATGGTGCCAGTCCGGGCACGAATAATACAAGCTAAGCGGGAAGTTGCGCCGGCGGCAAGCCTCGGCCAGCATGCCCAAAATATCTTTGCCGTACGGCGTGTTCATTACATTGTAATCGGTATGCCGGGTATCCCACATGCAGAAACCGTCATGATGTTTGGTCGTGAAACAAATGTACTGCATCCCCGCTTCTTCGGCCAAATCCAGCCACGCATCCGGATCAAATTCCGTAGGGTTAAACTGATGAATCAGCTTCTCATATTCGCTGCGCTTCATTTTGCCCCGCCACAGCAGTTGCTCGTGCCAAGCCGGTACAGCATAGAGGCCCCAATGAACAAACATGCCGAACCGTCTTTCAAAAAACACATCTCGCGCATCTTTAAACCTGGGAATCATATCCGTTTAACACTCCTTTACTCCGTTAATGAAATCCATCATAAGAAGTATAGGCGTATTGTCCCGGCAAGAAAATGTCTAATCCTCTCCGTTCTTTGCACAATCGTAAGGTCATTGCGGCGAATCCATCCCCACTGCCTATTTGGCAAATTCCCCCGGATGCCGCCGCTTCAATTCCTCTACAGCGCCGCCGCGCTCCGATTGCTCCAGCCGCTCCGCATAAGCCTGAAGATGGCCTTTGGCATGAAACGGTCCTCCCTCTTTCATGACGGTCCATAACGGATCGGTCGCATACGGCATCGCGTTCATTCTCGCATCGTGCCATTCGTTCAAATAATAAACCCCGTCCTTACAAACACCGAAATTCGCAGCCGCCACGTCGTTTTGCTCGAACGGATCGTCTTTGAGATTAAACAACATTTCTTTCGGGAACATGTGGTAACCATCGTGATAGGTGCGCATGTACATCCAATCGCCAAACCGTACGCTTCTTTGACAGACGTGAGCGCATTGGGATACAACCACATAATCGCGCCCGCAGTCCGCTCCTTCCGTCAAAGCTGCGGCATAACTTTGCCCGTCCCAGCGTGGCGACGCGTCTTGCTGCAGCAGCTCGGCCAACGTGGGCGCCAAATCGAGATGATAATGCAGCCCCTTGTCCACATGCGGGCGTGTTACTCCCGGCCAGCGCACAATCATCGGGATGTGGCATGTGCCTTGATCGGCTGTGCCGTGCTCTCCGTAGATGCCCAGCTGTCCCATATTTTCGCCGTGATCGGCGGTGATGACGATAACAAGATCGTCCATGACGCCTTGGCGCTGAAACGCTTCGAACAGCCGGCCGATATGTTCGTCCATGTACCGGATGCCGCAGTCGTAACCGTCAATCATTCGCCGCATGCCGTCCATGTCGAGAATTTCGCCGGGATGGCGCGGATATTGCGGGTTTGTGCGGTTATCGTACATATTGATGTCGCGGGCGCTGTGTGGTCCGACTTTCTGCTTATGCCGCTCCAGCACCTCTTCCGTAATCCATTCCGGCAGCGGTTCTTCCGCAAACGGATTCCCGAACTCCTCAGGGGCCCGGTATGGCGTATGGGGGTCCCAATAGTTGACGTACAGAAACCAGTCGTCCTGCGCCGCATTGCGTTCAATCCAGTCGAGCACATGCGGGGTCACCTCTTCGGCCGACTCCATTCCCCCGTTGCCGGTGTTGTGCATTTCCGAAAAACCGGCATAAAACGTCCATTGGGAATGCCTTTCACCAAACGGGCTGAACAGCACCGTTTTAAGTCCCGCCGCACGCAGCAGCGCAGGCAGGCTTTCACGCGCCAGCGCATCCCGAAAACCGCGCGAAGCGCCTTCATGCCGCATATCCCCCGCCGTGCCGCCGTGGCCGACGATGCCGTTGTTGATTCCGAACCGCCCGGACATCAGCGCCGCCCGAGACGGCGAGCAAGGAGCGTCGGAAGTGTAGTAGTTCTCGAAGCGGACCGCTTGCTGCGCGATCCGGTCGATATTCGGCGAAGTATTGCGATGGTATCCGTAACAGCCCAGATGATCGGGGCTTAAAGAATCAAGGTCAAGCAGCAGCATTCTCATCCGTTTGTCTTCCTCCTGAATCACCTTATATTTTTGCAGAAAAATCAGCCTTTGACTGCGCCGTTGGTCAAACCTTGCACAACCTGCTTCTGGAACAGCAAAATCACAAGCACGAGCGGCACGACCGATACGACGATAGCCGCCGAAATCGTAGCCCACGGGAACTCAAACTCTCCGGGGAACATCATAATGCCGACCGGAAGCGTGCGTTTGGCCGCTTCAGACATCATAGTAAACGAGAACAAAAATTCATTCCAGCTGTTGACAAAAACAAGAATCGCCGCGGTCGCCATAGCCGGAGCGGCCAGCGGCAGCATGATATTCAGGAACGCCTGCAGCCGATTATAACCGTCGATCAACGCGGCGTCCTCCAACTCTGCCGGAACCTCCTTGAATAGCGCGGAGAGCAGCCAGACAACCATCGGCAGCGAAAACGCCGCATGGGTCAAGCCCAACCCCACATAAGAGTTCAGCAGCCCGATATCGCGCAGCGCGGTGAAAATCGGCAGCACCATTGTCATCGCCGGAAACATCGAGGTTGCCGCGACAAGCATCAGCACCACGGATTTGCCGCGAAACTTCAGCCGGGCTACCGGGTAAGCGATCATGCAGCCAAACACAAGCGAGATCAGCAGCGTAATCACTGCAACAATCGTGCTGTTCCGATAATAAAGCCCCAAGGGCTGCGTCTTAAACGCCGCGATGTAATGTTTCAGCGTCGGCGTCAGCGTATACCATTTCGGCGGCATGTCGAACAATTGGTCAGCCGGCTTCAGCGAGGATACAAACAGCCAATACAACGGGAAGAAAGACAATACGACGAGAAAAAGGACAGTCAGCGTAAATATCGTTTTTTTCACGGAAGCAGCCATGTTTCTCCCCTCCTTTAGTCCGGATCATACAGAAATTTAAGATAAATCATCGAAATCGCAAAAATCAGCACAAACAGCAGTACGCCCAGCGCGGAGCCGTAACCCCATTCCATATCGACAAAAGCTTTCGTATGAATGTACATCGGCAGCGATTCCGTCGAATTGCCCGGCCCCCCTTGGGTTAACGCATACATCAGGTCAAACGCCTGCAGCGAATGCATCGTACGCAGTACCAAAGCGACAAGGAACACGTTTTTGAGCAAGGGCAGCGTAATCAGAAAAAACGCCTGCACCCGGCTCGCCCCGTCGATATGGGAGGCTTCATAAATGTCGCTGGAGATCGACTGCAGTCCGCCGAGCAAAATGATCGCCATAAACGACGATGTTTTCCAGATGGCGACGATACAGATTGCGGTAAAAGCAAAGCCGGTACTGCCGAGCCATTGGATTTTTTGATCGATCCAGCCGAACTGCAGCAGCATGCCGTTAAACAAGCCGTAATCGGCGTTAAACATCCATCTCCAAGTCAGCGCGTTGGTCACGGCCGGAAGCGCCCAAGGAAACAAAATCGCCGCACGCACGAACCCGCGAAACCGGAACGTTTTGTTGGCGACCATCGCCAGCAGCAGGCCAAAGACAATTTCGAAGACAACCGTAATCAGGGAAAAAGCAAGCGTAAACCACGTGGACTGCCAAAACCGGCTGTCCTTCAGCGCCTCCGCATAATTGTCGAGCCCGATAAAAGGAGTGCCCAGCCAAGGCTGGGTCACCGAGATTTGATGCAGCGACATCCAAAACACACGAGCGATCGGATACAGCGTAAAAGCGAGCAGAAACAGCAGCGGCGGGGCGATCAGCGCCATGGCCAGCGCCTTATCGCTTAAGCGCCTGCTTTTTTTCCGCCCGGGAGCATGCAAGTTTGCAGACACAGTTGGAGTAGACACCGGCATGCCCCCTATTCTTTGATTTTATCGATTTCTTTCTGCGCGTCTTTGATCGCCTGCTCGGGATCCTTCTGGCCGTTCAGCACCAGATTAATTTCCGTTTGCATCGCGCGGCTGAACTGCTCGTAAGCGCGCAGCGCCGGACGGCTCTTGGCGTTTTCCATAAAGGCCTGGATTTTCTGAATGACCGGCTCTTTAGAAATAACTTCAGGATCTGTAAGCGCTTTACGATTTGTCGGAATGGAGCCGGCGTTCAGCAGCAGCGATTTCTGCTCGGCGTCGGACATGAAAAACTTCATCACTTCGGCAGCTTCCTTCTTGTGCTCCGAGCTGCTGTTGATCGCATACACCCAGCCGCCCGTGCTGCCGTGGCTTTCGCCGCCCTCGAATTTAGGCATCGATGTAACGTCGTATTTACCCGCCGCCTTGGTCTCTTTCAGTCCGGCATAAGCGTTAGGCCATGCTCTCATAAAGATTGAGTTTCCGTTGCCAAAAACAATTTGATTGTCGTTCGGATTGGATGTAGCGACGCTGACCGGCGATACTTTGGACTGGTGGACAAGGGAATGCATTTGCTTCATCGCCGTTGTGCCTTGCGGCGTATCGACCTTGATTTTTTTCGAAGCGTCAAATACGTCTCCGCCCGCTCCCCATAAATATTCCAGCCAGTTGATCGTGGCGCCTTCGATTTTGGCCCCTTGGAACACATAACCGGTCAAGTTCGGGTCTTTCTCCTGTTTCAAAATTTCCGAAGCTACCTTCTCCAGCTCGCTCCACGTGGTCGGCACCTTCTGGTTGTATTTGTCCAGCAAATCCTTGCGGTAATAAAGCATGCCGACGTCCATCCAGCCTTGGATGCCGTATTGCTTCCCGTCGATTTTGGCGACGTCAACGGCGGCAGGATAAAACTGCTTTAAATAATCGGCGTTTACGTATTCGTCGATCGGCGCAATCCAACCGGCTGAGGCAAACATTTTCGGCCAGGTCACGTCCATCAGCAGCAGATCCGGCGTTTTGCTTTTGCTGTTAAACCATGTTGTGTAGCGGGTCAGCTGTTCGTTGGGAACGGACGGCAGCTCCACGTATTTTACCTGTATATCCGTATGGGATTTGTTAAACCGTTCGATCGATTTAACGACCTCTCCGCTGGTATCGGTTCCTCTGGCAAATTCGATCGTCACCGGGCCCTTTGATGCGCTTTGCGCAGCCGGAGCCGCGCCGGATGCGGCCGGAGCGGAACCTGTCGCCGCGGGAGCAGTTCCCCCGCCGCCGGAACATGCCGGAAGCACCAGCACCGCGCTTAACACCGCCAAATGAAAACGATTGCTTTTCATCGTAATATCTCCCCTTTTTTTCGTTAGTTACGATTTTCATTCTGCGCTTTTTCAGGAAGATTAGGGATGATGATTTTTGTCATTTGTTTGATGATTTTTGTTGTTCCAGCTTTTCGCGGTATTGGGCCGGACTCAGTCCGGTTTCTTTTTTGAACACCCTGCTGAAATGCTCCGGGTTCGGATACCCGACGCTTTCGGAAATTTCGTAAAGCTTCTTATCGGTTTTCATCAGCTCAATCGCTTTCCTGATCCGCAGCCGGGTCATATAATCGATAAATTTTTCTCCCGACTCCTTCACAAAAAGCTTACTTAAATGGCTTTCGCTCACCCCGACCCACTCGCTGACCAGCGTCAGCGTGATGCCGTCCTGGTAATGCCTGTCGATATACGTTTTCGCTTGGCGCAGCACGCCTCCGGACGACATGGGAGTCTCGTGAATTTTCATATGGGCGGCTTCCAATAGCTGCCTGAAATGCTGCCACAGCTGTTCAAGCGTTGCGCAGTTGTCCAAATACACAAACGGCTGGTTATACGGCCCGGCCAACTGCTCCCACTTGCAGTTCCGGCTCAGCAGCAGGGCCCCAAGCTTCCAGAGCGAATCGGCAAACATGCCGCGCGCCTTCTGCTCGTCCAAGGCAGGCAAACCCAAACCCGACCATTCGCTGAATTTCCGCTTCCACATTTCAGGATCCGGCTCGTGCAAGCTTTCCAAGGTAACGCTCATATGCTCGGCAAACACCGCTTCCGGCATCAGCTTATGGGCTTGCGTATACTCCCAGGAAGTGCGCGAATCGGGATAAAACAGCTTGCCTCCGCCGCAAAAAAAGCGAAGCTGCGCCGCCGTCACCGCCTCCAGATACAGCTCCCTCCACGGCCTGAAGCCGGAGCCGCTCACGCCGACGGTTACGCTTTTGTTGGCATATTGCATCAAACGCCGCTGAACGACCGTAAACAGCTCGCTGAGCTGATTGCGCAAATACAGAAAGCTGCGTGTTTCCGTGCGGTGCATAAGCAGCACATGCTCGGACCCCAGCCGGGCAATTTCCGCTTGCATTCCCTTGGACTGCAGCGCTTGTTCCAGCACGGAGCGAAGCGTATCTTCTCCGGCATCGGAGGCCGAATTGGCGTCCTGCCGGTCAAACGAAATGACGGCGACAAGACGGTCGTTTGTCCGCATCAGATCCGCAAACGGCTCGCCCGGGTCAAGCGCAACGCCGGATTCTGCGCCGGGCTGGCTCAGCAGCGCTTTTAAAAACTGCTCTTTTTTCGCGGTTTCTCCGGCCCAATCCGCGGGTTTGCGTTTGCGCTGCTCCAATTGGGCCGCGGCTTTCTGCAGCATCGGCACGACGTGCTGCTCGTCCATATCCACCTTGACGATGTAATCAAGCGCGCCCAGCAGAAAAGCCTCGCGGACAAAGACGTAGTCCTGGTAGGAGCTAAGCGCGATGACAATCGGCATCGTTTCCGATTCGGAAGTGCGTTCCTTCCATTTTCGGATCAATTCCACACCGTTCAAACGGGGCATCTTCATATCGACAATAACAAGGTCCAGCGGTGCAAGCTTCTCCTTCATCTGCAGCGCTTCCTCGCCATCCGACGCCTCTGCAACGATCTCGAACGGCTGGCCGCTTTCCTTCAACAGCGTGCGCAGCGCAAGTCTGAACAGCGGCTCGTCGTCGACAATGAGCACTCGGTAATATACATGTTGTTCCACGCTCGCCACTCCTTGTCCCGTTTTTTTGATGATGTTATTGCGGCTCGTGCAAATTGGGTAAAATCACTTCGACGCGGGTTCCTCCCCCTTCGCGTTCGAGCAGCGCGATCCCGTAACCGTCCCCGTAATGCAGGCGGATGCGTTCCTGCACATTGCTGATGCCCATGCTGCTGAAACTGCCGCTGCCGCTTGGGGCCAGCAGCTCGGCCATATCCTTGGAATCGATGCCCTCGCCGTCGTCTTCGACGGCAATGATCATTTTATCGTCCCGCAAGCTGCCTTTAAGCCAAATCCTGCCTTCGCCCTCCTTATGCTGCAAACCATGCACAATGGCATTCTCCACGATCGGCTGGATCAGCTGCTTCAGAATAAAGCGGTTGCATATCGCCTCGTCAAAATCGCAGTGAACCTGGAAACTGCCGTATCGAAACTCCATGATATATAAATATTGCTCCAAATAATCCAGTTCTTCCGCTACGGTGTGCATCGTGCCGCCTCTGTTGAAGGTCGAAGAAAGCAGGCGGATAAAAGCGTCGGTCATTTTCTGAATGTTCGGCACCCGGTTGATGACCGCCATCAGCTTGATCGCGTTTAATGTGTTAAGCAGAAAATGCGGATTGATTTGCGATTGCAGCGCCCTCAGCTCGGCCATCGCCTTGGCCCGCTGCTGTTCTTCTTTTTCCTTGATCAAATGGTCCATTTCCTTGACCATCGCATGGAACTTATGCCCCAGCATATATACCTCGGAAGGTCCCGACGGCGTAAAACCCGGCTGCAGCGAGCCCGTCTGCACGCGGTACATAGCGCGGACAAGCCTGCTGATCGGTCCCGTAATCGTGCGGACAAAAAACCACGAAGCCAGCAAAAACAGCGCCGTGCTGGCTGCGCCGATCCACAACGTGGTGGCGAACACTTTTTGCAGCGGAGCGGTTAACGTAGCGTAAGGGATAATATGAATGACCTTAAACTTGGTGACCGGCGCCGTATAATACGTAACAAAGGCCTTTTCGCCGTTCATCGTCTCCGTATATTCGCCCGAAGCGCCCCAGCCTGTTTTGTATAAGTAAGCAGGCTGATCGAGCCAACTCTGGATATAGGTTTCGCGGTTTGCCGCAATCGCCCTGCTTTCGTAGTCGAGGATGAGGAAGTCCCCTTGCTCTTTGGTCGACGATTCGAACAAATGCTGGAACAAGCTGCCTTTAAAAATAAAATAAATGACCTCCAGCCGGGTATGGTCCGCCAGCTCCGGCGGTATAGCAACAGCTGCGGTGTTGATGTATTTTTCCGTGATGTGCGGCATATCGTTTGGCTGCACGCCAAACAGCTTGATTTGGCCTGCTGCGGCAAGGGATTTGTTATACCACAGCGACGTGCGCAGCGCCCGTTCGTTGATCGTCACGAGATTGTTGGTCGTGTACGCTCCGCCTCCGCGGTAAAAAAAGACGGCTCCGATCAGCTCGTCCGTATATGGAAAATAACTGCGTACCAAGCTGTTAAGACGAGCCTTCTGCGCAGCGCCGACGTCCGGCGATACGTTCTCCCGCGCGTGGTCGGCAACGTCCAGCAAATTCTCGTCTTTGATCAGGTTGCCGACCGTATTCATAATTTGGCTGGCTTCGCGGTCGATGCCCACCGACACCTGCTCCAACGTTCTCAGCGTTTGCTGGGTGGACTGCTCTGTTACGATCGATTGGTAACTTTGATACGAAACGATCACCATCGTCAGCAGCGGAATCATAACCATCAACAGGAACGAGCCGTGCATCACGGTGCGGATGCCCCAGCGGTTTAAGTTCATCATCTTTTGCAGCCAGTTCACTGTATCCCCCTCTTTTCTCCAAGCTAGATCTGCCGATGCCGGCTTTGCTGCGCAAAGCTTCCGGGGAAACTTAATACTCCTAACTTTAGACCCGCTTCTTATAATCTACCACATAACGAAAAAACCGGGGAGCATAAGCTCCCCGGCTGCGTACAGACAAACATTTACTTTTTATCCGGAAGCACCGCTTCGGTCACGATATCCCACTCGTGAATTTCGTAGCCACGCGCGCCTTTGACAACGTACGGGTCCTGCTGCACGATGTCCAGTACTTCCGCTTCGGATTCGGCCATATAAATGACCAAACCGCCCGCTCCGTCCACAAAACGGCCGTTAGCGAAAATTTTCCCTTCGCTGCGGCGCTGAGCCAAGTAATCCAAATGCTCGGCGCGGAAATCCACGCTTTTTTGGGCGTCCTTCATCGGTAAAAATGTCGCAAAAAATTTCATATGTACTCCACTCCTCTTTCGTATTTAATGTAGTTTGGTTATTCCGATTTGGAAAAATAACGGTACAATGCGCTGTGATCTTCCTTACCGAAGCCCATCTCTTCCAGCTTCTCAAAAATGTCAAGCAGCTGCGTCGTAAACGGAATGTTCGCTCCCACTTCCTGACCGGCCGCTACGGCATTGCGCAAATCCTTGGCGTGCAGCTCGATGCGGAAGCCGGGCTTGAACTCTTCCTTGGCGATATTCGCCGTCTTCAGCTCCATCACACGGCTGCCGGCAAGTCCGCCGCGGATCGCTTCGAACACCAGCTCGGGCTCGATTCCCGCTTTGCGGCCAAGCGCCATGCCTTCCGACAAGGCGGCGATATTCATCGCAACGATCATCTGATTGATGACCTTCACCGTATTGCCGGAACCGACTTCCCCGACGCGGGTAATCGATGTGCCCATCGCTTCAAGAATCGGCTTCACTTGCTCGAATGCGCTTGCAGGTCCGCCCACCATGATGGCGAGTTTCGCTTCGATCGCTCCGATTTCCCCGCCGCTGACCGGCGCATCCAGCAGATGAGTGCCTTTGGCTTCCAGCCCGGAGGCGATTTTTTGCGAAGAAACGGGGTTAATGGAACTCATATCGACCACGATTTTGCCTGCCGATATCCCTTCAGCCACGCCGTTTGCTCCCAGTACCACTTCTTCAACCTGGGGAGAATCCGGCAGCATCGTAATGATGACGTCCGCTGCTTCGGCCACCTGACGCGGAGATGAAGCGGTTTCTGCGCCAAGCGCGGAAAGCTCGTCCACTGCAGCTTGACTGCGGTTGGAAACGATGAGGGAAAATCCGGCCTTAAGCAAATTTTTGGCCATCGGCTTTCCCATAATGCCTAATCCGATAAATCCGATTTTCATGACGGCTACCTCCGACGAATGAATTCGATGAACGCAACTACATTGTACATCAATACGATGATAAAATTAATAGAAACGCAAAAATTGTCCAGTTGATGCCGGTCTTTTTTACAAAATCGGCCGCTTTGTGCGGCGTTAAATACGCGCCGCCCATGTTTGGGAAGCCCGCTGCATTCTTTTAAACCGCGAATCTTAATAAATTTGTAAGTATTTTATGATGCGAATCGTTAAAAACATCCACTATGATGTAATTATGCTTTCGGCCAAAGCGCTGTAAAATTATGAACCCAGGGTGATCCATCATACAGATGCAAATGTACAATGTGCTGGTTGTCGACGACGAAAAAGAAATCCAGGACGCAATCGAAATTTATTTAAAACATGAAAATATTAACGTCTTCAAGGCAAATGACGGCATGGAAGCGCTGGAGCTGCTGAAAGCGGAGGATATCCATCTGATCGTGCTGGACGTGATGATGCCCCGTCTGGACGGCATCAAAACGACGTATCAAATCAGGCAGGAGCGCAACATCCCGATTCTGATGTTATCCGCCAAAAGTGAAGATACCGACAAAATCGTCGGCTTGAACGTCGGGGCGGACGACTATATGTGCAAGCCGTTTAATCCGCTGGAGCTGGTGGCAAGGGTAAAGTCGCAGCTCAGACGTTACACGATGTTCGGTAATTATAAGCCGTCTGAAAACGAGCTCCGGGTGAGGGGGCTTGTGCTTGATAAGATCACCAAGACCGTTTCCGTCGATCGTGAGGAAGTCCGGCTGACCGCTACCGAATACCGGATTCTCGAGCTGCTGATGGAGAACAAAGGCAGGGTGTTTTCAATTGAGGAGATCTATGAGCTCGTGTGGAAGGAACCGGGATTCAACGCGGAAAACACGGTGGCCGTGCACGTCCGGCGCATCCGTGAAAAAATCGAAATTAATCCGAAGGATCCGCAATATTTGAAGGTGGTGTGGGGAATTGGCTACAAAATCGAAAAATAAAACAAAACAAGCGGCCGTATTTGTCCTGATGAGCTGTTTGTCGCTTGTGACGCTCATTTTAGGCGCGGATATTGTAAGGCATGCCGGCTTCCTCGACAAAAACTATTATTTTACGAGCAGTCCGTTTTACGAGCAGCTCAATATACATATGAATTTGTTTAAATACGTTTACGTGGAGCATCGAAACTATCCCGGTCTGCCGCTTCAGGAGAAATTGTCCACGCCGCATGTCAACGCAATAAGAGACGATTATTTTGACCGCAAACGCAGCAAGCAACATGAAATCCGCAATCTCTACAGCTCCAAGTTAGGCGATCTGCAGCGCCAAGGTTTAAACGAGGAATTCTCCCGGCTGCAAGCGGAGCAGCAGATCGCGGACGCGGATGCCCGTGCGGACAAGCTGATGGAACAAGAAATCAACAACTTCATCCAGTTTCAGACCAACCAATACAATCAAGTGGCAAAAAGCTTGGACAGCCGCAGCAACACCTTCCGGTTCAGCGTCAAAAACTTGCGGACCGACGAATGGTATTCGAATCTGGGCGGGGATCAGGAAATGCAGGAACTTCGCAATCAAGCCTTGTATGCCCTATCGTTGCCGGTCAATGATGCGAGCTCCTATTCCCCTTTTATCCGCGACTTAAGCCGATATTTTCAGCAAAACCGGCTTGAAGGCGAATTTATTATCCCGGCGCAAGTAAGCGGGTTCAGCCAATTTCACATCGACTATCAATATTACTTGGCGATCCGCGAGCGCGTGCTTAAAGAAACCGCGCTGATCGCCGCCGCCATTGCCGTTTCATGCGCCCTGTTGGTGTATATGAAAAAATTCCCGGCCGTCGCGGATGAATGGTTCCGCCGTCTTACAAAGTTAACCCGCCGGATTCCGCTCGACTTGCGTATCGCACTGGCGGTTGTGTCCGCTGCGCTGCTGGTAGAATTAACCCGCACCAACGCCATTGTTCAGCTCCCCTTGCAGCTCGAAACCATCGGCGGCATCGTTGTTGCAGCAGCTCTTGCCATGTTGATCACGCTTATCGTGTGGGACGTGAGAGTGCTCTGCGCCAATCGCGAAGAGCTGGCGGCCCAATGGAAATCCGCTTTTTCGAAAAAGCTGCTGGAGCTGGTAAAAACCAAGCTCGCAAGCAGGCAAATTATCGTTAAAGCCGCGCTGCTCTTCATTTCCACCGCGCTGCTTGGCATTATGATGTTTGGAATCATGGTCGGCATTGCGGAGGGAGCCGGGGGACTCGTGTTATTATGCGGCGTTTATCTCGTTTTGTACCTGCTTATTGCCGGGCCTTACATCGTGAGCCGTATCCGCGCGCTTCGCTCCGTCATAGCGGGCGCGGAAGCACTCGCCGCCGGCAATTTCAACTGCACCGTGCTGGAAACGGGACAAGGCCATTTATTCCGCTTGGCCCGCGATTTGAACAACACGAAGCTGGGCCTGATGAAATCGCTCGAAAGCCAGATCAAAAGCGAAAGGCTGAAATCGGAGCTGATCACCAACGTCTCGCACGATCTGAAAACACCGCTTACGTCGATTGTCAACTATGTCGGCCTGCTTAAAGACAAAGAGCTGCCGCGCGAAACGCTGGACAGCTATATCGAGGTGCTGGAACGGAAGACGGACAGGCTGAAGCTGCTGATTGACGATTTGTTCGAGGCATCCAAGTTGACCAGCGGCGAGGTGGAGCTTGCACTCGACAACGTCAACGTCTCCGCGCTCCTGAATCAAGCGTTGGCCGAATACGACGAACAGTTGAAAGCCTCCTCCTGCACATGCAAGGTGGACATTCCGAATCCGAAAATATACGCCTTGCTTGACGGCAAAAAAACGTGGAGAGTGTTCGAAAACCTGATCGGCAATGCGCTCAAATATGCCATGCCCGGCACGCGCATCCATGTTTCGCTTGATGAAACGGATAAAGACGTTTTGTTTACGATCAAAAACGTCTCCGCTTACGCCATCGATTTTAATGCCGAAGAGCTGTTCGAACGGTTTAAAAGAGCCGACCCCTCCCGCCATACCGAAGGTTCGGGACTGGGCCTCTCGATCGCCAGAAGCATCGCGCAACTTCAAGGCGGCAGGCTCGATATCGACATTGACGGCGATTATTTCAAAGCGATCGCCGTATTCCGCAAATCCGCTCCCATTTCCCCCAGCGCTTTCTAGGGGCAGTGCGCTCAACGCAAAAAGGCAGCCTCCCATTCGGAGGCCGCTGAAAAAGCAGCGGAGTGAGCGAAATCATGCTGGAGAAGCGCCAGCGTTCGCCTTTGCCCCCGAATTTCGCCTGCCTCAAGCAGGTATTATTCAAGAAATTTGGGGGCAATCAGCGATCGTAAGTATGATTCGCACATGCAGCGTTTACTTTTTAGCAGCCTCCCATTCGGGCTGCCTTTTTGCTTCTAAATTTAATGAAACGACCTCCAAAACTCCCCATCCGTCGCGATAATATTCATGATCTCTTGGAACGGGATCGTAAACGTCGGGAAACCCGCGGCATACGGCGCGATTTCATAAGGCTCGAAGTAGATGTGCAGCGCGTGCTCCGTCACGAAAAACGGCTGATTCGGCGTAATTCCTTTGTACGTGTCCGGGAATACGTAATCGTATTGCGGATCCTCCTTGATCTGTCTACCGATGATATCGCTGAGCACCTTCACATAATCGCTGCCCGGCTTAAACAAATCCTTCAACTGATACATGTGTCCGTTGGTCAGATTGATGTGCACGTATTTTTTGCTCGGCATGCCGTGTGCCGCTCCAAACGGAAAGTTGTACCCGGTCAACTGCAGCACAAGCAGGTCCTTCTGGAAAAAAGCAACTTCAAAGTCGCCGGTATAAGAATACTCTAGCTGCGTTTTGGCCGGGACCGGTTTGACCCCCGACAGCTCTTTCAGCTGCTCGTTCACTTTGGCTTGCGCTTTCGTATCCTGCATGCCGGCCACCTGCGGATAATAAACGAGGTAGTCTTTATTCGGGTTATATTTATGCTCTTCCACGCGGTAAGGCGGGCGGAGCGGAATCACCGTATTTTGCATCCAGATCAGTTTGCCGTCAGGAGTAAGATACGACAACCGCTGATCGATATTGGCTTGAATGACCGACTTGTCAACCAGCTTTAAGCTGCCCGTGCCTTGCAGTGTCGGATAACCCGGCGCCGCCTTGCCGCTGCGGTCGATAAAAAACGTATGTTGCCTATCATGTACCGAAGCAAGCCCGTTGTGAAAATCGGAAACATCATAATAACGGTGGGCGGTCAGCAAATGTCCGTTTGTGTCTGCGATGGCAAAAACCGAGCCGATAAAGGGCTGCTTCGGATCAATCGCTTTGCCAAGAGCGATTCGCTGCTCGCCGAGCATCCGGATGTCGTTGTATTCCGGTTTGACGATAAACCGGCCCTGCTTATCGATCAGCCCGTAGATGAAATTATAATCCTCCGCCGTGTTGACAACCGCCCGGCCTTCTTGGAAAGGCTGTGCTCCCGAATAAGCCGGTTGAATCACAACCGCGCCTTTCTCGTCGATATATCCGTATTTGCCGTTTGCCACCTGCTGGAAAGGAAGCAGCCCGTCGCCAAGCCCGCCCACAAACGCAAAAGGATACGTGGCCAGCCGCCGGCCGTTTCGATCGATCAGCGCATATTCGTTATCTTTGATTTTCACAACCGCCTTGCCGTTGCTGAAATCGCCCGCTTCCAGAAATCGCGCCGGAATCACCTCGTGCCCATCGGCGTCCAAGTACCCGTAATGGCTGACGTTATCGCTGCCCATCACGTAAAACATCGCTCTGCCGTCGCTGAGCGGCGCGATATAAGAATAGGCTTTGCCGGTCACAATCCGGCCGGCTTCGTCCATCAGCTTAAACCCTTGACGGTCAATCACGACCGCGCGGCCTTCCGAGAAAGGACTGATCGAAGCGTAAACCGGCTGAACCGCAAAATGTCCGTTGGTATCAATTAAGCCGCTATGGCCCCCGATTTGCACGACGGCAAGACCGTTATTTTGAAAATCAAACGCATAATCAAACCGTGCCGGAATCGCCATCTTTCCGGAGCTGTCGATAAATCCCCATTTCACACCGTCCGTTGTTCTGAGCGACGCGGGAAATAACGCTATGCTGCGGTGCATCGTTTCGATCTGCCGCTGCAATTCCAGCAGCGCCTCACGTGACGGATAAGGCTGATCGAAGCTGAGCGCTTTTTTGACCGACCACAACGCCCCCTTCTTCTGTCCCGCCTTGAATTGGGCATCGGCCAGGTAATACCAGTAGAACGGATAATCCGGATGCTGGCGGGTCATTCGCTCGTAATACCGGGCGACTTTCTGAAAATAATACGGATACACGTCCGGCGCAGGCACAAACCCGCCGTTCTGCCAACGGATCACTTCGACCTTGTACGCTTCCCCCGTATCGTGAATCCACAGCGCGATCTCCGACGTCCCTCTCTTCGCGCCGCCCGGCATATGTTCAACTTCCATAAAGCTGTAATACAAATCAGAAGGAGCTATGTCCTTGAGTCCGTCTCTTGTCCATTCATACACGGACAACTTCGACCAAATAGCGCCGACCTGCCAACCGACGATCAGGTTGTTGAGGCCGGGATATACGATCGGGGCGGCCGTCAAATCCGTCACTGCGTAACCTTGACCTTTCGCCGTTGCTGCAGGCATCCAGGCATTCCAGCCTTTTTTCAAAATCGTTACGTACATCTCTCCGTTCAGCTTATATACCGCAGCAAGCTCCATCGCGCCGTCCCTGTCCAAATCAGCAGCATATACGGCGGGACGAGGCTGGGTCCGTCCGACCGTCATAAGCTCTGCGCCAGGAGGCAGATTCGCCTGAACAATCTGTGCCGCAGTTGTTTCGTTCGCCACAATGGCCATATTCGCAACACCTCAAATGGTTAGTCGCCTATAGCATATGGCAAACGCCCGGGTTTGGTTACTGAAGCGAAAAAAAAGAGCCCCCTTGCGGGGGCTAATGGAAAGGAGGCGCCCACGTTCAACCGGACCGCGGGACACACAATATACAATGCAAAAGAGCAAGCTTTTGTTTGGACGAACGCTGCGGAAGATTCGTCCATTCTTACAAGGTGTGAAGGTCGACTACCATCATGCGACGCCCGACATCGAGACGCGCGCTTTGGAATCACCCTACACCGGCTGCAAGTTAACCGAAACCAGCTTTAATCCCAGCCCTTGCTCCGTATTCAGCTTCACCGGAACGATCTCAAGGTTGTACTCCCCGGGCGCATCAATTTCGATCACGCCGGCGCTGGAGCGGACGCGGTGAAAATACAGCGAACGCGAAGTGACGATCCGCTCCTGCTCCTCCACGGTAAAACTCAGCTGCTGGCCGGCAGCTTCGATCCGCAGTTCATGTCCGCCTTCCCAGCGACCTACGTGTTCTCCGAGTGAATCGCGCGCTTTCTCCGCCATGCTGATCAGATCGACCCGGAACTGTCCGGGTGTCACTGCCTTAAACGTCCAGCTTAGCCGGTCGCTGGGTTGAAACCATCCGGTAATGACGCCGGCGCGGGACAAAGCCAATTTGGAGCCGTCTTCCTTGCGGATGTCGGCGCGGTGCGCTTCCAGCACGACGGAGCCATCGGCCCGCTGAGCAAGTGAATTGTCCGCCGCTGCCGTGAGGCCGTCGATATCCAGCGCCAGTACCGCCACCGGATGATCCGGCGCTTCCGACGGCAAAGTCACGTTTAGCGTATAAGCTCCCGCCTCCGCGTCGTAAGCTTGTTCGAATTCCAGCTCCCGGTCCGGCATGGCCAGCAGCGAAGCTTTATGCACGACGTTTTTCAAACCGCGCAGCGAAAATATTTCTCCCGGCCACGAGAAGAAATGAACAAACACCTTGCCCGGCTTGAGCGTAACCGTACCCCACTCATATTCCGTTTGAAACGGATTAGCCGTTGTGCCGCGAATCGCCGCTTCATTCCGGGATAACCACTGCCCGACCTCCTGCAAAATATTGACGCTTGGCTCGGGAATCACTCCTTCGGCCGTTGGTCCGACGTTCAGCAAATACGTGCCGTTTTTGCTGACGATGTCGCTGAGCAGCCGGATGATCGTCTCCGGCGACTTCCAGTCATGGTCGTTTGTTTTGAAGCCCCATGTATGGTTAAGCGTGGCGCAGGTTTCCCAATCGGCCGTCAGCGAGGTGGCCGGGGTCTCATTGTCCCCCAGGCAGACATAATCGCCGAAACCGTTGCCGACACGCCCGTTAACGATACAGTCGGGCTGAATGCTGCGTACGTATTCCGCCAGCTCGATGCTTTGTTCCGAAGTCATCATCATCGGCGTATCAAACCAGATGAGGCCAATCGGGCCGTATTGCGTCAGCAGCTCCTTCACCTGCGGTTTCACTTTCTCTTCGAGGTAACGCTCAAACTGCTTCTCCTCCGCGTTTGGAAAGTCCCAATCGTTGCCGACCGCATCTTTCTCGTACCAGTCCTGGGTTTGCGAGTAATAAAAACATAATCGCAGACCGGCTTCGGCGCATGCTTCCGCCAATTCCTTCATCGGATCACGCCCGAACGGCGTGGCGTCCACGATGTTGTACTTCGATACCTTGGAGTGGTACATGCAGAAGCCGTCATGATGTTTGGCGGTGATGACGATATATTTCATACCCGCGTTTTTAGCGACTTCCACCCACTCCCGGGAGTTAAACCGCACCGGATTAAACTGTTCGGCCAGTTTTGCGTATTCTGCAATCGGCACTTGGGCCCGTTTCATAATCCACTCGCCGATGCCGGGAATTTCCTTCCCGTTCCATACCCCTGCCGGTATCGCGTACAATCCCCAGTGGATAAACATGCCAAATTTCGCTTCTCTCCACCAGGCCATTTTGTTCGTTTGACTTACCGCCTCTTGCCCGATCGTTTCGCCGCTCATACGTGTTCCCCCTTATTTCTTCTTAAAGCCAACGTCGTAAGCTTGTTGATACAGTTCCAAGTACCGCTTCAAGTTCATGTTATCGAGGTTTTTCAAATAAGCGTCCCAGTTTTTATCGATATCGGAGTCCCCGATAATAAAGCGGGCCATCATTTCTTTCACATGATCAAGTATCGTTTTCTCCAAATCCGCGACTTCACTGGCCTGCTCGGCCGTAAAAAATACCGGAGGCATGACCTTCTCGATCGGCATTTGGTAAGGCTCCATCCGTTCCTTCGTTTGGGTATACAGCATAACCTCAAGCGGCTGCTCCGGATTTTGCGCTTCGCCCAAACGGAAATCGTTGGAACGGTAGTTCGGACCCGTTTGGCCCCAGTTTACGTTTTGCACGCCGCCCCAAGGGGTCAACTGCTTCCAGATCGCCGGTTTGCCATTGATGCCGATTTCGGTTTTTTCCGCGTAACGCCATTCTGTTCCTTCACGTCCAGCGTACCAGTGAAGCGTCGTGTCTGGGGAGTTAAACAGGAAGTCGGCAAGCCGGAAAGCGACTTCCGGGTTTTTGGCATTTTTCGTAATGATGTATTGGCCGTTGGCTACGACATACGGGTGATAAGCAGCCGTGCGGAAACCGCTTGGTCCTTTCAACGGCGGAACGGCCACATAATCTTTCCATCTTCCGCTGGTGGAGCCCAGCGTCGTTAAGGAGCCCATGTTATGCCCGGACGATGCGCCAAGAATGACCGTATCGGGATTTTCGCCCAGCTTCTTCAGCTGGTTGTTGTCTTGAGTGAGGGCCTGCGGATCAATCAGTCCGTCGGCGTACAACTTATGAATGTATTTCAAGCCTTCCTTCCACTCCGGCTTATTGTAGGGCACCGTCACCTTGCCGTTCTCCAAATACAGCTTTTTGTCCCCGTGATCATAAGTAAAAGCATTCATCAGGAACGAATCGAGCATTTGCGTTTCGAACAAATAGCTGGCGGCCGCTTGAATCGAACCGGACAGCGGGATTTCGTCCGCTTTGCCGTTGCCGTTCGGGTCGCGTGTTTTAAACGCTTTCAGCATATCCGCGAATTCATCGGTGGTAGTCGGCATATTGAGACCCAGCTTATCGAGCCATGGTTTGTATACCCACATTCTTTGCTTGTACATACAGTGGTAACATTCATTAACCTGGGGCAGCGCATAAATCTTACCGTCCGGAGCCGTGATCAAGTCTTTGTAGAAGGCGCTGGCGGCGAACATCTTTTTAATTTCTACTCCGTATTTCTCAATCAAGTCGTTCAGCGGCAAAAATACGCCTTGGCTGCCGTAAATCATCATCTGTGTCGGCGAAACGCCAAAACCCATGATGACATCGGGATAATCGCCGCTCGACAAGACGAGGTTGAGCTTTTCCGTCGCCGATTTTTCCGGTGCGACTTCCCAATCGATATGCACGTTTGTTTTTTGCTCAAGCCATTTCGTAAATTCGTTGGTGGCAAAATCCTCAACCGATGCTGCGCCCTTCACCAATATTTTGACCGTCGACTTCTCGTTTGTAATCGGCAGCTGTCCGGCCGGATTGATTGCCGCAGCTGCGGGCTTTTTCGCCGTGTCATCAGGTTTCTTCTCGGCGGTTTCCCCGCCGGATCCCCCGCCTCCGCCCGAGCAAGCACTAAGCGCCAAGCTCAGACTAAGTACCGTCGCCATCATGCCAAACTTGATCTTTTTCAATACAATACCCTCCCTTTGTTCATATACAGTTCATTTATCCCTTTAGGGAACCGATCATGATCCCTTTCACAAAATACTTCTGCACAAAAGGATACACGATCAGCAGGGGAACGGATGCCACAACGATCAGCGAATATTTCAGCAGCTCCCGCAAGCCTTCTCTTTTGGCCTGCTCTTGCACGTCCATCAGCATGTTCATGGCGACGTCGTTTTGCACCAGAATATCCCGAAGCACAAGCTGAAGCGGGAACAAGGATTGCGTTTTCAAATAAATCAAGGCGTTAAAATACGAATTCCAATGGCCTACCGCATAAAACAGCGTAATGACGGCGATGATCGGACCGGACAGCGGGAGCACGATTTTCCATACGAATTGAAAGTCCGTGCAGCCGTCCAACTGCGACGCCTCCAGCAGCTCGTCGGGAATCGTCGTTTGAAAGTACGTCCGCGTAATAATCATGTTCCATACACCAAGCGCGCCGGGCAGCAGCATCGACCAGGTTGTATTCAGCAGCCCAAGATCCTTGACCAGCAAATAAGTCGGGATCAGCCCGCCGGAGAACATCATCGTGAATACAAACAGAAACATAAACACGTTTTTGCCGTAAAAATCTCGCCTGGACAGCGGATAAGCCGCAAGAATCGTCATAATCACATTAATCAGCGTTCCGGCAACCGTGTAATATAAGGAGTTGCTGAAGCCGCTCCAGATCAGCTTGTGCTTGAACACGGCGGCATACCCGTCCAGCGTCGGAGAAACGGGCCACAACCACACTCTGCCGGAGATGACCGCTTCGGAGCTGCTGATCGAAGAACTCGCCACGTAAATGAGCGGATACAAAATCGTAATGAGGAACAGCGACAAAATCACATAGTTGATGATCGTAAACCAGCGGTCGCTTTTTATTTCCTTAATGCTGGAATGCTCCATCCGTTAAACCTCCTTTCCGTTCCGCATTTACCATAAGCTCGCCTGCTTTGTTTTTTGGGCGATTTTGTTGACGGCAAGCAGAAGAATCAGATTGATCACCGATTTAAACAGCCCGATTGCCGACGAGTAAGAATAGTTTAATGCGGCCGATGCCAAGCCCACCTTGTACACATAGGTGTCTATGACCTCGGACGTTCTGATGTTCAGCGGATTTTGCATCAGCAGCACTTTTTCGAAACCGATATCCAGCATATGCCCTGTGTTCATAATGAGCATGATGATGGCGATTGGCATAATGCCGGGTAAATCGATATGCCACATACGCTGTATTTTGGACGCGCCGTCCACAACCGCGGCTTCATGCAAGGACGGGTCGATACTTGAAAGCGCTGCCAAATAGATGATGCAGGAGAATCCGACGCTTTGCCAAATACCCGACCAGACGTAAATCGATTTGAAATACTCGGGCACACCCATAAAATTAATTGCCGGGAAACCGAGCAATTTCATGACGGAGTTGACGATCCCGGTTCTTGGATCCAGCATCTCGAAAATAATGCCCACCATGACCACCACGGAAATAAAGTGAGGCGCGTAGGTAATGAGCTGCACGGACTTTTTGAACAATTTGTTTTTCACGTAGTTGAGGCTGAGCGCAAGAATAATCGGGAACGGGAACCCTGCAACCAAGCTGTACACGCTTAGCACAATGGTGTTGATCAGCAGCCGCCAAAACTCGTACGAGTTAAAAAAGCGGATAAAATGCCTGAAGCCCACCCATTCGCTGCCCCATATTCCTTTGGTGACGATAAAGTTTTTGAAGGCGATCTGCGAACCGTACATAGGAACGTATTTAAAAATGATGATGTACACAAGAGGAAGCGCAATCAGCGCATACAAGCGCCACACTTTCCGCATCTTCTTCACCGGCGCCGGCAGTCGGCCGACCGCCTTGGCCCCTTCCGCTTTGAGCGCGGATACCTGGTTAAGCGTTTCCAACAAATCACCCCCTGAAAGTCGAATCGCGAAAATTGTTTTCACAGTTGTCTGAATTAACGATAATCTTGGAACCCGCGAAAGTAAATGTGAAAGCCTGCATATCGATATGCAGGCTTTCAGAATGACCATGTGCAATTGTACTGAGCATATGCAATCCTAAAGAATGCGCTTTCAAAATGCCTTTAGATCGCGGAACGCCGTCGTGCTGACCCCATTAATACGCTTAAAAGCACGGCAAAACGTATTGGATGAGCTATACCCTACCTGCTGGGCAATTTCATAAACCGGCATATCCGTTTTGGCTAACAGCTCTTTGGCTTGAGACATCCGCAATTGCTCCAAATAATCGGAGAAATTGACTCCCGTCTGTTCCTTGAAAAATTGCGATAAATACCCTTTGGAAATATCCATTCTCTCCGCCACCGAATCGAGGCATAACCCGGCATCCGTGTACGACAGATGCAGCAGCTCGACGATATTGTTCAACAGCTGCACATTTTGGCTCTTTTTGTGCTCGTTAACTATGGCGCACATGTTACGGTATGCGGCAACCAGCGACTTGTAGTTTTTCTCCAAGTGGGCATAAGAACTCATTTCGCCATGGAACGGCTTAATATGCTCCAACACGCCTTCGTCAGCGGTCAACTGCGGCATCAATTTCACGAGCGTACCCCACATTTCGTTCATAAAAAGCTGCAGCATCGGCACCGATAAGCTTCGTTCCTCGAAATTGACCCTGTACAATTCGTTCAGCAGCGTTTCCACCGCTTCGATCTCACCGGCTTTAGCCAGGTTGCTGAGCCTCAGTTCAAGATCCGACGGATAATAATAACCGTTATGCCCTTTGGGCAGCTCGTCAAACCGCATCATGCCGTCCTTGTTTCGCCACTGCAAATACTCCAGCGTCTGCTTGGATTCCTCGTAGGAACGCGATACGTTCGGAAGTCCCTCATACATGCCCCCGACGGCAAAACGGACCGAAATATTCAAGCGGCTGTAGATGCTGCCGTCAATCCGGCCGAGCATATCCTGCAAATAAGCCTCATGCTCCTGCCGCGCGGCGGCGTCAGCGCTGAACAATAACGCAATCTGATCCTGAGCCACATCGTGCAAGTAGCAGCTTCCTTCCAGTTCCTCGCGCAATATATCTTTAACCATAATACGCTTGACGTCCAGTTCCTCCAGCAAGATCAGGTCAAATCCGTCGCCGTACGTTCTTAGTTGCAAAATCACGACGACAAACATATCCCCTTGCGCTTCAATGCCCGCATGCTGCAGCAGAATAGGAACGTCCTTCTGCGGCATGTATTCGCCTTTCAGCAGCCGCTCGATCAGGGCGGCCTGCAGCAGCGGAGCTTGTTTCTTCACTTTATCCTGGAGCTCCCGGTTATTGTCGATCAGCCGGGCCACCGAATCGCGAATAAAACGATACACATCCGAAGCCGGATAAGGGCTTCCTTCGGTGCGCTCAACAATCGTTTCCATAATCGTACGGATCGGACGGCTGTTCCGATAAGCGATGAAATACACGATGACAAGACTTAAGGCGAGGAAAATAAATGCCATGGTAAAGGTTACTTTTTTGATATACAGCACCTTGCCAAGCACGACATGCTCCGGCTGGGCCACCAGGAACGTCCATCCGTTGTAGCTGGAAGTCGTGTAGGTCACCATCATGTTCATCTTCCCGATTTGCTGCATCTGGCTGCCCTGCTTGCCGCGCAGCCGGCTGAGGTCAATCCAATCGGAAAGAGCGCCCTCCACGGAGGAACTGATGATGGTTCCCGTTTCATCGATGATATAAGCCCATCCGCCGCCGGATAGATCGAGTCCGCCAAGCAGTTTTTGAATTTCCCGGTTATCTACCGTAATAACGACAGCCCCTTGGGGGTAACCCGGGAATCCAAGCGATTGAATATACGTAAGCAGCGTCATCTTGCCACCCTTCGCCGTCACTTCTTCGGCAGGCAGCACCATCCGGTGATAAAAATCGCCGATCAGCAAGCTTTTCAGGCTTTGCGTATCCCGCGTCTTATACTTGAACCCGGAAAAAAAATCGGCGAACTTATACGTGGAATCTTCCGTAAATACAAGTTCGCTGTTTTTATAAAAAAGAAAATAGTTGTATATAAAATTGTTCGTCAAGCTGTAGTTGTGGATGCTTTTGCGGGTTTCCAGCACCCGGTACGTATTGGTCCCGACAAACGGCTCCGTAATGTTCTGGAACTGCATAATCCGCGTATCGTTAACGAGCTGCATCGCCATGGACGATACTTCCGCAAACCTGCGGTCGAGAATGTCCCGGGTCTGCTGCAGCAAATTCATGTTGTTTGACGTCACTTCCCGCTCCACTTCATGCAGCGTCATATAATAAAGAACCCCTCCAACAAGAAGGGGGAACAGCAGAAACAACACGTTAGGGATCAGCAACCGCAAAAAAACACGGTGGCTGTTCGTCATGCTTCGCGAGACGACTCTCCACATACGGCTCCCTCCCAGCCCAATCTTGATTTCATTGTAAATGAGAACAATCAGGCAGACAAGGGAAAATATGGTCGAATCTTGTCAAACACGAAGCGAATTTAGATAAGCTTAAAACCGCTGATGAGGATTAAGCTGGCAATGACGGAACGAAGCAGTTTGGTCGGCGCCTTCGACGACAACATGCTGCCGAGCAGCACGCCGGGAATGGAGCCGAGCAGCAGATTCAGCGCAAGCATGTAATCGACATTGCCAAGTCCGGCGTGGAGCAGTCCGGCTACCGTCGCCAGCAAAAAAGCGTGAGCGATATCCGTGCCGACGAGTTTTGAAGCGCTCATCTGAAACAAATACATCAGTGCGATCGCAAATAACGATCCGGAACCGATGGATGTTAGCCCAACGATAAATCCGAGAACGGCACCGATGGCGATGGTCAGCCCCTTTTTTTGCTCAAGCGGCTTTGCTTGCCAGCGGTTTCCGCTCAGCTTGTGGTCGAAAAACACCTTTACGATTGTAGCAATCGCCACTAATATCAGTACATAACCAAGCGCATGTTTAATCAGTGTTTCTTGATTGTGATAGTAGGAATTAAAAGTATGCAAAAGCGCAATGGAAACAACAACCCCCGGCAAGCTGCCCATGGCCAAATACTTCGTTAACTTGAAGTCGATTGTTTTTTGCCGCCAATGCTGAATGGTTCCGAAAAATTTGGTCACTGAATTGTACAGAAGATCCGTCCCAACTGCAATCGAAGGATTGATGCCGGCCAAAACGAGGATTGGCGTCAGCAGCGAAGCGCCCCCAACACCCGTCAAACCGACCATAAAACCGACAAATAAACCCATGGCTGCTATTCCTAAGCTCACCGTTAACCACACCTGTCATTTTTAATTCATATTAATTCAATCGGATTTATAAATTTTAAATCATATCCAGGCTTTTTGTAAAGTCAATTTTTTTCAAATTCAACTAGAACCGGCTTCTTGCTTGGTGCTCCATACATATGCAAAAAAGCGCGCGCTGTTGCTTGACGGGATTCCATCGTCGGGTAAAACAAAAAGAGGCGGAACCTGCTCCGCCTCAATATGTGTTGTTCTTGCAGCGCTCACTTTTTCAGTAGCCACGCTGTGACCGAGACAAGGTTTATACCGAGATTTCTTAAGACGTCGGTTTCGCTTGCCCTTGGGATCGTTTAATGAAAAACGCCAGAACAAGCGCCAGCACCGCAAAGCCAAGTCCATAAAGAAAGGCGTTGTGGACGCCGGATACCATCGCTTTGGCCATTTCCACCGGCGCTTTCGGATCGGACGATTGCGCCAAATATTTGCTTTGTCCCGTTGTCATGATGCCAATGAAGAAGGCCACGCCAATCGCTCCCGCCACCTGCTGCAGCGTGTTCAAAATCGCCGTGCCGTGAGGATAATAGCGCTGCGGGAGCTGGTTTAAGCCGTTTGTTTGCGTTGGCATCATAATCATCGAGATGGCGATCATAATGCAGATATGCAGCACAAGAAACGTTGCTTTTGAAGTATCCAGGTTCACCCGCGTAAAAAACCACATAATGACGACCAGAAACACCGTTCCCGGAATGACCAGCGCACGCGGGCCGAATTTATCGAACAGCTTGCCCGTCAGCGGGGAAATCAGTCCGTTAAGCAGACTTCCCGGCAGCATCAGCAGCCCGGACGCAAAAACGGTCATGCCTAAAGCGCCTTGGAACAGAAACGGAAGCAGCGACATCGTGGAGAACAATGTCATCATCATGATGATAAGCAGAATGGCGGTCACCGTGAACATCGGATAAGCAAACGCCCTCAGATCCATCAGCGGTTCTTTGACGCGGAGCTGGCGCATCACAAACAGCAGAAGCGCGATTGCTCCGATTAAGATGGTGCCGTATACCCGGAATCCCCCGTCAGCCCCGCCGGAGCTGCTGAAGCCGTAAACGATGCCTCCGAACCCGATCGTCGACAGAACGATCGATACGACATCCACTTTGGGCTTGGTCGGCTGGGAAACGTTTTTTAAATAAATAGAAGCAAACACGATCGAAAAAACCGCAAACGGCAGCACGAGATAAAACAGCCAACGCCACTGCAGCGACTGCAAAATAAGTCCCGATAACGTCGGTCCGATGGCCGGCGCAAACATAATGACAAGACCGATCGTGCCCATGGCACCGCCGCGCTTTTCCGGCGGGTACAACACAAGAATCGTGTTCATCATGACCGGCAGCATCAGGCCCGTACCGGCCGCTTGCAGCAAACGTCCAAGCAGCAGAAAAGCAAAATGCGGCGCAGTTCCGCAAACCAGCGTTCCCAGGGTAAACAAGATCATCGCGCCTAGAAACATCTGCCGGGTCGTAAACCATTGAACGAGCAGCGCGGATGACGGCACAAGCACGCCAACAACCAGCATATAACCGGTAGCCAGCCATTGCAGCGTCGGCGCCGTAACGCCCAATTCGATCATCAGTTCCGGGAATGCCACGTTCAGCAGCGTTTCGTTAAGTATCGAGAAAAAAGCGCCGATCATCAGCGAAATCAAAATCGGCATCCGCTTTACATGTTCCAAAGATTCCGTTCCGCCTCCGGCTGCTGCAGCATGTTCGTTAACAGTCATCAAGTTCCTCCTAAGAGCTTTCCGTAGGAAAGCTCACTTCGTAAGGGCGACGGCACGTTTGCCTACAGAAAACCTTGTCCGTCCCGCGGCTCCTAACTAGCATCTGCATGCCGATGATTTTTTAACCATGTTTGCGTCCCAAATCCCTTTGCAGGATTCACGAGGAACGCGGGCGGATCAGCCATCTAACGAGAAATAAACCGACGAGCACACATCCCAGGCCGATAAACAAATATTTTAAATAGGTTTCCACAAGCAGAAAAACCGACTGCCATTGTTCCCCGAATACGTACCCGATGGCAAAAAACGCGGTCACCCAAATCAACGTACCCAAATAAGCGTAAATGACAACCGCGCGGAACGGCACACGAATCATGCCGATGAAATAACCGATAAATTGCCGAATCCCCGGGATAAAAAAACTGAACAGCAGCATCGTGTTGCCGTATTTATCGTAGTACCGCCGCACTTTTTGAACATGTTCAGGCTTAATCGAAAGCCATTTGCCGTATTTCTCCACCAGCGGCATCCCGATTTGATAGCCGATAGCGTAGGTGATCGTCACCCCAAGCAGCGCTCCCGTCAGGGCAGCCAGAAAGGCGGGCAGCAGTAACAACACGCCTTTGTAGGACAAGTAACCGGTATATGTCAAAGTGCTGTTGCCCGGAGGGATAGGCAGCGCAATGAAATCAAGCGGCAACCCGATCAATAACACCAAATATCCGAATTTGGCAAACAACTGCTCGACCACATGCAATAGATTCATAGTTTCTCCTTTCGAGATCAACCGCGCTCATGCCCATTATTTTTGAAGCAACACTTCTTTTCTTTAACGTATTTCCCGGCTTTTGGTTACATGAATCAAGACAGAAAATAACACCGATTCGCTAGAAACCGGTGTTATCGATAGTTTGTATGCACAAGCGAAGCGATTTATATTGGGATGCGGGACATAAAAAGCAAAATAACAAAAAGGATCAGCGCCGCGGCGATGGCATATCCGTCCGATATTGTGAATTTCAGCCGGAATGATAGGGTCCGGCTTGTTTCCTGACGGGCCACGCCTTTTGCTTCCAGCGCCGCCGTCATCCGTTCGCCGATCCGCAATAACGACAATAGAAACGGGACCGCCGTGGCGCGAAGCAGCCGCAACGGTACCGTGCCCTCGCGCACCGGGAGCTTGGCCCGAACAGCGGCCAGCTTTGCGAAGCGCCGCCATTCATTATGCAGCAGCGGGATAAAGCGGACGATCAGCGCCGCGGTCAAAGCAAACGCTTCGACTGGAAAGCCGATTCGCTTCAGCGGCTGCAGCATTTGCTCCAGCGCGCGCTGCAGCTTAAGCGGACTTCCGAGACGCAGCAGCGCCAGGCCAAGCAGCATCGCCATCACCAGCAGGCTGAGCTGAAAAAAAGTCGTTGCCGCTTGGTTCCAATTGAAACCGAGCCGCCCCTGATCGTAGGCGAATCCGGAAACAACAAACGCAAGCGCAATCATAAACGCAAAACCTTTGAGCGGTTGAAGCCAGACGGCCAGCGCCGTGCGCGAAACGATCAGCAGCAGCGCCGTTAGAGCGGCTCCAAGCAGCCAGCCGAGCCAATGGTTTTGAAGCAGCAGGCCAGCGGAGATCAGCGCATAAGACACCCACAGCGCACGCGGATCGCGGTACGACAACCACTGGGCGAAAGGCGCGGCTTTTGCAGTCGGGCCAGCCGAATTCGCTGTGGGCTCGGACTGAGCCATTGCGAGCGGCGCTGGGCTAGGCCTCGGCTCGGGCGACTCGCTGACCCTCTTCCCCGCCAGTTCGGCAACCTCGGGCTGAACCGCTGCGAGCGACACCCGGTTGTGCCCCGGTTCGGGCGACTCGGCGCCGCTCACCACAGCCACGCCGCCTGGCGCTAGCGTTGGCGACTGTGCCAGCAGCGCAAGGGCAACCTGACGCGGGTCGGTCTCCGCTTCGGCCAGCGCCCATCCCTTGCTTTGCAGCAGTCGGGCGGTCCGGCAGCTTTCGGGCATCTCCAGCCCTGCGGCGCAGGTTGGCTCCGGATGAGCATACCAATCGCCCAGCGTGCCACTCCACGCGATCGTCCGATTCGCGATCAGCGCGATTCGATCCGCTACGGAAAGCAGCAGCTCCGGGTCGTGCGTAACAACGACCACTCCTTTGCCGCGCTGCTTTTGCGCCGACAGCATGGCGCACAAAAGCTTTACACCTTCGGCATCGAGCCCCGCCGTCGGTTCGTCCAGCAGCAGCCAGTCAGGATTAGCGGCGGCGAGCAGCGCCGAAGCGATTCTGCGCTTTTGCCCGCCGCTGAATTGATACGGATCACGGATCAGCCAATCCGCATGTCCTCCCGCCGTCTCAAGCGCCTGAACCGCTTTTGGCTCGATCTCATCCGCTCTAAAGCGATAAGGCCGCAGCGTATATTGAAATTCTTCTCTCACCGTGGCCGCAAAAAATTGTTCTTCAGGAAACTGGAATGCGGTACCGCTTTGCAACAACACACGCACATCGGGTTTTCTTCCCGGCCACAGCGGCTCAGTTCCATATAACACTTGACCCGCCGCAGGCTTGCGCAGGCCGGAAAGCGCCTCAAGCAGAGTCGATTTGCCCGAGCCGTTGCGCCCCAGTACCAGCGTAATCTCGCCTGCGGCAAAGCGGTGTTCTACCGAAGAAAGCACCGGCTTGCTCCCCATATTTACGCTTAAGCCGGATACAATTATATCTTTAGTCATGATCCACTAACCGCCTCCGCCAGTTGCTCTTTCGTCAGCGGAAGCGTCGGAAGCTGTGCGCCAAGGTTCAGCAGTTCCTGCGCAACGCGCACCGGATAAGGCGGCTCGAAACCAAGCAATCGGCATGGGGTGTCTCCGCTGCTTCTCCCATCGGAGGACCCATAGAAAAATATCTCAGGCGGGCCGTCAAACACAATCGTTCCCGCCTGAAGTCCGATAATCCGGCTGCACTGCGTTACTTCCTCCATGTGCTGTGTCGACCAAACCACCGTTTTCCCGCTCTGGTGCTCACGCCGCGCCGCTTCCAGAACTTGCCGCCGCGACTCAGGATCCAGCATCGAGCAAGCTTCGTCGAACAACATGACCGGCGCATCTATAGCAAGACATCCGGCGACGGCGGCAAGCTGCTTTTGCCCTCCCGACAAACTCTCTATCCGGGCATGCATTGCATCGGCTAAACCAACCCGCCCCAGCATTTGCGCGGCGAGCCCAACAATCCGTTGCGGATCTTCGCCCTGCTGCTCCAAAGCAAAGACGACATCTTCCCACGGCGTTTCGCCAAAAAGCTGTTCCCCCGGATGCTGCATCACATAGGGCAGCGGCTTGCTGCCGAAAAAGCCCCGCCGGCAAATGTCCCGGTTTACCGTAAGCAGCCCCGCCAGGACGCGGATCAGCGTTGATTTACCGCTGCCGTTAGGACCGACAATGCCGATATATTCGCCTGGCGATATACTTAAGGAAAGATGCTGCAAAGCGGGAACCGCATTTTCCCCGCCAATATGTACTGTCAGTTCGGACAACTGCAAATCATTCGTAAAAACCATTTACTTTCACCCATAGTATGTTATAATGCCAATTGTTAACCTACATCGACAATATCAGGTTAACATTTGAACGGAGATGAGTCAATGACTTCTTATCGATTGCGTGGTATCGTATATTCCGCCCTTTTTGCCGCTTTGTTTATTGTATTGAGTTTTGTAAAAATTACATTGGGTTTCTCGCCTGTACCGGTGACGCTGGAAGGGTTCGCGTTGATGCTTGCGGGAGGCATGCTGGGAGCGCGCTACGGTTTTTACAGCATTGCCGCCGTTGTTGTTTTAACGCTGATCGGTCTGCCGCTGCTGCACGGCCAAGGAGGAATTCCGCTTGTGTTTGGCGCTACCGGCGGTTTTATTTGGATGTTTCCCGTGATGAGCTTTGTGATCGGCTTCGCTGCGGAGCGGATTAAAGGCGGCAAAGCGTTTACCTTTATCGCGATGTTTCTTGTCATGGAGATTGCTTCCCTGCTGCTCTACGTTACCGGTGTGCCGTGGCTTGCGCATGTGCTGCACATTTCCATGGAAAAGGCGCTTGCTTCCGGCTGCTACCCATACTTGATTCCCGATGCAATCAAAGCGCTGGCCGCAGCCGCTATCGTCACTTCTTTGCGCAAATACGCGCCGTCTTTCAAAAAAGAAACCAACGCATCCGCTTAAGATTGTGTCTTGGCCACAATGGTCATGGTACTTTTTTGAGAAAAGGACCGCAGTCTCCACTTTGCCGTGGAATCTGCGGTCCTTTCATTTGAAAATCGGAGCGTTTCTTAACGCGGCAAGCGCGCACTGAATCGCTCGGTAAACCGTTTGGATCAAGCGCGGGGAGCGATCATGTCCTCCGGTTTGACGAAAGCGTCGAATTGCTCGGCGGTAAGCAGCCCGGTGCGCAGCGCCGCCTCTTTTAAGGTAATGCCTTCCTTATGCGCCAGCTTGGCGATTTTCGCCGCATTTTCGTAACCGATGTGCGGATTCAGCGCCGTGACCAGCATCAACGATTGCTCCACATTGCGCCGAATCACGGCGAAATTCGGTTCGATCCCTTGGGCGCAGTGCCGATCGAACGAATCCATCGCATCCGCAAGCAGCCGGACGGAGTGCAAGAAGTTGTAAATAATGACGGGTTTGAATACGTTCAGCTGAAAGTTGCCTTGGCTCGCGGCAAAACCAATCGCCGCATCCGCGCCAAACACCTGGCAAGCGACCATCGTCAGCGCTTCGGATTGCGTAGGATTCACCTTACCCGGCATAATCGAGCTGCCCGGTTCATTTTCAGGAATTGTAATTTCGCCGATGCCGCTGCGTGGTCCGCTCGCCAAAAAACGCACGTCGTTGGCGATTTTCATCAGGTCGGCGGCCAGCGCCTTAAGTGCGCCGTGCGCAAAGACAAGCTGGTCGTGGCTGGTCAGCGCGTGGAACTTATTTTCAGCGGTAACAAAAGATTTGCCTGTCGCTTGGCTGATTTCTTCCGCCGTTCTGGCGCCAAATTCGGGATGAGCGTTTAATCCTGTGCCGACGGCCGTGCCGCCTACGGCAAGCTCGCGCAGCTTCTCGACCGTCTGCCTAATCATTCCCTCGGTCATCTCCAGCATGGCGCGCCAGCCGCCGATCTCTTGTCCCAGCGTTAACGGCGTCGCATCCTGCAGATGGGTTCTTCCGACTTTGACAATATCGGCAAACGCCTGCTCTTTGGCACGCAACGTCATCGTCAAATGCTCCAATGGAGGCAGCAGCCGATCCTCCAGCATCGTAACGGCGGCGATATGCATCGCGGTCGGGAATGTATCGTTGGAGCTTTGCGACTTATTAACGTCATCGTTCGGATGAACGCGCAGCTCGCTGCCTCCCGCTTCCAACAATTGATTGGCGCGGCGGGCAATCACCTCGTTGACGTTCATGTTTGTTTGCGTGCCGCTGCCGGTCTGCCATACGACAAGCGGAAAATGCTCGTCCCATGTGCCCTGCAGCACTTCGTCCGCTGCCGCTTCGATCGCTTCCGCTTTGGTCTTGTCGATTTTTCCAAGTCCCAGATTGGCCAGAGCCGCACACTTTTTCAGCAGCGCCAGCGCATGCACTACCTCAATTGGCATTTTGTCGC
This sequence comes from Paenibacillus thalictri, assembly GCF_004307995.1. GTDB lineage: Bacteria > Bacillota > Bacilli > Paenibacillales > NBRC-103111 > Paenibacillus_AF > Paenibacillus_AF thalictri. The sequence goes on along the minus strand of NZ_SIRE01000024.1, from coordinate 130,042 downwards.
CGCTGATTTTGAAATGCTCCAAACTGCGCTGAGTCTGAGCACCCCACATTTTATCTGCGGACACTTTGATTTCACCCATCGAATCACGTTCGATCCGTTCATTGGATTCGTTAATCATCCTAACACCTCCATCATGTATTGGTTTCCTTTTTCACCATAAATTACACATGCCGCCGCGACATATTTCGAACTTTCATACACCCCTGGAATATTCCTTGACAGGAATATTCCATATGTAGTATATTTCGATTATGGGGTTAATTTAACTTGGAGTAGATACAGATATGAACGTGATGACATTAAGCGCTCTGGCGGAGCCAAACCGGCTGGATATAGTCGAGCTGCTGCGCGACGGCCCTTTGCCCGTCGGCGAGATCGCCTTCAAGCTTGAACTGGGCCAGCCTCAAACTTCCAAACATCTGAAGGTATTAAACGACGCCGGACTTGTCGAGATGCAGCCCGCCGCCAATAAACGCATTTACAAATTGCGGACAGAGCCGCTTCAGGAACTCGACCAATGGCTTCATTCCTTCCGCCTCATTTGGGAGGAAAAATTCGATAATCTCGAGGCCTATCTCTACAAGCTTCAGCAGCAGGAGAACGACAAAACCGGAAAGTAATGCGGAGTTCCCGGCAACATTCCCGCGGCTCACCGGCACACTCTGCTCTAAACCGCTTAATTTTATGATTCACTACAATTTCAAATATTGATCGGAGGATCAACATGACCGAAGCAAATGCAGCAAATCATCAAGCAGCAGATGCAGAAGCTGGCAAATTCGTATATACCAGAGTGCTGAACGCGCCGCGGGACCTCGTGTTTAAGGTATGGTCTGAAGTCGAACATTTAAAGCAATGGTGGGGTCCGACAGGTTTGGAAATCAGCTACGCGAAGCTCGACTTTCGGCCGGGCGGCTTTTTCCATTATAACATGCGATCTCCCGAAGGATTCGAAATGTGGGGCCGTTTCGAATATAAAGAAATTACGCCGCCTGAAAAAATCGTATTCGTCAACTCCTTCGCGAATGCTGAAGGCAATATTATCCGCGCGCCTTTCAGCACCGAGTTCCCGTTAGAGGTGCAAAATGTGCTGACCTTTACGGAGGATAACGGCAAAACGATCCTCACTTTGCGCGGAGGTCCAATCAACGCTTCCGAGGAAGAACACAACTTCTTCAAAGGCATGTTCGATTCGATGCAGCAAGGGTTTGGCGGCACATTCGATCAGCTTGCCGGTTATCTGGCACGTCTGCAATAAGCTGCATCCCGTATAAACAACCGTCAATATACAGCATATTTGCCATCCCGCTTGTCCGACAGCGTTTCCTACCCGGACTTATTGCGGGATGGTTTGCTTATGCCCAAACTCAAACGGGCGTTCATCCCACCCGTGTGCGAATTTCCGCAATTGCCGCCAAACGGCAGCGTCGCAAGCCGGACTAACGTAATAAACAGCCGCTGAACCGCCAAAACGAAAAAAGAGAACATCCCCAGTGCACAAAATGCACGGTTTTGCTCTCCTGTTCCGTTTTTATACCCTATGAGACTGCCTCCAATATCCGCCGTTTTCCCACCCTTCGTCATCGCCGGCGGACCACTATTCTTCCAGCCTGCGCACATCGACCTTGACTTCGAGCCGCTGCTTGCTCGTCCCACGGTATACGCCTTTTACCGGGACGATGTCGCGGTAATCTCTGCCGTGCCCCAACTTAACGTATCGCCAGCCGATTTCGGCTTTGTTCGTCGGATCGAAGCCAAGCCATCCCGTCCCGGGGATATGCACTTCCACCCATGCGTGCGAAGCTTGCTCAAAGTCGGCGCTGCCGCCCTGCAAATCGCCTACAAAATGGTACCCGCTCACATAACGTGCCGGAATGCCTTTGCTGCGGCATACGGCGATCATCAGATGCGCGTAATCCTGACAAACGCCGCGCCGCAGCCGCAGCGTCTCGCCTACCGTCGTATGAACGTCGGTAGCCGACGGATCGTACGTAAAATCGCCGTGTATGCCTTCGGACAGCAGTTTCGTCCATTCGTAAATGCCGTCCCCGCCAAAAGGATACTGCGAGGCATATTCGCGCACCACCAAGGAATTGTCCGTATACGGCGTCGGCAGCAAATATTCGATGTAACGGTTTTGCAGCTTTTCGTCCTCCAGCATTTCCAATTGACGCTCCAGCGATACGCGGGGCAGCTTGGCAATGTTGCTGTCCTGCGTAACGACAACCGCACTTGTCTTGATGACAAGTTCACGATGCTCGCGATTGATGGAGAATGAATGTACCCGGTTGCCGAAAAAATCTTCGTAAGTAAACATCGATGCGGCCGGCTCGATCAGCACTTCGGAATGGTAGCAGGATTGCCGGTAGTTGGTCCGCGGAGTCAAACGTATTTCATTGACACTGTCCCCCGCCGGTTCTTCGTATAAGTAACGCGTCGAATGCTGAATCTCGAGTTTCATGCGGTAGCCCCTTCCAGCTGAAAAAAGTTGGCCGCCATCGTCCTCCCCAGCTTGCCGCAATCGCTCAGCAAACCTTCGAGCAGTGTACTCACCTGCGGAATGGACATATCATCTCGTTCCAGGCAGGCCAGCTCAGCTTTAATTTTACCCGCTTGACGGCACACCTTCTCCTTGCGGGACGGAGGCGATGCCGAATCGATTTCTTCGAGATGACGGGCAAGGTGCGTAAACGAGTAATGAATCGAACGGGGGAACAGCGAGTTACCGATCAAAAACTCAAATATGTGCTCAACCGAAACGCCATCGGCATAATATTTCCGGAACGCCTGGTAACTGCTGACCGATTTCAGCACCGCCACCAAATAAGGATACGGCGTCGCCTGATCTTCATCGATCGCATTCATAACCGACTGCAAGATGCGGACCGTATTCTCCGACCGTTCCAAATATTTGCCGCTTTCCATAAAGTGCCATTCGCTTTCCCTCAGCATGACGGACTGCTGAATACCGTTAAACATCGCCGTCCGTTCCTTGATCTGCTTGTAGAACAAATTCGGCGATTCGGTTAATATATCGTCCACCTGTTTCTCCCCAAGCCACAAATAAAAAGCATTAAGCGACTCCCATAGCTCGCTCGGCAGCTTTTCGCGTAACGTCCGCAAGTTCGTGCGCGCTTGACTGACGCAGGAAAACAGCGAGTTGGGATACCCGCGGTCGAGCGTTATAAACGACAATACGTCTTTTTGCGTGAAACATTCGAATTGCGCCTCGTATTCCGCGCGCGCTCCAAGTGCATCGATCAACCTGGCCCATTTGAACTCCGCATTGTCGAAGTCGAGCTCATGCTGAATATGGTAATGGACATTAATCAGTCTTGCGTGGTTTTCGGCCCGCTCCATATATCGGCCAACCCAAAACAACGCCTCCGCATTCCGATTTAACATGGTCACCACAGCCCCTTTCCATGATAAAAACAATGTTCACCATCAAGCAAGCACCCACGTATCCTTGCATCCGCCGCCTTGCGAAGAGTTGACGATAAGCGAGCCTTCTCTCATCGCCACCCGGGTCAATCCGCCCGGAATCACGTGAATCGACTCGTCAGCTCCCATCAGAACAAATGCTCTTAAATCGATGTGCCGGGGCTGCATCTTCCCCTGCTGCATAATTGGGGCCCTGGAAAGCTGCACCGTCGGCTGCGCGATATAACGGTCCGGATACTGTAAAATCTGCTGCTTGAAGGCGGCAATTTCCTCATCGGTTGCAGTTGGCCCGATCAACATGCCGTAGCCGCCGGAGAGCGACGTCTCTTTAACTACCATTTCCGGCAATCTGCCCAGCACATACTCTCTTTCTTCCGGCCGGGAAAGCAGGTAAGTCGGCACATTTTTTAATATCGGCTCTTCGCCAAGATAGTAACGAATCATATCCGGAACGTAAATATACATTGCTTTGTCGTCGGAAACGCCGGTTCCCGGAGCATTGGCGATCGCCAGGTTACCTGCGCGGTAGGCATTCATAATCCCTGCGACACCAAGCAGCGAATTGGGGTCAAATGCCAGCGGATCGAGAAAATCGTCATCAATCCGGCGGTATAAAACGTCGATTTGTTTCAATCCGGTTAAGCTGCGCATATAAATCTTGTGATTCATCGCCACAAGATCGCGTCCCTCTACCAGATGAATACCCATTTGCTGTGCGAGAAAAGCATGTTCGTAATAAGCGGAATTGTATTCTCCCGGCGTCAGCAGCGCGATCACCGGCTCGGATTTACCGGAGGGCGATAAACTGCGGAGCGTAGTAAGAAACCGGTTCAAGCTGTGGTCGACGTCGCGAATGGAGTTGGTCAGGCTCAATTCCGGAAACAGCTCATTCATAATGGTCCTGCCCTTAAATAAATAAGAAAAGCCGGATGGAGAGCGCAAATTATCCTCCAATACATAATATTCACCGGAAACGTCACGTATTAAATCAATGCCTGAAGTCGTAATATAGGCATTGCCCGGCACTTGAACCCGCACCATCTCCGGTCTGAAATAACAGTTGGCCACAATCATCCGTCTAGGCACGATACCGTCCCTCACGATATTCTGATCGTGATACACATCGTGTACGAACCGGTTCAGCGCCTTCACTCTTTGCTCAAGCCCCTTTTCGAGATAAGCCCATTCGTCACTGGAGATGACGCGCGGAATCAGATCAAACGGAATGGTTCGCTCCAGCGGATACATCTGCTCCGGCTTATACAATGTAAAGGTGATGCCTTCCTCCATCATGCGGCGTTCCATCGATTTCTGCTTCGCGGCAAGCTCCGTGTCCCCCATACCGGAAAACCGCGAGTAGACGGATTCGTAATGCGGCCTGACAGACTGGCTTCCTCCGAACATCTCATCGAAGAAAGCATCCAATGAATAAGGCGCGCACGGTGTTTGTTTCATATTGCCCATACCCGAATCCCCTTTCTGCCACTTACATTAATGTAAGTATATATAACACAAAAACGAACAATCCAGCCAAATTTCACTTAATCTTTCGGTTATTTATATTGTTATCATATGCTTTTTGGATATTAGTGTCAATAATTATGTTTTTAATGTAATGTTAATGTTATATTATCTTCGAAATTTATGTGACCACCAATAGAACTCACTTTCTGCTCCCCATTCGCCGACTAAAGCTTTCCGTTATCGCAAAATACCGCTTGGAGAGAACAGCCGCATACGCTACAATATAGTCGTTAGGGAAAAATCTGGGCACAGCCATCAGGGTGAACATCCAATGAAAACCGAATACAAGTATCTCCGTGAAAATATCCGGAACAGTTTGTGGAACGGTATTGCCTGGTCGATCGGGTTTAACTTTGTCAATCCGTTCATCGGCGTGCTTGCCGCCCAATTGGGCGCTACCAACAGCGATTACGCATTGCTTTCCTCCATCCCGGCACTGCTGACCATTCTGCTTACGCTGCCCGCTTCTTTGGTGCTGGCCCGGTTTCGGAGACAAAAACGCATTGTCGGCGTCACGATTTTGGTGTGCCGGTTTTTTTATTTCTTATTAGTATTCGTTCCCTGGCTTGGATTTTCACAAGTGTCGGCATTAATTCTGCTCGTCGGTTTGTACAGCGCGACAAATATGATCATATCCGTCGCTTGGCAGGCCATGATGGGCGAAATCATCCCCGGCGAGTTCCGAAACCAGGTATTTTCCGGCAGAAATCTGTGGACGGGTTTTACCGGCATGGTGGTCGCATTTATCGCAGGCTGGGGCATAGACCGCTTTCCTTACCCTTTTGGGTATCAGCTTGCTTTTAGTATCGGTTTCCTCGCAGCGCTGGTCGAGGTATGGTATTTCCTCAAGCTGCGCATTCCCAGCGAAGAACAACAAGAAGATCAGCAAACAAACTCCATTACAGCGAACGGTCAAACCGAACCAAGTCGAGCCGGAACACATCGTTCCCAACCTGACAGGGGCAATTCCCCTCTTCGTTCGCTATGGAAGGGATTTATCTCGACATACAAACTAAATGTCAACGCCCCGTATTATCTTTTCTGTATCGCCGCCATCGTTTTTACTTTTACTTGGCAGGCGGCTTGGCCCGTATATTTAAAGGTCAAAGTGGATTTGCTGCACGCGACCAATACGATGATCAGCATCAATACAATTGCCGGCGCTATCGGCGCCTTGATCGGTTACCGGCTGTGGGCGCGCATCGCCGACCGCAAAGGAACGGCGTGGACCGTATTTTATTCGTCGTTTTCGCTGGCGCTCACCCCTTTTTGCTGGATTTTTGCGCCAAATATGATTTGGGTGAATTTATACGATTTTATCGGAGGTGTAGCTACCGCCGGTTTTCAGCAAGCCGTGTTTAACCGGCTGTTGGAGGTGACCCCGTCCGAGGGCAGGCAGAAGGCTTTGGCGGCCTATACGACGCTTTCCCAGGTTTCGGCCGTTTTCGCCCCCATTGCGGGCATGCAGCTTTTTTCCACTGTATCCTACGATCTTTGCATGTTTTTGATCGGGGGAGCGCGTATTCTTGGTTCCGTATGTTTCCTTGTGATTTTATCCCGGTTTATTGCCAAGCGGATAGCGGCCAATCATAGAAACCGTACCGCCCAGAACCCGCACGCCAATGTTTGAGGGCAATGTAAAGATGCGGCCCAGCAAGGGGACTTTGCGATAAAATAAGAGAAAGTGTCATGTGTGTAAGAAGGGATGGAATTTCGGCTTTTGTAACGAAGGGCCATGCAGTTGAAGCCTGCATGGCGTGGCGGTGTAGTATGGCGGCATACAAAAAGGGGCCGAACAAGCAGCAGGCGCGGCTTCTTGTTGTCGGATTTCCAATCGCTCTAATCAAGCCCGGGTATTTGAATGCGTTTGCATTAGGTTGTACCTAGACCTGGCCCCATTTGCAATTATCGCCAGATCCGGTTCATGAAAAGGAACCGACAGATGTGCCTGCTGACAACCACGGTAGCCTAGCAGAAGCTGCGCGGCTAACTCGAGATATGTTTACAGCGGGTCAAGCTGCACTGCGGCTTGTTTACCGCTCAACTGAATGCCGGTTTTCGGACGTCCACTTCCGCCCAATTGTTTAACGAGCGATTCCAGCAGCTCTTTCGCCCGCGCTCCCTCCTTGCCTTGGACGCGCACGACAAGCAGAACCGCATCGCCGGATTTTAAAATCCGCTCGGCCATCTGTTTCTTCGTATCCAGATCATGCTCTTCGATCTGCGGGGTGAGCCTGATTTCTTTCACCTTCGCCTCGCGTTGGCGGGTTTGCTGCGCTTCTTGCTTGGCTGCGCCTGCTCCGATCAATCTGCACGGCGGCGGGCTGCTCAACAGCGACATGCATACAAGGTCGACCTTCAGCTTTCTGGCCATGGCCAGCGCATCGGCCGTTTTGACGATTCCCAGCTCCTCTCCGTCGATTCCGGTTAAAAGCACCTCGGACGCTTTAATTTTCTCGTTGATTATCATTGTGAATACACCTGATCTTTCGTTATAGTTGAACCAATGTTTTGGAAGCCCGCTCCACTCCGGGTTTTCCTTGATGTTTTTTAGAGGAGGGAATGTACTATGGGCGATTGTCCCGTTTCAGAAAAAGTCATTTTCACGATTGACTGTAAGGATGTGATTCTAAGAGAATTCATCATGGCTGATTTAAATAGTTTTCATTCACTCACTTGGCAACCGGAAATCCATGAATATTTGCCCGGCTGGAACGTATCGAAAGAGCAACGAAAAGATTGGTTTATCAACTATGAAATTCCAGAGAACAAACGGTTTCTGGATGCTGTATCAAAAGGTAAAGATATGGGCGATCTCCGCCTTCGATTGGGAATTATTTTGAAAGAGACAGGAGAATTTATCGGTTGGTGTTGCTCAGGGCTGAAGGACGAATTACCATCGCCGAACCGGGAAATCATGTATGCAATCTCAAAAGATCATAGAGGAAAAGGCTATACAACCCAAGCCTCACAAGGAATGATTACTTATTTATTTGAGAATACGAATGTTGAGACGCTTAGTGCTATTGCTCTGTTAAACAACACTCCTTCAAATAGGGTAATACAAAAATGCGGTTTTAACTTTCAAGCCATCATCGAGATTGATAACAAACAATATAATTATTATAAACTTGATAAGAAGGATTGGATTAGGTAACCGCTAGAAAATCGTCGGGCGTACCTAAATACTACCATTATGACAATAATAAAAGGTTAATTAGCCGAATCCTTTAGCTCTGGATATTCTGCTTTTAGCTCATCCAACGAATCAAAGGTTTGTGTTTCAAACACAAACTTGGCAGGTTTCTTATCCGTCTTATTTTTAATGATATGACCGTAATACTTGCCGCTTTTCTCAAAGACAAACATTGTTTTATCGGGTTCCTTAAGAAGTGGGTATTTGCCTACCATAACTGCACCACCTGCAAGTTATATTTTACAATCCATATTCGCCAAGCCCCTCTATTCTCCTCCAAAGTAAATGAAAGTTTATGTTAGTGACGGCATCAAATTGTACTTTTCCCATTTCCCATGATGTTTGCTGGAGAAAAAAGACCCAAGGTTTTATACCCCTGGGTTCTACGTGAATGGACTTCAATAAAAGTTTTTCATATAATAAACCCATCTTACCGCAGCAGAAAGGGATATTTCAATGAGCAGAAAAGAAATGGAACAGCAAATTGTAGGAGGTTACGAACGGGACGAGCATATGATGATTCTTGTGTTCGCCCAGTGGTGCGTCAATCACGACCTCGATCCGCTCGAGCTGTACCGCCGGGCATATCCGGATCAGGATACAAATGAAGCTTTAATGCAAACGCTGGAACTCACGGTTCCGAAAGAAGAAGCTGGGACAATTCCCAACCAGACTTTGCTGGGCGTTTTATCATTGTTCGGCAACGAGGACCTCGCAATTGTCGTGACCGAAGAAATAAGCAAAAGCGCTGCGGCCAAACGCCAGAAAGGTTGATGGCGTTGCTTTTTCCCCGCAACGCCACGATGACTTCATCCATCTGTGCAGGTTCCAGTAAAAATGAACTCAGAAACCCGATTTAACGGGTTATGCGTACGAATCAGCGGCGGCCAGGCTTGGCAAATAAAGCCTTGGTCCGCCGCTGTTTTCTATTGAATAAACATGTCCCGTTAGAAAGCATTAATCTTATTTATCCGATAAGATGTATTTTTCGCCCCATTCGCTTATCTTATCGAGGAATACAATCATGGATCTCCCTGATGGCGTCAACATATATTCCACTTTTGGCCGAGGCTCTGGATACGATGTTCTGTTAATAATCCCGTCATGCTCAAGCTCTCGAAGCTGTTCCGTCAACATTTTTTTGGATATAGCAGGCAGATGCTGCAGCAAACCGCTGTAACGCACAGGTTTGTTATTTTTATACAAGTACCGGTATATCGGAATTTTCCATCTCCCGCTCAGCATCGATAATACAAGCTCTACCGGGCACTCATTGAGTCGGACAGGCATTCTCTCACCCCATTTTCACCAACCATGTCACTCCACATTATAAACGCATGTGCGGATACGAAAAAGTGCCTTATTGTTCGCAAACCGTGAAGATCATATAATCACTTTCGAGAGGAGAAGATGTAAATGAAAATCGGAATTCTTGGAGCGGGAAACGTCGGTAAAATTTTAGGAAAAGGATTAGTCAAGGCAGGTTATCGTGTTTTAATCAGCAGCCAGGACCCCCATCATCCGAAACACTTTTCCTGGAAACAAGAGATCGGCGAGTCAGGAGACGTTACCTCATTTGATGAAGCCGCACAGTTTGGCGAAATAATGATTGCCGCACTCCCGTGGTCCTGTTTGAAAGATGTGCTTGAAAGCATTCATCCCGCCTATCTGAAAAACAAAACGGTCGTTGATGTAAGCAATGCCGTACATTTCGACAACGGACTACGTTTGCTCCTTGACAATACATCAGCAGGGGAAATCGTCCAAGAACTCCTGCCGGAAAGCCAGGTTGTAAAAACACTCAATACGGTCAGCGACAAGATCATGATTCATCCGAATTTTAAAGAAGGTTCACCGGTCATGTTTATATCCGGGAACGATCATACATCCAAAGTTCATGTCAGATCGTTGCTTAAAGATCTTGGCTGGTCTACGATTGTTGACTTGGGTGACATCAGACAAAGCCGCCTGCAAGAATCAATCATGCTTGCGTGTGTGATTAGTGAGAATCAACTGCAATCACCGGGATCCGCCTTTGCTTTGTTAAGAAATTGAATTATTATTTCATAAGAGACAACTTTATGTTCCGAGTCCGATGATTTACGTTCATTTGCCCGTCAATTATGCTCCCTGCGAAAAAATGCTGCCGCACCTCGGTGCGGCAGCATTTCCTTATAAGTCGTGCAAACACAGGCGGTCTGCTTAACCATTTTTTCCACGCAAGCCCCAACCCGCCGAATTATTCCGGTACGCGGCTTTTCAAAATTTCGGCTAACGCAGGCACATTTTTGGTCGTGATGGAAGCGACGCCAAGCTCCATCATACGTTTCATCTCATCGGCGTCATTAACGGTCCATACATACACCGGAAGTCCGAGCGATGCGGCATGGGCGATCAATTCAGGCCGGCACAATGTGTATTTGATGTTGATGCCAAAGCAGCATGAAGCCAGCGCGTCTTCACAGGTTACTCGTACAGCTTCCATATAATCGCTTTCGTGCAACAAAAACAGCTGCTCGCTGGCGTTCAGCAGTTTTTTCAGCTGAGGGTAATGTTGCTGCAAATAAGCGGCACGCCGCGACTCAGCTCCGGAACAAAACACCTGGTCCAGCATATCCTCGCTTATCACCAGCTCAAATGTCGGAGCAATGCAGGCATCGTCCTTCAAATCGAGGTTTAACAGCTTGCCGCTTCTTTTGACTATCGGCAAAATTTCGGCCAGCGGCGTTATTCGGCTGACGCCACCGCCGTGAGAATCGATGATGTCGCAATTTTTGAGTTCCTCAAATCCGATCTCCGTCAGCTTGAAGCGTCCGCGGTCCGCCAATTCAACAACCAAATCGTGCTGCAGCACGGCAACCGGTTCCTTTGTTGCAGCGACGTCCACTTCCAGAACGTCCGCTCCGGCAGCAATCCCTGCTTCCAATGACACTAGAGAGTTCGCCGGCGTATTCATGCACCCTGTATGTGCGGTAATTAGTGGAAAAGTCATGATATAAGTCCCCTGTCTCGCTAAAATAGAAGCGCTCCGCGCTGTACCGTGAAGCCCCGTTGAAGTAAGCGCTTAACCTCTATTTTACCGCCAAAACAGGATATTGGTCTATTCCGAAATTGCGACATGCTCTCGCGAAAATAAACGGCGTGAAACGTAAGCAACTGCCATAGTGGCAAGCAGCAGCAATCCGGTCATCCAAAACACAGCGTGAATCGAAAATATCCCGCTTACCGCGCCTCCGATCAAAGGGCCGGCCATGCCGCCAATTTGATTGGCGGTCTGATTTAAGCCAAACGCGGTGCCGCGCTGCTCCTGCGGTGTCGAGCGAACGACCAGGCCGTTTAATGCGGGAAATACCGCACAAAAAAACGCTCCGTAAATAAACCGGACGATGGAAAATCCCCAGATGTTATGAAACGGAATTTGCGCCAAATTGCCGAGGCCGCCAACCAATAGGCCGATGATTAATATTTTCTCAAAACCTAATCGATCCGCCAGTCTTCCCCATCTCGGCGCAAACAAAATGCCGGAAATTCCGACTAGCGAAAAGACAATTCCGGCTAGCAGCGATGCGTTTTTGACCGAACCGCCAAGCTCGACGATATAAAGCGGCAGCACCGGTTCGATCGTCATCACCGACAGCTGGGTAAGCAGCGTGATTACAAGCACAAGCAGCAGCGGCCGATTTTTCGCAGCAACACCAAAGGAACCGACTAACGAAATGCGTCCCTTGCGCGGCACGAATTTTTCTTCGGTCACCCAAAACAGCACAAGCAGCGTGCTGAGCAGCACAAAAACGCCGGCACTGGCAAATGCAATCCGGTTGTCGAATAGTTTGGCGATCACACCGCCAAGCAGCGGACCTATGATGCTGCCGGTCGCCGTTGAGGTGGACATCATCGACATCGCGTAACCTACTCTATGCTCCGGCGTATTGGTGCCGATCAACGCAATCGAGCCTGGGATAAACCCGCTGAGCAAGCCCTGCACGCAGCACAAGCAGCTGATACGGGCTTGTCACAAGCGATGTCAGCAAATAAATAACACACAAGACAAAGCCGGCGCGCACAATCATCGGCTTGCGCCCGTACTTGTCTCCCATTGCGCCCCAAAACGGCGAAGAAATGGCCCCGGCAAAAAACGCGGAGCTGAACAGCAATCCCGACCACATCTCGATATTTTTGTCGACTCCGATATGAAGCAGAAACAGCGGTAAAAAAGGAATAACCATCGAGAAGCTAGCCGAAGTAATAAAACAGCCGATCCATAAGAGCAATAAGTTTCGTTTCCAAGATTCCATAAGTCTGTTGCCATCCATATTTTCCTTAATATTCACACATGCAATTCCATGTATTCCATACCATACTAGCACATTTGAGCGTAATTACAATGGAATAGGACGGACTTTCTTTTATGCAGACGGTTTTTCTGCGCTTGCAGCTCTGCCGGCAGCAGTCCCGGCACCGCTTGCTGCAGGGAACCCGAGTACGGCCAAAATAAGCAATGAGTAAAACAGCGAGTGCGAATCGGCGAGCAAACTGACAAGTACGGATGCGATCATACCGCCAATATATCTTGATGTCGAAAAAATGCCCGAAGCGACACCCGACATCGTTTTCGGCACTGACTGCAGCGAGGCTGTTTGCATCGACGGCATACCGATTCCTCCGCCAATTCCCCCGATCAGCAGTACGGCCGCAATATAAGGCTGCACCGGATAGCGGTAGATTCCCAAATAACCTAGCAGGGCAACCGCCGAAACAAGGAAGGACAGCAGGATGAGCCGCCTTGATCCCAGCTTTTGCGTAAGCAAGCCGCCCAGCCAAGAGCTGGCCGACATAGCCGCCGAGAACAAAAAAAGCAGCACTCCTACATTTTGAACGGAGAAATGGTACATCTTCTGCAGCCATACCGGCATAACCAGAATCGTACTGTACATCACGGCATTGCTGAGCAGGATGGAAGCATTGGCGCTGCTGAATTCCATATTTTTGAACAAGCTGAATTGTATGACCGGCTCTTTGCATCGCAGCTCCTGCCGGATAAATAAACCAACTGTCGCTGCAAACAGGATAGCGGTCCAAACATTCATGAATTCCGGATGCGTAATCGCCAAAATGAGTACCGTCAAACTTGCAGTCAAGTACACAGAACCCTTAATATCCAGCGACGCACCGGCGTTTATTCGGCTTGCCGGCAAATACCAGTAGGCAGCGAGCAGACTAAAAACGGCAAAAGGAATATTGATCCAGAATATCGAGGTCCATCCCCATAAGCCGATCAAAAGCGACCCTACCAGCGGCCCGATAGCCGCGCCAAGTCCCATCAGCAAGCCGAAGGTCCCGAATACGGGGCCGAGCTTTTCCTTCGGAACGACTTCCCGGATCAGCGCACTTGCGTTTGGCGACGCCACAGCCCCTCCAATCGCCTGCAGGGCGCGAAACAGGACAAGCGTAAGCAAATTGCGTGAAAACATGCAGGCAACCGAAGCCGCCAAAAAAAACGAAATACCAAGCAGAAACATCGTCTTTCTGCCAAAAAGATCGCCCATTTTGCCTGCGATCGGCTGCACGGCGGCCATTACGATGAGGTAGATCGTAACGACCCACGAGGCATGTGTCAACGGAACGCCGATGGTTTCGGCAATGGTCGGCAATCCGACGGCGATCATCGTAGAATTGACGGGGACCAGAAAGGTCCCCGTCAATATCGAAGCGATGACCAGCCGGTAGCTAGCGCTCGCCAAAATGCACCACTCCTTGCGTCCCGTCCACCGTCACCTTATCGCCATCCTGCAAGACGGTCGTCGCTACCTTGCATCCCACAACCGCAGGCAGCTTATACTCCCTCGCCACGGTTCCCGCGTGCGATAAGATGCCTCCCGCGTCGGTAACGATGGCGCCTACAACGGAAAATAAAACCGTCCATGGCGGTGTTGTCGTTTTGCAGACCAACACATCGCCCTGCTTTACCTTCACAAAATCTTCAGGACCACGCACAACCTTAACTGTCCCCGTATAGATGCCCTGTGAAGCGGCGTAACCTTTAAACGTCATTTCCTTCTCTTCGATTTCCGGAGGTTTCCCTCCAAAAATACGTTCCAGCGCCGGGTCCAACCCGCCTTGCGGCGGCGTTCCGTAGAATGGCGGCACCTGCTTGCGTTTATTCTCCTCATACTCCGCTTTACGTTGGTCGACAATGCTCTGCAGCGAAGACGGCGAAACGATCGCCTCGAGCAGTTCATCCAAATATAAATAGCAAATGTCTTCCCGCGACGAAAACACGCCTTGCTCAACCAACGATTCGCCGACGCTGAGCAGAAAATGCCGAGATTTGGCCGGCAGCATCGCATCGATATAAAAATGATGATCTTCATCCAGCCCCCAGCAGTCGAGCGCCCATTCATGCATCATGACAAACGTTTGCTTCAGCTCGCCATCGGGCAATTTGGCGTACGCTTCTGCCGTTCTCTCCTTACGCTTCTCAACCGTTTGCGCAAACTCACCGTCAAAATCATAGTCCTTTCCCATATAGGAGGTGATGATCCGCAGCGCTTGCTCCGGATTCTCTATCCACGTTTCGTCGGAAAATTCGTGAGAATTAGCGCAGCGGTATCCATATACGTCCAATACACCCAGCAGCTTCTCCAGAAAAGCCGCTCCCTCCGCACAGGAGGCAAGCCGCTCCATATACCCGGAGCCGTCCGCTTCCGCAAAACACGCAGCAACCTCCCGCGATTGTTTGGCCAATCCCGCCAACAGCCACAGCTCGCGATCCGTTTCCAGCGACTTATTCATGACGCCGGACAACAGATCGTATATGACGGTCGTATCCGTTTCCCCCGTTAGCTGCGCATACAGCTGCTCCAGCGCCATAAAACCGGTGCGGGGCATGACGATTTCGAAGTGCAGCTGCCATGCCCTCTTGTAAAAATCGTGAAGCTCCTTGATCTTCTCCGCGGTCTCGGCAGCATCAAACTTCATGCTGCGGTAAGCATCCAAACGATGATAAAAGGGCATAAGTTCCTCGTCGACAATGCGCTGCAAACGTGCTTTTAGCACCGGCAGCAGCGGTTTAACCGCCGCCTTGTGAGCTTCGAGCCGCTCCTCAAAATCTCCCGGAAACGGCACGTTTTGCTGATACACACGGCTATCCGCCAGTTTAAAGCGGAATTGGGTGAGCGGCATCTTCATATTGGCAAATGCAGCCTTCGTCCCTTCCGTCACCGCCGGCACCATAAACGATGCGAACAGCGGAGTTAACGCGTGAGCCAAATGAACGTCGTCCTGCACCCAAAAACCCGTCTGTTTGTCTTGCTCGCTCAGAATCAATTCGTTTTGAAACGATTCTTTAATCAGCATCCCTTATACCTCGCCTCCGGCTTGAGTGATTTTTAGCCGGCCCGCCCGGGTTAACCGGTAACAGGCCTGGCCTGCAAAATATAAACGCGGCTGTCCTTGACCGCAAATTCGATATCGACCGGGCGGGCGAAGAAAGCTTCGATGGCGGTCGTTTGCCTGACCAATTCGGTAATTTGCGCATCGTTCAGACAGAAGCGGTTTTGCTCTTCTTCCGTCGTTTCCGCTTCGACGGTCTCTTTGTCCTTAGCGACAATCTTCAATTCTTTTAAACCAAGCTCGCGTACGATATGACCGTCGGTTTTGTTCACATAAAATGCATCGGGAGTTACGAGACCGGAGACGACCGCTTCCCCCAAGCCATAACTTGCGTTAATGACGATTTCATCCCGGTTCTGTGTCACTGGATTGATGCTGAAAATAACGCCGGACACATCGGCCTGCACCATACGCTGGACAAGTACTCCCATGGGAAGACCGGCGGCGTCCCATTTCAAATCGTTCTGCAGGGCGTAAGCTCTTACTCTCGATGAAAATAACGAAGCCCAGCAGCGTTTTAAGCTTTCCATAAGATGAGCCAAACTGGTCACATTCAGTATCGTCTCATATTGTCCGGCAAATGAAGCCGCTTCCAAGTCTTCGGCGGATGAGGACGATCGAACCGCTACTGCGATCGGAGCGTCGTTACACTCACCTTCATACAACCATTCAAAAGCGGACGCCACCTCTCGCCACACTTCCTCCGGCAGCGCGGCCCGCGAAAACCGCTGCTCCACATTATCCTCCATATGGCCGAAAAGCAGCGAATTTTGAGTCAAAAATAGCGAGAGCGCCTCGGAGGTAACGACAAAACCTCCGGGAACGGCGACATGAAGCTCGGAAAGTTTTGCCAGCTGCAATGCTTTGGAGCCAATTCGGCTTTTGGATTCGGAGCCGGCTGCGGCAAGTTTGACCGTATACACGGAAGCACTCCTTTATTCATATTTACAAAATATTCACAATAATCCCAGTATATCTAATTTGTTGGCCATTTTGTTAAGGAATTGTAAATTTATTTGCAAAAAAACAGACTGCACGGACAGTCTGCTTTTATTGTTGTTATTCGATTGATGTAGTCGAAATTCGCATATCCGCCCGGTTCCGGCTCTCCATCCAACATACTTGTCCGTCTCCCAGATCGCCAAACTGTGCCGGTTTTGGATCATTTTGCATACATATGGGTTAATTGCTTCTCTTGTATATTTCCCGCCTGCGCTGTCTCCCCTTCTGAATATACCTGCGAAATATCCAGACTGAGAGGAATACCCAGCAGCCGCTTGCCAAAAAACCTCCCAGCACGTCGCTTGGGTAGTGCACACCCAGATAAATTCGGCTGATCCCGATCATCAAAATCAAAATGCCGCTCAGAGCAATCAACACGATTCTCCCTAAGGCGGAAGGAATGTGGCGCCACAACAAAAAAGCAAATACCCCGTACAAGCTGAAAGCCGCCATCGAATGACCGCTCGGAAAGCTGTAGCCGGTCGCCTGCACAATCCGGTGAATATCCGGCCGGGCGCGCTGAAAAACCGCTTTAAGCCCTTCGTTCAGAAGCCACGTTCCTCCCGTCACCCAAACAAACAAGATCAGCTCCTTGCGGTGATGCAGCACGAAATATAAAAACAGAACGATGGCCAGCGCCAAAATAGACGAATATTTACCCGAACCGATCGTTGTGAAGCATTTCATGATTTGGGTTAAAGCCGGTGTCTCCATGCCTTGAACAAGCGAAACCAACGTCTGATCGAATGCGGCGATTTGCTTGCTGCTTACAAATAACGCAATCAGCCCAAAGCCGGCTGCACATAACAAACTGACGATAAAAGCGGCCGCGAGCCGCCCATTTAATTTCATGCGGATAATTCAATCTCCTTTGGCATTTTACGTTCCCGGATGCGGCATATCGCCCATACGATAAATCCGGCGGAAACCATCGCTGCGCCCGTCGCGCAAACCCCGTTCCAGCCCCATACGCTCCAAGTATAGCTGCCGAGCCCCGAACCAAGCGAGCCGATCAAAAATGTAGACCCCGTATACACGGTGTTCAGCCTGCTCCTCGCCTCCGGCACAAGCGCGTACATCCGCGACTGATTGGCGATTTGCCCGCCCTGTACTGCCAAATCAAGAAGTACTACACCGACCACAAGCCCCCAGAGCCGATAGCCAAACAGCCAAAAGCAAGCAAACGACAGCAGCGTAACAAAGCTGACGATGCCAACGATCATTTTCCGGCTGTAGCGGTCGGACAACCTGCCCGTGAGCGGCGCGGCCAATGCTCCGGCGGCCCCGACGAGTCCGAACAAGCCGGCAACCTGGCTGCCGTAATGATACGGCGGTCCTTCAATATAAAATACAAGCGCGGTCCAAAATACGCTGAAGCTGCCGAACTGCATCGCTGCGATAAACGACGCCTCCCGCAGCACCGGCTGGGTTTTGATCAGGCTGCCGATCGACGAAACCAGCTCTCTATAGGTCAGCTTTGTTTCCGGCCTGCTCTCCGGCAGCATGAGCCGCATTACAAGTGCCAGCAGAAGCATAAGTCCCGCGGCGATGCAGAACATGATACGCCAGCCCCACGTGCCGCCAACGGCGCCCGATACCGTTCTGGCCAGCAAAATGCCGATCAGCAGACCACTCATGACGGTGCCGAGCACTTTGCCCCGTTCCTCGGGAGCCGCCATCTGCGCCGCCAGCGGAATGATCATTTGCGGCACGACGGTCGTAATGCCGACCAGCAGGCTGGCGATGCAAATCCACAGCAGCGACTGGGCCGTCGCCACACCGATCAGCGAAACCGACACCGCGATCAGCAGCAGGCATATCATGCGGCGTCTTTCCTTCATATCGCCCAGCGGAACAAACATAAACAAACCGATGGCATAGCCGATTTGCGTCAGCATTGCAACAAAGCCGATTTCCCGGGCCGTCTTACCGAACGTCCGGCCGATATCGGCAAGCAGCGGCTGGTTGTAATAAAGATTGCCGACCGCCATGCCGCATGCAACCGCCATCAGCAAAATGAGCCCCCGGGTCAATTTTTTCTGCGCCCCTTGCTGCCGCAACAGCTCACCCGATATTGCAGCCTTCATGCTTGTAATTGCTCCTCTCCGGTCATCTTCCGTTCAGCATACCATAAAACAGCAAAAAAATAGAGCCGTGAATGCTCGCGACTCAACTTTTACCCACACCTTCGTCCCACTGGCATCATACTCTGCTTACAGATTTTATTATGTCAATTTTAAAACGGAGTTGAATAAATGGTCATTGACGTCATCATTCCGGCCATCGAAAAAGATCTCGGCACCCTTCCGCTTGTCATCGACAGTGTGCGGAAACATGTAACCCATACCATCGGAGAGATCATCGTTGTTTCGCCGGAAAGTGAAAAGATCAAAGCGATGTGCGCTCGCAAAAACTGCAGGTTTGTCAATGAAAACACGGTGCTTCCAATCACCAAAAAGGATATCCGGTACAGTTCCGCAAAATGGGAGCGCTCCGGCTGGATGTACCAGCAGCTGTTAAAGCTGGGAAGCACCAAATTAACGAACCGGAAGTTCTATTTGACAATCGATGCGGATACGATTTTACTGCGGCCGCATACGTTCAGAGCCAACGGCAAAACCGTGTTTTTTTACCGGAATTGGAGCCAGCCTGAATATTTTGTGACGTACCGCAAGCTGCTTGGCAAAAAACGTTCTTCAAGCAAGTCGTTTGTCGCGCATTATATGCTGTTTGAAAAAGCCAAAGTCGTGCAGCTGAAAAAAGCGATCGAAGCCAGGCACCAAACTCCTTGGTACAAGGCGATTCTAAACAATTTCAACCGAAAAAAACAGTTTGCCTTCTCGGAATTCGAAACGTACGGCAATTTCCTGCATTCCCAGAACCCGGGACAAATCAAGTTTAAAACATGGCTCAACAAAAGCTCGGGCATAAGTACCGCGCAGCTGACACCGGGCACCGTCAAAAAGCTTTCCAGCAAATTCAGATCGATCTCTTTGCATAAGCGCAAATGGTATGCACGAAAAGCAAAATAACCGTAACAAAGCTGGCTGCTTGGGGCAGCCAGCTTTTTGCTGTCGGAGGCGCGGTTGCCCGGCCGTCTAGATTAACTGTGCAAGGTGTACTTCTGCGCTTTGCGTTGATTGTGTGCGGGCGACGGTTCTGACCCATTAAATAGGGCGGTGCGTCTTGCGGAATCCGCTTAACCGCCACTGGCATTACACGGATTCGTTGATCGAATCGCCGCTTGTCTGCGCTTCGTCTATTTATCCGCTTCCTGCCAATGTTCTTCGCAAAATGCGGCGAGTTGGCTCAATTCCTCATCTTCCAGCTCAAAATCGACATACTTTCTTGTACTTCTTTCGTACAGCTCGTATTTCACGATGCCGCTGCGGCCTTCCTCCACACGGTAAATGACTCTCGCATACAATCCGTCTTCGGAGTGCAGCTCGTCATCCTCCGGGACATCCAAATCCAACTCGAACTCATAACGTTCGCCGGTTAAGATGCCAAACGGATCTTTTACAAATTCCACGCTGTATCCCGTTATTGCCAGCACTTGTTTCTCATCCTCTCATGAACTTGCTGGACTTTATTATACATAAAAACGGAAGACGCTCAAAATAAAAACTTCGAATTATTGCGCAGCCTGCGATGTAAAGAGGAACTATCGTTTATTGCGCAGCCTGCGGTGTACAGAGGAACTACCGCTTATTGCGCAGCTTGCGGCGAAGCGACGTCCACTTTGCCTGGTGAAGCCGCTTTGGGCGGCTGCTGTCCGAGCTCGCCGAACGCTTTCTGCAGCAGCGGATAACTTTTCTTCAGCCGTTCGTGAGACGCCGGCTTATTCCAGTTATCCCATTTGTAAGCGACCGGATCCAGCGGATCGGGATTGGCGGACAAATGCGGCTCTACCTTGACCGCCTTGCTTTCCGTCATTTTGAACCCGTTGGCCTCATAAGGATAACGCCATACGCGATGTGTGCTGGGATCGGTAAAACCAAGCAGCAGCCAAGGAATACGCACCTCGATAACCTGCCCTTGCGCATACCAATCGGCCAAATTGTTGAATTCGTCGCTGCTTGGGTCCGATGTGCCGTAGTGCAGCTTGCCCACCTCGACATCTTCAAAAGGCAGCTGCTCCTTGGTTTGCGGCAGCGTCATCGGTTTGCCGACCGGCAGCCTCCAAGGCAGAAACAGCCCGTTTTCCGAATGGGACCACGCCTCCTGCCAAGGCATCATTTTGCTTTGGTGACCGTACATCCACGTGTGGTAATCGTACGCGCTTCCCGCGTAGATCGCCGAATCTTCCCCTCCGCCGAGCTTCATGACAAATTCCTGCCCGCCGCTGAAGGTGATTCCGGGCGCTTTGTCGGCTTTGGCGCTTCCTCCATCCAATGTGTCGAAACCGATATACAGCGGTTTGTCTTCCAGCTTCCAATCGCCGTTTTTGCTTTGTAGCAGCATGTACAAATAAGCTTCATCATGCGAGACGGTGAGGCTGTAGCCGTCGTAATCCCGGCTCGCCGTATTTTTGCGGCGGTCCCAATCGCCGGTCTTCCCGTCCAATATGACCAAATCGTCCGCCGAATTCCCCGGCTCTACCGCGAGCACGCCAAAATGCTCCTCGTTAGTCAGCATATTTCGCCACATCGGGCGGCGGTCGACCGGCGAGTCGAGCTCCATCGTGTTCCACGTAATTTTGAACCATTCGTCCTGCCAAGAAAACAACATCGCGCCATCGAAGCTTTCATTGTAGATACTGCGGTACAGATCTGCGTCGATCTGCCCTTGCTCTTTTTCCGTATGCATGCCCTGATTGCGGTCCAACGGACCAAAATGAGCCATCCCCCGCGAGCTTGGCACGCCGTATTCGGCGACGATTAGCGGGATGCCGCGGTGATGCTCGCGCAAATCGTGCAAATAGCCGGCATAAGGGTTGACGTTCCCCTCACTGTCTTTGTAAGTCTGATATTTTTCCTCATACCGCAGCAGGTCGGGATAATACGGGTAAACGTGATAAGAGGCAAAATAACCTGCTTTCCAGCTTTCTTGCGCAGCAATACGCATCGGGTCGACCGAAACCATATCTTCGTTGTCAAGCGGCTCGTTCGGATGCGTCAGCGGGTCGGTCGTCACCCAGTTGGTGAATGAAACCGGGTGCTGCCAGCCGTATTTCATGTCCTCTAACGCGAGAACATCCATCATTTGGGCCAGCCAGCTTTCGAAAGGCGTTGCGCCGGAGGCCGCCTGAAAATAAGTGCCCCGGAACGGCTGCATGCCGGGATGCGCATCGTCCGTCGCCTTCACAGCGAAAGGATCCCATTCGGTGCCGATCACCCAGCCAAGCACATAAGGCGAAACATCGGCAGTAAATTTGCCGGATGCGTGGCCGGGCTCCGCTTTCCGTTTCAACTGCCCGTGAACGGCTTGCACCGCGTCGCGAATTTCCTGTTCGAACAAGCGGATCGTCTCCGGCTGCAGCGCGTCGTAACCTTGCCCGTCCGCGCCGACAAGCTGTTCATCCGGCGCCCATACGCCCTGCAAAATATAAAGCGGATCCGTTCGACCGGAGTTGAATTCCGCCAGCGCCTCGTAAAAATACGGCGGCAGTATCGTGTACACCCGGACAACATCCGCATGCATGTCTTTCATTTGCGCAAACCAGCGCAAATAATCCTCTTTCGTCGGACTGAGCTCCCCAGGCGCATGGCCCGGCGTAGTGGCGCCCATGTTGACGCCCGACCAAAACTGCGGTTTCCATGCCTTCCCGTCGTAAACCGCCAAATGACCTTCTTTAGCGGCGGAGGTTAGCTTGACACCGCCCTCTTCGAATACCGGCAGAGCGGAGGCCGGAATGCTTTTGCCACCGCTGGTAAATAGACCACGCACCGGAGAGCTCCAAAACCACAACCCGGCGCAAACCGCCAGCAGAACAACTATGAGCAGCGCCAGCATTATTTTTTTATTGATTGCAACGTGCATGACAATTATTTCACCTCTCTACTGCGCTTTGGCTTGCATGGCTCCCTTATCGATGCAAAGCGTGGTGCCCGACTTAAACAACGTCACCTTCTCGGAGCTGCAAACCAGCGGCGTCTCTTCTTCGAATGCGATGCCAAACGTCTTCAGCCGTTCCCGGTTGGACCAGCTGTACGTAAATTCCGCTTTCACCGGTTGGGGTACCGTCTTCAGCTCAGCCAGCTGCGTGCGCAGTTGCCCGCTCCAGGCCCATTGATTCGCGACAAACGAGCCGCTGACCAGAAGAGCGTTCGCCGCAATGACAACAGCCAAAGCGACGCCGACGCCTTGCAGCAGCCGGTAACCCTTCAGGCAAAAAGCAAGCCACACGCAAATCAGCGGCACGATCCATAGCTGCGGCACATACCGGGCCCACCAAGCCGCCGGGTTGATAAACGAGGAAACCGCCAGCGCGGCGATCACCCCGCCTGCGGCCAAAGCGATAGCCGGTCGCCGCCGGAAGGCGAGCGCCAACACCAGCAGCGCCAAGAGAAGCGCGCCGCTGAATAAAGGCCCGAAGCCGGCAACCGCGACATCCGTTTCGGCAAAAGTCGGCAGTTCCTTGGCGCTGAACGTAAACGGCCAGCGGAACTGCGTCGGTTTTTTGGCCGTATCGTTGCCCATTGGTTCGGCGAAATATGAGGCGGCGACCTGCTCGAAGCGGTTCATGCGCTCCAAATTCCGCGGCGTAAAATTTTTCACCACATCAATCGCGTTTTCGCCGGCAAGCGGGTAAAACGGATGCCCATAGTGGAGCGTATTGGTGACGTAAGGGTTGTACCCGACGATCAGTGCGCCAATAATCCCCCCGACCGCTGCGATACGGAACAGCCGTTTGAGCCAGCCGAACTGCTCGCTCATATAAAGAGCGACAAGCAGCGCCACGGTCAACACACCGGCATAAGCGATCGCGGTAAATTTAATGTTCATAATCATAATCATTGCCAGCGTGTATGCCGTAAGCGTCAGCCACCCGGGGCGGACAAATGCCAGACAGCCAAGCGCAAGCAAGCAAAGCAGCAGCGAGCCGAGCAGACCGTCGACATAAAAAGTAAACGACTGGTACACGCTGACCGGGTTCAGCGCAAGCAGCGCCGCCACTACCCAAGCGGATATCCGGTTCCCGGGTTTTAAAGCCAGCAGCGCGCCAGCGCTGAGCAGGCCGGATGCAAAGATGGCGAGCAGATTAATCAGCTTGCTTTGCTCGAGATGGCCTGTCGCCATATAAACGGAAGCCGCCGCAATTTCCGCCGCTTTGGCGTAATGGTTGATCCACAGGCTTTGCCCCGTCGGCACGGCAAGCTCCTTATCATAGGCCGGATTCCAGCCCTCAGCCAGATGAATGATCGCCTCCTGGTGATACGCCTGCCCGTCGTAGGACAAATCGTAGAACCAGCCGCAGACGATAAATCCGCAAACAAACAGCAGCGCGCTCAGCCCAGCCGAAATGGCAAAAACTGCCATATGCCCCTCAGCCGCCAGTTTTTTTGAAGCGAACCAGGCAAATGCAACGGCAAGCCCCGCCGCAAGCCAAAGATCTGCCCACGACATCGGCAACCCGGTCAAAAACAGCAGCGCCGGCACCATAAAGGCGGCTGCGACAAAAGTCAGAAGGGTCATGCCGGTGACCGTTGCCGTACAGGCGATTCGATTATTCATAGTGCCACCCCCTATATCCGATATGTTTCAAACTCCATATGCCGTTTCGTTTTATCCAATCAGCAGCGAGGCAACCCAGCCCAGCAGCGTGCCCACGCCAAGACCACCCAGCACTTCCGGCCGGGTATGTCCCTGCCGTTCACGCAGCGCGGGTTCGCTTGCCCCGGCGATTTCGCGAGTCAACTTATTAAGCCGCTTCGCATTGTCGCCAACAGCCCGGCGTATTCCCACCGCATCAATCATCACTATGTAAGTGAGGGCCACCGCAAGGCCAAACATTGGCGTTCCCCAGCCTTCATGAAAGCCGATCAGCATCGCCACCGAAGAAACAACCGACGTATGCGTGCTTGGAAAGCCGCCGTTGCCGATCAGTTTGCGGGCATCTTGCCCGTGAAGCATCCGGTTCACCGCATATTTCAGCGTACCCGACACTAGCCATGCTATAAAAGGCAGCGCCGGATACAGCAGACCGGCGTTGATTCCCACGGCGATCCCCTCCTTTGTTCACGGCGCCTATATGCGCCTTTGTTGATGCGTCTAGGCACGCGCAATAAGCAGCACTCCGCACATAATGAAGGCGGCGCCGAACCATTTTTGCATCGATAACGATTCCTGAAATAAATAAAATCCGAGCACCATGACGAGAATGTACCCGAGGCTGACCATCGGATATGCGGTACTCAGCGGAAATTTCCGCAGCGCAAACAGCCAGAACACCGAGCTGAAGCCATAGCAGGCAAGTCCTGCCGCAACGGGCCAATAAGCCAAAACGGCGGACCAAGACCACATTTCCGCACCAGCCGGCTTCGCGGAGCTGACGCCCCATTTCATCAGCACCTGCCCCGCGGCTCCAAGCAGTACGGATAAGATTAACCATAAATAATGGATCACCGCAGTATTTCCTCCCTTATACGCTTATTTGCGCAATGCTTGCCGGCAGACCCTATTGCTTAAAAAACAACAGCAGGAAAACTACGGAGCTTGCAAACAACACGGCTGTCAGCAAAATATGCTTGTCCTCCAGCAGCAGCTTCTCCGGACGGCCTCCCTTTCCTTCGATATGAATCAAATACAAGTAGCGGAACATCCCATAAAGCACAAAAATAAGCGTCCACATCAAGTGAATCGTATGCCCCGAGGTAAAGGTAAACAACGCGTAACTCATGATTGTCGCCGTTGTCACAATACCCGACATTTGATTCAGCATTTCCATCGAATACGATTCCAGCACTTTACGGTGCGCGCCCGATCCGCTTTGCATCAAGGCGAGCTCGTGCCTGCGTTTGCCGATCGCCAGGAACAACGCCAGCAGCATCGTGCAAAACAGAAACCACGGCGTTAACGGCACGCCGATGACCAGCCCGCCGCCTACCGCGCGTAACACGAAGCCGGACGCTACGATAAGCAGATCTAAGATGACGACATGTTTAAGCCGCAGGGAGTACAACACATTCATGCAAAAATAAACGGCCAGCACAAAACCGAAAGCAAACTGGAAGCGGAAGGCCAGCACTAGGCAGGACGCCAGCAGCACAAAACCGAAAAGCAGCGCCGTCTGCGGATGAATCGATCCCGAAGCGAGCGGCCTATGCTTTTTCTCCGGATGCAGACGGTCGCGATCGCGGTCGACGTAATCGTTGAGCACATACACACAGCTGGATACGAGACAAAACAACACAAAACCGGAGAACGCTTGACCGAACATGTGCAGATCCGCCTGACGGACGGAAAAAATGAGAGCGGCAAATACGAGCAAGTTTTTCGTCCACTGCCGCGGCCGCATCAGAGCAAGGTAGCGGACGGCGAGCGGCTGGCTTTCCCAGCCTTCCGGCTTGACATGCGCTTTGGTTTGAGGCATGAACAAACCTCCTTTTTCATCGTTTAGGTGCGGTTACGTGTATGGTTAGCGCAGCTCCCTCCACTGCATAGAACATTATAACGAACAAAAGGTTCTGTATAAAGAACGGTATTGCGCCGTATTTTGGAGTATAACCTAGGATAACAGCGAATTTTGTTCGTTAAAAAGGAATAATCCAAGTTTTCTGATTTTTATTTTGACGATTTATGCGTTATACTGCTTGGTATCGTTCGTTATAAAGAACTAAAGCGAACGAGATATTTTAGGCGGCATCGGCTGAAAAGGATTTGAACCATACAATTTGAAGGAGGAATGTGCATGTGCGGCATTGTCGGTTATATCGGCGCCCGTGATTCGCAACATATTTTATTGGAAGGATTAAAAAAACTGGAGTATCGCGGATACGATTCCGCCGGAGTAGCGATTCATACAAACGCGGGGCTTCGGCTGCGCAAAGCGAAAGGAAGGATCAGCGAATTGGAAAACCGGCTGAAGATGCAGCCGCTTGCCGGGTTCGCCGGCATCGCCCATACGCGCTGGGCTACCCACGGGAAACCTTCGGATGCCAATTCGCATCCGCATACCGACAACGACATGAAAATATCCGTTGTACATAACGGGATTATCGAAAACCACCTGCAGCTAAAGGAAGATTTGGAGCAGCACGGATACCGTTTTGTTTCGGAAACGGACACCGAAGTGATCTCCCATCTGATCGCCCATCATTATGAGGGGGATTTAGCCGCAACAGTAAGGCATGCGGTCGGCAAAATACGCGGCGCTTATGCCATCGCGGTGCTCTCCGAGCACGAGCCGGACAAGCTTGTGGCGGTCCGCTGGGCCAGTCCGCTCATCATTGGGGTCGGAGATGGAGAAAACTTCATCGGCTCCGATATTCCAGCCATTTTGGAGCATACACGCGACGTTTACATTTTGAACGACGGCGAGATGGCGGTGTTGACCTGCGACGGAGTCGAGCTGATGACACTGGAGGGCAACTTCATCGCCAAGCAACTGCTGCGGATCGATTGGGATCTGATGAGGGCGGAAAAAAACGGGTTCGACACGTTTATGCTCAAAGAAATCCACGAGCAGCCCCGCGCCTACCAGGACACGATGCGGGGGAGGATCAACGCAGGCCAAGAAATCGTGCTTCCCGACATTGCGCTCACTTCGGCGGAAGTCCGGCAGTTGAAGCACATTCATCTTATCGCCTGCGGTACGGCATATCATGCCGCGCTGATCGGCAAAACCGTAATCGAACGGCTGACCCGCATCCCGGTTGAAGTCGACCTTGCCTCCGAATACCGTTACCGCATGCCCGTGATCGGCGAAAACACACTTGTCATCGCCGTCAGTCAGTCGGGAGAGACGGCTGACACGTTAGCCGCCATGCGGCAAGCCAAATATTGGGGCGCACGCGTCATGGCCATCACCAATGTGATTGGCAGTTCGGTAGCCCGTGAAGCGGACGATGTGCTGTTTACGCTGGCCGGCCCCGAAATCGCCGTCGCTTCGACCAAGGCCTACAGCTCCCAGTTGATCGCTTTTTATTTGCTTGGCCTGTATATGGCCCAGTCGTTGAAAACTTTGGACGATACCGCAATAGCCGGTCTGATCGCCATGCTGGAAAAGCTGCCCTTACAGCTTGTCTCCATGCTGAGAAACATGAATCCGATCCGGCAAGTCGCGGAACGGATAGCGGAGAACGATCACCTGTTTTTTATCGGCCGCGGACTCGACTGCAGCTTGGCGATGGAAGCGTCGCTGAAGCTGAAGGAAATTTCCTATATTCATTCCGAAGCTTATGCCGCCGGTGAGCTGAAACACGGCTCGCTTGCGTTGATCGAAGAAAACACGCCGGTTATTGCTTTAGCCACGCAAGAGGAGCTGCTGGAAAAAACGGCAAGCAATATTAAAGAAGTGAAAGCACGCGGCGCTTACGTGATCGCTCTCGCTTTGGAAGGCTGTACCGGGCTTGAAAAAGTCGCGGATCAGGTCATCTACGTACCTCGCACCCATCCTTTATTGACGCCGGCTCTGGCGGTCGTTCCGCTGCAGATGCTCGCTTATTATGCCGCTTCCTTCCGCGGCAACGACGTGGACAAACCGCGCAATTTGGCGAAAAGCGTAACCGTTGAATAACTTTGAATAATCTAGCCTACACAAGCAAAAAGACGATGAAGTAAAGGAGGAGCTACTCTATGTGGATGGAGCCTATCGAACAGGCCGACACGGTGCTGATCGTGCTGGGCGTGGCGATTGCCGGAGGATTCGCCGCCTTATTCGCCATGCGAAACCGGTACGCCGCCTCTGCCGACCGGATGCAAACAAACCTGGAACAGCAGCGTGACTATTTCGCCTATCTCAGTGCCAACATCGACGGACCGGCCCCCCTGCTCCCGCCGCCCGGCCGGCTGAACCCGCTCCAGCTCAAAGCCGTTCAATCCAAGCTGCTGGAGTGGATTGAGACGATCGGCGGTTCTCACCGGGACAAGCTCACGGCATTATGCCGGGAGCTTGGGCTGGTGGAGCTGGAGCTTCGGCGGCTGCGCAGCTTCAAACACGGAGAACGCATTGAAGCCGCCTATCATCTGGGCGTCATGCGCCCTCCCGAATGCACCGGCGAGCTGTTAAAGCTGCTGGAGCAAGAAGGCGGCGAGCCGACAGCTTTTGTCGTTGCGCGCGCAGCCGCCAAATGCGCGGATTCGCTTGACGATTTGTACCGTTTGCTGCGTCTGCTGGCCCAATATCATCCCGACGCGCGGCGGCTGATCGCGGATATCGCCGCCTCTTCCTCTCTGGATACGGCGCCTTTATATGCCCGGCTGCTGCGCATTGAAACGGATGAAACGCTGCTGCTCATTGCGTTGACCGGTCTTTCGGGACGCATTGAAGCGGAAGCGTTCGAAGCTCTTGAACCCCATCTGTTGTCCGGTCATAAAGAAATCAGAATCAAATCAGCCCATCTGCTGCTGCAATACCCCCACCTGTTGTCATCCGAGCGGATCGGCGAGCTGATTCGCCATCCCGATTGGGAGATTCGCGCAGCCGCGGTCAAAACCGCAGGCTGGCAGCAGTTGGAGTCGCAGCTCGAAGCGCTGGTCCAAAGCTTGACAGACGAGCAATGGTGGGTGCGCCATTACAGCGCAAAAAGCTTATCGCAGCTTGGGTTTTCCGGTTTCGAAGCGTTGTGCGAAGCGGCCGCGGCGGGCAGCTCCGAACATGGAACAGCCGGCGAACTGGCATTGGAAGCCGTGCATGAGGAATTGGACCGCGCTGCAGCAGAAGCTTCTCGGGAAACACGGCAAATTCCTCGCTACAATCGGCTGAACTTTACGTTCCGACGTATCGTTGGCGAACCGGGAATCCGCCGGCATGCCAACTGATTTTCCGGACCGGCTCGTAGAAAGGGGAATCGGATGAGATCTTTTTTGCTCAACTATGGAATTATCGCTACCTATTTGATTATCGGATCGTGTTTTTTGTATTTATTCATTTTGGCTGTGTCCCACCAGAAAATAGTGTCGATTATTAAAAGCGCCGTACATTCTCGGTTCCGGGAGCTCGCAGGCTCGGAGAATGTGCCGCCCGTATCGATCCTTGTTCCTTCCTATAACGAGGAACTGACGATTATCGAAAGCGTGCGTTCCTTGATGACATTGGAATTTCCGGTGTATGAGGTTATTGTCATCAATGACGGCTCGACCGATGGCACACTTCAGGTGCTGCTCGATACATTCGACCTGAAGCCAAGCCGGCTGAGCGGATTTCGGGCATTGGTGAAGTCCAAAACAGTCAACAAAGCGTACCGGAACCCTCAATATCCGCGACTTGTCGTCATCGACAAAGAAAACGGCGGTAAAGCTGACGCTTTGAACGCAGGCATCAATGCGTCCAAGTACCCGCTTGTCGCCACGATCGACGCCGACAGCTTGCTGGAAAAAGACGCTTTGATCCGTTTGGTCAAAGTGTATATGGAAAACCCCGAGCAGCATATCGCTGTCGGGGGCAACGTTCGCATCGCTAACGGCAGCTCCATCGAAGACGGGCGCGTGCGGTCTGTCCGCCTGTCGCACAAATGGCTTCCCGCCATTCAATATATCGAATACATGAGGGCATTCCTCGGCGGACGTATCGGCTGGAGCGCCATGAACGGACTTTTGATCGTGTCCGGGGCCTTCGGCCTGTTCCGTAAAGATTATTTGGTCGAAGTGGGAGGTTATGAGCAGGATTGTCCGGGTGAGGATATGAACATCGTGATCAAACTTCACAAATATATGCTGGACCGCAAACTGCCTTACCGGATTGTGTTTTGTCCGGACGCCGTCTGCTGGACGCAGGCGCCCGACACGTTACGTGTGCTTGGCGCCCAACGCCGCCGCTGGATTCGCGGCAGCTTGTGGAATGTCAGCCGGTTCCGCGCCATGCTGTTTATTCCGAAATACAAGGTGATTGGCTGGCTTTCCTTGCCTTACACCATATTGTGCGAAATTTTAAACCCGTTTGTCCGCTTGTCCGGCCTTGCGGCTTTGGTAGGATACGTCTTGCTTGATATGACGCAGCTGCCGATCCTGCTTATCTTCCTGCTGGTCAATCTGCTCATCGGCTTATTGTTTACTTGCGGCGCGCTGCTGATCGAGCAATTTGCCTTCCGCCGCCCGATTCGGACGTCCGACCTTGTGCGTATCATCGGGTTATCGGTCGTTATGGCCGCAGGTTACGATCAAATCAACGCATATTGGAAGCTTGCCGGACTGTGGGACTACCTCCGCCGCAACAACGCCTGGGGCAATATGGTACGCCGCAGCTGGCAGGATGAAGCGGCACATGCGGCCGAAACCTCCGGCTCGCAGAAAAAGGCGGCCAAAGCGCACGCTTTGTGAGGTCGCATGCTGATCCGCTGTCTTATTTTGACAATGGAATCGAACTAAATACATTAAATCTGAAATGGAGTGAGTTACCTATGAATTCCGTATCCGTACTGGCAAAATCCGATTGGCCGCAACGTTTGCAAGCAAAGCTAAGCCAGCTGAAGATGAGTTCCGTTCCTTGGACAGATTGCGGCATCATTGCGGCGGCTACGCGCAGCATCAGCCCCGCCCGGCTTCAGCATTTAAAAAAACATCTCGGCACGGATAACGAGGAGCAACCCGTATTTCCCGTTTACGAAGCCAATGATGGCGTGTTGACGATTGTGCTGCCCGGGCAGTCGCTGCAAGCCGCACATTTTACGGCGTTATCGGCCAAAGCCCAGCTGGAACAAGCCGGTTTGCTGACCGGCGGCATGGCGGTAACCAGCTTCTCCGAAAGTGCCCCCGCATCGGAGGCGACGTTGTCCGATTTCGCTGCGATGTTACAGAGGGACGAGCCAAGCGAGATCGCCGTTTATTCCGGACAGTCCCTGCCTTCGGACACGCCAACTGTCGTTATGATCGATCCGAATACCGATTTGCTCGATTTTCTGAATGTTCGGCTTGGCCTGCAAGGTTATGATGTCCGTCCGGCACAGGACGGTATGGAAGGACTGCGGCTGGTCGAATCGGTTCAGCCCGACCTGGTCATCACCGAGCTGGCGCTGCCGGCGCTTGACGGACACCAAGTGATTCGCCGCATCCGTCAAACCCAAAACCAGGCATGCCAAGTCGTTGTGCTGACCGATCTTGCGGTTGAGCAGGACATCTGCAAATGTTTTGAACTCGGCGCTGCCGATGTAATTAAAAAGCCGTTCTCTCCGGTGGAGCTGGAAGCGCGCCTTAAGCGGCTGCTTGCATAAACGCCTTGAGAACCAAAGGAGTTCGTAGCCATGAAGGGGAAACATTCACCCATCGCCTGGCTGCTGCGTTTTGCCGTGCTGGCCGCCGCCTGCTTATTGGTTTGGCATTATTGGCCGGCCAAAAAAGTGGAAAGTGTCCAAAGCGCGGACGGATCGCAAATCAAATTCCGCACGCAGGGCGATCGCATCGAGATTTACGACAAGGGGCAATGGACTTCGTTTTTTGTCAAAGGAGTCAATGTAGGAGCGGCGCTTCCCGGACACGATCCGGGAGAGCTGCCGATCGGCAAAGAGAAGTATCTCGACTGGTTCGGACAAATCCAGGAGCTCGGCGCCAACACGATTCGGGTATATACGATATTGTCGCCGTCTTTTTATGAAGCGCTTGTGGAATTTAACCAGCGTCATGCGGACCAGCCGCTTTATTTCATCCAAGGCGTATGGACGCCGGAAGATGAGCTGATCGACAGCAAAGACGCCTATCTGGATACCATCTACAAGGAATTCCAAAGCGAAATCGCCGACGCCGTAGGCGCGGTGTACGGAACGGCCGACATTCCCGAGAAGTTTGGCAAAGCCAGCGGAACGTACCGCTACAACGCCGGGCCTTATTTGCTCGCATGGCACATCGGAACCGAATGGGACCCCAAGATGGTGCAAAATACCGACGATTCGCACCGCGACAAAACCGGCTTCCAAGGCACGCACATATCCGCCAAACCAAACGCCACGCCTTTTGAAAATTGGCTTGCCGAAATGCTCGACCATTTAGCGGTGCTGGAATCGCAGACGGGCTGGAAACATCCGCTCACCTTCACCAATTGGGTGACGACGGACCCGCTGAAGCATCCCGGCGAAGTGCTCGTACAGGAGGATATGTCCAGCGTTGACGCCACCCATCTGGATGCTCACGATTGGACGGCCGGCTATTTCGCATCGTTTCACGCCTACCCTTATTACCCTGACTTTTTCCGCCTGGATGAAACGCTGACGGATATAAAGGATAGCGACGGCACGGCGAACACATACCTCAGCTATTTGACCAAGCTGAAAAATTATCATCAGGACATGCCGGTTATGATAACCGAGTTTGGCGTCCCTTCATCGCTTGGCATCGGTCATTTGGCGAACAAAGACCGAAATCAAGGAGGCCACAACGAAACCGAGCAGGGTCAGATCAACGCCTCGCTGCTGCAGGATATCGCTGGCGCCGGCATGGCGGGAGGCATCGTTTTTTCGTGGCAAGACGAATGGTTTAAGCGCACATGGAACACGATGCATTTCGAAATTCCGCAAACCCGCCGCAAAATGTGGACCAACGTCCTGACCAACGAGCAGCATTTCGGAATTGTCGCCGAGTTGTCCGGCAAAGACGGGCCGCTCAAAATCGACGGGGATGCAAGCGATTGGCAGGCTTTGAAGGAAGACGACAAAATGAAACTCCCGGGCACTTATCCGGGTTGGAAATCGATCTGGATGACCCATGACGAAGCTTATGTGTATATTATGGGCGAGTTGGAACAGTCTTTTGACCCGCAGCAAGAAACGCTTTATTTCGGTGTGGATACGACGCCCGGCGGCAACCGGCATGCGCAGGAACTGGGAGGAGTGAAACTCGACGAAGGACTGGAGGCACTTATTGAGCTTTGCAAAGACGGTGACAGCCAAGTGAAAATCGCCTCGAATTACGACTTTCACACCCGGCTTTACGGCAATCAATACGGCATGCTGAAGGTGAGTTCGGACGCCATGAAAGACGATTCCGGATTGTTTAACCCATGGAAGCTGGCCGTGGACCTCGAGCAGATGCCTCCGGATTCCACCCGCTACAGCCCGTTCGAGGACGTGCCGGCTGGAATGCTGAAGCGAGGCTCGACCGACCCGGAGGCGTCAGACTTCGACTCGCTGGCCATGTGGCAGGCCCAAGGCGGCATCGTGGAAATGCGCATCCCGTGGATGCTGCTTGGTTTCACCGACCCCAGCTCGCTGCAAGTGATGAGTTACGGCGAAAAAGAAGGAAAAATGATCGCCACGACAACCGCCGGCATCCGTTTGCTGCCCTGGATCGTAAACCGCTCGAACGGAACCGTTCTGGGCCTCGAACCCGGCAGCGGAAGCTACCCTGTCTCCAAGCTGCCGATGTACACATGGCCGGCATGGGACAATGTTCAGTATGTCGAGCGCCATAAGAAAAGCTACGATTTGATGAAGGATGCGTTCCACAAGCTGGACGTATCCACTCGGTAGGCGGGAGGGGGTGGCCGCGAGACGTCAGCGCAGGCGCTTTCAGGCCCGAGAGCTTGGGGGTTGCTTGTCAGCAACCCCCTTTCGCTCACTGTTTCGCGCGCAGAACTTCAGACCCGCGAGCCTGGGGGTTGCTTGTCAGCAACCCCTCTTCGCTTACTGTTTCGCGCACAGAGCTTTCAGGCCCGAGAGCCTGGGAGTTGCTTGTCAGCAACCCCTCTTCGCTCACTGTTTCGCGCACAGAGCTTTCAGACCCGAGAGCCTGGGAGTTGCTTGTCAGCAACCCCCTTCGCTCACTGTTTCGCGCACAGAGCTTTCAGGCCCGAGAGCCTGGGAGTTGCTTGTCAGCAACCCCCTTCGCTCACTGTTTCGCGCTCTGGAAGACAGCAGCCCCCAACGTTGGAGCCTCCCCGCCCTAACGGACATCAGCGCAGCTATGTAAACCAAATCTAAGGTTTGCTAAACGTAACGGACACCATCGATCTTATTCGGTCTGCCATCTCGGTTTCCCCGACTTTTTTGGGCAAATAAAGACGCTCCGGTCCGTTAAAAATGATAACCTCGATTTTTTTGCCAAATAAAGGCGCCCATGTCCGTCAGCGTTGGAGCATGACGTTCGCAGATATCATTCTAGTCGCAGGGAAACCCTAGCGGCGAGGATGTCCATTACAGACAGTTAGCCAACGATCAACTTTAATCACATTAAATCGAAATCGCGTCATTTGCTGTTTTCAAGCATGTCATGGTTCCAGTTTACTCCATGATCATGCCGGAAGCACAAAACAGCCCCTGCCGGCGTAGAGCCAAATGCTCATCCGCCGCAGGGGCTGCTTTTATGTTCATCTTTACTCGGAGCGCTTTTGCTTGATGCGCCACTTGTTGTACTCCAAAAACTCCGCAAACTGCTCCTTGCTGATGCCGGAATCCATCGCTTCTCTTACCAGTGTGAGCCACTCCTCGTCCAACTGCTCCCGGGGTCCATCGTTATGGATAAACGTTTCCAGCGGAATGCCCAGAACCGCGCTGATTTTCTCAAGAAAATGGATCGAAGGATTGGATTGAACTTCACGTTCGATCGAGCTCAGATAAGATTTGGCTACCCCGGCTTTCTCCGCCAGCTCGGTGAGGGTAAATCCCTGCTCCAAGCGCAGCTTCTTGACTTTCCTGCCAATCATCGTAGCGACCCCTTATCCCAACTGAATATAAGTATATTTTAACAAAAAATGTTCGCAATGTGGACAATTATTTTAAATCCAATAAATGTAACCGTTTTCAGATCTTCACAAAAAAAATTAATTTCTTGGGTGCTATTCTCTCTCTTCTAATGTTTTGGCTTATCTTCGTTTTCTTGTTTGCATTCGAGGAAAAATTGCCTGATTTCTTCCTTCGAAAGTCCCGAATCGCGTGCTACGATCATCAGGTAAACCCAGTTCTCGTCCAGGTTCTTGTTGGGTACAAGCGTTTGTTTTACGGACATAGCCCGATCCCTCCAGATTTCTGGTTAGTTGGCGCGCATCATATGATTCGTTTCTATGCCTATTTTTGAGCGGGTACACCACTCCAAATACGTTATAACGCACGATATTGCATATAAGTAAAATACGCCAACCAAAGTGAAAAACAACCAAAAATCGTCGATATATTCAATATTATTAATTCATTTCGCCAGCCTCATAAAAATCTTTTATGAATAACCTGCACTCTCTTTGTTCTTTAAAACGAACAAATATGATATAATCATGCTTGTACTTTGCTGATTGCTTTATTGTCCAAGGCAGCTACGATGCCCCTGCGCCTAAAGTCGCATGATTTTATGACTGTTCGTTACAAGCAATATGTTATTGAAGGAGTTAACAAGTGAATATTCAGAGGAAGCTGCTCGGAACCCGTCTTGTCGAGAAAGTGTTGTTTCTGTGTTTGGCTATTACCCAAGCCATTGTTTCGTTGCCTGCAGTTGCAGGCACCTCCAGTCAGATCGATACCGCGGCCGCCGGCCGTCCGTTGTACAAAGCGACCTGGATATGGAATACAGGATTGCAGTTGAAAAATATCGATTCCACGTTCCGGTTTCTCGAGCAAAACGGGGTCAATCTCGTTTTTTTGCAGGTTGATGCGGATGTGCCCGCAGCGGATTACGGCAGCTTTATCGGCCGCGCTTCGGCTAGCGGCATCGAAGTTCACGCATTGGGCGGCGCTCCCGACTGGGTGCTGGAGGACCATCAGGTTAAGATGTACAAGCTGATCGACTGGGTGAAAACGTACAATGGCAGCGTCAGGGCTGAACAGCGGTTCAAAGGCATTCACCTTGATGTCGAGCCGTTTGTGCTGCGGGAATGGTACGCCGACACGGATGCCATGCTGGGGTTGTGGCGGGACACGGTAAGCGGGTTTGTGGAAGAAATGCGAACTGAGACCCCCGGCCTGGTTGCCGGCGCCGATCTGCCGGTATGGCTGGATAAATTTCAAGTTCCGGACGGGCAAGGCGGACGGTCGACATTATCCGCTTGGATGATCCGCAAGCTGGATCTGACTGTGTTAATGGCTTATCGGGACAACGCATCCGACATTATCGCCAGCGTCACATCCAAGTTAAATGAAGCCGAAACAGATGGCAAACCGGTTATCGTCGCCGTAGAAACGCTGCCAAACGCCGAGCGGGACATCACGTTCTACACCAAGGGCAGCGTACAAATGCTGCGCGATCTCGGCATCGTATGCGAAACCTTTGGCTCCCGCGCCGCGTTCGCCGGATACGCCGTGCACGATTATGACGGCTGGAGCCGCTTGGCCGAATAACCTGCAGGTACCGGCATTTTTCGCTTGACGCTCATGCCCCATACGGGGACGATCCCCTCGTCTCCGGCTCTGGGTTCTAATTTACTATGCGGACTTTCGGCGCCGGGGATTAGCCTTGGACATCAGCAAGGTACCCCCTGTA
Source organism: Paenibacillus thalictri (assembly GCF_004307995.1). Classification (GTDB taxonomy): domain Bacteria; phylum Bacillota; class Bacilli; order Paenibacillales; family NBRC-103111; genus Paenibacillus_AF; species Paenibacillus_AF thalictri. The sequence continues at coordinate 92,991 of NZ_SIRE01000024.1, read as the reverse complement.
AAAAAAAAGGAGTGATAACGATGAACCATACATTTGCTATCGTACTTGCAGCCGGACGCGGGACCCGCATGAATTCCGACACGCACAAAGTGCTGCATCCGCTATGCGGCAAACCGATGATGCGCTACGTCATCGATTCTCTTAAAACCGCCGAAATCGACCGTTTGCTTGTCGTCATCGGCGCCCATGCCGAGCAGATCAAAGAGGAGCTGGGGCTGGAGACCGAATATGTCTTGCAGGAACGGCAGCTCGGCACAGGCCATGCCGTCATGCAAGCCCGGCAGTCGATTGGGCTGACGGGCTGTACGCTCGTGTGCAACGGCGATACGCCTCTGGTCACAAGCGATACGTACAAGTCGCTGTTGTCTGCGCATCAACAATCCGGCGCGGCAATCACCATGGTGACCGCTACTGTCGATAATCCCTCCGGATTGGGGCGTGTCGTTCGCAATGATATGGGCGAGGTTATCCGCGTCGTTGAAGAAAAAGATGCGACCGCCGCCGAAAAAATGATCCATGAAATCAATTCGGGTCTTTACTGTTTCGCAAACTCGGTATTGTTCAGCCTATTGGAGCAAGTGCGCAACGACAACGCGCAAGGCGAATACTATTTGACCGATTGCATACATATTGCCAAAGCTATGGGGCTGCCCGTCCATACCGTATCCGTTGCCGACCCGTACGAAATATCGGGAATCAACGATCGGATTCAGCTTGCCCAGCTGGAGAAAAAGCTACGAAATACGATCAACGAAACACACATGAAAAACGGCGTTACTTTGATCGATCCCGATACGACCTACATCGATGCTGCAGTATCCATCGGAAAAGACACGGTCATCGGACCCGGGGTAACCGTTTCGGGCGCCACTACGATTGGCAAAAACTGTTTCATCGGGCCCGGCTGCCTGATCGATTGCAGTATCGTCGGAGAACGGGCTGCCCTTCACCAGGCGATCGTCAGAAACACGGTGATTGCCGAAGACGAAACGGTCGGATTTGTCGCGGGTGTTTCAACTGCTTCGCCTGCGTCCCTTCCCCAAGCGAATTACGCAGTACATGTACAAACAAACCCGCTTTATGCAAATTCACGGCAGGCTTAAAGAAAGCAGCATAATCAAACGGACGATATTCAGGCACGGACAGCGTGCGAGGTGTGACCACCCGGTGCATTGCCGCGCCCTGTCCGAACCTGCACCGTCAATCCGGCCATAAATTAATTTGCACGATCTGCATTTTTTTGGTTATGAAGGAAGATACTAACCAAAAACAACAGGTGGTGCAAGATTAACATGTGCAATTCTATTTCTGTCGTTGCCGAAGCTTCCGAGCTTATTCAACAGTTTAAACTGGATCATGTGCTGTTTTATACGTCAAACCGTTACGAAATCAATCCGACTCAATCGGTTTCGGCGATTATTACCCGGAAAGACGAACGGGTGCTGGATGAATTCCGCTGGGGGCTGATGCCCTTCTGGGCCAAAGATTCCATCTGGGCGGACAGTGGTTCCTTGCTCGACAAAAGAGCGTTCCGCCGCATTTTGCAGAAACAGCGGTGCATCATTCCCTGCAGCGGTTACTTTGTAAGCCAAATGGAGGGCAAGCGCAAAGTTTGGATTAAATTCACGCCAAAAAGCGGCAGCTTTGGCATCGCCGGTCTGTACGACGTGTGGCGCTCCGCATCCGGAGACGAACTGCGCACCTGCACGATGCTGACAACCGAAGCAAATAGGGTCGTTTCCCCTTATCACCACCGCATGCCCGCCATTATGGATCAAGAACGGACGGATCAGTGGCTCCAGCCCGGACTGAAGGACCCGCTTGCACTTCAGGCGCTTTTGAGCTTGCCTGATCATGAGGCGATGGTTTCGATCCAGCTCACTTCGCCCGAGCAAAAACTGGAGGCCGATCTCGCGCTCCCCGAACCGGGATGGGCATGAGTCCAAAAGAGATGATGTTCTTAGCGGACATCGTCTCTTTTTTTGTTAAAATTTTTACAGAAACCCTCACCATTTAATTGTTATATATGATAAAATCTTCCTGTACATCATCAAACCAAAATTTGGAGGAGGTAATGAACAAGTGGGAGCAAGCTTAATCAAGATCGCGGTTGTCTATTTTGTGATCGGTGTATTGTTCGGGATGTTTATGTCGATTACGCAAATGTTCCAGTTTGCCTCAACGCACGCCCACATCAATTTATTGGGATGGGTGTCGCTGGCGCTCGCCGGATTCGTGTACCACACATTCCCGAAGGCGGCTGAATCGAAACTGGCCAAAATTCATTTTTGGCTGCATAACATCGGCCTGCCGATCATGATGATCGGTCTTATTATCCTTGTAAACGGCGTCCCCAGCATCGAGCCGGTGATTGCCGTCGGCGGCGTTCTCGTCGTAATTGCCGTCATCTGTTTTGCCGTAAACGTCTTTTTGAATGTCGGAGATTCGAAAAATCAAAGTGCTGCGGCCTCCCAGAAAAAAACCACCTCCTTGTAATACAACGAATCTAGCGAGCATGTGCATTCTCTGACAGAACAGTCTCGTGTGTCATGAATACGAAATACACTAAACCGCTTCCTTCCCCGCTTCTACAGCTGGGTTTGGAAGCGGTTCCATTTTATCGTCGGACGCATGCCTGAGCGGGACTTTTGGGAACCGACCACCCTGCCGGTCACCGGCATCGCATCCATTTTGTCGGAGAACATCGAAATGCCCTGTCGGGTTACTATAGATGATCGCTGGAGGCGGAGTCGATTACCTCTTGAATCAAGCTTTTTATAAGCGCTATCAAATATTTTATATTGAACAATCCGGGTTTGTCCTGCACAATAGGCTGTAACGTTACCATAAACCGGAAGGGACACAAACCAATGGATCAATACTGGCAAGTGATGTTTAACGTCATTACCCCCATCCTGTTCACCTGCATCTGCGGTGTGCTGCTGCAAAAATACAGAAATATCGACTTGCGCACCATCACCGATCTCAGCTTGTTTGTGCTTGCGCCGTGCATGGTTATCATCTCGCTCGCCGAATCTTCCCATGACGCGGTCAACATCTGGCAGGTCGCCTCTTTTATCGCAACCCATACGACTTTGTGCTGGCTGGCGGCCCGGCTGACCGGCCGGCTTTTCCGGATGGATGCCGGAGCCATGACGTCAATGACGCTGACGACGATGTTTGGCAATGCCGTTAACTACGGTCTTCCCGTACTGCTGCTCGCTTATGGCGCGGAGGGTTTTTCGCTGGGTGTCAATTATGTCGTGATGCAAATCGTGCTTGTCAACACGCTGGGGTTGTACATCGCTTCCCGCTCCAATGTCAACGTGAAGCAGGCGCTGATTCAAATTTCGCGCACGCCGCTGCTTTATGCGGTTGCCGTGGGAATCGTCATTTTCTCGCTTGGCATCGTGCTGCCAAAAGGCATAGCGAATTCCTTGCATCTGGTAGGCAATGCCTACGCGGCTGTCGTTGTGATGATTTTGGGCGTACAGCTGTATAAGGTCGACTGGAGTAAGGTTCGGCGCAAGGAAGTATGGATCGCCGTATCGCTGCGGCTGCTTATCGTGCCGATTCTGTCCAAATTATGCCTGATGCTGCTGGGCATTCACGGCCTGCTCGCTTCCGTCTTGTTTGTGCATTCCAGCATGCCCGCGGCCATTAATACAGCCGTGCTCGTGGAAAAATATGGCGGCGATAAAGAAGTTGTGACGTTAACCGTAGCGATTACGACATTAATCAGCTTTGCCACGCTTCCTTGGTTTATCAGCATGTCAGCCGGTTAAAGAGCGCTCAAATACCTTCGCAAGCTCAATCGCTCCTTTTTCGCCGCCGGTCCTGTCTTCAACATGCCATGATGCGGATAACACCGCATGGCAATACGCCCAGCCATAAATTCTTTCGGTATTCAAATCAAGCCGCTTCGCGAATATATCCACTCTGCGGCGGATCGCTTCCGGCACGCCTTGCTCCGGCAGATGGTTCATCAAAAACGAGATCACTTCGTATTCGGGTTCGCCGATCAAACCTTTCGGATCGATGGCAAGCCACGGCCCCCGTTCCGACGATAAGATGTTGTCGTGGTGAAGGTCCCCATGCAGTAGCTGTAATCTGCTGGCGGATGATAACAGCTCGGCGTACAGTTTCTCCGCTTTTGCCACCATCTGTTCCGGCAAAGGTCCGGTGCCTCCGCCAAAATCGGCGCGAAACCGGCTTAATCCCTCCGCCCACCTCCCCACCGACGGCAAGCTGCCATTGTCTGGAGCAGGCCGTCTCATCTTCTTCATCACATCGGCAGCGATAAGTGTCGCTTCTTCATCGTCTTTAACCGATTTCAGCGTCGCGCCCGGCGACAGCTTCTCCAGGATCAGGATGCCCCGTTCCTCATCTGCTTCGAGCAGCCGGACTGCGCCATTGCCGTTATAATGGCGGAGTGCTGTCACTTCCAAATGGATTTCGCCGGACGGAACCCCCAGCTTGATCACCGCCGGACGGCCGTCCTGAAAACGAACCGGAGCAACAAAGTTATAGGAGAGCGGGTAATCGTGATCGCGCTGAACGACGCAGGACCACCTGCGCTCGCAATAAGCAATCAGTTCTTCAAGTCCGCTTAGCCAATTTTCGCCTTTTTGCCGGTGTACGCCGACTATATTTTGCCTGAATGTTGCGGGCAGATGCATCAGACTTCGTTCCCTTCCATTTGGTATGAACAATTTATATAAGGTCCGCGCCGGCCGCGCCAACCGGTCACTTCCCGTATTGGATCCATTGGTCGCCGAGCCAAAACGTTCTTATTTGGACCCAACGTTTTTCACCCGGATCGGCTAATATTTTATACCAGTCGGCCCCGGCATCAGCCACAATCACGTCTTGCGGCGTCAGTTCAGCCGACGGCTGCAAAGACGAGTCCGGCGCTGCGTATATCGGTGTATTCGTATGCAGCGTCAAATAAACCGGCAAGCGGGGGACGGCCGTTTTGCCCGTTTCCGCATGGATCCATTTGTCGCCAAGCCACGTGCTGACCTGATACCAATGTTTCCCTTCATTGTACCATTTCGTATCCGCCCGGATCACCTGCACCTGCTGCGCACTAATGGTGCCATCGGGCTTTTGCGTTTCGTCGGGCGAACTGTAAAAAGGAAGTTCCTTTGTAATCCGTATCGCTTGCGGGATTTCAGGCGTTTCAGGGCGCTGCATCAGTACCTTCGCCCGGCCGCCTTGCACTTGAACGGATTCCGGTTCGTTCTGTGAAGCGGGCGCATTTCCCGTCTTTTCCTGCTGCGGAATGTTCAAAACATTTCGCGTCCCGCGCCGGATCCATTCCCCGGTCACCGCGTCAAGCGCCGCAAATCTGCTGTCTTTATCCCATTTCCAGCGATAATAAAGCGATACGTTCTGGATTTCCGGATCCGTATTTTGGGCGCATGCTTTCGATTTCTCATAGTTGCTGCTGTCACAGCGCATCGTATAAGGCGCAAAGTAGATCAGCTCCGGTTTGTTGTGCGCCATATACAGCGCCTGAGCCTGCTTTAAGCCCAGTACGTGCGGAATATCCGCCGACATCCACAACGTGTCGCCACCGGTCAGGGCATTGATTTCGCCGGTGAATTTGTTTACGCGCACCGTCACTTCACCCAAGTCAATGCGCTCCGGACCCGCAATCCGCCTGTAGCTGAAGCCGTAATCGATATTGTTCTCGTCTTCGTTCGGCCAAACGGTCGGATCTTTCTTCTCCGGATAAAGCTCATGCACGGCAGCTCCGGCAAATGTCCGCAGGAATTGTTCGGCGGCGGCCTGTGCCTGCGCTCTGGCAATAACAGGCGTACCGTCCTTGATCATCTTGTAGATCTGAAAATATGTCGGCCTGCCGCTTTGCTTATCGACCACGGCGTGCGCGCTGCCTTCCGTGCCAAGCGAAAATTCAATCGTCCATGCGCTGCCCGCATCCATCTCTATAGCATTCACTTTGATCTCGGCCGAATCGGGAATATGCAGCATCGTTTGCAGAAAAGCTGCGGCTTTCTCTTGCGTCACTTCACCTGCCGGCCCCTCAATCGCCGCAAGCGGTTCGTTCGAAAGCGGCAGCTCCGCTACTTGCGGATCGGTTCTCCCGTAAGAGTCCGTAATTGCAGCCGTTGCGGCGTTCAAATATATATCGGGCCGCTGATCATAGATCAGCATCGGAGTCCGGTCCGCATCAATAAGCGGAATTTGGAACGTCAGCCGAATCTGATCTTGAAAAACATTATACGCTGCTTCCGTCGGCACGGCGCACTGCGGATCTTGAAAATGGAATTGAGCATCCCAATTGCGATTGAATTCCACTATCGTTCCGTCCGGATCGATCCGCAAATTCACGTTGTTTTGCGGAAACGGAATGCCGTTAACAAGCCGGTTGGCCGTAAAATGGTATCCGTACAAGGCGTCATCCTGCGGGTCCGTCGTCATCATCCATTCATAGCTGAACCGCCCCTTGTCGTCCTTCAGCTCGGACACAATATCGCCGCTGACGCCGGCTATAAAAATACCGGCAAGTTTTTCCGCTTCGCTATACGTCAGCTTCGGCCAAATCGCATCCGGCTGCCCGCCGTCGGGTTCCATGTGGTAAAAGGTTAGCAAACGCCCTGTCGCCGCATCCAAATTGACAGTCCAGACAGGCGTTCCTCCACCTTCTTGACCAAAGGAGACGAACCACCGTGCGGGACCTCGATGGTATGGATCGATTTGTCTTCGCGAATTGACGTAATACGACGCCGGCAAATAATCGATCTTCGCTTCCGTGACCCGGTAGCTGTCCGGCACATGCGCATACATCCGGGACAACTCGACTGCCTTCTCTTCCGCGATATAAGCTTCTTCCGCATCCGGCTGCGCGGCAAGCTCCTCGTCACCGCTCCGGTCGGCTGCAGTCTCTGTGTTGTAAGCCGCTTCCGGCACAAGCGAAAATGCCGCACAATTCGCATTTGGCGGCTGCAAAGCTGCAGCGGCGGCGCCTTCAGGCAATCCGCTTGCCGACACACCTGCCGTTCCCAGCGCCAGCCAAACAAGACTCGACACGGCTGCCGCACGCTTCAACTCTTTTTTCCATTTGTGCGCTCTATTCATATATTCCGTTCCTCCTCGACTATTCCGGGCCAACGGTCTTAGCTCCATATATGGATATAAACGCCTAGAAACTGTAAAGGTTGCTGCCGCACGCAAAAAAGGCCAGTCCTTTTTCGGGAGGCCGCTGAAAAAAGTGAACGCTGCATGAACGAATCATTCTTACGATCGCCAATTGTCCCCGAATTTCTTGAATTGTACCTGCTTTTGGCAGGTGAAATTCGGGGACAAAAGCGAACGCTGGCGCTTCTCCAGAATGATTTCGCTCACTTAAGCTACTTTTTCAGTGGCCTCCTTTTTCGGCTGGCCTTTTTGTAGCGTAAATTACATCGATACGGTACGATCGGTTTCCTGACGCTGCGGCCAGCCTATTTTGCGCAGACCGACGGTCGCGGCGATGCCCAGCAAGGCAAGTCCATTAAGCAGGAATACAAGCGGGATGGATAACACGCCGCCCAGAAATCCGCCCAGCAGCGGACCAAGCATATTGCCCATCTGCATGGCGGATTGGTTTAAACTGAAGGCGCGCCCACGAAACGACGGATCGGTCGACTGCACGATCAGCGCGTTAAGAGCCGGGAATACGGCGGCAAAAAACAACCCGTAGCAAAATCGCAGCACGCCGAAACCGACCAGATGGTGAATGGCCAACTGCAGCAGGTTGCCAATGGCTCCGCCTAACAGACCGATACAGAGCACCTTGCCGAAGCCCAATTTTGTCCCTGCCTTGCCCCAGCGGGGAGCGGCAATAATCGTAGCAATGCCTACCGCCGAGAAAATGATGCCCGAGCTCAGCGATGCCGTTCCTTTGCTGCCGCCAAGCTGAATGACATAAATCGTCAGCAGCGGTTCAATCAGCATCACCGATGTCGATGTCGCCGTAACCATGCCTAACGTCACCATCAGCTTGCGGTTGGATACGGCATCCTTCAAATCGGCCAGCACGTTTGAACGTTTGGACGAACGGTTAAAATTCGTCTCTTTCGCCCATAACAGCGCTATCAGAAACGAAAATGAAACAAGGCCGGCGGCGAATAAAAACGCTTCCCGATTGCCGATCCAATGACTGACCACCCCGCCGATCAACGGCCCGATAATACTTCCCGTTGCTGTCGCCGTCGACATGACGCCCAGCGAATAACCGACGTGTTTTTCCGGCGTGTTGGTCGCTACAAGCGCAATCGCCGAGGGCACGTATCCGGCCAGCATGCCCTGGAATAGCCGGATCACCAGCAGCTGGTACGGATTTTGCACGAAATAGGTAACAAAATACAAAAGGGCCAGAAAAAATCCGGACCTCAACAGCATCGGCCTGCGGCCGTATTTATCGGCGAGCGAACCCCAATAAGGCGCAATGAGCGCGCTTGCCAAAAAAGTTACCGCAAAACTTACTCCCGACCATGTTTCCAAATTGTTTTCCACATGCAGCTCATCATGCAGAAAGATCGGCAGAAACGGAATAACGACCGAAAATGCGGTGCTGCAAAAAAATACACCTGTCCAAAGAACAAACAGGTTTTTCTTCCAAGAATATTGCTCCTCTGCCATGCGGTCACATCCCATCGCCATAATTTCCTCTATAGGTATTATGTTCCTCTCTCCCGGAAAAGCAAGTCAGTCCGGTAAAGCAAAAAAACCGCCGAAGAGTTTCGGCAGTTCTTTTTCAGCCTTTTTTCATTTCCAAAACCTTTCTAAATGCCGCTCCAGCCCGGTTCCACGACCATCTTTTCATATCAGCCCGGCCCTTCATGCCTTTCTTTTTGCAGAGCTCAGGATGCAGGTATGCAAATTTCATCAATGATTTTAAGCTGGACACGTTCGCTTCCGCCCACCGTTGACCCGCCCCGGAAAATAAATGACGGAAGGGTCGCGCGATCGCATGTTTGCTGTTCATGCTAGTCAGGGGACTTTGCAGCTTGTAATTAATGAGAAATGAATTTCCGCCGTTCAAAAAATCCGTATGTCCGCCCCAGCCTGTAGCTATAACGGGAACCCCGCTGGATAACGACTCCAGGAAAGGCAGCCCCACTCCTTCCCCTCTTGTCGGGAGCACAAATGCGTTACCCAGCGTATAAATGCCTTTCAGTTGTCCGGCACTCATACTTCCCGTGATCACAGCAATCGGCGCTGTGCTCTTGCGAATACCAAGTTTTTTCTTATAACTTTCGATTCGGCTGCGGATCCATTGTCCCGTCTCGTAGGGTGCATATCCGTTCGTTTTAATGACAAGCAGCACTTTATCGGCGGCCGAAAACTGCTCCCAATACGCCCTCAACAGTGTCTCCGGGTTTTTCCGGTGCTGAAAGCCAAATACGGAGACGAATACAAAACGTCCTTTTGCGGCGGGAAGATTGTATTTTTTATTTCCGGGTTTGAATATTTCGGTATGGACCCCGTGCGGGACGATATGGACAGGCACCTTGACGCCGCTTTGCCGCATCGCCGTTTTATTATGCAAACTCGGTACGCATACAGCGTCGAACTTGTTGATTTTCGGCACCCAGGTCCGCGGAATTCGTGTCGTTTCCCAAACCGTATTTAAGATGACCCGGCCGAAGTTTTTACGATCCCGCTTCATATCCCATCTTTCAGGCAATTGGTGATAGATCAGCACTTTCGTTTTTTTTAATCCATCCTTCTGCCAATGCCCGGTACCGGCCACTTCGACCCTGACGCCCACACCTTGTCTCCGCAATGCGGAAACGTATTCTCTGCTGGCGATTCCAAGACCCGAAGCCCGCTTGACGGGACCTCTCCAAACCACCTGTATGTTTGCCATCGTACCGCACCTTTACGCATAGTTGCTTTGTTTCATCCATGATACTTTCACTAAGAGCAAAAAGTGCGGGCGGATATCCCGGATGCCTCAACATATTGTGCTCATCAGCAGCTCCAGCACCTCCCGCTCCTTGACTCCGACGGTCACCTCGGCATTCGCGGCGGCGCCGGCGATCGGCACCGTCACCCCGCGGGTATACTCCCCTTTCGTCTCGACACGCACATGCATCGCTTCCGTCTCGTATAAATCCCGCCTGTAGCTCCATATCACCGGAGCGATATCAAACATGACAGGGCCGGGCTTATTCGCTTTATAAGGCCGCCACAGCTCGATGCAGCGGGTCAGGAAGCGGCAGTGGTCGCTGTCTTGGTCGCGGATTCGCCGGCATAAGTCTTCCGTTATGACGACCCGCCTCGTGATATCCCATGTCCCCACAAACAACGGCACGCCGGATTGAAACACAACTTCGGCCGCCCGGTCGTCCCAAGTCATGTTATGCTCCTGTCGAAAAACGTTCACTTCTCCGCCCATCATCGCGATAAACTTCAGTTTGCCCGCAATGGACGGCTGGCGGCGCAGCGCCGACGCTATATTGGTCAGCGGGCCTAACGTAATAAGGCCGATCTCGCCGGGATACCGCTCGACCGTGCGGACGATCAGTTGGACGGCGTCGTCTGCGGAGGTTCCTCCCGCCGCATCCAGCCATTCGTCGGCCGCCGCCGCATGGTTAAGCACATACCCGGCATTGTCGGTCATGTGATACAGCTCGCTTTCGCTAAAGCTGCGCATCGGCAGCGACATTCCCGCCCCGGACGGAATATGCGGCTTGCCAAGCGAGTTCAGCAGGGCCCTGACGAGCTTCTCCCGCCGCTCGGGGAACGTCGTCACCGTCGTGATCGCCTTGACGTCAAGCTCCGGACGGAGCAGCGCAAAAGCGATCGCCAGCAGGTCGTCGATGTCGTCACCCGGATCGGTATCGATAATCACTTTTTGTGCCTGAATCATATACATTAACTCCTTTACCCGGCTATCCTTTGAGCGCTCCGCTTGTCAAACCGGAAATGATATGCCGCTGCATGAACAAATAAAACACGACGGACGGCAGCAATATAATGACCATCGTCGACAGCATCGTCGGCCAATCATTCGTAAATTCACCGACGCCTTGAAATATTTCCAGGACCAGCGTCATCGATTTTTTGGAATGGAGAAATAAATACGCAAACATAAAGTCATTCCAGATCCACATCGATTCGAAGATAATTACCGTGACTGTGACCGGCTTCAGCAGCGGAAACACGATTTTCCAGAAGCCCTGCCATAACGAGCAGCCGTCGATTGTCGCCGCTTCCTCCAGCTCGCGCGGTACCGTCTTCATAAAACCTTGGTACATAAAAAACGAAAACACGCATTGCGCCGAATAAATCAGCATCAAGCCGCCGATTTGATTGACGAGGCCCAGCTTTTTAATGATGATGAACAGCGGCACCATCGTTGTCTGCAGCGGCACCATAAAGCCGATCAGGAAATAAGACAGAAGCCCTTTTGTCCAGCCGTTTTTGATGCGGGATACAGGGTATGCCGCCATCGCGCCGAACAAAACGATCAGCGTGACGGAGACCACCGTGATCAATAATGAATTGGTAAAAGAAACGGACAAGTCCATCTTGCGGAACGCTTCGGCGTAATTGGCCAGCGTGATCTGCTTGGGCAGTGTCAGCGGGCTGCCGGTCAGCTCGGTTCGCGTTTTTAACGTATTCAGCAGCACGAAATAAAACGGAACAATCGCCACAGCGGCCAGAACCAGCATCACAAGCTCAACCAGCAGCATCCCTGGGCCATAGCGGCCTGTTCCGCGAAGCATTGCAGTGAACGAGGCAGCACCGCCTTTTGATGTTCTTGAGCTTTGCTTGTGCTGCGCATTCGCCGTTTGACCGCTTGCGCCACGCTTAGTTCCCGGTTCCGCTTGAGAGTTTAAGAATCGCTTCATTCCAGCCGCTCCTCTCTGCGCCGCATCAGCGTATGCTGCACTGCCGCGATAACAAAGATGATGAGAATAAACAGCACCGCCATCGCGGCCGACCGGCCAACCAATTTATCGTTGATCCCCCGCTCCATAATGATTTGCGTCAGCAGCGTGGTCGCGTTACCCGGACCGCCGCGAGTGAGAGCGAACGGTAGTTCGTACACCTTCAAGCTGTCGATCGTTGTCAGCATGACACTGATTGTCATGCCCGGCGCGAGCAGCGGGAACGTGATGTGGCGGAATTGCTGCCAACGGCTGGCTCCGTCAATGCTGGCAGCCTCGTAATAATCTTTTGGAATGCTCTGCAAATTAGCGATATAAATACAGCTGTGCCAGCCGGTCAGCCGCCAAACCGATACGAGAATTAGCGATATCATCGCCAATTGGTAATCGGACAACCAGTTCACCTTGGGCAGCCCGGCGCCTTGCAGAAGTTTGTTTAATACACCGTTAGCGGTCGGGTCCAAAATAAACAGCCAAATGTAGCCGATGATAAGCACGCTGGGCACGGACGGGAAAAAAAACACGGCCCGCAGCAGATGCGACGACTTCAGCGCGCTGTTCAGCACAAGCGCCAGCGGAATCGCCAGCCCCGTAATAAGCAGCGTATTGACGACGGCAAACACAAACGTGTTGCGGAACGCCCCCACTATGGCATCGTCCTGGAATATAGCGAAATAGTTTTTCAATCCGACAAAATCGAAATCGGGAGCGTAACCGTCCCAATTCGTAAACGAATAGCCGAAGCTCATGGCGAGCGGGACAATCCGGATGAGCGTATATACCCCCAAGGCAGGGAGAATAAACAAGATGCAGTGCAGGATGAAATGTTTCTGCCTTATCAAACGGGCCCCTCCCTTGTGTGATGCAGTACCCGGACAATGCGCCCGGGACGTTAATATTGCGCCGCTTTGGCGGTTACTTGTTCGAGAGATCCTTGCGTTTCTTGTCCATTCGCTTCGGAACGTCTTCCGGCTTCGCTCCGCCGGCCAGCACGTCCTGCGACGCTTTGATCATCTCATCGAGGACGGAGGCTGACAGCTCGCCGAAAAAGTTTTGCGGCAAATACAGTCCGATTTCGTTGTTCGAGTACATCTTGTTGAACTGCTCCAGCACCGGATTCACTTCGTATTTCACGCCGGGAATGCCGACCATTTGTCCGGTCATTTTCTGGTAAGGCGTAATCCCGTCTTGGGTTCCGATAAAGTTCAGGAATGTCAGCGCTTCTTCTTTATGTTTCGTTTTTGCTCCGACCGCAATGCCGACGTTAACGGCGCCGTACAAATATTTCGTGCCCGGCTCGGTGCCGACGAGCGGGAAAATGCCGACCTGCAGGTTCGGATTGGCTTTGACGATTTTGCCGAGGTGATCGGCGTTGCCGACCAGCATCGCCACTTTTTCCGATGCGAAATCGTTGATGAACTGCTCGGAGCCTACACCCAACAGATCCTTGGAGATGAGCCCCGCTTGCACGACGTCGTTGTACCACATTTGGAACGGTATGGTCCAGCCGTCTTCATATTTCTTTTTACCGTCGATGACCTCTTGGTCGAAGCTCGGATTTTTGCTGATCACGTCGTTTAAGAAAATGCCGTTGGCGAGTGTCCACAGGAAAGTGCCGCGTTCGATCAGCGGAGTCATACCGGCTGACTTGATTTTTTTCATCACGTCAACGAACTCGCTCCATGTTTTCGGCGGCTGTACGCCGGCTTTTTCGAACATCTTTTTGTTGTAGAGGATACCGCCGGCCCATGCGTCAGGGGCGAAGCCATACAACTTATCGTTGTATTTGTACATTTCCAAATTCGTTTTGTTCAAGTTTTTGAACACCGGTTGATCGGAGATATCCAGGGCGTAGCCGTTTTTGATCAGGTCAAACTTGTTTTCCGCGCTTAAGTAGAACAGATCCGGCGTCTCTCCGGCTACGGTAAGCACTTTCAGCTTTTCGTTGTAATCTTTGACCGGCGGAGCGAACTGCAGGTCGATTTTGATGTGCGGGTATTTCTGGTTAAACGCCGCAATGACATCTTTCATGCTGTCCGCATTGTACCAGGACAAAAACGACAGCGTGACTTCCTTCGGTTTGGCCGCACCGTCAGCCGCCCCTTCTTTTGGTTTGCCGCCCGCATCGCCGCTTCCGCAGCCGGATAACACGGCCGCAGACAACATAAGCGTTGCCGTCGCGCTTGCTACGATCTTTTTCATGATTGCAACCCCTTTTTTTGAATTTCCTTCTCGTACATTCGCAAAAATGTGCGGTTGTCAGCAGCTGCCGCACAGACACCACATTTGCTTCCTTTATGACGGGAGCTCAACATGCCGGCTTATTGAAGCTCCTATATTCAGTGTAAAAAAATAAGGCGTTCGCTTAAATGCCGTATGCTATGATCTTTTGCGTAATATTCTCCGGGTTCCCCGCATCGGGTTGCCAGAATTCGCCTTTTGATGAGATAATTTGTGAAGAAACCTGATCTTAAGCATAGTGAGGTGAGTCATATAACCAGCAATCAAATGAAAACCGTTTACATATTATCCGGACCCGCCGGAGTCGGTAAATCGACGACAGCCGAAGCGCTCACTAAAAGCTTGAACCACAGCGCTTATATTTCCGGCGATGATGTCAGCCATATGCATATCGGCGGACGCCAAAAACCATGGGAAAGTGAAGAGGAGCTGCGCTTAATTTGGAACAACATCTTAAGTCTGGCGCGCAATTTCGTTCAATTCGGCAACGATGTCGTCATCGATTACGTTACCTTTCCCCAGGAAGCGTCGTGGCTTCGGGAAAAGGTTAGAGATTTGCACGTCCGTGTTGTTTATGTGGTGTTATGGACAGACCCTGAGACACTCCTCTCCAGAGACCAAATGAGAATACCCGAGCATCGAATGAGAGAACGCTGTCTTATTTTAATCGAGGAATTTAAGCAGTCCGATCTTAACGCCAAACATCTGCTTGATACCGGTTCATTCACGACCGCACAGATGAATCAATACGTTGAAGAGATCAAGAACAACTCCGGTTTCGAACTGGCATAATGCCGGAAATACACGGCAGGTTAAATCAAACGAACCCAAACGGGACCTGATTGTCCAACTCTTTCAGCAAGCGTCTACACGCATCTATTTGTTTCCCATCAGCACCGACCAGTCGTTTAAACCGCGCAGCACTTCCAGCCGGAAAGCGGTCGGCCAAGCGACAAGCCACTGCGACACGCCAAAGTATTCGCCCCACCGCGTATGCCAGCGGGTATGGCAGATGCCCTCGTCTTGCCCGCCGGGCGGCCTGACGTGACCGCTCACGGACAATGCGCCGTCCGAGACAAACGCCGTGGCGTTCGCCCAAGCGGCCAGCGCCCGCTGGCGCCACGTATCGTCGCCGGTCCAAGCGGCCAGCCGCAGCCATTCCGGCACAATCGCCACTGCAAAATGGTCGATATGATGATGTTGAGCGGAAACCGTCGTGCCGCCAAACGAATCGTATCCGTGCTCATGCAGCACGCTGCCTTCCGGGAAATGAATCGAGTGATGCAATTGCCAGCTGGCGATGTACCATGAAGCTTGTACGGCCCCATCCAAATACGCCGACTCCCGCGTCAGCTCGAACAGCTCCAAACCCGCCCTCAGCAGCGGAATGGCCGATTCCTTGTCGATGCAATACGTATCAAGCGCTCCGGCCGTAGAATAGCCGTTGGCGATAAATTCGCCGATGTAGTAATGGTAACCGTCCTTCGCCGCATGGAGATAACGGCGATCGCCGGTGCGGCGATAAGCTTCCAGCAGCGGCGGAACAAGGTAACAGCCGATCGTCCCTTCCGGGTCGGCGATGCTGCCGTCGTTTCTCCACGCCTTGCCGAATCGGCCTGAAAACTCCTGTACGTGCACGGCAAAATCGCATATGCCCAGCGCGATCCGCTCGTATTGCGGGCGCTCTACTCCGCATCGGGCCGCAAGCCGGGCCGATTCGAAATATTGCAGCGCCGCCGTGCTTAAGTTGCAGGCGTCCTGCACTTCGGCTCCGCATTTCGCCGTATCGAGCGGGTAGCCGACGATGTGCTGGAAACGGCAACGGAACAAGCCGTTCTCAAGCGGCGCATGGGCCGCCCATGTGTCAAGGGCGGCAAGCCCCTTGGCGAGCGAGGCCTCATCCCCGCTTAGCACATAATGCTCGAGCAGTGAATTGGCCAGCGAAGCGTTTTGCCCGACCCAGCCGATCTCGTAAGGCCAATCGCGTTTTTGCACCCATGCCCCTTCATGCCAATGAAGCCCCCAGACGAACCCGCGGAAATCGCCGTCCTCCACCCACAAATAATCACGGGCATATGTGATGCCAAGTTCCCAAATTCGATCCGGCTCATGCCAAGCAGTTATTGGATGAACGTTTTGACGCCAGGCGACCTCGAGCAGTTTATGCCAGCCGTGCTTCGGCAGTTCAACCGGCTGCAGTACAACACACGCCACGGCTATAAACACATCGCCGGGCCGGCAAATCATCGTCCTTTCATACGCTTGCTCGTATTGATCCCTTGCGCAGTAAACCCGGGGACATTCGCATTCCGGCCAGATGAGCCGGTGCAAAGTCCGGTCGTTCTGCGCTTCAAGCGAACATGAGAAGCCAATCTGCTCGTTTCCGTTTTTGCTGACGGATACGCCAAATAAAGCCAGCGAGTCGGCATTTCCTTCCGAATAGGTCGCTCCGGCCACCGTTGTCCGGTGAGCGGCAAACGACCACGGTGTCACGCCATCCGTCAGCCCTTTTGGTTCCTTGCCTTGCCCCCAGCCGTTTCCGTCGTACGATACGCCGGGAATCATCGAATATCGGAGCGGATACAGCGCTTCCACTTCCATAAACAGTCCCGCCACATATTGATCCGTTTTGCCGGTATATACAAACGACCTTTCCCAACGGAATACTCCCGGCTCGGTTTGTTCCCATCGGTCGCTCGTTTGAAAATCCGGACGGCTGAAGCCAAGCACCGATGCAATTTTTTGCTCACCGCGCCAAAGTTCGCAGTTTCCATCATTCTCCGCGCAGCGGTACGTGCCGCTCATCGTTTGCGCCCCCTTATCGTTCCTTCAGGCGTCCGCGCTGCCGGACAAACCCGCCTTACGGCAGCTGGCTAACCCGCGTTTATTGCCGCCGTAAGATCATCTTTATTTTATGGGCCCGGGAGGTCCTCCGAAATGCGCGATACTATCAATCTTTGCTGCATATTACGTTACTTAGGTTACTTATTTCAGCTGCCGTGCAGCTTCCGGTACTGTGTTGTCGTCATCCCCGCCAGCTTGGAGAACAAGCGGGCGAAATGATATTCGCTGCTGTAGCCGATCAGACCGGCAATCTCATAATTTGTTTTATTGGTGTCGCGCAGCAGCTTTTTTGCCTGCTCCATCCGCAAATGAATGACGTAATCCCAGAAATTTTCCCCTGTCTGCTCTTTGTACATCTTGGAAAAATGATTTTTGCTGACCCCTATATAATCTGCCGTATCCTTTAAAGTAAACGGCTCCTCATGAAAATGCAGAAGCGCAAATTCCTTCGCTTTGCGGATCACCGCGTAGTTTTTGTTGCTGTCCATTAAGGCGCGCAGCGCCGAGCCGGCTTTCACCGCCAGCTCCTCCATGCCTTGTTCCAGGGAAGCGCAGCTTCTTCCGCCCATTAAGCCGTCAGGCATCATATCGTTAAACATCCGCACAAATTCCGGATCGATTGCGGCAAACTGCTCCTTCAACAAAGCGGACCATTCCTCGCAGAAACGGAACACGTCCTCGGGATGCACGCGCCGCTCCTTAAACTCGCTAAAAGCCTCCTGTACAAACTGCCGCAAATAATAAACGTTGCCCGTCTGAGCTTCCCCGCCGCCAACCCACTTGCGGGCGACAAATTCGCTGGGGGACCACCTAGGCGCCGCCGATGTGCCGCCGTACACGGCAATGGGATCATCTTGACCGCCGTACACCGCGATTCGTCCGGCTTGTACGCCGTATACGGCAACCAGCCCGTCGTGCTCATAAAACAGCGCAACCGAAGCTCGCCGCGCCTCATCGTAGGAACGCGGAAAGTCCGCCAATCCGCTTGCCGGACTGCCTACGCCGCATAGCAGCCGCTGTCCGTAGCGCGCCCGACACTGCCCGGCCAGCTGCCGCAGCCCCTCGACAAACCGCTGCCGCATGGCGTTTGGCGACGCTGCCGCCAGATCCGTGCCGGCTTGCGGACCGGCGCCCCCTTCATAAGAAGCGGCTGCCGGTTCATGCACAATCACCCACATCTTTGGTTGTTTGCCTGCCTTTATGAAGGTAACGCCATGCCGTTTCTGCAAAGTATCGGTCAAAAATTGCGTAAAATCCGTCTCATGCCGCGGTTCGGAGCGCCCCCTTAACGGCTCGAAGGCGATACAGGCGACCAGCAGCGGCATTGACCGTTTTTCACTTCCGCCAGCGGCGAACTGCGGCTGCCGGCTTGTATGTGCCGCAGCCGACAGCTTACGCTCTCCTTCGCTTGCGGCGTTTGCCCCGGTTGCCATCGATCGGCTATCGTTTGCAGCCTGCGGCGGGTTCGACAGACCGGCATTTGCCGCTATCCCCTCCGTCCCCTGCGCCTCCAGCTGATCAAGCAGCTTGTGGTATTCCCGCTCCATCTGAGTACGGCTTGCGGCAAATTCGGACTCCCGTTCGGTTTTGACGGCGAGCAAAATTTGCTCGAGCTTATCTTCATCGACAGGCTTGAGCAAATAAGCGTGAATGCCGTATTCGATCGCTTTTTGGGCATATTCAAATTCCGCGTAAGCGCTGAGTATGACGATTTTGACCTGCGAATCGTTTTTGCGCACCTCCCGGATAAACGCGATGCCGTCCATGATTGGCATACGGATATCAACCAAAACGACATCCGGCCGCGTCATCCGGTACAGATCAAGCCCTTCCCGGCCGTCAAGCGCCGTTCCGGCAATACGGTAGCCGAGCGCCTGCCAATCGAGGACTTTTTCCAGAAGCCTGAGGTTCGTCTCTTCATCGTCTATGAGAATCGCATTTAGCATATCGTCACTTAAGCCTCCATTCATGTCCGTTCTCCCGCGGCAATCGGCAATGTCAGCTTCACTTCCGTGAAAACGCCCTGCTCGCTGCTTACGGAGATACCGTAATCGTTTCCGTATTTCAAATGAATCCGCTGCAGCACATTCAGCAGACCGATGCTGCCGCCGTCCTCTTCCAAGCCGCCGGCCAGCCGCTCACGCAGCCGCTTAAGCTGCTCTTCGCCGATTCCTTTGCCGTTGTCCCACACCGAAATATCGACCGCCATGCCGTTTCGGCTTATAACAATGCGCAGCAGTCCTCCCGACCGCGTATCGCTGAAACCATGAACGATTCCGTTCTCCACAACCGGCTGCAAAATCAGCTTCGGAACTTGCATCGCCAGCAGCTCATCCTCCTGCACCTCGCATACATACTCGAATTTGCCTCGGAACCTGCGCTGGTAAATGTCAGTATATTTGCCGATGTAGGCCAGCTCTTCGCGCAACGCGACAGGTTCGCTGCGCCCGTACATCGGATATCGCAGCAAATCGCCCAGCGTTGTCACAAGCGTGCTCACCTCGCGGTGATTTTCGAATACCGCCTCCGCTTTCACAAGCTGCAGCGTATTGTACAGAAAATGAGGGTTGATCTGGTTCTGCAGCTCCTTGAGCTCGGCTTCCTTCTGCTTCAGATTGGAGACGTATACTTCGGAAATCAGCTTGTTGATTTCGTACACCATGCCTTCGAACCGCTGGCCGATCACAGCGATTTCCCCTTGTCCGTAATCAACCTGCCTGCTGCTCAAATCGTGCGTTTGCACTTTTTTCATCCGATCGATCAGCGTCTTAAGCGGTTTCGTAATTTGCCGGGAAATCAAAAAGGAGATTAACACGATAAACACAAACCCAAGCGCAAGGATCAAATACGTAATCGCGCGGTTCTGTCCGGCCGCTTTCGTCAAATTGGCGTAAGGGATATCGCCGACCAGCATCCAGCCGGTAATTTTCGATTGGTTGTAAATGATCAGCTGCTCCTCGCCGTCCAGCTTCATCTTAAACGATCCGGTTCCTGCAGAACCGTCCGCCGATAACCGGCCCAGCAGTTCGAAGCTGATCACGCTGCCGATCATGGCGCTGTCGGGATGCACGATGATGGTGCCCTGCTCGTCCACCATATAGATGTACCCGCCTGCACCAAGCGACAGCGATTCGAAAATTTCGCGGAACTTTTGCAAATTGATATCACACAAGACGTAACCAAGCACCTTCGTGTTCTCCTCAATCGGCAGCACCGCGGAAATGACCTTATCTTTGGAAAAAGCGCCGACATAATAGCTGCTGGCATGGGTGGTGACAAACTGGATGCCTTTCTGGTCTTTAGCGATGATCGCTTTCAGCCAATCGGATTGCAACAGCGGATTCGCTTTTGATATTTCATCGGCGGAGGCGATATTGTAAACAAAGCCGTCCCGGCTGACGAGAATAATGTCCTTGATATACGACTTGAACTGGTTGATATTGCGCGTAAAATCTTCCAAAATGCGCTGCATGCCAAGCCGGTCTACCCATTCCGACGTCGTGTAATCCCGCAAAATATGAATGACGTTTGGGTTGCGCGCCATCATGATCATCGGTGTTTTAATGTCGGAGAGATAGAAGTCGGCGTTAATCATCGCCTGGGCCATAATTTTTTGCGTTTCCTGGACCATCTGCTGCTCAAGCGCCTTTGAAAACATCCGGTACGTAATCGTGCCGATCAAAATAATGACAATGGCAAACAACACGGAGAAATAAACGATCATTTTATTACCGATGGAATAAAACCGAAGTTTTTTCAAACCACGAAAACGCCCCATTTTTTGGAACCAATATTCCGGCATACGCTCTCCCCTGTACGGTTTTTGTTTTTACAAAATTATATCATCCGCAAGCCGGCTGTAAAGCGTTCTCATCTCGTCTATCCGGCCTCATGGCCGTTTATATGAATCACGAAAACGCCAGACTCCGTAAAATAAGGTTTAGGTTGATCAAGAAATTAAAACAGCGGCAGCCATAGACGAGAAAAAACGTCCTGGACTGTCGCTGTTTCATTGAACCAACGTATCCGCTAGCGTAATAAGATTTAGAGCACTCACCGCGAGTTGGCGGGCTTCCGAAATAAACCGGGCAGTTAAGCTACCTGATACTTCATAATAGGCGCGAATATGTGCGGGTCATCCATCGTTACGTAAGCCCCATGCGGCGATCCAGGCAATCAAGACGCTGCCGGATGCCGCCAAAAATGCGTCCGAATAATTCACGGCGTCCAAGGTGTACAACGGATTCCAGGATTCAGAAGCTTCTTGGCGGCCAGACAGCAACTGAAAATAAATTTTATTTTTCAAGAGGCACAATCATCTGCTTTCTTCTCCGTAACGATCACCCCGCCCAAGCGGCTTTTTGACTGAGATTTCTATGTAAAAAAGAGCTGTATATAAACCATCGTAGTGAATGGATAAAGTGTATCAAGGGGCAAGTTTAGTTTATCAAAATATTCCTTGGCAGGAAAATACAACATTTTGTCGAAAACAACAATTCAAACATAAGGAGGCATAGATAACCGCATGAAGAATCATCAGCCATTATTCATTACCGCATTAGCGGTCGTCACGGCGATGTCCGTTATGCTTGGGGCGCCGTCCGCCCCCATTGAAGCAGCTCAGCATACTCCGGTCCGGATTGCCGCGGACGACAAAGCAAGTGAAGGGGCGGCAAGGGCGCTCCAATATTTAAACGAAGTGCGCAGCAAGACTGGCGTTCCGTCTTTGCAGGTCGACAACCTGCTGAGCAAAGCGGCAAATCATCATGCAGCTTACTTGAAAACGAACAGTTTGACCGGGCATTCTGAGGAATCGGGATTGCCTGAATTTACGGGGGAAGGCCTATCCGATCGGGTTAAAATCGCGGGCTTCAACACGTTAAATAAGGGCATTTGGGAGGATATCGCTTACGGCGATATTGTGCCTGAACATGCAATCGCCCAGTTGATCGATGCACCGCTACACAGAACATCACTGATTTATCCAGCTATGACCTTGTTTGGCTTCGGCTACAACAACCATGCATCTGTCGTCAACATGGCGAGCGCAGGGATTGCCAAAGCACCCGTCGTATATCCTTATGACGGACAAACCGGCGTAGGCATCGGATTTTACGGCAACGAGAACCCTAACCCTCTGGAAGGCTTCGGTATTGCCAAATCGGGGTACATCATTTCTTATGTCGGGGATATGGCATCCCCTAACGATGTTGCTGCGTCGATCACAGACAGCAGCGGTCATGCAGTGGACTTTTTTAAGCTGAAACAAAGCAGTGTTGCTTGGCACCTTATCCCCAAGGAAGAGCTGCAATACAATGAAACCTATACCGTAACGGTGGAGCGCAAAACGTGGTCGTTCACTACCGCGCAAGATAAGCAGACTTTGGAGCAGCAGCAGACAAGCTGGCGTGAGATGGCCAAAGCGGAGAAAGAAGCGGAGAAACAAAAAGAGCTTGAGCTGGAGCGGCAAAAGATTATGAATTCGCAGGATGCGCCGCCACGGCAGTTCGACGAGACGGACGTCGGCATCCGCATTAACGGCAAATATGTCGATGTCGAACCTAGAGCCAAAGTGATTAACGGCAAAACCTTCATCCCGCTGCGCGGCGTGTTTGAAAAGCTTGGAGCTTCCGTCAGTTGGTCCCCGCCCCCATCAGGCGCCATATCTTCAACAGGCGAATCGGTGCCGGTCACCTCGCTAGGTTATGTGCGAATCATGAAAGACGCCAAGATGGTCAAATTATCCATTGGCGAAAACTACGCCACCGTGGGGTACAAATCCGTTAAACTGGAGGACGCGCCATTCATCTTGGACGATGCGACTTACGTGCCTTTAAGACTTGCCGCTGAAGCGCTCGGCGCGGAAATTTCGTGGGATGCCACGACGATGACCGCTTCGATTATTATGCTTGACCAATAAACCAAGTTTTAAAAAAGCCGGAGCGTCTTGCGAAATGCCCATTGTGCATGGGATTGCCCATTGTGGCCAGTTCGCTAGCCGTCCGGCTTTTTGATTTGCCGTTTTGCCGGCGAATCGCTTCATATGGCACCGTTCCTTGCTCCGCACGTGCGCCGCTTTCGTCGCCCGGGCTAAGTACTCCAGCCCGTTGTACATCTTCTTGCCGCGAAGATGCCCCGTTTAGCTTTGCCGCCGGTTTTACAGCCAAACCGTCACAGCTCCAACAAGTTGGTCTCCGCAATATCCAGTTTCGGGTCATACGGAATAAGGAACGTCTTGATCTCGCATGGGCCAAACGCCGCCGTCCATTTGCGGCCAAGCATCGGCACTTCGATGGCCCCCGCCGCAGGACGTCCGTCTGTCTCGTAGCAGCGTAAAATATAACCATCCGCTTCCTCCGCCTTCTTGAACGCGGTTGCGACAACGTGTTCGGATTCGATGCGGATGCCGCAATAACGCTGCGGCAAGTTCCCTTCGTGATACGTTTCGATGACGTAAGAGAGAGGTACGCCAAGCTCATACGCCTTTCGGACGACACCGGCGTCCTGCCAGCTTCCTTCGTGAGGGACAAGCGCGTAGGCGAATTCCTGAACGCCCTGGTCCATAAACTCGCACAGTTCGTCCCGCTGCCCATAATGATCGGCGAATATCGCGCCGCGCGCCACCGTCATCCGCAGCTCGCTGTCTTTGACGTCAAAGGCGTATTTGCCGTTGTTGAGCAGCGCCAAGCCGATCTTACAGCCGCTCGCGGGTGAGGTTCCCGAGATATCCAGCCATTGCTGGCCGGCCTCCTCTTCACCGTTTACCGGCCGCTCGATCGTACCGTACGGAATTTCATAAGTGGCCGTCGGCTGCTCAACATGGACGGGGAACGACAACTTGAGCATCTTGTGGCGCTCCTGCCAATCCAACTTCACTTTGACCTGAATGTCGGCGCTGTCCTTATGAAGCATAAAATCCTGCCGCAGCACCGAGCCGCCGTAACGGCTCGTCACACGCAAGCAGCCGCGGACCGGTCCTTCCTCGACAACGCTGATTTTGGCATCGGCAAACCGGCCCAACTCGTCGCGGAACGACCATTTGCCGTGCGCCCACGTATCGCAATCGTACTCGTCGATCACGACAGGCACGGCCCCTTTCCCGGACAACACATCAACGCCGGTTCGTTTGTCCGCGAGCCGCTTGATATAACCGGTATGCGACTCGATGTCCAGGCGAATGAAGCGATTCTCCAGCGACGTCGGCGTCACCGACAGTTCGGGGGCAGCCTCACGCACCTCTTCGAATTTCGCCTGCTCCCGGTATATCCAATAGACGCGGTACCCCATAGCCGGCACCTTGGCGAGAAACAACGTATCGTACTTATCGCCGCCGTTCGTGCGCGAGGCGCGTACCCGCTGAATCTGCTGAGGCACTTCGGCTTCATCGGTGACACCTTTCATCTGCTGCGGGATTTGCACCGGCGTCGTCACTTCCCAACTGTGCGGGTTAAACACGACAAACGGCACGCCGAGATCGTTTTGCTCCCACAACGTCCGGTCTTTGTCCCGGGTCAGCGAGACGATGCCCGGGCGCATCGTGCCGATGGACCACGATATTTTTTGCATCGCCGCATTCATCGATGCGGCGGCGATATACAGCGCGTGGCCGTAACTTTCTCTGGCATCCTGATACGCTTCCTTGATGCTGCAGCCGCCCATGATGTCGTGAAACTGGTTAAACATCACACTTTCCCACGCTTCCTGAAACCGCTCGTTGCGGTAAGGCAGCTTCAGCATATGGTGCGCCATAGTCGACCATTTCTCGGCGGTCAGCAGCCGGTGCTCGGCCTCGCGGTTGCTCGCTTTCGTCTCCGAATGAGCCGAATAACAGCCGCTGGCATGGTGCTGAAGATCGTCCTGCACGACAGGGAGCCGAAGCGCATGCTCGCCGCCTTTTTGCATAACCCGCTCGAAATAAGCGTTAGGCGAGCTTAGCTGTATCGCTTCCTGTCCCCACTTCTCCCTGGCGGCGCGAATATCGAGCAAATTGGCGATGGTTGGCCCGCCGCCATGATTGCCCACCCCGTAAAAGCACATCTGGTCCGTTCCTTGCTCCTCCATCGTTTTGCCGAGCGCTTCGATTTTTTCCGTTACGCCGTCGTTTGGACGGGTTGTGTAGCCAAGCGGGATACGGTACGCCAGCACCCGGCTGCCGTCCTTGCTTTCCCACCAGAACAAGTTCGACTCCATCGCTTTCTCATGCTGTTCAGGGCGCATGAACACATAGTATTCCATGCCGCTTTGCTTCAGCAGCTGCGGCAGCATCCCGTGATGCCCAAACGAGTCGACATTATAGCCAACCTTCGCCATAACGCCGAACCGCTCCCGGAAATAACGTTGGCTGTACAACGCATGTCTTGCGAACGACTCGCCGGAAGGCAAATTGCAATCAGGCTGAATCCACCAGCCACCAACGATGACCCACCGGCCCTCCGCCACCCGTTGGCGCAGCTCGGCGAACATTTCCGGCGCATTTTCCTCGACCCACCGGTAATATGCCGCCCCGGCGCATGTAAAAACGAATTCCGGGAACTCCTTCATCCGGTCCAGCGCCGAACGAAACGTCGCCTTAATTTCTGCATAACCCTCCTGCCATCTCCACAGCCATACGGGATCGAGGTGGGCGTTTCCGATCATATGAAGCACAAGATCGGCCGAACCTTCCGCATTGTCCGACGCTCGTTGTCCGTTATCCATGTTCACTCACTCCAGTCCCAGCTCGTATCTTTTTATTGGTTTTCGCCGGCGGTCTGGCGAACCTCCGGTTCATCCTGCTTCTTCGTCCGGCTGAGCTCCCGGTATTGCTTGGGTGTAATGCCCTCCAGCTTGCGGAAGTAACGAATGAAGTTTTGCGGTTTATTGTACAGCAGTTTCTCCGATATTTCCGTAATGGTCATGTTGGTTTCGAGCAGCAGCTGTTTGGCGATTTGCAGCCGG
The DNA here is from genome assembly GCF_004307995.1 of Paenibacillus thalictri. Lineage (GTDB taxonomy): Bacteria > Bacillota > Bacilli > Paenibacillales > NBRC-103111 > Paenibacillus_AF > Paenibacillus_AF thalictri. The sequence continues at coordinate 67,060 of NZ_SIRE01000024.1, read as the reverse complement.
TGCCGCGATAAATAATCGCTGAAAGCAAAACCGGTTTCCTTGCGGAACACACGGCTGATATATTCAGGATGATAATTCAGCTTTGCCGCACATGACTCCAGCGTTAGCGGACCGTCGTATTCCTGGTGAATGATGGCGAGCATTTGATCGGAAATTTTCGTGTGCACCATTTCCCTGCGTTGATCGATAAATATCATCAGGGGACGCACGATCGTCGATTGCAGCCAACTTGCGATTTCGCGGGCTGACTTCAGGGCAAGTATCTCACCCGCGACCGATTTATTGTCCTGCGGCACCATGTCATACAGATTGCCGCCCTGCTCCTGAGCAAAACGCATCAAATCGGCCAGCAGCCTGATGAGCAGCATTTGAAATTCCTGCTGGCTGATCGCCTTGCGGGTAATAAACGCCAGAAATTCCTCCAGCAGTTCGAAACACCGCTCCTCTTCCAGCAGTTTAATATGGTCGAACAGCTCCTGCACGATTTGCTGCGGGTACGTGACCGGAGAATCGACAACTTCCAGATGAATGTCTTCCAAAAACAAAACGGACTGACGGCCCAGCCGCACGCTGTATGACAGCGCTTCCTTCGCTTCTTCGAAGCCTCTAGGCGCATCGGTCCATTTGGGGAACGGCGAACTGATGCCTGCGCTGATTTTCAGGTGCAAATATTCGTCTACGCTCCGCTGAATTTGCTCCGCCCATTCCCGCGCCTCATGCTTTAAGTCCTCCGCCGGCTCATGATGGTCGCCAAGTATGGTCGCCTGGAAGTCCCCCAGCACGATCGGATTGAGCCTGATCTTGCGGGGAACGATTTCGCCCGCCATATTGTTAATCGCAAACATAAGCAGATCGCGGTCGCGTTCCGTGTAGTTCGTTCCTTCCAGCGTATCGATGCGGATGCACAACACGCGCATCCGCTTCCAATCCGACAGCTCGCCGGACTCCAGCCGGGCCGCGATTTCCTGCGCCCTGGTCGCGCCCTGCAGCAGCCGGTGCGCAAAAAAATTCTGCGCCTGCTCTCTCATGCGGCTCTCCTTGCCCATCAGCGTATGCACATTTTTTTCGATCCAGTACAACTCATCCCGTTTCGCGGAGCTGCCGCGCATATCAGGCGCCGGCACAAGCTCATACAGCTTGCGGATGGGACTGTACAACCTGCGGGTTCCGACCAAAGAAGCGGCCAGAACAAGCAGCAGCACGATGAGACATATGGTCAGCGTGACCCAGCCGATCGCTTTTGACTCCTTAGTGATGTCGCTGATGTTTGTCTTGGATATATACGTCCAGCCGTTGTATGCCGATTTCCGAAACGTGATGCCGTATTTGTCGTCATCCGACTGGAACTGGCCCGCTTCCGCTTCGGCCTGCCGGATTGCCGCCATATTCGGCTCCCCGGACAGATCTTGGCCAATCCATTCCGAATTGCGCGCCGCAATAATCCGGTAGCGGTCGTCCAGTACAAACATGTCGCCGGATTCGCTGTCTTTCGGAATCATTTTGCCGATTTCCTGGCTGGGAAGGACCGCTACGAGCAAACCAAGCGGATGCACCGTATTGATCGGAATCGTCTTTACCGACGCCATGTTCCACAGCCGCGGGGCCGCTTCATTAACGAGCGGCGACCGCAGCAGCGACCAGAAAAACGGTTTGCCTCTGTCCGCATATTCCATAAAGACGGCGTTTAGCCCGCTGTCCCGAAGCGGCTCCTTGCCCCCGCTGCTCAAAATCCAGTTTTTTTCGAAATTGACCAAATAAACGTCCGTCAGCCCGTATTCGTAAAGCTGCAGCCGGTACAGCGATTGCATTAATTTGTCGTATGACTGATAGTCTTCACGGCCAAGCTCCTGTTCCATCGCGTCGATCACAAGCGACGAGTTGATAAGCTGAACCTGCGCGTTATCCACCATCTTAAGCTTCTGCTCGATCCGCAGCTGCGTCTGCTCGACGAACTCTCTGTCGCCGCGGTACGCCTTATCTAGAAGCAGTTGGGAAGACTTCGCATAGGAAAAATAACCGAGGGCAATCACGGGTATAAAACCTATCAGCATGCAGAACAAAAACAATCGTTTGAAATAAGTAAAGCGGCTGCTTTTCATGTTGCACCTCCAACTCGCAGAAACGGTACTTGGCGTGAAAGACTTTCCAACTCTTGATTAACGGGCGAGCTCCTCCCGCATGTCGTCCGGCACTTTGGCCATGTACACGTGCGGAATCCCGGTTGCATCCGAATTGTAGACGACCAGCTTGCCGTCCGGACTGAAAGAGGGATGCGGATGAGTCCATTGCGGGTGGCAGGAAGAGCTGTTCGGGTAACACAACACTTTGTGTTTCTTCGTCGCCACGTTCAGCAGATGGATCCCGTGGTCGGGCCAATTCGTGTCGGATACAAGCCATTGCCCGTCCATGCTGCAGGATCCGTGCCAATAATGCTCGCCGTTTGCAAACAGCTCGGCTGACTGCTCATGTTCTCCTCTGACCGCAATGCCTTGTTGTTCTTTTTCCAGGTTGGTCATAATCCGTTTTGTTCCGGCGATCCACATCCAATGTCCATTGCCATAAGGCAGCTCAAGCGGCCGGAAGTTGCCGCCGTCGCGGTCGATCAGCCAGATGTTCCGGTGAAGCCGGTCCGGCCCCTGCTGAAAAGCAACGGTGTTGCCTTCGGACGGTTCTACCTGCGTATGGGTAATATGCAACTCGCTTTCGAAAATAACTTCAGCTTCTTTCCCGTCCGTCGAATATCTCGCTATGCCGCGTTTGCCGTTCTTTAAGGTGGCTTCCACGAAATATTGCTTATCGTCATAGGTCATACTGGCCGACTCGGCGTCCGATGTCAGCGCATCCAAATAACCGATTGTCTCTTCCTCGTATGTGTCCATCGACACTCTGCGAAAATAACCTTCCGTTACATAATACAACCATTTCCCGTCGTAGGATACCGTTGCGCCGCGCACGTTGGGCCTATCGGTCAGCTGCACGAGCCCCATCCCATCCGTATTTACTTTAAATACGTCGATCTCCGAATCCCGCTTGGCGAATCGGTAGGAATGGAACACAAGTGTCTTCGAATCCGGCGTAAATGCGTTAAAATGAAAATAAAATTTGCTGTTCACCGTCGGAAACGCGGTCAGTTTCATAATGGAAACGCCCGTTTTGCTGTCGGTAAAAAACTGCCTTTCGGACGGGTAAGCTTGCCCCCTGGCCATACACGATCACTCCTTAAACATGTGTGATGTAAAAAGCATTCGACTTCTTAACGGCTCATTCCTTCGTTTCCGAGAATAGGCCGCGCGTTTCCTTGTTAACGATTCGGCCGGCTGCCGACTGCTTCGCCTGTACCGTTACCCGGGTGCAGTGCAGTTCGTCTTCGAGCGGCAGCGGCATTTCCGACTTGCCCAACAGGCAGTCGATATACATGTCGAGATAGCTGCGCTCCGGTTCCCATAGCTGCAGCGGGCCCCGATCTTCGTCTCCGACGACAAGCCTGGTCCGGGTGCCGCCGTCGGTGCTTTCGACAAACCCTTTTGTGCCAAAAATACGCAGATGATCGTTCCCCCAACTGCCCATGCCGCGCTGGTTCAAATAATTGACGACGGCGCTGGCTACGCCGCCGTTTGCCAGCTCCATCAGCAGGCCGGCGGCCATCGGAAGATTGCCTTCCGCACTCGGATTGCCGAGCCGCGTCTCCGCCGCGGTCACCCGCTTGATCCTCACGCCGGCCACGTGCTCGATGAATCTTACGGCATGAATGCCGTTTTGCCCGATCAGCCCGCCGTCGACCGCTTCGTCCTGCGGACGCCCATCGTGATACGGATACGACTTCTGGGCAAACACCTGCACCACCTCGCCGATGACGCCGGACTTCACCAGCTCGCGTATGGCAAGATACGGCTGCTCGAAGGCGGTTCCGGCCATTTCCCGGAACTGGCGCCCCGTCGCTGCGGCGGTCTCAAGCAAGCGGCCGATATCGCGTTCGTTCAGCGCGCATGGTTTTTCGGCGTACACGTGTTTTCCGCGGCTCATGCACAGTATCGCCTCATCCGCCTGCAGGGCTCTTACCGGCGAGCAAAGCGAGATGAGCTGCGCTCTTTTGTCGTCCAGCATCCGCTCAAGCGTTTCGTAAACGCGAATGTCCGGATCGGCCTGCTGTTCCGGAGTCAGCAAGTCGGTGTCCAGACCAGCGATGGCAACAACTTTGGCCAAGGGATGGCAGCTGAGCTCCCGGTGGATTTGATGCCCGCCATTATTACCGTACAATCCGACGCCAAGTTTCATACGTTTTCACCGACCTTCTGGGTGGCTCCGGTTTTATCGGATTTCCGCATCGCTTCAATGATGTTAATCCCCTCAACGATATCGCGAATATAAGCCTCGTCATTAAGCCGTCTTTCGATGATCGACCCGTGCCATTCCTCCCATTGGTATTCTCCTGAGCCGCCGGTCACGTAGGTTTCCTCCGTCACCCTTTCGCCCGTTGCCCGATCCTTGGTGACAAGCAATAACTTGCCCGGCTCGCCCTCCTCCTGCGGCATGACGCTGCTGTAGATCGTGCCCCGCTCGAAATTAATCGTCATCGGCTCCTTGTACCGCTGGCTGTCGTCAACGCAAAACGAGCCGAATATACCCGCAATGGCCCCGTTCCGAAACTGTATGCTCACCTGGGCATTGTCGACCGTAGGCCGGCCCGTCAGCAGCCGCGAACTCATCACTGCCACTTGCCGAGCGGGTCCGAACAAACGGACCATATCGTTGATGATATAAATGCCAAGCCGAAAAATCGGCGCCACCGGACATTTCTCGGGATCGTCGTACCAGCCTCCATCCGCCTGCTCGCGGTAATTGACCCATATGTCGGCACGACATCCGACAGGAATGCCAAGATCGAAACGTTCTCTCCAAGCTTCGATTTGTCGCAGCTTGTTATCTTTAAGCGGGCCCGGCGAGTTCAAGTGGACAACCCGCTTTAATTCGTTTGCTTTCTCCAGAATGTTCCGCGCCTTACACGGGTCCATTTCAAAAGGTTTGGTAGTCATCACATCTTTGCCCGAACCGATGATTCTACCGATCAATTCCGCCCGGCCCGCCGGCGGAGTGAAGAGGCCAATCGCCTGCACGTCCGGGTCGGCCAGCAGGCTATCGAGCGAATCATGCGGTTTCGCGCCGTAGTTGGCCGCGCACACGCCGGTCTTCGCTTGATCCAGATCGTATACCGAATGAACCCGGAAAAAGCGGCTCCCCTCTCCTTGCATCAACTGTTCGATCATCGTGCTGCCGAACCGCAAGCCCACGATGCCCAAGTTGATCTTATCCATTTGCCTTTCCATACGGATGCTCCACCTCCCCGGAATTGCGCAGTTCTTCCTTCAGCTCCTCGGGGACCCGGACGATATACATCTGCGCCATTCCGGTGCGGTCGGAGTTGTAGACCACATAACTTGCGTCCGGACTAAAGGAGGGATGCGGATGGGACCACTGCGGGTGTGAATTTGAACTCTCCGGATAACAAAGCGGCTTATATTTTCGAGTCCCTGTATGAATGAGCTGGATGCCGTTGTCCGGCCAGCTTGTATCCGATACAATCCATTCGCCGTCCCGGCTGCTGGCCGCATGCCAGAAATGCTCCCCTGTCGCGAGCAGCTCCGGCTTCTCATCCCGCTCGCCCATAACGGAAATTCCGTTACAACGTTTCTCCAAATTGCTGATGATCCGTTTGGTTTGGCCAAGCCACATCCAATGCCCGTTGCCGTATGGAAGATCAAGCGGCCTCAAGTTGCTGCCGTCTTCGTTAATCAGCCAAATGTTCCGGTGCTTCTCGTCGGGCCGATGCTGAAAGGCGATGACTTTCGCTTCCGAAGGCTCGCATTGCGTATGAGTAATATCGTCGGACTCGTAAATGACCGACGCCATCTTGCCATCCGTCGTGTAGCGCAAAATCGCCCGCCGCCCGCTCTTCAGCGTGGCGTCGGTAAAATAAACGGCTCCATCGGCGCTCATGCTTGCGTTAATCGTCGAACCCGCCGTATTGGCGCTGAGGCCGGTTGACGGCCGCACGCCTTCGATATAGCCGATCGAATGCTCCTCATACGTCGTCATCGAGACGCGGCGCAGCTCGCCTTGGCACATATAATACAGCCACTGTCCATCCGGAGAGACAACCGGGCTTCCCGCTTCGGCCGCATCGGTCAGCTGCGTCAGTCCGAGCCCGTCGACGTTGACCTTAAACAGATCGACCTTTGCGTCCCGGCCCATCGCAGAAAATGACTGGAACACCAGCGTCCGTGAATCAGGCGTAAAAGCGTTGACATGAAAATATAACTTGATATGAATGCCGGGGATAGAGGTAAGCTGCACTCCCTCAACCCCGGTTCTGGTGTCCCGGAAGAATCGTCTTTCCGGTGCGTATGCCGTTCCTCTGCCCACAGTAATACACTCCCGGCCGGTTTATTTTTTGGATTTCGCAAACGCTTCGGCAAACTCGGTCAGCACCTTGTCGCCGCCCGCTTTTCTCCAGTCGTCCTGCACTTTTTTCCACTCGTTTTCATCGATTTTGCCCATAATGAATTTGACTGTGCCGTCGGATGCGATTTTGCGCAGTTCGTTGCTCTTCTGGCTCCAGGTCGGCGACTCGAAATACAAGCTGAGCGCCGGATTGGACACAACCAGCTTGGCGTTGTCCTTGATCAGCTGCTTTCCTTGTGTCGTAAGCGGGTCCTCGCCCGTCATGACCAGTTCCTTCGAGCCGTCGTCGATCCGCAGCTCGCCAAGCCCCAGCATATCGTTGTTGAATGTGTCGTCGGGAACGGTTTTCTCCGCCTTGCCGCCATTCACCTTATATTGCTTGCCCTCGACGCCCCAAGTCAGCAAATTGACGGCGTCCGGCTCCTGCATTCTGTCGAAGAAGGCCAATATGTCTTTCAGCTCCGCCTCCGTCTTCACTGACGATTTCGGAAACAGGTACACGCCCGTATACCCCGGCTGAGACCAGATATGCTGGCCTTTAGGCCCGGCAATCGTATCGACGATGGCGATTTTCGCCTGCGGATTGATTTTTTTCAGCTCCAGCTGGATTTTACCCACATCGTCAAACAGTCCGAGGTTGACCCCGGCTTTGCCTTGGTTAAACATCGTGTTCATCTGCTGCTCTTCGGTCACGACAAAGTCCTGATTGATCAGCTTTTCGTCGTACAACCGCTTGATGTATTTCAGCGCTTGCAAATATTCATCGGTCATAAAAGCGGGAGTGAACTTGCCACCCTCTTCTTTCCACTCATTTGGCGCACCGAACCATGATGCGATATGCGGAATCAGATAACCTTGCCCGTCCTTGAAGGCAAGCACGCCATAGGTGTCGTCTTTGCCGTTTTTATCCGGGTCGTTTTTCGTGAACGCTTTCATAACCTCGTACATATCTTCAGGTGTCTTCGGTTCCTTCAAATTAAGGTTTTCCAGCCAGTCTTTGCGGATCGTCACGCCAAACCGCGCAAGCGGCCGCGACCGGTACAAACTGTACGTTTTGCCTTGAATTTTGGTGCTTTCAAATTGCACTTTGCTGAGTGCATTCAAATTTTTGTAGTCCTTCAAATAAGGCCCGATTTCCCAAAACAACCCCGATTTAATCGCATTCACTAAAGCCGGAGAAGAGGAGTTCAGCGCCAGCATAACTTTGGGCAAGTCGTTGGAGGCGATGGATACGCTTACTTTGTCGTCGAACGCCGAACGCGGCACCCAGGTCATATCGATTTGCGTGTTGGTAATTTCCTGCAGCTTCTTCCATACCTCGTTCTGGTTAGTCGGTGGCTGTGGCGTGTAATACGTTGCCATGATGCTCAGCTTCAAAGGCGCTTTCGGCGTGCTTGTACCGGAAGCGGAGCCAGCTCCTGCCGGTTGAGACGAGGCCGTATTGCCGGCCGGAGCGCTGCCCGCCGGACTTCCTTGACCGCCTCCGCCGCAGCCGGCGGTTACGACAGATAACGCAACAAGCGTGTATACAATAAAGCTAAAACGTTTCTTCATCGCCATATATCCCCTTAATATTCGTATTTTAATTATCCTTTAATTGATCCGAGTAGTACACCCTGCGCGAAATGTTTTTGCAAAAAAGGGTATACCGCAATGATCGGCAGCGTGGCTACGGCAATAACCGCCATCTTGACCGTCTGCGGCGGCACCGCGTAAGCCGATTCCGATGCAAAACTGGCATCACCGATGCCGCCGGACGACATGATAACGATTTGTCTCAGCAATATTTGAATCGGCCATTTGTGCGAATCGTTGATATACAATAAAGCGCTGAAAAATGTATTCCAATGAGCGACCGCATAAAACAGCGAAAAAGTGGCGATCGCCGGCAGCGATAGCGGGATGACGATTTTCCACAGCAGCGTCGGTTCGTTTGCCCCGTCGATTTTGGCCGACTCCTCATAATCCGCCGGCAGCTGCCTGAAGAAATTGATCAGGATAATCATGTAAAATGCATGAATGGCGCCGGGCAGCCACAACGACCAATACGTGTTAAGCAATCCCAGCGACTTGACGACAAGAAAGTTCGGGATGATGCCGCCGCCGAACAACAGCGTGAACACGACAAGCAGCATAATGATCCGCTTGCCCTTGACGTTGCGCGCCAGCGGATAAGCCATCGACATCGTCATAACCATGTTGATGAGCGTGCCCACCACCGTAATGTAAACCGTAATCAGCATGCTTCGCAGCAGCGTATTTTCGGAAAATATAAACCGGTACGCATCAAATGAAAACTGCTTCGGAAACATAATGAACTTGCTCTGCAGCACTTCCGCGGGTGAAGCAAGAGAACCTGCCAATATGTGGAGAAACGGAAACAATGTCAGTAAGGCAAGCAGTGTCAGTAAAACGAAGTTGCCGATATCGAAGGCGAGGCCGGCGATTGTGCGTTTTTGCAAGCGTGGCGCCCCCCTTTCCTCGTAAAATGTTGCGCAAATCCGGCGTTTCCCTCCGGCTGTGTTGCTTATTAGGCCGCAAGCTAGCCGAGTCCGGCAGACAAAAGACATAAAGTTTCACCGTCGGTTAATACACGCCTTCCTCCCCTAGCTTGCGGGCGATATAGTTGGCGACCACCACCAACAGCAGTCCGACGACCGATTTGAACAATCCTACCGTTGTTGAATAGCTGAACTGACCTTGCGTAATCCCGTTTACATAAACGTACGTATCAAACACCTCGCCTACTTCGCGGTTCAGCGCATTAATCATAAGCAGCATCTGTTCGAAGCCCGTGTCCAGAAAATGACCGAGACGCAAGATCAGCAAAATGACGACCGTGCTTTTGATCGCCGGCATCGTAATGTACCAAAGCTGGTGCCAACGATTAGCCCCATCGATCTTGGAAGCTTCGTACAGCGAAGGATCAACTCCGGCAAGCGCTGCCAAAAAGATGATCGTGCCGTAACCCGTTTCCTTCCATATAACCTGCAGCGTAACCATCGGCCGGAACCAATCGGGTTCGGTCAAAAAGTTGATTTTTTCCGCGCCCAGTCCGCTGACCGCTTCGTTGACGATGCCGCCTTCGGTCGTAAACATGACGTAAGTGATCCCAACAACTACGACAATCGAGAAAAAGTGCGGGATATAGATAAACGTTTGTACGGTGCGTTTGAACCATTGCACGCGCAGTTCGTTAAGCAGCAGCGCAACGATGATCGGCAGCGGGAAAAACAGCACAATATTGTAAATCGCAAGAATCGCTGTATTGCGGAACAGCTGCCAGAACACCGGGTCCGAGAAAAACCTTTCGAAATGCTCCAGCCCGACCCAGCGGCTGCCCCAGAAGCCAAGCGCCGGCTGATAATCTTTGAACGCGATCAGCAAATCCCACATCGGCAAATATTTAAATAACACAAAAAACAGCAGCCCGGGCAACATCATCACGTACAGCCACCCGTCTTTGCCGAACGATTTTCTGAAAGTAAGACGTACTCCGCTTGCCCGCACCGATTTCGCCTGACTTTCGATATGCTTCACCTCCCTTGTGCCTGATGATGAGCCCATCATATTCCGCCGACCGTTGTTCAGTCTATAATCTTGAACCGACCAGATACTGAGTGCTGCCTGTTCGGAACGACTCCAAGCGATAATCATTAGCTGATGTGATGCTCATTAGCTGATATTCCGGTGACTACACAGAGTATCAGGGGTCAATCTGGAGAAGAAAGGGGACGAGAAACGGGAAACCTAGCTGAATCCAGCGGATCCGGTCTAGGTCCAGATCCGGTCTAGGTTCGCTCAGCCTTCAACCCGAAATACGTCTCAGCTTGCAATATCACAATGGTACGATCTCGCTAAACAAAAAAAGCGGAGGCATGGACCAGGCTTCCGCCGATCTATGCCGCCACTTGCAAATTGTTGTCGGGTTAAAACGTAATTACACATATTCGCCTTTCGTATCGTACCAAGCCGCATCCGGCTTGCTCCACGGCTCAAATGTCGTAGTTAGCTCGTACCTCTGCCCGCTTTCCGCCGAACGGTAAGCGCCAAACATGATTTCATGCACATGAAGCTGGGCCCGTCCGTGCTGCTTCGGCTGTTCTCCGGCGCGCAAGCAGTGGATGAAATGGCTCATGATATCGCGCTCCGAATCTGCCGAATCGTTCAGCTTCGGGGCATAACAGCTATCGTACCCGCGCCATAATACGGGCTCGGCGCCTTCGATCGGCACATGCGGGGAATGGATCACCAGCGGGAAACCGCTGTCATTGATCGCCACCGTTCCTTTACGGCCGTATATCAGCGTATTGTTTTGCTTAAACGAAGTGCCCCACAACGTGCGAATGACGGCATATTGCCCTCCGGCGAACTCGACGATCAGCGTAACGTTGTCGTCGACGTCGCTGTCGATGTCGATGCGTTTGCCTTCGCCGACGATCCGCTGCGGAATCAGCGTGTTCACCTCGGCCATTACGCTTTTGGCCGGACCAAGCAGCGCAATCAAGCGGCTGACCGGGTACACAAGGCAATCCAAGATGGCTCCGCCATGCGATATGTCCCGTTTGTAATACCAGTTGTCCCTTGGCGGACCGGGGATGTTCAACTGCGCTTCCGCTCCCGTGAATTTGCCGATGACCTCTTCGCGGATATATTCCATTGCCGTCATCATACCCGGGTTCAAATCGTAAGGCAGATTCATCAGGATGACGCCTTGGCGTTCGGCTAACTCAACCATTTGCTGACAGTCTTCAAAACTTGTCGCCATCGGTTTTTCGTTCAGCACATGCAGTCCCCGCTGCAAAGCGGCCAGCACCACCTCCGCATGTACCGAATGCGGCGTTGTGACGACAACTCCGTCCAACTGTTCACTTTCCATCATTTTTATGTAATCGTCGTACCAACGGGGCACCTGATATTTCATCGCTTTCGCTTCCGCGTTCGACATCCGTCTCGCGCATGTAGCCGCAAACGTCACATCTTCCAGCTTGAACGCCTGCTCGAAATATCGGTTGCTGATATTGCCGCTGCCCACCATACCTAATCTAATCGGTTTCATGATGAATCCCCCCTAAAAAAATGAAATGTCCACATAGAGCCAAGCCACGACGCAGCAACGCCTATCGATTGCACCCAAATACGCCGAGTTGAAGCCTTATGCCTCGGTTATCCTTTCGTACGCGCCGCCAATGCCGTTTTTTTCCGCCAATCGGACGGACTTACGCCAAACTTTTTTTTAAACGACTGGCTGAAATAATGAATGCTGGGGTAACCGCACTGCTCCGCCACATGGTTGATGCTCATATCCGTTGCGGCCAAAAAAGACGTTGCCGCATTCATTCGCAGCATCTGCAAATATTGAATCGGGGTGGAGCCGGTATGTTTTTTAAAATCCCGGATCAGGTATGAGGGGTTCAGATGAACAAAATCGGCCAGCGTTTTTAATGTGATCGGCTGACTGTAACGCGACTCCATAAACCGCATCAAAGCCACTGTCGTGTCGCCGCCTCCGTTTCGGTCAAACGACAGCGCAGCGGAGTCCCGTTCCAAATACGCGCGAATGAGCAGCAGCAATTTTTGGATATCCAGCAGGCACAGCCGTTTCGCGTATTCGGAGACGCTTATTTTTTCCGAGCAAATCGCCTCGGTCACCAGCTCCAGCGTCATTTCGAACACCGGATCCAAGACAGGCCGCGACTCGGGAGCGCACTGCAATTCATTCCACGTGATGTTGTGATCCATGCCTGGAAATAATTCATCGCCCTCCAAATCAAGCTCCGCGTACCAAATATCCGCTTCTTTGGACAAAGCAATCACTTGATGAGGCGTATCGGAAGGCAGCAGCAGAAGCGCCCGGGGGCCGGCGGTATAACTAACTCCCATCCAAGTGATCTGCACCTTGCCCGTTAGGACATAAAGCAGCTCGGGATACGGGTGAATGCCTCCCCTTGTCTCATCAGGCCGCAAGCGGCAGCGGCTGTAATCTCGCACCATCATGGCGACAGCTCCCCTGCATTTTAGTGAAAAAAGTCAATATATCATAAATTATATCTAAAGCATACAGATATGATCAATGCCAAAAGACGTGCCGTCTCGGCAAAAGATCAATATATATTGGAAATACAAAGCGGTAAAATGCAGGTAAGATGTTGGTAAAACCGATTCCCTTCGAAAGGAAGCTGAGCTCATTGGACCACACAAATCAATTGAATCAATCCCCCCAATCCAGTATTATGCACGAACCGCTTCAAAACCGGCAAATGAAAGCATTGCAAATAATAAGCGCAGAAAAAGCGGAAACCGTATCTTTGCCGATCCCCGAGCCGGGACCCGGCTGCGTGCTTGTCAAGGTAACGGCGGTTACTACCTGTCCCCAGTGGGATTTGCACATCTATTATGGCAGGCCGATGTTTACACATCAAACTCATGTTCCTTTTCCTTATCCCCCTGGCCAACCGGGGCATGAGATGACCGGTACGGTAGCGAAGCTTGGGGAAGGCTGCCAGGAGTTTACAGTCGGCCAGACCGTCTCGGCCTGGAAGGATCCCGGGCACATGAATCCCGGGTGTTATGCAGAATACGTCGTCTTGGAGGAAAAACATTTGATCGCCGTTCCGGCTGACCTCCATTACACCCAGCTTGCCTCGCTGGAGTTAGCGATGTGTGTGGCCTCAAGCATCCTTAAGCTAAAAGCGGTCGCGGGCATTGCCGGCAAAACGTGCGCCGTAAACGGCCTTGGCCCGGCGGGCTTGATCGCGCTGCAAATGCTGGCCGCAGAAGGCGCCGCCCAAGTCGTCGGGCTCGACCCGAATCCTCGGCGCAGAGCAACTGCGGAGCAGCTCGGCCTGTCGCGGTCGCTGCCTTCCGGCACGGATGAGCTGCCTTTAAGACGCACCGATGGAGCCATCGAAGTAGCTGTCGATTGTGTCGGTTATCCCGATGCGGTGCGGTATCTCATGGATCATACGACGGAAGCGGTGGCGCTGTTTGCCGTGCAGAGAGACGATTATACGCTGCATCATCCGGGTCTGACCGTCATCGGTTATCCCGGCCATTACCGGGAAGCCGCTGAATATGCGCTGCAGCTTATTATCGCAGGCAAGCTGCAGTTGAAGCCTCTGGTCTCTGCCGAAATGTCGTTTGAACAGTATGCGGAAGCCGTCGAACTGCTGAGAAGCCAGGAAGCGATCAAGGTATGTTTTGTTCCGGCTTTAAGCCGTCCAAACTGAGGAGGGAAACGGATTGAAAGGAAAAGCGGTCATTTTTACAAACAAACTGCAGGTGGAATGGATGGAGGTAGATATCCCCGATCCCGGCGAAACGGATGTTGTGATTGACGTCAAACATTCGTGGATCAGCATCGGTACGGAGTCGTCTTATTTGCGCGGTGAGCGTATTAAAGGCGAAGTGCCTTACAGAGAAGGTGACCCGTGGCCGTTTCCGATTGCAGCCGGTTATCAGAAGACGGGCATTGTCAGAGCTGTCGGCAGCGCCGTACGGCATATCAAAGAAGGAGATTGGGTATTCGCTTCGGCCAGCCGCGTATCGGGGATGTTTACGCCTTCGGGCGGACATATCAACCCTGCCGTTATCGACAGCAGCCAAGTATGGAAGCTGCCTGAGGGCGCGTCCGCTGTCGCTTATTCCGGCCTCGTGTTAACCCAGGTCGGCTACAACTGCGGCAGCAGGCCGGCGCTTGCGGAAGGCCAGACGGCGGTTGTCATCGGCGACGGACTTGTCGGCCAATGGGCGGCGCAAACGCTGCTGCACCGGGGGGCTAACGTTGTCGTATTGGGCAGGCATCGAACGAGGTTGAGCAGGCTTGACCCGCATATTCACGGATTTAATACACATGAACAAGCGTTGTCCGACATCTTGGATTCATGTGATCCCATCTCCGTAGTTGTCGACACTGTAGGTTCGATGGCTACGGTGAAAGCCATCGAACCGGCAATGACCCGGGACAGCCATTGGGTATCGGCGGGATTTCTCGGAACAACCGGCATCGTGGATATTCAAAAACTGCGGGATAAAGAGATGACACTCCACACTCCGTCAGGCTGGATAAAACCCCGCATGGATCAGACTCTGTTGGGCATTCATGAAGGTTGGCTGCTCACCGAACCGCTCATTTCTCACCGGTTCCCTGCAGAACAGGCGGCCGAAGCTTGGCGGACAATCTTGGAAGACAAAGGGCAATGCCTAGGCGTCGTGTTGGACTGGTGTCTTTTCTAGGCCGAAACCTTGGGAACTTTGCTCTAGGTGGGCCCTTCAGCGGAAGCTTCGGCACAGGATACACTCTAAGCAGATGCTTCAGCGGGAGCTTCGGCATGAGATACATTGCTCTAGACGGGCACTTCGGCATGGGGCACATTGCTCTAGGCGAGTACTTCTGCGGGAGCTTTGGCATACAGCCGGAGCTCCCGTATTCGGCTGCCTGCCCGGCGGGCCATCACATAAGATATTCCCGCACTTTAGCTTTCAAAAACTGGGCGGATTCGCGCAGTTCGTCAAGCCCGTTTACCCCGTCTTCAATCGAAATCCAGTTCGTGAAACGAATAGACCGCAATATGCCGAAAATCGTATCGTAATCGTTTAAGCCTTTGCCGATCACGCCATGCGCCAAAGCTTGCGAATACCCTTGCAGCGAATAATTTTCCAAATCTTTCAGCGTATAACCTTCCTTCAAATAACGGTCGCTTGCATGCATCGTGATCACCCTATGCTTCACTTCCTCAAGCAGACGGATCGGGTCTTCCCCGGCAAAAATCGCGTTGGACGGGTCATAGTTGACGCCAAACCATGGGGAAGAGATTTGACCCACGATCTCCAAATAAATATCGGACGGTTGGGCAAATTCGGGATAAATCCAAAATCCGTCCTTGTAATGGTTTTCCATGACAAGATGAACTTTTTTCTGCTCTGCGTACGGCAGCAGCCGGGAGATGCATTCCACAGTCCAGTGTATCCCGTCGGCACGCTCTAGGCCTGGCCGGTTTTGTCCCGATAGCACCCTGCAGCTGCGAAAATCTTCAGGGCCGAGGAATTGCATGACGTCGATCATTTTTTTCATCTTCTCGACCTCTTGGTCCCGATAAGCCTCATCGGGATGGGTGAAATCCGGGGAAGAACACATCATCGGAATCTGCATGCCCAACTGTTCGGCTACCTGCTTTACTTTACTTAAATAAGCTTCGCTTGTCTCTTGCAAAAAAGTCGGATACATCTCCAAGCCATCGACGCCAAGCGTTCCGGCCATCTCAATCCATTCGAATACCGTCATGCTTCCGTCTGTCAGCTGCTCCATATATCCTTTTGGAAATACGGCGATCCGTGCCGTTTGTGTGGACATGAGCTCATTCCCCCTTGCTCGCGCTGCCTTTGACTTTGGCTACCAGCTCTTGCAGAATCCTCGTCAATTCAGTGTTGTCGGCGCTTGGCTTGAACTCTTGCTTGTCGATAACCAGAGGAGCTCCTACGACAACTAGCGGAGCGCCGTGCTTCGGCATTTCCGCAGCCTGTTGAATGGAAAGTCCGCCGACCGCCTGTACAGGAATCGATACGGCATTCACGACTTTTTCCAGATGGTCAAACGGCGTGCGCTCCGGATCCTCGCCTCTTTCGTCAAAACCGGTGTGCACTATGATGTAATCGACGCCGTTTTGCTCCATCATCTTTGCACAGGCAGCCGCGTCCGCCGCACCGAGAATATCGCCCATCACCTTGATGTTGTAATCGCGCGCCGCTCTGACGACGGCACGGATTGTAGCAGGATGAGCAACTCCCATGACGACGACATGGGTTGCGCCGGCTTTGGCCATCATTTCCGCTTCCAGATATCCCCCGTCCATCGTTTTCAAATCGGCGACAATCGGATGGTGCGGAAACGCTTTGCGGAGCGCCGCTACCGCGTGCAAACCTTCTCCCAGCAGCAGCGGTGTGCCCGCCTCGATCCAATCAATACCGGCCGCTACGGCAACTTCCGCCATAGCCAGCGCATCCTCAATATTTGTTACGTCCAGCGAAATCTGCACGATAGGCTCCATTATCTTTTCTCCTCGTATAATAAATTAACAATCAGCCGCAACCACCCGCTAGTGGCAGATGACCGTTTCCCCGGTTAAATAATCGGCCAGCGGGCTGGCCAGGAACAGGACGATTTTGGCCATATCATCAGGCTGGGCGATTTGCTGCAGCCGGGAAAGACCCTCCTGGCTCTCAACCGTTCTTGTCGCCAAAAATCGGCCCGTATAGGTAGCCGCCGGCGCGATGCAGTTGACGTTTACGCTTGCGGAACGCAGCTCTTCGGCCAAGCAGCGGGTATAATGCGAAATGCCCGCTTTGGCGGCGGCATAAATAATGCCTACCGTCGCCGGCATATGTCCGGCGGCCGAACCGACGTTGACGATTTTCCCGCTGCGGCGTTCCCGCATATGGCTGCCTACGAATTTGCACATGCACATTGTGTTAAGCAGGTTCAAATTCAGCACCTTTTGAATGTCCTCGACATTAATGTCGATTGCGTTGTTCGGATCCGGTCTCGGGGTATTGGCGCCAATGTCGCCCCCTGCATTGTTGACGAGGATATCGATATGTCCGAATTGGCCGATCGCATTGCTCACGAAAGACTCGATCTGAGATGGGTCTGTCAAATCACAAGTCAAAAATGCGGACCTGCGCCCAAGCGCGCGGATTTCTTCAGCCACCGCTTCACCCGATGCGGCCTCGCCGAACTGCGCCGCCGCTGTAGCGTTTACATCATGAATAATGACATCCGCCCCCGCACGTGCAAAGGTTAATGCATAGTGCCGTCCCAATCCCCGGCTGGAGCCGGTAATCAGCGCGATCTTGCCTGTCAAATCGGTTGTAGTCATTTTTTTATCCTCCCGGGAATGAAATGTTGAACCCGCCTCGCACATGAAACGTTTCATCAGAAACGCCAGATCCATGCAGTCCTGCGGAATAGCTGCAAATCCTATGTATATGAGCAACAACTGCATTAAACAACCATTGATTATAATCCGCTTTCTAACAATCCGGCGGAAGAATCCCCCACTTTCAGCTGCGGAGTAAACAAGATATGGGATACCTCCCGAAGCTTATTGCTCAGCCGATTCAGCACAAGTTCTGCGGCTTTGTGACCGATCATCAGCGGAGATTGGCTTACGTAAGTAACCGACGGCGTGATCAAATTCCAGTTATACTCCAGCTCCCCGAACGAAACGACGGAGACGTCTTTGGGGATACCGATTCCGCTGTCGCGGCATCCCCGAATAATGCCTGCGGTCATATTGTTATTGGCCGACAGCAGCGCTGTAGGCGGCTCTTTCATGCCAAAGAAATAGCGGGTTGCCCCGATGCCTCCTTCATAAGTGAATTGTCCGGCATATTGGAGCTCTTGCGGAAGATCGATCCCGAAGTGGTCGCAAGCTTTGAGCACGCCTTCGTACCGGCTTTTGCCGTGAACGGTATTTAAATCGCCGTAGACGACACCGATCCGCCGATGCCCCAGCTCGTACAAATGGCCGACCAGCAGCTCCATGCCGTACAGGTTGTCATCCGAAACGATATCGACGGGCAATGAGAATACCGGGCGGTCCACAAGCACGATCGGAATGTGGCTGGCAAGCGCTTTAATTTCATCATTCGCTTGCCCCGTCGTACAGACGATAATGCCTTCCACCCTGTTTTCATATAACATGTTCAAGTTGCGCTTCTCGATGTCGGCATTTTCCTTGGTGGAGCTGATTAGCAGCTGGTAACCGTGCTGAACCGTCACCTCTTCGATTCCTTTGGCAAGCGTCATTTGAAACGGGTTGGTGATATCCGCCAAAAGCACAGCTATCGTCTTCGTATTGGCTGATTTGAGGCTTCTTGCCACCGCATTCGGGCGGTAATTCAACTGCTTAATCGCATTCCATACTCTCATCTGCAAATCCGGACGTACGTTACCTTCCCTGTTAAGCACTTTGGAAGCGGTTCCAATGGAAACTTCAGCTAATTTGGCAACATCTTTGATTGTCGGTTTCACTTCAGAACAACTCCCGCATGATCAATAATCAAAATGAAACGTTTCATAATCCAAATATATCCATGTCTTTCTGTGATGTCAACTGCTAATTTACGTTAATGTAAAATAACCCCTTTGCATTCTGTAATCAATTCCCGCGAAGCGAAGGATCATTACAGTCGGGGCAAGATTGTAAAAGCGGACGCTGCACTTCTTCACCCCATACTCGTCCCTTTGTTCAGCTAACCGCTAACTTCCATCTCAAAGAATTTGCCGTTAATGCATTGCTGTCTGGGGTTCGACTGTCACCATGCTATGCCGCGACAACCTGCCTCTCTCGGGACTGTTTACGATGTCCAACCGTAACCAAGCATTAGCCTACTCTTGGAAAAAATCGACCATCCTCACTTCTCCCTTAAAAGGGACTAACTGCTTCAACGATCAAACAACACGTCCTTGCGGATGCCGTCATGTTCCCGAAGCTTCCACTCGCCCGGATTGATGCCTTCGGTTTCCTTAAACACCCTGCTGAAATGGTGCACCGTTTTGAAGCCGACCTCTTCGGAAATTTGCTTGAGGCTTAAGCCCGAATAAACGATCAATTCTTTTGCCCGTTCAATCCGGATATTCCGCAAATAACGGGTGAACGTGCTGCCGTAATGCGCTTTAAAGCTGTGGCTCAAATAATTTTTGCTGTAGCTCAGCAGCTCGGCGATCGCTTCGAGCGACAGCTCTTCCGCATAGTGCTCGCGGATATACCGCTCCAGCCGGTGCACCGCTTCCAGCGGCTCGTCACGCGACGCGAGAGCCTCGCCAGAGGCAGACGGGTGTGAGGATTGACCGGAGTAACGGGACGGTGCGGGCTGCACATCCCTCTCCTTAACACCGGCTTGACTGTCGTGCCGCACAAGTGCATATAACAACTGAATTAAGGCCGCCTCGGCCAGCTCCTTATAAAACAACGGCTTGTACATGCCTTCACGGCGGATTTTTTCCAGACAAGCTTTCATTTCCGACAAATCTCCGGTTTGGTATGCCTGCACCTCGGAGGTTGCGGCCCGCAGCTCGCTATCAGCAATCTCGAACTTCAGATCCAGCGTTTTGACCTTGGTATTGCCGTATGTAATAAAGCCGTGCCTGACGCACGGACGGATGAAAAAAAGCGTGCCGGGAGCCAGAGGGTATGCAGCGCCGCCGCAGTAAAACTCCCCTTTGCCGTCGATAAAATAAATGATTTGGTAAAAATCATGCTCGTGGACATTCAGCTTCCCGCCCCGTTCGTAGTCGTATCTGGACGTCCAGCGGATGCCAACTCCGTATTTCCCTGCATGAATTGCTTGCGTCATAAGCCCACCCCGTATTTGCCTGCTTACATTGCTTGCGTCATAGACCATCGCATTTGCCGGCTTAAATGACTTGAATCTTTGACCCGCCCCGTTTGCCGGCTTTGATCGATATCAATTTCCCCGCTATGCGTGCGGTATGCCACTTTAGGTTCAACATCTCCTGCTCTCTGTAATATTACCGTAATCTGCTGATTCACGAAAGCGCAGTTATTCTGCAACGCCTGCACGGACAAAAGCGTTTACAGACAAAAACACCGTTCCCTTAGATAAACAATGAAGCATAAAGCGCAGCTACAATATATAAAAGACACCATTTCTAAAGGAGAGAACATCTGTGATTATCCATGAACAGTTTCCCCGTTACACCGAATATAACCCGCTTGTCCCCGTCTGGTGCCTGACCCCGGAAAACGGCGGCGCGATACACCGCTTTTTCGACACGTCTCCGGTGAGTCCTTCCGGGCGGTATGTCGCCGTGCTGCGCATGCCGCAGGAGGAACGTCTGCCGCAGCCAGGCGAAACCGCCGAAGTCGTGCTGATCGACCTGCATACGGCCGAAGAGCGGGTTGTCGCCGACACACGCGGCTGGGAGCCGCAGCTTGGGGCCAATATTAACTGGGGGCCGGACGATACGAAGCTTTATTTTAACGACGTGGATACAGAAGTGTGGGAGCCGATTTGCATCGAGCTGAATCCCCTTACCGGGACAAAAAGGCGGCTGGAAGGCGGCATATACCGCATATCGCCGGACGGCAAAAACATCATCTCGGCGTGCATGAAACGGATGCGCCGCACTCAATACGGTTACGGCGTTATGGTGCCGGACAAGCATGTACCGCGCAACTTCGGCTTCCGCGACGACGACGGCTTATACATCACGGACACGGAAACCGGCAAACGCAAGCTGCTTGTTTCCATCCGCGATGTGTTCGACCGCGCTCAACCTGCCATCGATAAAAAGCTGTACGAGCACGGCGAATGTTACGGCTTCCACTGCAAATTTAATCCGCAAGGGGACCGTCTGCTGTTTACGATGAGATGGTTTGATACGGGCGAAGCTCAGCCTTGGAACAAACTGACGGAATATCCGCTGAAATTTTGGGTCGTTACGATGAAACCGGACGGCAGCGATATTCATGTAGCGGTTGGCCCGGAGCAATGGGACAAAGGCGGGCACCATATCAACTGGTACCCCGACGGGCGCAAGCTGTCGATGAATTTGTGCCTGGACGGCGACAAGCAGCTGTGGCTGGTGAAAGCCAATCCGGACGGCACCGAATTGCAAAAAATTATCGAAGGCATCCCCGGTTCCGGTCATCCTACCGTGCTGCCCAACGGCCGCCACATACTGACCGACGCTTACGAAAAAGAAAAAGTCACCTTCGGTGACGGCACGGTTCCGCTGCGGCTAATCGATCTGACCACGCAAACCGAAACAACGCTGGTGCGGATCAACGTCGCCAATCCCGGCACCAAGCTCACTTCCACGCTTCGTGTGGACCCGCATCCGGCTTGGGCACCGGACAACCGCCAT
The DNA here is from genome assembly GCF_004307995.1 of Paenibacillus thalictri. GTDB lineage: Bacteria > Bacillota > Bacilli > Paenibacillales > NBRC-103111 > Paenibacillus_AF > Paenibacillus_AF thalictri. The sequence goes on along the minus strand of NZ_SIRE01000024.1, from coordinate 45,711 downwards.
GTCGTCTTTAACGGTTATACGGGCGGAACGCGGCGTGTATTTATCGCCGATTTGGGCGCTTTTTTGGAATAATGAAGTAAATCATATCACGAGTAAGAACGAGACCTAGCGAAAATCGCTAGGTCTTTGCGATGCCAGTGAAAGTCCCTGGTATGAGGTGATACTCCGCGAAACGGCACGTGACAGCCCGCTGCAAAGCAAAAATAGACACCCAGGCTAGGGATGAAGCCACCGAAAAAGTGAACGCTGCATGAGCAAATCATACTTCCGATCGCCAATTGTCTCCGAGTTCCTTGAATGGTACCTGCTTACGGCAGGTGAAATTCGGGGACAAAAGCAAACGCTGGTGCTTCTCCAGCATGATTTCGCTCACTTAAGCTGCTTCTTCAGTGGCCTCTCTAAGCCTGGATGTCTGCGTGCCGTTTTATTTTTTTACCGCTTGGTAAGCCTGGTTCATCTCATCAATCGACTTCATATACGTGGCGTCCGCTTTTAACTTGGCCACCATGCTGTCCCAAGAATCGATCGGTTCCTGGCCCATGATGATTTTTGTTTTCAGGTCGTTGATTTTTTTCGTAAAATCGGGACCCGCTTTCAGCCACGTTTCGGATATCAAACCAACGCTCGGATCGGAAACCGTGTACTGCGAACGTTCATCAACGATTTTCTTGTTGCGCTCGAACAGCTCCTTCGGCATGCCCGTCCGGTACGCCCACAAATATTTGTCATAACGTTCGAAAATTTTACCAAACGAGCTTTGCGATACGCTGTCTTTAAACGCCTGGTCCGTCGCCATCTTGAAGCCGTCTTTGTCGGTCGTAAAGTGAACGTTTGGCAAACCGTAACATGCAAGCTCAAAACCTTCCTCGGAAGCGCCGTAATCCATCAGGGAAAGAATTTTCTTCATCTTGCTCTCCGGAACCGACTTCGGAATCATATAGACGCCGCTGAAGCCCGGAGTGGATGGCGCATATTTGCCTGCCGGCGAACTTACGTAGCTGAGCGGCAAAAAGTTGGCGGCCGGATTCGTTTTGATCAGCTCGGCCTGCACACGCCAGATCGCTTCGATCGTATTCGGATAAATGCCAACCGTACCGGTTTTGGCAAGATCCTCCGACTGCGTTTCCTTCATTAATGCATAATCGGCGGGCATGAATCCTTCTTTGAAAATTTTGTTCAGCCACAGCAGTGCTTCGCGTGTGCCCGGCTCAAACGTCGTATCGATCAGCTTGCCGTCCTGCTCTTTCCACTTGCCGTTGGCGTGATTGAGCACGCCTTCCACCCAACTGAGATCGTTACGCGGAAGAAGCGGAATCGTATCTTTTTTGCCGTTGCCGTCGGGGTCCTGCTCGGCGAACGCCTTCATCACATTGTACAGATCGTCCAGCGTTTCCGGCACCTTCAGGTTCAGTTTATCGAGCCAATCCTTGCGGATGATCGGCAGCCCCGGACCGCCATGCAGCGGACGTACGGACGGGATCAGGAAGTTTTTGCCGTTGATTTTCGTTTTATCCCATACTTCCTTCGGGTATTCCATCAAATGAGGGTAATCTTTTAAGTACGGCGTCAAATCCCAAAAAGCACCCTGCTGAATCATCTGCCGCATCAGCGAGTTGTTAAAATCAAGTACCTTGACCAAATCCGGCATTTCCCCGGAAGCGAGCACCAGATTGATTTTATCCCCATAGCTGTTTGGCGAGGTCCACATGATATTCAGCTTTGTATTTGTTCTTTTCTCGAATTCCTTCAGTACCGGGTTATCCGGACCCGGCGCTTCCGGCGTGTTAAACTCGGTGATGATGCTGATTGTCTCCGTTTTTTCAGCAGCCTTGCCGCCGTCCGCACTTTTCGGAGGTGCCGATGTTGTCACTCCGCCGCCTGAACAAGCGGTCAGTACGGCTGTTGCCAGCAGCGTTACCGCCGTTGTTGCTGCAATTGATTTGGATTTTTTTGTAACCATAGTTGGAATGCTCCCCTTTACTGAATGAGTTATTTTTCCTGCCTATTCCTTAATCGACCCCAGCATAACCCCTTTGGCAAAATGCTTCTGCAACAACGGATACACGAGCAAGATCGGCACGGTAGCGACAACGACCGCCGCCATCTTCAGCGTCTGCGCCGGAAGCTGCTGCTCGTTCATGATTTCCGCGGCCCCGGAGCCTTGCGACGAAGTCGAAGAGTCGATCAGTATATTTTGCAGCAATATTTGCAGCGGCCACTTTGTGGAATCGTTGATGTACAGCACCGCCGTAAAATACGTGTTCCAATATCCTACCGCATAAAACAATCCAAACGCCGCCATCGCCGGCAAAGAAAGCGGAAGGATGATGCGGAAGAAGATGCCGACGTCGTTGTAACCATCCATCATAGCCGCCTCTTCCAAGCTTGGCGGGATACTGTCGAAAAAGCTTTTCATCAAAAACACATACCAGCCGCTGCTGAGCGCAGGAATGATGAGCGACCATAAGCTGTTGATGAGTCCCAAATCTCTGACCAATATGTAATGCGGGATGATGCCCGGGCTGAACAAGATCGTAAACAAAATCATCAGCATCAGCGGCCGTCGGATTTTCAGCCTTTTGCGGGATAAACCGTAAGCAAGTGAAGCCGTCACTATCAAACTCAGCGCCGTGCCCACAACGGCCAAATACACACTGACTCCCGTGGCGTTCAAATACGCCGAAGTCGACAAGATGTACTTGTAAGAAAGCAGCGACCATTTTTCAGGAAACAACACGAAACCTTGTTTGCTGATATATTCCGCGGGATCGGTAAACGACACGACAAACACGTAATACAGCGGAAACAACGTCAAAATACCAACAATCCCGAGCAGAACTCCGTTTACGGCGCCAAACAACCGGCTTTCTTTCATCAGATCAACCCCTCCTCGCCGTACCGTTTGGCCAGCTTGTTGGCGATAATGACAAGCGCCAGTCCGATCACCGATTTAAACAGGCCGACAGCCGTGCTGTAGCTGAATTGCCCCTGCTGGATCCCGTTGCGGTAGACGTAAGTTTCGAACACATCGGCTACTTCAGACACCGCGCTGTTCATCATTAGGAACACTTGTTCGAATCCGACGTCCATGATGTGACCCAATCTTAAAATAAACAACGTCACGATAATATGGCGGATACCCGGCAAGGTCACGTGCCAGATTTGCCGAAACCGTCCGGCGCCGTCCATTTTGGCCGCTTCATACAGCTGCGGGTCAACACCCGCCATCGCCGCCAAATAAATAATCGTGCCCCAGCCGGTCTCCTTCCAGATGCTTTGCGTGGTCAGCAGCCACCAGAAGGCATCGGGATTGGTCAAGAAATTAAACGGCTTCAAGCCAAGTAGTGGAAGTATTTTATTCATAATGCCCCCGCTCTGGGACAACATCAGGAACGTAATGCCGGATATGATGACCCAGGATAAAAAATGCGGCAAATACACGACCGACTGGATCACCCGCTTATATAAAGCGGACCGCAGTTCATTAAGCATCAAAGCAATTAATATCGGCATCGGAAAATAAAACACAATGCTCATCGCGCTGATTACCATCGTATTTCGGAACAGCAGCATAAAGTCGGGATTGCCGAACAGATGGATAAAATGCTCGAAGCCAACCCACGGGCTTTTCCACACGCCTATGTAAGGGGAATACTCCTGAAACGAAATAACGATCCCCCACATCGGCACATATTTAAAAATGATAAAATACAGCGTTCCCGGAAATATCAGCAAATAAAGAAACAAATCTTTTCTTATTCCGGATAAAAGCTTCATGCGGGCGCTCCTTCCCAAACTCAATTTCTGTCGGCATATTTCTCGCGGTACTGGCCCGGCGTCATCTCTTCGCGTTTCTTAAAGATCCGATTGTAATAGGTCGGCTGATAACCTACCTGCTCGGCAATATCGTTGATTTTCATATCGGTGCTGAGCAGCAGCTCCTTCGATTTCTCCAGCCGCAAATTCGTCAAATAATCGATAAAATTAACCCCTGCCGTCTGCCGGAAGCTCGCGCTTAATTTCTGAGGATACGTGCCGAACCGCTCGGCACACGCCTCCAGCGAAATGTCGGTCATATAGTTTTCCTGCAGCAAAGCGATCACCTTGTCGACGATTTGCTTGGTCTGCAAATCTTTGATCGACTGCATCTCGGCAATAAACGGATCGATCAGCTTGTACTTAAACCACTCCAGCATAGCGGCCGGCTCGCGGATTTGCAGCAGTTGCTCGAACATATTGGCATCCCTGTACGTAATTTGCGGACTGCAGCCGATTTGCAGCATTGCAAACTGAACGTTGCCAAGCAATTGCAGCATACCCTGCTGGATGAAAAACTCCTTGCTCGATTTCGCCTGCAGCGCTGCCAGAAACTCTTCGGCATGCCGCATCGACTGCTCCCGCAGCCCCATCTGCATGGATTGCACAAGCATTTTTTCTTCGATAAACGGATAATGCGGGGAATGCTCGCCTCTCATCACGATGTCCTCCGAATCCATGATGGCGTGCTCCATCTCGATGTCCCGATATCTGACCGCCTGGCGCGTATCCTCCAAAATAACCGGAATATGCTTCAGCGATGCGGCAATCCGGCTGATGCCGATGACCACCTGCAGCTTCAAATAATCTTGCAGCGGTTCGATCAGCATCCGGGCGAATTCGAACAATTCCGATTTTACCTGCTCTTTGGTCATCTCCGTCGGTGAGAAAAACAATACGCCGATCGTCAAATCCTGAAAGTTGATGACTTGAACTTGCCTGGACAGCTGTCCGGCCAATTCACCGGCGATATTTGCGGCGGCAAATGTAATTAACTGTTCATCCCCTTGAGAAAAGTTATGATACGAATGACTAAACCCATGCAGCTGCACGACCAGCATCGCATATTGCCGGTTGCCGCTTTCGATATGGAATTGCTCCAGCTCTTCGCGGATCCGGTATTCCGGAAGCGAATTCAAGTGGCCTTGAACCAGTTGCAGCAGAAAGCCCTCCCGCAGCGCCGGCTCCGCCCGCTCCATTCTAAATTGCAGATCGGTTCGTTCGCGGTTCAAATAATTCCACCTGTTCTCAATGTAATCCACTTCGCTCCGGGCGTTTTCCTTCAAGTTCCTTGCGTCCGCCCCCGAGCCGAATACACGCATCAAATGCTGAAGCGGCCGATACAGCTGTTTGGAGGCAAACCAGGATAAAAGAACCGATACAAGCAGCCCGAGCGCGCTTGCCGCCAGCGGCAGTCTGGAAATCATCTCAACCGGTTTGGTCAGATGGGATAAAGGAGTTGCCGACACGTACATCCATCCGGTATTTTTCAGCTTGCCGTAAGAAACCACATACGTCTCCCGCTCCGCCGAATAAAAAAACGAACCGCTCTCGTTGCCGTTCTTGACCACCTCACCCCGGATCAGCTCATCCAACGCCGATACGCCGACGCCGCTCTTCATCGTTTGCCGGCTGCCATTCACCAAATAAGTCCCGTTTCCATTCAGCAGAAAACCGGTCCCTTGTCCCTCCGGATTGAGCTGCTGCAGCAAACCCTTCAGCTCGTCCTGGTTCAAATCGACGATAAGCACCCCGGCAGCTGGTTCTGCCGCTTCAATCGGCACCTTTTGAATCAGCGATACGGAAAGCGCCTTTTTTTCACTGCGGCTATGCGGCAAAGCGTCGTTCCAAAATATAAACGACGGCTTCTGAAGCAAGGAAGCGTACGGCTCCAGCTCGCTTCGGTCACGGATCGTGCGGGTGCCGTTTTCTCCGTCAATCAGCAGGTTCCCCTCCTGATTGAGAAATAAGGAAACTTGGTTAATGAGCGGATTCGAGCTTTTCATCACGATCAGTTGGTTATACAAATCCAGCGTAAACCGCACATCCTGCGTAAGCTTGTGCGATTTCAGTTCCTTAAACACCGGATTGTACGCCCACTGATTAACCGTAAATTTGAGATGTACCAGCTGCGCGTCCATCCTTTCCGATACTTGCTCGAATTGAAGCTTCTGCGTCCGGCCGACCTCCCTTTCAATTTCGCGAACTCCGATGTAATAGGTGAGCACAGTCAGCAGCGCCAGTGGAATGCTGGAAATGAGCAGGGTGATGATTAAGCTTTTGTGGAAGAAGCTGACGTTTTTTTGCGGTCTAGCGTTTTTTTTCATGTACCGTAACCCTTTCTTCCAGCTGCTTACGGCAACTATAATGCAACTGCCGGTTGCCTACAACTGGACATTTTTCGTTGGCGCCGATTTTGCCATTGCACATTTTTCGCGCGATGGATTGCACTTTTTTACTGCCGGAAAATGCCGGTGTGACGGGCTTCTTCGCGAAAACGACTGGATGTGTGCAAACATATTTGCGGCTTATCTGGAACTTTCCTTATCGGCAAAAAGCTTCATTCGCACTCCATCGCTTTAAAGTAAAGAGCTAAACTATCTTTATTTCTAAACGTATAAGCTCCATTATGTTAACGAAAAAAAGCTGCACAGGGCAGCTTTTTTTATTATGCTTATGCAAGGCTTTTTTCCGCGGCCCAACGTACGCTGTTGAGCACAAGCCGCCTGACGGCTTCCGGTTTCAATGAATCGGCGTTATGTCCCGGCTGCAAATAGATGACGTGGCTCACCACGGCAGCGCGCTGCCCGTATCGGCTTCGATATACAGCGGCTGCTCGTACGTTTCCTCTTTGCGCTCGGCGATCCGCTGCAAAATGTTGGCTGCCTCCTGTTCCGGCGTCCCCATATTACTTGCCGTTTTTGGCGTATTGCGCGCTGAATTCCTCGATCACTTTATCGCCGCCCGCGTTTCTCCACTGCTCGATCGTTTGCTTCCAGCCCGCTTCGTCCATCTTGCCCAAAATAAATTTCGTGCGGGCGTCGTCGATCAGCTGCTTTAATTCGCTGCCTTTAGTCGTTTGCGTTTCGGAAACAAGCGGGTTCGTCGGATTGTTCACGGCAATCGCTTCGTTGTCTCTGATCATCTTGTTGTATTTTTCCATCAGCGGTGTTTCTTTGCCCGTCGTCTTGGCCGTATATTTTGCTACCTGCAGCTGCAAATAGTTGGAGCCAACCTCGGTGTCCTGCAGCTTCTGATCGATAAATACCGGCTTGCCGTCTTCCATCTTGTAATGCCGGCCTTCAATCCCCCAGCCAAGTAAATCAAGCATCGACTGATCGGATAACTTGTCATAGAACGCTAAAATTTGTTTCAGCTCAGCTTCGGATTTTACACTCGATTTTGGGAACATAAATACGCTGTTGTAGCCGAGACCGCCCGGAGAGCGTTCGCCTTTTGGCCCGTTGATACGGCTCACGACGTCCACATCGGCGTCCGGGAACGTCTTTGTAATCGTCGCCTGGTACGTCGCCGCGTCGATCATGTTGGAAATGACCGCGCCTGCCTTGCCTTGGTTGATGTCGTCTCTTTTTTGCTGGTTGTTCAGCACAGGAAAGTCCTGTTTGATCAGCTTTTCATCGTACAGCTTTTTGTAAAACTTCATCGCTTCAAAATATTCCGGAGCCAAGAAATCCGGGCTCAGCTTGCCGTCTTTTACTTCCCAGCCGTTTGGCGCTCCCATGAAGGAAGCGATGACGCCAAAGCCGTCCATCGTTTTTTCTTCCGTCAAGCCGACCGTGTCCTGCTTCCCGTTTTTATCCGGATCGTTCAGCGCAAACGCTTTAAACATATTGTACAGATCGTCCACCGTTTTCGGTTCGCTGAGGCCGAGATTTTTCAGCCAGTCGCTGCGGTAAATGATGCCGTACGTGGACAGATCGCGGGCGCGGTACAGTCCGTATATTTTACCATCAACCTTGATGTTGTCGAACACGCTTTTGTTCATCTTGGCCAAGTTCGGGTAATCGTTCAAATACGGGCCGATCTCCCAGAACACGCCGGCGCGGACAGCACTTAATATGTTGGAATCTTTATTGTTTTGCACAAGCAGCGCTTTGGGCATTTCGCCGGAGGCGATTGTGACGTTGACTTTATCCTTGTAGGAGGAAGTGGGAACCCAGGCAATGTCCAGCTTCGTATTGGTGTAAGCTTCGATTTTCTTCTGCACGTCGCTGTCCGCTTTCGGCGGCTCCGCGTACATCAAACTCATGATGCTTAAGTTCAGCGGCCCTTTGTTTTCCGCTGCCGTATTGCCTCCGGCTCCTGCCGCCGCAGGGGTTTGCCCTGCGCCGCCGTTGTTTCCGCAGCCTGCCAGCAATGCGGATGCGCCTACGACGATGCCCATGGTCATCAGGCCTGCTTTTTTCATTTGGTTTCGTTTGTTCATTGCGGTATTGCCTCCCCTAATGTTCATTGTATGTGAACGATTCTCCGCGTACAAGCCCCCGGAGACCGTCTCAACCTTTTACCGAGCCAAGCAGTACCCCTTTGGCAAAATGCTTTTGCAGGAAAGGATACACCAGCAAAATCGGCACCGTCGATACGACGATAACGGCCATCTTAATAATTTGCGGCGGAGGCGCCACAAAGTTCTGATCAAACTGCGTCGAGTCGCCGATCCCGCCTTGGGACAAAATGACGATTTGCCGCAGCCACACCTGAATCGGCCACATTTTGGCGTCGTTGATGTACAAGATCGCACTGAAAAACGTGTTCCAATGCCCCACCGCGTAAAACAAAGCAAAAGTCGCGAGCACCGGAGCCGATAACGGCAGCACGATGCGGAAGAGCAAGCCGAGATCGTTGCAGCCGTCGATTTTGGCCGCTTCCTCCAGCCCTTCCGGCAGCTGCCGGAAAAAGCTGACCACCACAATCAAGTTAAACGCGCTGATCGCATTGGGCAGCAGCAGCGACCAGTAACTGTTCAGCAGCCCCAGCGACTTGACGACCAGAAAAGTCGGCAATATGCCACCGTTAAACAGCATCGTAAACACAACAAGCATCATGCATACTCTTTTACCGTCAAAGTCCTGCCGTGACAGCGGATAAGCGAGCAGCGAAGTAAACAGCAAATTGACCACAGTACCCGCCAAGGTAATGCCAATCGTCACAAACAAGCTGTGCACAATCGTGATGGTAGAGAAAATATATTTGTACCCTTCCAGCGAATAGGTCGTCGGAACAAGGATAAACCCCCGCCGCAGCACCTCTTCCGGTTCGGCAAACGACACCGCTACGATGTAAATAAACGGAATGATCGTCACCAGCGCGATCAAGGTCAAGAAACTGTAGTTCAAGCCGTCAAAAATGCGGCTGCCGATTCCTCTATGGACCATCTTCAACTTATTCCTCCTACGAGCTTTACTTCGTAAAGCTCACTTCGTAAGCAGTTGCTGAGCTTTACGAAGTAAAGCTGCTTCGTAAGCATTGTCTTCATACAAGCGTTCATCCACGCTCGTCTTAATATAAGCCGCTTTCGCCAAATTTTTTGGCCATCCGGTTTGCACCGACAACAAGCACCAGCCCGATAAGCGACTTGAATAAGCCAACGGCCGTACTGTAGCTGAATTGCCCCTGCTGAATACCGACGTTATACACATAGGTATCGAACACTTCGCCGACATCGCGGTTCATCGAGTTCAGCATCAGAAACACTTGTTCAAAGCCCGTGTCCAAGAAGGAGCCTAGTCTCAAAATAAACAAGATCACGATGACGCTGCGGATCGCCGGAAGCGTGATGTGCCACAGCTGGCGGAAGCGTCCCGCCCCATCGATTCTCGCGGCCTCATACAGCTGCGGGTCAACTCCGGCCAACGCGGCAAGGAAAATAATCGTACCCCAGCCGGTTTCCTTCCATATCACCTGTGATACGATCATCGTACGGAACCATTCCGACGAAATCAGAAACTCGATCTTCGGAAAACCCGCGGAAGCCAACATGTCGTTAACAATACCGCCCTCTGTGGTGAAAAAAATGTACGAGATCCCGACCACGACCACCCACGATACGAAGTGGGGAATGTATACGATCGTCTGGATCGTCCGCTTGAACACTTCTTTGCGGACTTCATTAAGCAGCAATGCCAGAACGATCGGCAGCGGGAAAAAAAACACCAGATTGTACACGGCGAGGATCAGTGTGTTTTTGAACAGCATCGCAAACGAAGCGTCGAAGAAAAACCGCTCGAAATGCTTGAACCCGACCCAATTGCTGTGCAGCATGCCAAGCGAAGGCTGATAATCCTGAAAAGCGATCAGCAGTCCCCACATCGGAACATATCTGAAAATAATAAAGTAGAGCATTCCCGGAATTGCCATCAGATACAGCCACCTGTTTTTCATCAGACGTGCTAACCTTCGGCGGGCATTGCTCCTGACGGCCGTGGTTACCGGCGCAGAAGTCATTTCCACCATTTCTCGTCCCCCTTGCTTCAAGTTGAAAGTTGATAGCCACAGCATATCCGCGCTGCAAGTTGCCTTCAATAATCAGCAGCGCTCTACTAGCATCACAGACGGGAAACTACGGGAGAATCTAAAAAAATTACAAGGATAATACGGTTCATTTTAGGGGAGATAATCACTTGCGGCCTTGAGAATAATCATTGAAGACAGAGCGGTAAGAGTGGATTCCGGGGGTGAGAGGCTTATCCTTGGGGTTTATGCCGTTTATGCTCGGGATGGAACGCGAAAGATTATATGAGGAAATAATGGTTCCATTTAAATAGTAATCATTTTGTACCAACGGAGAAGGCGGTTTTGATGTTACCCTTAAGTTAATTATTACTTTAGTTATGGTGGTGAAAAATGGAGATAGATGCACTAATATCCAATCTGTTGTTTGCTGTTGAAAAAATGGGACTGACCGGAATAACTCCTAACGTGCTAAGCCAAGGCGGGAACCTGATTGTTCATCTTGCGCCCCATCCGGTGGTGGCGCGAATGGCCGTGGTTCGTTCGCAAGAGTACCCGTATGAAGCATATAGGATGCTTGATCGGGAAATTCAGGCCGTCAGCCATCTGCATGCCAAAGGTGTCCCTGTACTTTTGCCAACAAACCTTATAGAACCAAAACCACACGATATCGGAGGCATCTGGACAACGTTCTGGACCTACGTCCCCCCAGTGAATTTGCCGTCACCTTCGTCGCCGGAAGCCCTTGGACTTGTATCGGCTCTCTCCGTTGGGATTGCCGATTTCCCTCAAGAGCTTCCCCAACTTGGCGTTTGGGAACAAACGTGCCTTTCGGCAGCGAGACTGCGGCAGCAATCCGATCGACGCGTACAAGCGCTTTTGCAAACGTTCGAGCGGATCGATGAGCAGATGCGTACGGAAACCCGGCAGCTTGTACCGTGCCATGGCGACGCCCACAGAAGAAATTTGCTGCCAAGCCCCGCATGCTGGCTTTGGACCGATTTTGAAGATATGTCGCGAATGCCCGCTTATTGGGATCTCGCTTCCTATGTCGGCAATCTTGTTTTATTAGGCGGAATGGAGGAGCCGACATTCAACTTCGTATGGAATAACGTCGGCAATGAAGCCAAGCGCCATGCTTTTAGTTTTGCCTTGATTGCTCGGACGCTGATGTCCACATTAGGTAACTTGGATTTTGCGCTTGCAGGACGCGGCGATATGGAGTTTGCGGAGCGGCAGTTGGAATTGGCGGGCGGATTTATACGTCAAATGGGAAATGTATGATATTGCCTGCTTTAATGCCTGCTCTACGGACGATGCCAGCGGGTTGCATCACTTACCTTCACTTGCATAGTGTGCATCGGATGACATCATCCGTCGAAACAGGCTTACAAAGCGGCTAATAACGGGTGCAGCCGAAAGAACTATATCACCACTCGGCCAATCTTTCCGGCAGCGGGTCGACGGTCCAGGCCATCCGGTCCGTCAGCTGTTCCAGCAGCTGCGCCTTGATTTCGCTGTAGGACGGATCGCGGTACAAATTGCGGCTTTCTCCCGGGTCCAGCTCCAGATCGTACAACTCGCCGTCCGCTGTCGAATGCACCCGGACCAGCTTGTATCGGCCGTCAAACACCATCGTGCACTGCGGGGGGAGATCGGGATGCCACGGCTGGGCGTTGTAATATTCGCAATACACGCTGTCCCTGTGCATATTCACGTCGGTCCCGCCGATCAGCAGCGGCCAAAGCGAACGGCCCTGAATGCCCGGATACAGAGGCAGACCGGAGGCGGCAAGCAGCGTAGGAGCGATATCCACCAATTCCACCAGTGCTTTGCTGCGCACATCCTGCTTGATTTGGCCCGGCCAAGCAACGATCAGCGGAACACGCACCAGCTCTTCATAGAAATACGGACCCTTCCAATAAATCCCGTGATCGCCCAACATCTCCCCATGATCGGACATAAAAATAACGATCGTATGGTCCAGTTCTCCGGATTGCTCCAGCTCATCCAGCAGCCGCCCGACCTGCGAATCGAGATGCTCCAGCATCGCCCATTGCGAGGCACGGGCAGCTCTGTGTTCAAGCTCGGACATGTCCCGGAAGCGGAACATCGGCACGAAGTTATACGCGCTTTCGCTGTCGATCCGCTGGTATAGCGGTTTATCGTCCAGCTCGCCTTCCGTGTAGTTCGGCAGCGGAATTTGCTCCGACAACGCCATATATTTATCCATCAGCGCTTTGGGCGGATCAAACGGATGGTGCGGATCGTAATAGTTCAGCGAGAAAAACCACGGATTGCCGTGTTTCCGGTTGGCACGGATAAAAGCCAGCGCTTCGTCCGTGCACCAAGTGCCCTGGCGCTCCTCGGGGTCGTTGCCGTAAAACGTCTGCCGCACGCCGGGGATCGGGTCCCGCTTAAGCGCCGATCCCTTTTTGTCGAGCCACATCAAGTATTCGTCCAGCGCCCACGAATGGCCGCCTACGGCATGCGACCAATGAAACGCATGGTAGCCATCGTCGATGCGTTCCTCCACGCCTTTGCAGACGTCCGGATGACACGGCGCCAGATGAAGTTTGCCGGCGAGGCCGCACACATATCCTTGCTCGGCAAACATTTTTGAAATCAGCTTTTCGTCGGCCGGCATCTTCTGGCCGTTCTGCCGTAGCCGCGTCGTCCGCGAATATCTGCCTGTCATAAAACTGGCCCGGCTAGGCGTGCACACCGGACTTTGGCAATAAGCACGTTCGAACAGCGTTCCCATGGAGGCCAGCCGGTCGATATTCGGCGTATGCACCAGCTCGTTGCCGTAGCAGCCCAGCGTATCGGTTCTTTGTTGATCGGTGCAAATCCAAAGCACATTTGGTTTCATTGCCCATCATCCCCTGTTTACATAAATAAATCAGGGAGAAGCGACCACGCGGCTCCCCCTGATGGTTTGACGATATCATTTGAACAAAAAGCGCTTCAGGGAAAACTACCTCGCGGTCCGCCTAACGCGGATCACGTTCCACGACATCGGCTCAAGCGTGGCCGTACATACGTTATTGTCGATCCGCTGCGACGCAAGCTGCTCCGGCACGATGAGATCCGGCTGTGCCGCCGAATTGAACGCGCCGCTGTCCTCGCTGCGCATCACGATCCGCTCGCACACACCATATTCCCCGAAACCCCGGAGTTCAACGGACAGCTCCAGTTCATCCGACACACTGCGGTTGACGGCAAAAATCGTAATATCTCCCGTCTGCTCATCCATCACCGCGACGGAATCCAGCATCGGCGCTTCCGTGAAATCGCGGGTAGTAACGCCCGGCACTTGCGCCATCACGTTCAGCGCCATCCCTCTGCCGAATAGCGATGCGTGCAGATACGGATAATATACCGTTTGCTTCCAGGCAGCACCGCTTGCGTCCGTCATGATCGGGCCAAACACGTTGACGAGCTGAGCCAGACAAGCGATTCTTACGCGGTCGCTGTGCTTGAGCAGCGAAATCAACATATTGCCGAACACTACGGCGGCCGCCATCGAATAATTGCCTTCGCAAAGCGCCGGCGCGAAGATCCACGGCTCGGCGTTGTTTTTTTTCCAGGTACCGGGTACGACGTTCCATTCGTCAAAGGAAAGGTACATTACTTTGTCCGAACGTTTCTTCGCTTTCACATAATCGCAGGTCGCCGTTATCGCTTCAATATAACGGTCCATATGAATGGCCTTCAGCGCGTAATTGTCCAGTTCCTCTTCCTTGTTCTCCAGATACATATGAACGGAGAGGAAATCGGCTACGTCGTAAGTCAGCTCCATCACCGTAGCGTCCCACTGCGGGAATGTCGGCAGATGGATGCTGGAGCTGCCACAAGCGACAAGCTCGATCGAAGGATCGATCCGCTTCATCACCTTGGCGGTCTCTCTGGCCAAAGTGCCGTATTCTTCGGCGGACTTGTTGCAAATTTGCCACGGTCCGTCCATTTCATTGCCTAGACACCATACCTTGTAGCCATAAGGCTCCGAGCGGCCGTGCTGCTTGCGCAGCTCGCTGAAGGCGGTGCCGCCGCGCACGTTGCAGTATTCCAGCAGCTGCGCCGCGGCTTCAACGCCGCGGGTGCCGAGGTTCACCGCCATCATCACCTCCGAGCCGGCGCGGCCCGCCCAACCGTCAAATTCGTCAAGCCCGACCTGATTTGGCTCGATACTTTTCCAAGCGGCATCCATCCGCACCGGGCGCTCTGATTTCGGGCCAACGCTGTCCTCCCAGCGGAAGCCCGATACGAAGTTGCCGCCGGGATAACGGATGATCGGCACTTGCAAATCCTGCACCATGGACAGCACATCCCGCCGGAAGCCGCTCTCATCCGCCTCCGCGTGCTGCGGATCGTAAATGCCGCCGTAGACGCACCGGCCCATGTGCTCGATGAAACCTCCATAGATGCGGGGATCGATTTGGGCTATCGTAACATCTTTATCGATGACTGCTTTTCCCCGTTGTAAAGCCAATGTGACCCCTCCTTTAGCTCCTGTCAGGCAGCTAAGCTGCTTTTACTTTTTTACCAGCGTGTTTAACGCGTCCTGATATTGGGCTTCCAGCTTGTCGATGCCCATCTTCTTTAAAGTGTCCTTGTATTTGTCCCAGGTGTCGAAGGAAGCGTCGCCGATAATAAATTTGGCCTGCATTTCTTTAATGTACGTGTCGATATCGGTGCGCAGCCCGTTGATTTGGTCCTGCTTTTCCTTCGCCAGCAGCGGCATCGAATGATGGTTTTTGGTAATGTAATCCTTCACTGTCTTGAAGTCGTCCGGTCTTGTCGTTCCTTCCATCATCGGACTCAGCTGCTTTTCGGTGTAATATCCGAACTCCATGCCGCCTGGCCAAATCGTCCGTGCGCCAACCTCTACGGCAAACCCTTTTTGGCTGTTCAAAATTTCCGGCTTGTAATGCAACGTGCCGTCGCCGGCTTTGGTGTACGTATCGCCTTCTTGGCCGCCCATATACAGCAAGGTTGCTCCTTCGTCGCCGTAGAAGTAGTCAAGCAAACGCATCGTCGCTTCCGGGTTTTTGTTCGCTTTCGTAATTGCCGCTTTGGCTCCGCCGGTATTCGGGTCTTGGCGCATATTCCACAATTGGTCGCCATCCGGTCCTTTGAGCGGAGTGATGCCCTTATAATCTTTGGCAAATTTGCCGGCGTTCTGAGCGGTCAGCAGCGGAGTGAAGCCGACGCGGTTGGCGGCCAACTTACCGAAGTACAGCTGATCCGTCTGCGTAAATATTTCTTTATCCATCAAACCTTCCGCATACAGCTTGTGCGCGTACTGGAGCAGCTGCTTGTATTTGTCGTCCGTCACCCAAATATGCAGTTTGTTTGCGCTGTCCACATTGGTGTAATAGTCAAGATTGCGCTCCAGGCCAAACATTCCTTCCAGTCCGCGCATCGCCCAATCCAGGTTGTGAGCGGAATACGGGATTTCGTCGGCGCTGCCGCTGCCGTTCGGATCCTTTTCCTTGAACGCTTTCAGCAGCTGATACAGGTCGTCGCTTGTCTTTGGCACCTGCATGCCTACTTTAGTCGTCCAGGTCATGTTCAGCATCGGAAAACGCGGAATGCCGATCAAGTCATAATCGATAATGCGCGGCAATGCGTAAATGTGCCCGTCCGGCGCGGTAATCGCCGCTTTCATCTCCGGCTTTTTGGCGAGCAGCGCTTTCAAATTCGGGGCGTACCCGTCAATCAGCTTCTCCAGCGGGATCAGAATGCCCTGGGAACCGTATTTGATCACATCATCCTGCGGAATAACACCCTTGATGAAGAAGTCCGGCAAATCGCCGCTGGCAATGGCCAAGTTCACTTTCTCCGTTGCATCCTGCAGGGCCGGCGTCGTCCAATCGACATGAATATTCGTCTTCTCTTCCACTTGCTTCCACAAAGCCATTTGCGCGTAGTCCCCCAGCTGCGCATCTTTGCGGGCAAACCCTTTCAGCGTAACTTTGTCTTTGACGATAGGAAAAGCGGACGGATCAACCTTGTTGGCGTTGGCCGCCGGCTTCGCCTCCGGAGCCGCCTCTTTGGAACAACCCAACACGCCTGCCGACAGCAGGACGACGGTGGATAATGCCAAAACCTGCTTCTGTTGCAACTTTAACTTCATCCTTTTGACCTCCCATAATGTTTATATGTTATATGTTCCAGGCTGCTGACAAGCTGCGTTTCTCCTGCGCCGGCTCAGCCTTTAACGGACCCTACTAATGCGCCTTTCACAAAGTACCGCTGCAAAAACGGATATAAAACAAGCATCGGCAAGCTGGCTACGACAATCATAGCATACTTGATGCCTTCCGCCTGAAACAGCCGGTCGGTGAACCCATTGTCCAGCGTGGCGAAATCGTCCACCTTCGAAGAGATCAAGATGTCCCGCAGCACAAGCTGCAGCGGATACCTTTTGGCATCGGACAAATAAATCAGCGCCTGGAAAAAATCGTTCCAATGATGGACCGAATAATACAACGCGATGACCGCAAGGATCGGCTTGCACACCGGAAGTACGATGCTCCACAAATACCGCACGTTGGTGCAGCCGTCGATAAAAGCCGATTCCTGCAGCTCCTTTGGCAGCGTGCTCATAAAATACGTGCGCATGACGATCAGGTTAAACGTGTTGATCGCACCCGGCAGCACCATAGCCCAGACCGTGTTGACCATGCCGAGCTGCTTGACGACCAGGTACGTCGGAATGATGCCGCCTTGGAAATACATCGTAAAAATAAGCAGCCCCAGAATCGCCTTGCCGCCGCGTAAATCCGAACGGGACAGCGGGTATGCCGCCAGCACGGTCAAAATCACGTTAATCGACGTGCCCAGCGCCGTATACAGCAGCGTATTGCGGTAGCCGATCCACACGCTGGCGTTTTCGAACACCTTGCCATAGGATTGCAGTGTCAATGCCTGCGGCCAAAACCAGATGTGCCCTTGCGCTACCAGATAAGGGCTGCTGAACGAGCTGCTCAGCACATTCAGCAGCGGGAGCAGCACAAACAGCGTGATACATGTGATTAAAATATAAAGGACAATGGAGAACCAGAAATCAGCGTTTGCCCATTTGCTTCGTTCCGTCACGTCAACCCTCCTACCATAGACTGTTGTTTGTCAGACGTTTGATTACCGTATTGGCGATAACAAGCAACGTGACGTTGATTAGCGTGTTGAACAGTCCAACGGCCGTCGACAAGCTGTAGTTGCCCTGCAAAATACCGGTGCGGTATACGTAAGTGGAAATTACGTCGCTCGCCTCCAAATTTAGCGGATTTTGCAGCAGCAATATTTTTTGAAAGCCGACGTCAAGCAAGCTGCCGATTTGCAGTATAAATAACACCACAATCGTTGAGAAAATGCCCGGAATGGAAACGTAGATAATCTTTTTCCACCGGCTGGCTCCATCCATCGTTGCCGCTTCGTACAACTCCGGGTTGATGCCGGCCAGCGCCGCGATATAAATGATCGCAGACCACCCGGTATGCTGCCATACATTCGATATAACGTAAATCGTCTTGAAGTAATCTGGATTGGTCAGCAGACTGGCTTTCTCCCCACCAAACCACGACATTATCGTTGTTACGAAGCCGTCAGGCGATGTAAAAACATTAATCATGCCGGCCACGACGATGACGGATACGAAATGCGGAAAATACGTAACGTTCTGGACAAACTTTTTGAGCTTCATCAATTGAATCTCGTTTAACAGCAAAGCCAGCATAATCGGCATCGGAAAACCGACGGCCAGTGCGTATAAGCTGATTTCGATCGTATTGCCGATCAGCCTGCCGAAATAATAAGACGAGAAGAATCGCTCGAAGTGGGTAAAACCCGCCCACGGACTGTCCCATATGCCAAGCGAAGCGGAAAAATCTTTAAACGCAATCTGAAGCCCGTAGATCGGCTGCAGCTGAAAAATAATATAATAGATCAGCACCGGAACGAGCATCAAATACAAATCGTAGTTGCGTGTAAACGACTTCCAGTCGATCCCGCGCCGGGTCCTCCGGCTTGCCGGACGCTCCGGCAATGTGTTCAAAGTCGAGTTGCTCATAAGTCAAAATTCACCTCCTTGCGAGTTTCCCGATTCTTGGCGGCCTGATTCCTGATTGTATTATGCTGAATTGGCGGGGTTTACGTAAATATGCGAAAGAACACTCCATATGTAAGCGATTTCAATTCTGGTGGCAACAGCCATTACCGCTGTTGTGATGGCGTATCGGTGTCTGATGAAAATAAAGTTTTCTTAGTCAACCAACTAGCGATGGATAATAATTTTCTTCACATCAGAATAAAGAGTGATCCGAATTCAGAGTTTTTTTTTATAAAGGGTTCGGGGCGATCGTTATAGAAGAATTCCCTTCGACTGTGAGACCTGATATGAAACTCCCAGTGAGTTTGTATCTTAAGCAGGCTTAACGGGCCGTTTAGTTTGAATTGGCGTAGAAATTAACTTAAAAAATACGCAAAGGCTGCCGAATCTACCGGCAGCCTTTGATAAATCCATAGTGAATAAATCATCATCAATACCTTGTTGTAAATTTGGCATGTTGACTTATTCCATGTATTCGACGATCAACATTGGAAGTGGAGAAGCAATATTAGAAACATCCTTGTCGTTAGGTGGCGGATCTGCCCAAGAAGATAAGCAATAACGTCTCCTAACAATAGCACCCCATGCGGAGTTGCCTTCTATTTCAGTTCTCGATTCCCCTTAATAATAAGGTTCCATCATTAGGAACACGACAACCCCGGTTAAGCTGACATATAGCCAGATCGGCATCGTCCAACGGGCGATTCTACGATGTTTATGCAACTGGTTAGTCCATCCCCATACGAGAGTGAACAAGGCGAGCGGCACGATGATGGCCGCCAGAATACTGTGAGAGAGCAGAAGGAAGAAATAAATCGGTCGGATAATGCCCTCACCACCGAACCTCGCCGTCTCCGAAGACATGTAATGGAACGTTAAGTAGATGACAAGGAACAACAGTGTAGAAGAGAAGGCGGCGAGAATGAACCCTTTGTGAAGCTTTACGTTCTTCCGTAAGATCGCGATCAACGCGGCTAGCAGGAAGATGAAGGTGAAGCTGTTCAACACCCCATTGATTCTTGGGAAGATGGTAAGGTCGAAATCGATCTCTCCCTTGTAGCCAATTGGTGAGAAGAACAAAAGTAATATAACGATATTTACGATCAATGAAATGGTGACGATGGCAGCCGTATAATTTTTGTTGCTGGCTTGCCGCGGTGCATGGTGGTTTTCGCTCATTTAAACCGAAGATCTCCTTTCCTACCTCATGGTTATGACTACATTATAAGCGGGTTATGTTGAACAGCAATCAGACTTTGATGTCAAAATAGAGAACTCTTATTGACGATTTATAGTCTTCAAAAGGTTTTCCGTTACGCTTATGAAGAGACGTATCTGACTTCGAATCCCTCTTGAAAATTGAGGAGCCGAAACTAGATAAGCGCATTCCTAAGTTTTTGATTGAAGAAAAAGTTTGCAAAAACTATCATGCACGAAGATCACTTTTGACGTATCAAATTGATTTTCCACGGGAAACCGTTTTTTATGTATGTCCGGTTATTGATAAGACGGGAACGTCCAAAGAAAACTGGTATTTGGATGAAAAGAAAATAGGGTATGTAATGAATGAGCTTGAAAAAGTAGGGAAGTATTTCAACCAGAGGGGTGGGGAAGATTGGGATCTCTGCGAGGATCATGGCGTGAATTTAACGAGCGGAGCTTGGAAAGCGCAAGGAATAACCTTGGAAATGTACTGTCAATTGAAGATTATCACAAAGTAAAATCTTTAATCGAAGACATTTCCAAAGCGGAAGGAAAATACCTACTGCACGGAGATACCGGTGTCCATAATTTTGTGTTTGACAATAACGAATTAGTTGGTGTCATTGACCCATCCCCGATGATCGGCCCTGTTACTTATGATTTTACTTATGCATTCTGCTCGTCTCCAGATGATTTAAACCTAGAAACATTGTTGTCCTCCTTCGACCTACTGAATGATAATACTTCAGAAAGATCGAGGATTATCCATGAAGTATTGTTTCAACTATATTGTCGCATCGGTATCTGTGTCAAAGTTCATCCACACGATTTGAACGATTATTTAAAAAGCGTGGGATTACTGGAAACTTTTTCTTACATAGCTGCGCTAACGCGTCCGAGCTTGCGGCAGCAGCATAGGCCGGGTATATTGCATTTCCCCAACCCTTTTAAGCGTAAAAAGCTTACTCACCCCATGTGCAGCTTGCGATAATCGCCCGGCGTCATGCCTTCGGCTTGCTTGAACATCCGCGAGAAGCTGGGTACATCCCAATAGCCGATTTCCACGACCAGTTGCTTGATGCTTTTATCCGATTCCACGAGCCCTCGCTTGAACTCGCTGAGCCGCAGCTGCTTCAAATATTCGGTGAACGTCAGGTTGGTCTCCTGTTTGAATATTTTGCTTAAATACGAGGTGGTCATACCGAAATGCTCCGCCACCGCCTCCAAAGACAACGCGCTGTCGCAAAAGCGTTCCTGAATATACAGCGTGATTTCCGAAATGACCGATTCGTTTTTCCGGGTTTTGGCCTGGAGCGCATGCTCGCACAGCTTTCCGCATAACGCCAGCAGCCGGGTTTCCAGCTGCTCTACGGTCTGGAATTGCAGCAGCTTCTGAATATCTTCCCGGACGTTGTCGGCATGAAGCTGGTTAGCTGTTTTGATCACCATATTCATGATGTCGTAGTAAATGCAGCGGATCATTTCAAGAGATTGATCCATAATCGCGACTTTGGCAAATAACCGGCGGATCGATTCTTCAGCCAGCGACGCGTCGCCGTGCAGCAGGCATTGCGATAAGCGCACCTGCTCTTCGAGCGGATACCAGAACTGTTCTGGCGACAAAGTGAAATATTCATCAAAATAAACTGCCCGCGCGCTGTCCTGATGGGGAAAATATTGAATAACCCCCTTCGCTTCGATAAACGAGCGGTGAATATCCAGCAGTCGGTCGTAAATGCCGCCAATGCCAACGATGGGCTGCACCGAAAAACGTGAGTTTGCCAGCTCGCTCAGCTCAAGCAGCTTCTGGGCCAATACCCGCTTGCCGTCGATCACATTTTCCAGACTTATGATCCATGAAACGGCATCGTCCTGATGCAATTCGACACCAACGCCCTGCCCGCCGGCAAAAACAAGCGTCTCATACATGGAGGAAAGCGCTTCCTTTGCCCCCGGCTCCAGCTCGCTGCGCCCTCTAAGATGCACGTAAGCAGCAACAAACTTGCTTCCTTTCCAGCCGGACAGTATCTTCAGCTCCTGAATTTCCTCTTCCTCCAAAGGTGTCCCATCCAGCAGCCGCGAATACCACAGCTGTCTGATCAAAGGCCCCTGCTCGTGCAGCTTGGAAGCCATCTGCCGATTCGCTTCGATAGTCCGGCTAACCGTGTGCTGAATCACGTCCCATTCCCCGCTGAGCGACGGTTCCTCCGTCTCTCCGGGACGAGCCAGCGCCGATGTGACATGGTTGAGCAGCTTCCGCACCGGCGCGTAGTTACGCCGGCTTAAAATAATTGCACTTGCAACCGCAGCAAGAGCGACCACGGCAAGAATGGCGATCATAAAATAACGCAAATGGTTCACGCTGCGAAACAGTTCGTTTTTGGGCACGATGGAGATGAGACTCCAATGTGTTTTCTCCGAACGGGTAACCAGGTAGGAATACGGCGTACCGCGATATTCGAAATCGTATATGCCGGGAGACTGATGCTCATGAATCAGCTTGCTAAGCTGTTCCTGAGAAATTTGAATGCCCCGGTTGTCTACGGATAAAAACTTGCCCGCCGCATCCAAAATGAATGTATCGCTATCCGAGTTGCCGACAACCTGCTGCACCGTGCCCGTCAACATCGAGCCTTCCAGCGCGATGGCCACAACGCCGGTTGGGGTCGATGAATACAGCGGAATGGGGATAAACATCGCCATCGTATTATTGCCGTCAAAAACGCCATGTCCATCGTCCGACATGGAACCCTCGATCCGCTGCGAATCGGCGGCATTCAGCTGATCGATGAAATACGGCTTATTCCAGCCGAAGTCGTTAAACATGTATTCCTTGAACGAATCCGTAGAAAAGCTCCCTGAAGACGTATGCAGCATGTCGGAATTGCGGTAATACAAAAAAATTTCCCGAATGAGCGGGTTGCCTTCCTTATATTTCTTAATTTGCGCCGTCGTTTCGATGGCTCGGTATCCTTCGGTGATCCAATAAGGAGACAGCTTGCTGTCCATTGAGATTTGCAGCGCTACCTTCTGCAGCGAAGAGATGCCGTTGTCCATATTGAGCTGGGCCTGATTCATCTTGCTAATATGAAAGCTGGCGATTTCCTTCTGAAACTGGCTGACCGAATTGCCATACAATACACAACCGAGCACAATAACGGGAATGGAGCCGATAAGCAGATAGGAAAGCAAATATTTGTAGAAGATGCTTCGCCTTTTCATGATGTTCACTCCATTTCTGGTCTAATGTGCTTGTTTCTATTGCGATTCGGCTCACTCAGCCGTTTGTTCAGAAGATCCGCCCGTCAGGCGAGCAGCTTCTTCATAAATAAATTCGTCAGCTGTTTCCTCAGCTCTGCGACAACAGCCGCATGCTCCGGAGCATCTATCACATTATAAAATTCCTGAGGGTCGCTTTGCAGATCAAAAAGCTCGTAAAACTCCCGGCCCATCTTCACCGCATGGACATATTTCCAGCGGCCGTCGCAGACCGAAGCAAAACCTTCGCCTTCACTGAACGTGTAAGGGTAACCGCCGCAAGCGATGCTTTCCTTGAAATCGCGGCCGTCCGTCTCAGGCGGATTCGCGCCTGCCGTTTTCAAGCAAGTAGCCATAATATCGGTCAGCATCACCGGCGCATCTGTGCAGCTCGCGTGCTGCTCGCCCGGATACCGCACAAGCAGCGGAACGTTAAGCACATCCTCGTAAGCGCAATCGCCTTTGCCCCACATGCCGTGGTTGCCCAGCATTTCCCCGTGATCGGCCGTAAAAATGACCAGCACGTTGCCGCCAAAACGCTTCTCGGCGGCTTCTAGTATACGACCAATTTGATCGTCGATCAATGCCATATTTGCGTAGTAGCTTGTGCGAAGCTCGTGCCAATAATCGGCGTCATAGTTGGCGCAAGCATATCCCGGCGCCACACCCGCGCCGTCCACTACTCCGCGGCCGTTGCCATAGTAGCTGCGGTGGTGGATGCGGCTGGGATCGCTGAATTCGCCTTCCAGCACACTGCACGGCTTATCCTTGCTCATATCGACCCGGCTGAAATACGACTCCGGCGGATCAAACGGATAATGCGGACCGCTGAACGATACCCACGTGAAGTTTGGTTTATCGGGATCGCAGTCTTCCAAATACTCGACCGCCTTCTGTCCGACCCAACTGTCCGGATGCCACTCGTCGGGTCCGGGGAACGGAAACACTTTACGGTTGCCTTCTACGTTCCAAGTAGCGTCGCGGTAAGCTTTGAGATATCCGGCTTCATCAAGCTCCTTGGCGTAATCGTCATAAAACCAGACTGAAACCTGCTTGTCATCCTGCAAATCCAGATGATCGATGCCAAGACTCATATAATAGTCGCGGAACGGCTCGTACGAAAGCGTCAAATCCGGTCGCGTTTGATCGTAAGGCACGGGAACAAAGTGACATTTGCCGTGAACGCTTGTTTTATAGCCGCTTTTTTTCAGCTCGGTAAACAGGTTGGGGATGTTCTTATCCAGCTCAAGCGGCCGAAAATTGCTGTAAGCCCCGGTGTTATGGGGAAGCCGGCCCGTCACGATCGCGCAGCGCGAAGGAAAACACCACGGGCTGACGCTGTATGCCTTGTCAAAGCGGATACCGCTTTGGGCGAAACGGTCCAGATAAGGGGTCTGCACAGCTTCGTTACCGTATAAACTTAAGGTGTCCTTGCGCAATTCGTCGGTTGTGATGAGTAAAATGTGTGGTGCTGGCATGCCGGTCAGCCGCCTCTCTATGTGTGTATGCTGCAAATTTTTAAGTTTAATCCCATATGTCCGCGCTCATGCCATGAGTCTTTGCTCCAGCAGCTGCGCCAAAAACGGACTGCTGCCCTGCAGCTCTTCATACAACAAGCTGCGCATCTGCTGGAGCTGCCCGCCCTGCTCCGGCCTTCCAGCCGCGTTGTCGTTTTCGTATGGATCCGCCTTCACATCGTACAGTTCCTCTATATCCCGGTAGCGGAAAATATATTTCCAATCATCCGTCCGAATCGACAGGTTGACGCTGTCCGTATCGGGATTAAAACCGGTGAGCGGCGTATATTCGCCTTTGCCGCTTTCCTCCCCGTTCCATTTGAACGTTTCGGACGTGACGTAATCGCGGTGTCTGGTGACCTGTCCTTGCACGACGTCGGCAAAGGAGCGGCCGTCGATGCCCTCCGCTTGCATCGGTACACCGGTGAGCTCAGCCAAAGTCGGGATCAGGTCGTTCAGCTGCACAAGCGCATCCGAGCTGCTTCCCGCCATTCCCGCGCCCGCAATAATCAGCGGTACACGCAGCGCTTCGTCGTAATGGAGATAGAACCCTTTTTCCACCAAACCATGAGCGCCCATCATATCTCCGTGATCGGAAACAAACACAACAATCGTATTTTCATAAAGACCGGTTTGCTTCAAATAATCGACAATGACACCGACCTGATCGTCGATGAGTGCGCAAAAGCCCAAATAATGGGCGATAAACCGTCTCCACTCGCTTTCGTCGCAGTGCTCCAGGTGCTTGTAATATCTCGATTCCAGCACCTCTGCCGGCTTTCCGTCCGTACCCGTCAAGAAATTCGGCGGCAGCACGATATCTTCAGGATTAATCAGCGTATCATAAGGCGCTGGAACGACCATCGGAAAATGCGGCGCATTATACGAGCAGACGGCGAAGAAAGGCCGGTCCTGCTCGCGGCGGTCCATCGACGCCAGAAACTGCCTTGTCTGCCACACCTCAAGATAATGCTCCAGCGCGATTTCCGCCCTTCCGCACGGCGCTTTCCCCGGCTGCTTCAACAGTTCCGCATCGGCGGCGGTTAAATTTTCAATGTTGTTCGGAAGTAGCACATATCCTTGAGCTTCGGCATATTCGCGGTACGGCAGGATGAACCTGCCGCGGTCAATGCCTTTTGGCGCGGCAGGAATAGCGGCCAGATCGGAAAAGCCAAACCGATTGGGCGACGTGCCGGGTACATGCCATTTACCCGTATACATCGTATGGTATCCCGCGTCCCGGAACCGGTTCACCAAACCGTCATCTGCAATTTCCGGCCTTACATGCCGCCAATTGCCCATTACATGATGATCGTGCGGCATTCTTCCGCTCCACAGGCTGGCCCGCGCCGGACAGCATAAAGGGTATGGCGTGTAACATTTATCCATCGAGATGCCGTCTTTCGCAAGCGCATCCAGATGCGGTGTAATCGCAGCGGTGTTTCCGTGGAAACGGAGTGTGTCCCAGCTCTGCTCGTCGCTCATGATGACAACGATATTCGGTTGGTTTGGTTTGACTGTCATGGCTGGTACCCCCTTCTCAAGTTGTTAGTGTGGATACATGCAAAGCGTATTTTATGCCGATGAAGAAACGATAGCGGATTGGAACGATAGGTATTGAGCGTTATTTTCCTTCCACATGGCGTCACCACTGAATGCCGCACGTTTTGTCTTTCAACAGCTTGATATTACCACGCAAACAGTTGGTTATATTGTAATAAAAGGACTGTTGAGGTTATATATGCGAAATATGCTTTGCGATGAAAGCGATTTCAATAAAAAGAAATTCAGGCACAGCTCGCCTGAGGAGAGGATTTTAACCGCTGTCTGGCCCGTCATTCCAGCGCAATACATTTTTGTTACTGCCGGGTGCTGCACTTGATTGCAGTTGCCGCGGTTGACGGGTGTTGCACTTGATTGCAATTCCCGCGGTTGGCGGTGCTGTACATGAATGCAATTGCCGGGGTTGGCGGGCGCTGCACTTGATTACAGGCACAGCGCTCAACCCGGCTGCTGCAGCCGGACGCACCATAATGGCCATTGCTGCGCCGTCAGGTGCGCCGCTTGTCGTAATAGATCTTTTTTGCGGACGAGGTGCTTTAGAGCGCCGTTTTTTCCTCAATCCTCTGGGCCATTTCGCTTAACCGGCGTTCATTGTCTTCTCCGCTCATTCCTAGCGTATGCGGAGCGATACGACGGGCAACCGGGCCGCCGCCTCCGGTTACTTCCGTCAAATATTCAATGTCCGACAAATTGGCGCGCCAGGAGAGTAGCGCTTCTAACAGTTCGTTTTTGATATCCATGTATTGGATGCTGCCAAATAGATCGGTTCGTTCCGAAGGGTCATTCAGGCGATCGTACAACCTTCCTTCTCTCTCTTCAAAATAATACTCCAGCTTCCAGCGTTTTGTAGCAACAGCCGCCGAACGGTACAGCGTACCCACCGCGCAGTGGCGCGGTGACCGTTCTCCCCGACAGAGCGGGTGAAACAAATCGTGGCCATGGACGTACCTGCTGTGAATGCCGGCAGCGCCCAATATCGTAGCGGTAATATCCGTCCACACGGCAAAATCCCGCGTTTCCCCCATCGGCAGCGTTCCCGGCATGCTCATAATCATCGGCACACGCCAAGTCGCGTCGTAATAATTGTGCTTGTCGCTGAAGCCGTGATCGTACAACTGCTCCCCATGGTCGGAGGTGAAGATGACAAGCGTCGACTCACGCAAACCGCTGGCATCGAGATAATCGAGAAGCCGCCCGATTTGCGCATCAGTGAATGCGGCTAAGCCGTAATATAAGCGCCGTTCTTCATCGATTTTTTGTTGCATCTCAGGCGATTGAAGGGCGGCTTCCGCTTCGGCCTCGCCTCCCAAAAAACCAAGCAGGCGTTTGGTTTGAACCGGCAATGCGGCGATATCCCCAGGACGGTAGTCGATCGGAGGCAGCGGCTTGCCGCGGTAAAGATGCGCCCAATCTCCCGGTGGATCCAGCGGCGAATGTGGGCTTAACAAGGAGCAATAACTGAAGAAAGGACCGTCTCCCGTTTGCCGGAAACGCTCCAACTCCTCGATAGTCCGGTCAATCAGAAAAGCTTCCATATGCAGCTCTTCTGGCCTTGATTGCGGCCCGTGACTTCCTCGTGGCACCCCGTGCGGCTGCAAAAATTGCGCGTAGCTGTCGGATGCCGCATCGGCGCTTTTCTCCCCGGAAACTTCGTGGACAATATCAAACGACTCCGGCACGGGGCCAAAGTGGGTTTTTCCAATCATCATATTTGTGTAGCCCTGCAATTTAAGCAAATCGGGCAACGTTTGGAACGATTCCTTGCGTTTGATGCCGTTCTCGATACATCCATGCACCGGCGTGTGAAGTCCCGTGATCAAACTGCTTCGCGCCGGCGAACATACCGGCGACGCGGTATAGGCCTCTTCGAACAATACGCCTTCCGCCGCAAGCCGGTCAAGATGCGGGGACACCGCATAAGGGCTGCCCATGCAGCCCAGCGTATCGCAACGCTGCGTATCTGTGGTGATCAGAATAATATTCGGTTTGGAACCGATTTGCTGATTCAAGCTCACCCCTCCTCTCTCTTCCAGAACAGTATAAGGAATTTCAACATGGCAAGCATATATGCGAATTATTTTTTTCCATGTAAACGGTTTCATTGAGTGAAAAGAAGAATCAGGCACAAATGCTTGGCAAACATGTGCCTGATTCTGTAAGACGAGTTGCTTTTTACGCGGGATAGAGAGAGGGATGCCACTGTTGTCAGGATAAGAAGTCGATGAACCAAGAGTATTGTCACGGGAATCGTCACAGGAATGATTTAGCTTCTTTGATGCGTCGCGACCCGTTCTGAACATAGAACCCCTTCGGCTGGATAACGGACTGAATGAGAGCCGCACGATTCATTGTGCAACACCTGGCCGTTGTGCATCACCCAACGGAGAAGCCCCCTCTCTAACGGACATGCGCGCCGCAATATAAACCAAATCTGAGGTTGGCTGCATGTAACGGACACCGGCGCACTTATTCGGCCTACCATCGCGGTTTCTCCGGCTTTTTTGGGCAAATAACAGCGTACCTGTCCGTTAAAAAGGCAAACCCCGATTTTTCTGTCAAATAAAGTCGCTCCTGTCCGTTAACGTTGGAGCATGACGCTCGCATACATAAGGCTAACCATAGTGATGAGGATCTCCGTTACAGGCAGCTAACCAAAGATCAACTTTCATCAAGTTGAATCGAAATCGCTCCAAAATCGCTCCATTTGCTGCGATCAAACATGTTATGGTTCCGGTTTACTCCATGAACCCGATATGATTGCGCTAATGCAGTCAATACGAGATCTGAATACCAACCATTTATCGCTGACCTGAGAACATTGAGATGTATGTGCTCCAACCTTTCCCCTGAAAAGCGCCTGCTTCACCGCGCAAGGAAATTTTTTTCGCCGGAGCCGCCAAATTTCAAAGGTGCTGGCACATGCACACAGGCCATGCACCGCCCGCCCGATTCACGCCATGTGGTGCTGGCACGTGCACACACGCCTGTACGCTTCACTCCATGTCATGCTGGCACGTGCACACAGGCCTTGCACGCCTGCTCGCTTCACGCCATGTGGTGCTGGCACGTGCACACACGCCTGTACGCTTCACTCCATGTGGTGCTGACACATGCACACAGGCCTTGCACGCCTGCTCGCTTCACTCCATGTGATGCTGGCGGGCTCACACAGGCCATCCACGCCTGCTCGCATCCACGCAATTCATGCACACGTTCACATCAAGCCCGCTGCTGCTCCCTGTATTGCCCCGGCGTCATCCCCTCCAGCTTGCGGAACTGGCGGATGAAATTTTGCGCGTTGGTGTACTGCAGTTTTTCTGCAATTTCGGTAATTTTCATATCGCTTCCGCTGAGCCAGCTCTTAGCCATATCATGGCGGTAGCCGGCCAAATAATCGCTGAAATTCATCCCGGTTTCCTTGCGGAATATGCGGCGGATGTAATGCGTGCTGTAGTTCAGCCGCTGCGCGCACTGCTCCAGCGTCAAGTCGCTGTCGTAATGCTCGTGGATCAAGTCCATGACGGAACGCGAAATGCTTTTGCCGGATGATTCATGACGCTTGCGGGCCAGATCCATCATCGGATAGATGATCTGATGCTTAAACCAGATTTCGATTTGCTGCGGCGTTTTTAAGCTGAGCAGCTGCTCGTATTCGTTGCCGTGATCGCGGATAAACATCTCGCCGGTATCCCCGGCATCGTAGATGACCCGGGCCAGATCGGTCAGCAGCATAGCAAAAGACATCCGGTACAAGTTCGGATCCGTCTCCACGCGCAGCACTTCCTGAATGAACTGCCGAAGCAGCTCGTCAGCTTTATCCCGGTCCAGAAAAGCAATGGCTTGCGTAAGCTCCGACACCAGGTGATGCGGATAATAATGGCCCGAAGCTTGCCTTGGCTTCAGATCGTCGAGATGCAAAATCGCCTTTTCCCCGAGACGTATCCGGTACTGCAGCGCTTCCTTCGCTTCGAGAAACGCCTGCGGCGTGGCATACATCTGCTCGAACGGACGGCTGATTCCGACGCTCACTTTCAGCCCCAAATATTGATCCACCGACCGCTGCGCGGACTCCGCAAGACTGCTGAACTCACCCAGCAGCTCCATATGATGTTCCGCGTCGCTGCCGACAAGCGACACCTGGTAATTGCCGATGGGCATTGCGTGAAGGCGTCTAGGGGGTTCGATCAGCTCGGAGGCGATGTTGTTGATGGCAAACAACAGCAAATCCTGCTCGCTCGCCTGGTACCGCGTCTGATCGAGCGTATCGATCTGCAGCACCAGCACCGCATAATGGCGCCATACAGGCAGCTGGTAACGCGACGTTTTTTCCTCCAGCTCGCTGCGGTGCAACTCGCCTTGAAACAACTTGAGCATAAAATAATCGAAGAGCTGGCCCGACTGCATCTTCATCTGCCCTTCCAGCTGTTCTTTGGACTGGTGCAAGGAGGTGAACTGGGTGCCGATCCACTGCAGCTCGTCTTTGGCCGCTGTGCTTCCGCCGGTCGGCTTGCTGTGGCGCATCGTCACTTCCATCAGGCTGCGCACCGGGAAATACATCCGTTTGGAGCCCCAATATGACAATAAGGCGGTAAACAACAACAGCAGCACACAAGCGGTTAACGTCGCCCAGCCGATGGAAGCCGACTCCTTCCTCGCTTCCTCCAGCGGTATAACCGACACATAAGTCCAATTATTGTAACGCGAATGCATGTAAATTACGCTGTACGGCTTGCCCAGCAACGTGCTGCTGAAGTAACCATGGGTTTCCGGCGTATTCCGCAGCGGCTCCAACCATGGCTCTCCGGCGATACTTCCACCGATTCTCTCCGCGTTGCTGTGAACGATGACGTTCAGCTGGTCGTCGATAATCATCGTTTCCCGGCTGGAGAAACCGCCCGTAAGCAGTTTGGCCAGCTCCGTATTGGAGACGCGGACGGACAAATACCCCTTGGGTTCGGCAGCTTGCGCCGGAATCGTTTTGAGCAGCTTAATTCCTTGAAAAGCCCCGTCTTGCTCCGGAACCCAACGCGAATTGTACGCCGTATTCAACAAGATCGGCTTTTTCGTCAAATCGGGACCGAAATAAAAACCGCCGTCTTTGATGTACCATCCTTGCTGCAAGCTGTGCAGTTCCGTGTCCTTTACGCCAAGTTCGTACGTTTGTACGCCTAGCAGCCCCTTCACCAACTGGTCGATATTTTGAAAATCGCCGATTTCCAGCCGCTGTGAGACAGAATTCACGACAAGCGGGCTTTCCGCATAACGGCCGGTTACTTGGTCGATGACCTTCAAAATTTGCTCCACCCGGCTTTGCGACTGCTGCAAAATGAAAACGTTTGCTTCATTCACTTTAGTTTGCACCGCAGAAGTCGATTGGAAGAAAGAATATATGCCTAGAAACAGCAGCGGCAGCGTGCCGATCAGCGTGCTAAATATCATCAAGCGGATAAAAAAGGTCGTTCTCGGGGGCATGATTTCCTCCAAGCGAAGATTTGGCGTTTTCCCATTGTACCACATGTCCCGATACTTGAGGATACGCTTTTTGCAGGTTCCTTTGGCGTAATTGCAGCAGCCCAAAAGGCGTACAAATGAAGATCTCATCTGTACGCCCCGGTCCGGTAAATATGTAATGATGCTCTGACGTTACTTTTCCAAATTTCTCATATACTGCACGTAATGAGGGAACACGATTTCAGCATCTTGCAAATAAGGATGCCACTTTTTCTCCCATTCCAGCGTAAAATAGCCGTCGTAGCCGTTTTGTCTCAACAGCGCGACCGTTTGCTCAAGGGGAACATCGCCTTCGCCGCATAAGCAATATTGAAACTCGTTCGCCGCAGCGTTCGTGATCCGCGAATCCTTCACATGGGTGTATTCGATCCACGGCTTCAACTCGTTCCATGTATGTTCAGGCTGCTCGCCCAGCATCCGGTAAGGATGGTGCAAATCCCACAGCACTCCCGCGCCTTCATTGTTCGTCCGTTCCATCACCGTCTTGACGTCGCCGCAAGCAATCCAGTCGTCGTGTGTTTCCAGCAAAATTTTCGCACCATGCTCCCGAGCCGCATCGGCCAACTCGCCAAAATGCTTCACCATAACGTCTACCGCCGCCTCGCGGTCCATTTCTCCGATCCTGCCGCCAAAAACCCGGATATACTTGGCGCCGAAAAACGCGCAAAGCTTCGCATACTGCCGCACTTCTTCCAAGTTGTGGGCGAATTTCTCCACGGAGACCAGATTCACGGAGCTGGAAAAACAAGAAACATGAAGCCCTGCGGCTTCAATACGGCTTTTCGTATCTGCGATGTTCACAGTAAATTCCGGCATGTTGTAAATGTCCAGTTCACCCTGCAGTCCCCGGAAATCGATCGCGTCAAAGCCGTATTCCGCGGCATTGTCGATGATTTTTTGCAAAGGCCAATCCGGACAACCTAGCGTGGTAAAAGAAAGTTTCATTTGGGCTGACATTTCGCTTACCCTCCCCACATTTCCTTCGATTGTTGCTTCACTTCTTTCTTCATCTTATTAAAGTTGACAGGCGAATGCAATGACTCGTTTATCGTCGAACGTTTCGCGAGGGAGCAAAGACCACTTCGCTACTTTTTCAGTGGACTCATGGAATGGTATATTATTATCAGGGAGGTGTCCACATGGCGTTATCGGATACAAAAATCAGCTTTGGCATTGTCGGCGGAGGCTGGCGGACGGAGTTTTATTTGCGGGTGGCCGCTGCGCTGCCTGCACTCTTTGAAGCAAGCGGCATCGTCGTACGGGATGCGAGTAAAGGCAGCGAACTGGAGCGGCGGTTCGGTGTGGCGACCTTCCGGTCGCTTGAGGAGATGCTGGAGTTGACGAAACCGTCTTTTGTCGTCGTCTCCGTACCTTGGGCCGTTTGTCCGGTCATCATCCGGCAGCTCGCGGAACGGGGTATTCCTGTGCTGTCGGAAACGCCTCCGGCTCCGGATCTTGAAGGATTATTGGCGCTTCAGGATTGCAGCGGCGTCCAAGTAGCGGAGCAATACCCGTTTCAACCGCGGCATCAGGCGATCGACGAGATTATCCGTTCGGGTCGGCTTGGCGAGGTATCCCACGTTCAGGTCAGTGTCGCTCACGGCTATCACGGCATCGCCTTAATCCGCAGATGGCTTGGCGTTGGGTTCGATGCGGCGCAAATGACCGCCAAACGCTTCAGCTCCCCCATTACTGCCGGTCCGAACCGGGCAGGCAAACCGCAGCGGTACGAAAAAACCGTTTCCCAGCAAACGATCGCTTGGTTTGAGTTTAACGGGAAACAGGCGGTGTTTGATTTTACAGGCGATCAGTATTTTTCCTGGATTCGTTCTTCCCGTATCCTGATACGCGGTGATCAGGGCGAATTAGCGAACGACACCTTGCGTTATCTCGCCGATTTCGAAACGCCGGTGCAGCTTGATCTGAAACGTGTCTCTGCCGGTGAAAACGGAAACCTGGAGGGACAATACTTAAAGGGCATTCTCTGCGGGGAACAATGGGTGTATACGAATCCTTTTGCCCCTGCCCGCCTGACTGACGACGAGTTGGCCGTTGCCGAGACGCTGCAGAAAATGAGCGAGTATGTGCGAGGTGGTCCCAGCTTTTACCCGCTCGCTGAAGCTTCACAGGATCATTATTTAAACCTGCTGCTGAATCAGGCGATTGAAACGGGAGAAACGGTAACTTCCGCCGTCCAGCCTTGGGCAACCCGTACGTAACGCAGTCATCCCCGCCATGCGGGGCGAGGGCTGAGGCAACTGTTCAGCCTTTTGCAAGGTCCCATTTGAACCATAAACCGGCAAAGCCGAAAGCCTCCGGCTCGGGAGCATCGTATAGCTCCTTAAGCGGAAGGACTTTCGGCTTTTACTTTTCGCTGATTCTATCCATCATAAACTGCGCTTGCGCGCAACCGATTAAATATCCCAATTCAGCTTGACTTCGTTACCGGTTCGGGACGATTCGTAAATCGCATCCAACACCAGATTGTTCGTAAATCCGGTCAGCGCCGAGCTGATCGGCTGTTTGCCCTCACGGACGCATTCGAGGAAATGGCGGCTTAAGCGTTGTCTTTCGCCTTCGTCGTTGTCGGGCTTACGCAGCTCGGTTTCGATCGGACGATCGAACTTTTCGGTCAGCAGCTTGCCCTGCGGTCCGCGGTAGCTGGCCCCGCCTTCGGTCCCCATCAAATCGATAAATGGCACATTATCGGTATCTTTATGCACCGCCCAGCTGACTTCCAGCGACAAGGTGCTGCCGTCTTCCATCTTGATCAGCGCGGTAGCCAAATCCTCGACATCGTAAATGCCGCTCCAGTCCGGCTTGCCCCACGTGCCGATCCCCTTGCGGTGCGGACCAAATTCGGCATAAGTCGCTCCGTATACCGATACCGGCTTCGGATTGCCCATTAAATATAAAGCCAAATCCAGCATATGAACGCCGATATCGATCAAAGGACCGCCGCCCGATTGATCCATGCGGGTAAACCACGTGCCCCAGCCGGGAATGCCTTTGCGCCGGAACCAGCCTGTCTTCGCCGTATAGATACGTCCAAGCTCGCCGCGCTCAATCTGTGTTTTGATCTGCATCGGAACCGATTCCCAACGCATTTGGTGGGATACCATCAACGTTTTGTTCGTTGCACGGCTGGCCAGCAGGATTTCGCGGGCCGCCGCCGAACTGATCGCCATTGGTTTCTCCAGCAGCACGTGTTTGTTTGCTTGCAATGCCTGTATCGCCAGCGGAGCGTGGAATTGGTTAGGAACGCCGATAATGACGGCATCGACTTCGCTGCTTTGAATCAACTCTTCCGGAGAAGCCGCTACATGGGCGATTCCATATTCACGCGCCCGCGATTCGGCAAGCGGCAAATATGTATCGGTCACCGTCGTAATGACGCATTCTTCCGCTAGTTTGGAAAATTCCCTCATGTGTACACCGCCGATATTGCCGGCGCCGATAATCCCAATTCTGATTTTGTCGCTCATCTCAAGTTCCTCTTCCCTTCGGAATTTTTGCCGGGAGCCTGCCGGCTCCCGAGCTCGTCTATTCGCACATCATTTATGTTAGAATAAAGTGGAGAAAAATGCGTTCCGTTATTTTCGGAAAATGTCCCAATTTTTCGGAGGAGTACAGATACCCATGACTTATTTTCCGCTCGTCCTGAAAACGTATCCAAATATGAACAGCTCGTTCCCGCTCCATCTCAGCATGAACCGGCTCAAAAAAGGCTTCCCGGCGCATCGCCACGATTTTCTTGAATTTTCTTATGTCATCGAAGGAAGCGGTTCGGAAACGATCAACGGAGTCAAACACACGATGCAGCCGGGCACCTTCACCTTTGTGCTGCCCTACCAAGTGCATGAGCTGTTTACCGATCCGGGGAGCACGCTGGTGCTTTACAACTGCATGTTCAGTATGGACCTGCTGATGGAACAAGGGCTGGACGGCGATTTTTCGGCGCTGCTGGACGATCTGGACCGGTTAACTTCCTACGCGCAATTTACGGGCGAAGATGCCACCGTGCTCGGCAGGCTGACCGCTGAAATGTTCGTTGAATATACAAGCAAGGAACGGTGGAGACGCACCATGCTGCAGGTCAAATTAAAGGAAATCCTTGTCCACTTCGACCGTCACCGCCGGGAACATAGCGCCGCCGCCCGCGAGGAGCAATCCCCTTCCAGAACGGCAAGCTCCGTGTGGCCGATCATTCATTACATTCACAGCAACTATCGTGAAGAATTGACTTTGACGTCGCTATCCCATCAATTTCCGTTAAGCGTCTCCCGCATCAGCGAGCGGATTAAAGAAACGACCGGCCAAACCTTCGTGCAGTTTCTCCACGATGTCCGCATCCGCCATGCGTGCGGCCTGCTTGCCTCTACGGACATGAGCGTCTCCGAAATCGCTTTGGAAGTCGGCTACGGGTCGTATAAGACGTTTTCCCGCATTTTTCGCGAAAACAAAGGTATCGTGCCGACCGATTACCGTAAATCGGCCGGCAGCTGAAAAGAAGCCGGCACAAGAATCGGCGGCCCGTGTTATGCCGTATATCTGTCGATGATGCTGCGAACTCTTTCAATGCCCTCCCACATATCGCCGGGGCCGTCGTAAATTATCGAGATCGGCCCGGCATAATGAGAGGCATGAAGCGCCTCCAGGCAGCGGACCAATTCCGCCTCGTTTGGGATACCGTTTTCGTCGTATTGCGGTTTGGCGTGAATCGATACGGCATACGGCGCCATTTGCCGGATGGCGTCATATTTTTCAACCGGACGCATATTGCCAAAATCGATAATCGTCTCAAGATCACCGCTGAATGCTTGCAGCAAACTCAAGCAATTCGACAACGTCGAGGTCAGCGGCTTGAAATTTTCCATAATGACGCCGACCCCGCGCTCATGACCATATTGAAGCAGCTCGCGGTATGTACTTAAGGACAACTGCAGCGACTCAAGATCTTCCGGACCCGCCTCTCCGGCAATAACCCGGATACGCTCCGCCCCGCTCATCGCGGCAATGTCGATCCATTGCTTGATAAAAGCCAGATCGGCGCTGCGCCTCGTTTCATCCGCGCTCGTAATATCCCCATAATCCAGCAGCAGCGTGCGAAATACCGAACCGGCCTCGGTAAATGCGGTTTTTAATGTTTGCAAATAGGTCGGATCAAGCGACGGAAAATGAAAATGGCATATTTCCAAATACCGGTAACCAAGCTGGCCCGCAGCGGCAGGAAGCTCGGTCAGCTCCATCAATTGGGGCTGAAACTGCTCTGCGACGATATGCGTTTTCGTTTCCTCGTCCCATTGGGTCCAACGAAGCGGGCCCAAATTGCGATGCAAACTCCACGTGCTCAAAGCCGGATGCCACATGTGATTGAATCCTCCCAATGAATAAAATAAATAAACGTTTTTATATGCTCCATTCTACTCCTAACCTCCGTCCCTGTCATGTAAATCCTCGTCGGAACATCATGATTATCATTTTAATTGACATTGATAATCATTATCACTTATGATGGGATACGAGAAAACGTACATGGAGAACAAATCACCCAGGGAGTGGAACTTATGAAGAAAATTATTATTGTTTATGCAAGCATGACGGGAAATACCGAAGAGATGGCCGAAGAAATCGCAGCAGGCATTCGTGCAGCAGGCATTGAACCCGATCTTAAGTCTGTGCTTGATGCAAGTGCGGTTGATTTGCTCAAATACGACGGGATCTTGCTCGGCGCTTATACATGGGGAGACGGGGACCTGCCCGACGAATTTCTTGACTTCCATGAAGAGATGGATGATGTCGATTTGGATGGGCGCACGGCTGCCGCTTTTGGCTCCGCCGATTCATCGTACCGTTTGTTTGGGGCGGCCGTAGATCAACTCGTTGAAAAATTGCAGGAACGAGGCGCTTATGTCGCATTGGAAGGAATGAAGGTAGAACTTTTCCCGTCTGAAGAAGATAAAGAAGAATGCCGCGGCTTCGGCCGGCGCTTCGCCGAATCTGTATTGCATTCTTAAGAAACGGAGGCGCGGGCAAGATGAAATATACAGAGGGCTATATTCGATCTATCGAGGAATACAAGCTGGAAGCTTTCGTTCGGCAATATCACCGCAAAACATCATCCAGCGGCCTGGATTGGAAACAACTGGTTCAATATGCAGCAAGTCATACGGTCAATCAATATTTCAGCTTGCCCGTCTCCAGAAGAACCCCGGAAGCAATCGCTCATTTCGTTGAGAAATATTGGACCAATCGTGTGAACAAGTTTCAATCTCCGGAACATTTTCGGCTCATCAAGATGAACGTTACGGCGAAGCTGACCCGTTTTCTAGGGCAAGCAAAACATCTGACCCCGATGGTGTTGTTTGAATCGTTTCCGACTTATATCGAAGAGCTGGGTCTGGAAATTGCTTATATCGTTCAAGCGCTTAGCGTAAACGCAGCAGGGATAAACGCTCCTTATACGATACATAAATATGCTGTCGATGTCACAACCGACATGCTTCTGCTGGTCCAGCATCTAACAGTCGTATGCTGCAGCAAAGCGTTTGCGTCGCTTCCCCAATCCATTGTCGTGAATTGTGTAACAAGCGGGTGCAGCTATGTCTGTTATGCCAAGGATATGGATTTGGAGAAGTCGCTTGACTACATCCGTTTAATGGTGAGCGCTATGGCCGAAACGGACAGCATTCAGGACCGCAGCCGGGCTACAGGCTTTCATCCCGCGTTTTTGGATGAAGTATTGTCGTAAAAGGAGGCGCCGGAGCTTCACAGCCCAGGCGCCTCACACATGGAACGGCTTTTATTTACTTTTTAAAATCGGCCTGCTCTTTTTTATAGATCGCCGTCGCCTGCTCGATCCACGCAGTGCCGCCTTCGGCCAAATATTTCTTTTTGAAGTCGTCGTACATCTTGTCGAGGTTGCCGCCTTTGGAGACAATCGCCGTCGTTCTGAACTCGACCTCGAGGTCGTCGAGCACCTTTTTCTTATCCCGCTCAATCTCGGGAACGCCGAAAATATAAGCGTCCGGAATCGGGCTATTGACGGACATTTCAATGCCTTTGCGCGTCTGCTCGTTCATAAGCTGGAACTCCATGCCGTCGAGCCGCTGGCTGATCCCGTTATAAGCGAAACCACCGACGTTTCTCAGCTGCACCGCGTCGTCGAACGGTTTGATCCACTCGAACTTGCCGTCCTTCATCGTATATTGCTGGCCTTCGACTCCGGCCCATGTCAGCCGGTCGCCTTCTTCACTGTTTAAGAAATCAAGCACCTTCATCGCCGCATCCGGATCTTTCGCTTTGCTTGAGATATGCGTCCACGGCCCTTTGTCCTCGCGCACAAACCGGGTATTGCCGCCGATGCCGGTCGGCCCCTTGATGACGGTGTACACAAACGTCGGCTTCGGATTTTCGATGTACCGCGTCAGCCAGTTTTGCGTTGTACCCGGAGGGTTGAATTGAAAAGCGCCCATTTTGCCGTTCCACAGCTTTTCAAACTCCTGCATATTCGGCACGGTCGCAAAATCCGGCTCGATCAGCCCTTCGTTGTACATCATGTTCAGATGTTTTACCGCATCGAGGTAACCCGGCGCCAGCATCCACGGCACGACTTTCCCGTCGACCAGCACGCCGGTTTTCATCGGTACCCCGTAGGCGGCAAACAGGTGGTCAAACGTTTGATCCGCCGCAATCATCAGTCCGAGCGGAATCGTATCTTTTTTGCCGTTGCCGTCCGGGTCGCGGTTCGCAAAAGCGCGCAGCACGTTGTCGTATTCGTCCAGCGTCGTCGGCACCTTCAATCCCAGCTTATCCAGCCAGTCCTGGCGGAATGCCAGCCCGTTGCCCAGCACGTAAGCGGTTGGGATCGCGTAATTTTTGCCGTCGATGAACCCGGCGCCTTTTAAATATTTGCCCTTGTTGTCCATGATGTTTTTGCCGT
This sequence comes from Paenibacillus thalictri, assembly GCF_004307995.1. Taxonomy (GTDB): domain Bacteria; phylum Bacillota; class Bacilli; order Paenibacillales; family NBRC-103111; genus Paenibacillus_AF; species Paenibacillus_AF thalictri. The sequence continues at coordinate 6,317 of NZ_SIRE01000024.1, read as the reverse complement.
TTTTGGCGAGCAGATCGTCAAGCGGAAGAATCGCTTTATTATCCGCCAGCTCTTTGATCTTAGCTTTGGAGGCGCTGCGGAAAATATCGGGCGGACTGCTAGACGCAATCATCGTGTTCAGCTTGTTCTCATAATCGGGTGCGTCAACCGCAATAACTTGTACGTTGATGCCGGTCCGTTTGCGGATTTCCTGGATGACCAGATTGTCCTCCGGAAAATTCGTCGCTTTGCTCATCAACACCGTCACCGTCGAAGGTCCTTTCGGTTTGTCGGACTGTCCCGCCGCCGCACCTTCTTTCCCATCCCCGCCGCCACTGCAAGCGCTTAACATAACTCCCGCCAAAATAACGATACCAGCCGGACCCGCCCATGTGCCCATACGCTTTCTCATCAATCTTGTTCCCCCCAATTCATATTCAACCTTTGACAGACCCGATTAAGACGCCTTTCACATAATACTTTTGCAAAAACGGATAAATCAGCAGCATCGGCAGCACGGACGCGATAATCGTCGCCATCTTGACCGATTCCTCGGTCACCATACCGATATTCGTGGCGAAATTGTCCGCCCCCTGCACCTGCTGCAGCGAGCTGCCATTCAGCATCGTGCGCAAAAATACCTGAAGCACCTGCTGTTTTTGCGAGTTGATGTACAAAATCGCATCAAAGTAGGAGTTCCAGTGCGCCACCCCGTAAAACAGCGCGATCGCCGCAATGACCGGCATGGATACGGGCAATATAACGGAAACTAATACACGGGCCGGCGAAGCGCCGTCAATGTTGGCCGATTCTTCCAGTTCGGGAGGAATCGTTTGGAAGTAATTTTTCATAATCAATAAATTCCAAGCGCTGATTGCCGTCGGAATGATAAGCGCCCAGATCGAATCGAGCAGCCCAAGCTGTTTGACGAGCAAATAGCTGGGAATCATGCCCCCGCTGAACAGCATCGTGAAAAAAATAAGCAGCGTAATCACGTTGCGCCCGAGAAACCGGCGCATCGACAGCGGATAAGCGAGCATTGCCGTAAACAGCAAATTGATGAATGTTCCGGCCACAAGCCGGACAAGCGAATTCCAATAAGCGGTGAAAATCCCTTTGCTGCCGAGCAAAATGTCAAACGACGCCAAGGACAGACCCCGCGGTACAAGAAAAATACCGCCGCCCATCGCCAGCTTCGGATCGCTGATCGAATACATCAGCACATGCCAGAACGGATACAACGTGCTGACCGAGATGACCAGCAAAAACAGATTGATAGCCCCATTCGCCAGCTTTTCTCCAAACGTTTCTTTCATTTGGCCCCCCTAGATCAAACCGCTGTCCCGGTCGATTTTTTTGGCGATATAGTTGGTAATAAGCACGAGAACCAAACCGATAATCGACTTGAACACGCCGGTCGCCGTTGACAGGTCGTATTTGGCCTCCTCGAACGCCAGCTTGTAGACAAACGTGTCCAATATTTCTGACACTTCGAACACCTGCGGATTATAAAGCGCATACACTTGATCGAGCCCGGCGTTCAAAATGTTCCCGACGCGGAAAATAAGCAAAATGACGATTGTCGTACGCAAACCCGGCAGCGTAATATGCCAAATTTGCTGCAGCTTTTTGGCCCCGTCTACCTTCGCCGCCTCATACAGCTGCGTGTCGATCGCCGCAATTGTCGCCAAATACAATACCGTGCCGAAACCCGCTTCTTTCCATATATTCGAAATCACAAGCAAACCGCGGAAATACTCTTTGCTGCCCAAAAAATTAATGACAGCGCCTTCATAACCGAACCATTCGGCTGCTTCCTTAATGACTCCCGTGGAAGGAGAAAAAAAGGCATACAAGATGCCTGAAATGACGACCCACGAAACGAAGTGAGGCAAGTAGATAACGGTTTGGACGAATCTTTTGTAAAGCATGTGCCGGACCTCATTCAGCAGAATGGCTAAAATGATCGGGGCCGGAAAAGCGAATACGAGCTGGTAGAAGCTGATGATGATCGTATTTTTCAGCGCCCGCGTAAACCCGCTCATCGCAAACAGCTTCGTAAAGTTGTCCAGCCCGACCCAAGGACTGCCGGCAAAACCCTGATACAGGTTGTATTTCTTGAAAGCGATCAAAATGCCATACAAGGGAACGTAATGAAATACGATGAAAAATAGCACGCCCGGAACCGCCATCATGTATAAAAGCTTATCTTTCCTCAGCAAAGACAACGTGTTTTTAATACTTGCTCACCGCCTGTTCTTCTGTCACATATGAACAAAAATGCATTCCTCGTCGACGGTTACGTTGTATTTTTCGACCGTGACGTCGTATGTCTTCGTCCGTGTCTTCGGATCGACGACCATCTGCCCCGTCTTGATGTCGAATTCCCAGAAATGCCACGGGCAGCGCACAATCTCGCCTTCCATCTCAAAGCAGTATTCTCCGGGCCCCGTCGACGTTACAAACGAGGTGGTAATTCCCGCACATAACGCTGCGCTCTGATGCGGACACAAATTGCGGATCGCGTAATATTGTCCGTTAATGTTGTAGACGCCGACGCTGCGCCCCCCTGCTTCCACGATTTTTTTCGAGCCCGGCGGAAGCTCCGATACGACGCCAACCAAATAACGACTCATGCCAAAGTTCCCTCCGTCTCCGCTTTACGCTGCGGCAAGCCGTACAATTCCGCCGCATTCTGGTAAAAAATCCGCTCCCACATCTTCGCAGGCAGCTTCGGAAAAGCGTGCATCGGCGAATCGAAGTCCCAGTGCGGATAATCGCTGGCGAACATCAGGTTCGTTTCCGCCGAAATTGCTTCCATCATCGGATGGAACATCTCCATTTTCTCCGGCAGCTCGATCGGTTGGGACGTCACTCTGAAGTGCTTGCGGTAATATTCGCTTGGCGGTTCCTTTACCCACGGCGTCTGGTGGCGGAGCGCTTTCCAGTCCTGATCGAGCCTCCAGATCAGCGGAGCGATCCACAGCATCCCGGCTTCCATCATCACCACCTTTAAAGTCGGAAATTTCTCAAACACGCCTTCGAAAATAAAACTTGCCATATGAGCCATCATAATTTGCGCGCGAGCGGCCCGGTATTCAATGTAGCTGGTCACGTGACCCGCGCCGGTCGGCGGATTGTTGATCCCGATGCCTTCCATGCTGACGTGTATCGTAAACGGCAGATTGTGGCGTACGCACGCTTCGTAGATCGGGTGGTAAAACCGCTGGCCGTACGGTTTTTGCGCGCCGTTGGAGACAATCACCTGGATAACGCCCGGATGGTCGCCGATCCGGTCGATTTCCTTCGCCGCCAAAACCGGGTCCTGCTTTGGTATGAGAATCGAACCCCTCAGCCGTGGCTCTCTGGACAAATACCGCTCGATATAATAATCGTTGTGAGCCGAGCACACCGCTGCCGCAAAATCGATGTCGGTTGCGGCATGCACTTCATAGCCGCCTCCCGTCAATATGCCATATTCCACATTGTAGCGGTCCAGGTGATTTTTGCGCAAATGATTCAGATAGCTATCCTCCGTGCCATCGCTCACATGCGCCTCGTCCTGCATGGAGCCGTTGGTGCCGCCGTTGAGGAACATGCCTCCTTGCGCCGGCAGCCGCCAGCCGAAAGTAGCCACTTGCTCGCGGTAAATCCGCGGCATGTATTCCAGCATCCCCTCTCTTGGGGCGCTGCCGTGTATATCGGTATCGATGACTGAACGTTTTTTCGTGCTCATGAAGTTCATCGCTCCTGGTTTTCATATTTGTTTTCGGTTTTCGGGCCAAACCATACATCTTTCCAAATTGCGCGCGCGTTGTCTGTGATCCAGATCACACCTTCATCTTACACTCACAAAGTTTAAATAGAAATACACGGATTTTATATATTTTCTGCACTTTTTTTAAACTTTTGGGGTTATCTCCGCATGAGCCGTTCATGGTAAAATAGAGGAAAGATGCCAAGAAGGAGGCGGATTATCGAATGTACGCTCCGCCCTATGAGTTCAATCAGTACGTATACGCCGGGCCCCAGCCCGGATTTATCAAACCGGAGGAAACGTACAAGCAATACGTCATACTTGGCGTAGAGGCCGGTTCATTTGATTACGCCGTGGGCAGGCACACAGGCAAAGCGTCCTTCGGCGATCTCGTGTTTGTTCCGCCCGGAACTAATTTCAAGCGCAGGTCGCACGGCGAAATCACCTTCCATCTGCTCACCTTCTCTTCGTTGTTTGAGCCGAATCCGGTGTTTGAAACGCTGCCTGTCGGCAAAGTGACGGTCGGCGACGTCAGCCGTCTGTCCTCGACGTATACGTACCTGCGGAAGTTGTGGCAGCAGTTCGGCAGCGAGTCGCACAAAACGAATCTAGCCCACCACATGCTGATCGACCTGCTGCACTTAAGCGAATTGGAGCGGATTTACACGCTGAAGCGCAAAAAGAAAACAGATCCCCAAATGCAGCAGGCCGCTGGCTACATTCATCGGAATCTGTTTGATGAGGTCAATATGAATCAAATTGCGCAGAAGCTTGGCATCCGTCCATCCGAGCTGACCCGCCGGTTCCGCATGGAATACGACGCTTCTCCGGTCGAATATGCGACCCGGCTGCGGTTGGAGGAGGTCAAGCGGCTGCTGCTCGAGACCAACTACACGCTGGAGGCGATCGCCTCCCTCTGCGGCTACGAGAACGGCTCGTACTTAAGCCGCGTGTTCCGTTCGAAGATCGGGATCAACGCCTCGGAGTTTAGGAAGAACAATCAGATATAAGGATGTATGAGCAAAACCTAGTGGAAGTTCGTTAATGTGCTGTGAGCTGCATCGGCGCGTCCGGGAGGGGACGAGTATAGAGTTTCCGCCAATTAACGTTGTGCCCCTTGAATGAATTCAAGAGGTCGGGGCACAACGTTAAAAGCGGGCGCTGACGCTTCTTCACTCTATACTCGTCCCTTTGTTCAGCTGACCGCCAAGTTGCTTAAAACAACACGGTCCACTTCCAAAGGATAACTGCAATTGCTTGTTACTTACGGCTCAACTTCGGACATCGCCAGCTCCCTGCCAGTTGCCACATCTCCCCTCTTACGCATAATCAAATTTTATATAAAGCTTTGGCGTTATCGTAGAAAATCTTTTTTCTGGCGTCGGCTCCGAGCCGCTTTAATATTTCCGTCGGCATATCGTTGTCCCAATGCGGATAATCGCTGGAAAACATCAGAATGTTTTCGGCGTCGATCATATCGAATATCGACATCAGCTGCTGCGGGTTGGCGGGTTCTTCAATGGGCTGAGTGGAAAACATCACATGATCGCGAATATATTCGCTGGGCAGCCGTTTCAGCCACGGCACGGAAGAGCGCAGTCCTTTGTAGTTTTTATCCAGACGCCACATAAGATGAGGCAGCCACGCGATTCCTCCCTCCAGCATGACAAATTTAAGCTTGGGAAATTTCTCGAAAACGCCCTCACAAACCAAGCTGACCAAATGCGCCATATAATTTTGCGACAAACAAGTATGCCACTCCAGATACCGTGTCGGATAACCGGCCGGCGTCGGTGGCGGCGTCCCTCCCCCGCCTTCGCCTCCGGGATGAATCGTAACCGGCAAGTCATGGCGCTGCGCCATTTCGTAGATCGGATGGAACTGCCGCTGACCAAGCGGCGCACGCTGCGCGCTTCCCATAATCACCTGCACCATCAGCGGATGACCGGCCAACCGGTCGATTTCCTGTGCGGCGAGATTTGGGTCCTGCGGCGCTATCGTGATGGAGCCGCGGAACGATTCGTGCTTCGGCAGCCAATCGGCGATGATGTGATCGTTATAAGCCGAGGCGATCGCCGCAGCATAATCCGGATCGTGCATCGTCGATATGTTGGTCATATTCCCCGTTAGAATGACGTACTCCATATGATAAGGCTTGACCAGATCCTCGACCAAATAATCTGGATCGGAAGCCGAAGGGCCGCCCGACGGCGGAATACAATCTTTGCGCATAACGCCGACCGGCGAAGTGTAGCCGTGCCCCGCCATGCCGATTCCCCAGCTCGCCACCCTTGACTTCCAAGGCTCCGGCAAATATGGCAGCAGCTCCTGAGGGCTTTTCAAATCGTTGTGCACATCGACGTCAATAATGTTCAGCTGTGCATCCATGTTATTTCTCCTCTCACGAATGATGAAATTTTACAGGCGTAATACGCGGCTGCTCTTAAACTTTTTCTACGGCTGTCCAATCAACTAACAGGAAATTCCAATACCTCTGTCGAAATAGTTAGCAGCCATTTTGACGGAGGTTTTCTTATGCCCTTACCCAAAAATCGAATTGTTCCTGAGAAAAAAATCTACT